>NZ_JBARWZ010000088.1:0-33841 GCF_049647105.1 Actinophytocola sp.
GGGGAAGACCCGACGTGCTTGACGTCAACTTCTTCGATGAGCTCCGAATCGGCCTGGCGACCGCGGACGACATCCGCCAGTGGTCCTTTGGCGAGGTCAAGAAGCCGGAGACCATCAACTACCGAACCCTGAAGCCGGAGAAGGACGGGCTCTTCTGCGAGAAGATCTTCGGCCCCACCCGGGACTGGGAGTGCTACTGCGGCAAGTACAAGCGCGTGCGCTTCAAGGGCATCATCTGTGAGCGCTGTGGCGTCGAGGTCACCCGCGCCAAGGTGCGTCGTGAGCGCATGGGCCACATCGAGCTGGCCGCTCCCGTCACCCACATCTGGTACTTCAAGGGCGTTCCTTCCCGCCTGGGCTACCTGCTCGACCTGGCCCCGAAGGACCTCGAGAAGATCATCTACTTCGCCGCCTACGTGATCACCACGGTGGACACCGAGCAGCGGCACACCGACCTGTCCACGCTCGAGAGCGAGATGAACGTCGAGCGCAAGCAGGTCGAGAACCGGCGTGACGCCGACATCGAGGCGCGGGCGCAGAAGCTCGAGGCCGACCTGGCCGCCCTCGAGGAGGAGGGCGCCAAGTCCGACGTGCGCCGCAAGGTCAAGGAGGGCGGCGAGCGCGAGATGCGCCAGCTCCGCGACCGGGCCCAGCGCGAGCTGGACCGGCTCGACGAGATCTGGACCACCTTCACCAAGCTCGAGCCCAAGCAGCTCATCGCCGACGAGATGCTCTACCGCGAGCTGGTCGACCGCTACGGCGACCACTTCACCGGCTCCATGGGCGCCGAGGCCATCCAGAAGCTGGCCGCGGACTTCGACGTGAACGCCGAGGCCGACAACCTGCGCGACACCATCCGCAACGGCAAGGGGCAGAAGAAGCTCCGCGCCCTCAAGCGGCTGAAGGTCGTCGCGGCGTTCTCGCACACCAGCAACTCGCCGATGGGCATGGTCCTCGACTGCATCCCGGTGATCCCGCCGGACCTGCGGCCGATGGTCCAGCTCGACGGTGGCCGGTTCGCCACGTCCGACCTGAACGACCTGTACCGCCGCGTCATCAACCGCAACAACCGTCTCAAGAGGCTGATCGACCTCGGCGCACCCGAGATCATCGTCAACAACGAGAAGCGGATGCTGCAGGAGGCCGTCGACGCGCTGTTCGACAACGGCCGCCGTGGCCGGCCGGTGACGGGTCCGGGCAACCGGCCGCTCAAGTCGCTGTCCGATCTGCTGAAGGGCAAGCAGGGCCGGTTCCGCCAGAACCTGCTCGGCAAGCGCGTCGACTACTCGGGCCGTTCGGTCATCGTGGTCGGCCCGCAGCTCAAGCTGCACCAGTGCGGTCTGCCGAAGGCGATGGCGCTCGAGCTGTTCAAGCCGTTCGTCATGAAGCGGCTGGTCGACCTCAACCACGCGCAGAACATCAAGTCCGCCAAGCGGATGGTGGAGCGCGCGCGGCCCGCGGTGTGGGACGTGCTGGAAGAGGTCATCACCGAGCACCCGGTGATGCTGAACCGCGCACCGACGCTGCACCGCCTCGGCATCCAGGCCTTCGAGCCGCAGCTGGTCGAGGGCAAGGCGATCCAGCTGCACCCGCTGGTCTGCGAGGCGTTCAACGCGGACTTCGACGGTGACCAGATGGCGGTCCACCTTCCGCTGTCCGCCGAGGCGCAGGCCGAGGCGCGCATCCTGATGCTGTCCTCGAACAACATCCTGTCGCCCGCGTCCGGCCGTCCGCTGGCCATGCCGCGTCTCGACATGGTGACGGGTCTGTTCCACCTGACCCGCCTCAAGGAGGACGGCAAGGGCGCGAGCCTGGCGTTCTCGTCGCCGGCCGAGGCCATCATGGCCTTCGACCGCGGCGTGATCGACCTGCAGGCTCTGGTCAAGATCCGCATCGCCGACCGGGCGCCGAGCCCGGCGCAGCGGCCGGAGGGCTGGGAGCCCGGTCAGCCGTGGCTGGCCGAGACCACCCTGGGTCGCGTGCTGTTCAACGACCTGCTGCCAGAGGACTACCCGTTCCTGAACGAGCCGATGCCGAAGAAGCGGCAGGCCGCGATCGTGAACGACCTCGCCGAGCGGTACCCGATGGTCACCGTGGCGCGGACGCTCGACAAGCTCAAGGACGCGGGCTTCCACTGGGCGACCCGGTCCGGGGTCACGATCGCGATCTCCGACGTGATCGTGCCGCCGAACAAGCAGGCCATCCTCGACGAGTACGAGAAGAAGGCCGACGCGGTCGAGAAGCGGTACCAGCGTGGTCAGCTCTCCGCCACCGAGCGGAACAACGAGCTGGTCAAGGTCTGGGGCAACGCGACGGAGGACGTCGCGAAGGCCATGGAGGAGAACTACCCCGACACCAACCCGATCCCCACGATCGTGAAGTCGGGCGCGGCGGGCAACATGACCCAGATCCGCCAGCTCTCCGGCATGAACGGCCTCGTGACCAACCCGCGTGGTGAGTTCATCCCGCGGCCGATCAAGGCCAACTTCCGTGAGGGCCTGTCGGTGGTCGAGTACTTCATCGCCACGCACGGTGCCCGCAAGGGTCTGGCCGACACCGCGCTGCGTACCGCCGACTCGGGTTACCTGACCCGTCGTCTGGTGGACGTGTCGCAGGACGTCATCGTCCGCGAGGTCGACTGCGGCACCACGCGCGGCATCATCATGAAGGTCGGCGAGCTCGGCACGGATGGCACCGTCATCCGCGACCAGCACGTGGAGACCTCGGTCTACGCGCGCTCCATCTCGACGGAGATCACCGACTCCGACGGCAACGTCCTGCTCAACCGCGGTGACGACCTCGGCGACCCGGCGATCGAGAAGCTGGTGAACTCGGGTGTCACCGAGGCGAAGGTCCGCTCGGTCCTGACCTGTGAGTCCGCGGTGGGTGTCTGTGCCACCTGCTACGGCCGCTCCATGGCGACGGGCCAGCTGGTCGACGTCGGCGAGGCGGTCGGCATCGTGGCGGCGCAGTCCATCGGTGAGCCGGGTACCCAGCTCACGATGCGTACGTTCCACCAGGGTGGTGTGGCCGGTGAGGACATCACGACCGGTCTGCCGCGTGTGCAGGAGCTGTTCGAGGCCCGCCAGCCCAAGGGCAAGGCCCCGATCGCGGACGTGGACGGCCGCGTGCGCATCGAGGACGGCGACCGGTTCTGGAAGATCACGCTGATCCCGGACGACGGCAGCGAGGAGATCATCTTCGACAAGCTGTCGAAGAGGCAGCGTCTCGCGGCCACCCCGGACGGCCCGCTGGCGGACGGTGACCACGTTTCCGTCGGTCAGCAGCTGCTCGAGGGCACGCCGGACCCGCACGAGGTCCTGCGCGTCATGGGGCCGCGTGAGGCTCAGCTGCACCTGGTGGACGAGGTCCAGAAGGTGTACCGGGCCCAGGGTGTGTCGATCCACGACAAGCACATCGAGGTCATCGTCCGGCAGATGCTGCGCCGGGTCACGATCCTCGACAGCGGTTCGGCGGAGTTCCTGCCGGGTGCGCTCATCGAGCGGGCCCAGTTCGAGACGGAGAACCGCAGGGTCGTCGCCAGCGGCGGGGAGCCCGCGTCGGGCCGCCCGGTGCTGATGGGTATCACGAAGGCGTCGCTGGCCACGGACTCGTGGCTGTCGGCGGCCTCCTTCCAGGAGACCACGCGTGTCCTGACCGACGCCGCGATCAACGGCCGGTCGGACAAGCTGGTCGGCCTGAAGGAGAACGTGATCATCGGCAAGCTGATCCCGGCCGGCACGGGCATCAACAAGTACCGCAACATCCAGGTGCAGCCGACCGAGGAGGCCCGGGTCGCGGCGTACGCGATCCCGAGCTACGACGACGGCTACTACACCCCGGACGTGTTCGGTACCGGTACTGGTGCCGCGGTTCCGCTGGACGACTACGACTTCGGTCGCGACTACCGATAGTCACGTCATGAGAACGGGCCCCGGGAGCTTTCCCGGGGCCCGTTCTCGTCGTCGCGACCCCCTGATCGTCGTGAGACGGATGGCCGGACTTGAGCGGCGAAGGGGCCATTTGTCCGGTGAGGCATTGACAGTGCCGATGTAACACCGTGATCTTCGGGACGCCACCCACTCCCTGCCAAGAGAGGTGCGTCCCGTTATGAAAGCACTCATGGCCGTCCTTACCGGACTGGCCGCAGCACTGGTTGTGTTCGTTGTTCCCGCGTCCGCCGACCCCGGTTCGGTGACGCCGGCCGACGTCGAGGCCGCGGACGGTTGTTACACGTGGAACCGGTCGTTGTCCGAAGGTGCGTCCGGTGAGGACGTCCGCCAGCTGCAGATCCGCGTGGCCGGCTACCCGGGCCACGGCGGGGTACTGGCGCTCGACGGCGCGTTCGGCCCCGGCACCAAGGCCGCGGTCGTCCGCTTCCAGCAGGCGTACGGCCTGGCCGCCGACGGCGTCGCCGGGCCCGCCACGTTCGGCATGATCTACGAGCTGCAGGACGACGACTGCACGCCGGTGAACTTCACCTTCGCCGAGCTGAACAACTGCAACGGCGACTGGTCGGGCGGCAACGTCTCTGCCGACCAGGCGAAGGCCAACGCGCTGGTGTCCATGTGGAAGCTCCAGGCCATGCGGCACGCCATGGGTGACCGGCCCATCACCGTGAACGGCGGCTTCCGCAGCGTCGCGTGCAACAACGCCGTCGGTGGTGCGGCCGGGAGCCGTCACCTCTACGGCGACGCGGTGGACCTCGGTGCCGGCTCGCAGGGCTTCTGCGGACTGGCGCAGCAGGCCCGCGAGCACGGCTTCGCCGAGATCCTCGGCCCTGGCTACCCGGACCACGACGACCACACCCACGTCGCGGCCCGCTCCGGCCAGTTCTGGTCGGCGCCCAACTGCGGCATCTGAGGCGACACGGGGCCGCCGTGACGACCAGCTCGTCGCGGCGGCCCCGCCATGTTCTGTTCGGACCGCACCTTTAGGCCGTCAAGAGGCTGGATCAGTAGGCCAACTAGTCGGAAATAATCGACCGGGATAAGAGATTTTGTCGTGATTCATTGACCAGACGATGATCCTCCGACAGTCTCCCGGGAGTCACCTTTTACCCCTGCCTCGAAAGGTGTTTCCCAGTGATGCGAAGGATTCTGCTCGCGCTGGCCGCGAGTCTCCTCACACTTACCGCCGCGATGACCACTGCCTCGTCGGTTGCCGCCGACCCCGCCCCGGTCAGCGCGGAGGACGTCCACGCGGCCGACGGCTGCTACACGTGGGGCCGCTCCCTCTCCCAGGGCGCGTCCGGCGAGGACGTCCGCCAGCTCCAGATCCGCGTCTCGGGCTACCCGGGCTACGGCTCGGTGATCGCCCTCGACGGTGCGTTCGGCCCGGCCACGAAGGCCGCGGTCGTCCGCTTCCAGCAGGCGTACGGCCTGGCCGCCGACGGTATCGCCGGGCCGGCGACGTTCGGCAAGATCTACGAACTGCAGGACGACGACTGCACCCCGATCCACTTCACCTACGCCGAGCTGAACCGCTGCAACAGTGACTGGTCCGGCGGCAGGGTGTCGGCGGCCGACGCCAAGTTCAACGCCCGCGTCACCATGTGGAAGCTCGAGGCCCTGCGCCACGCCATGGGTGACCGTCCGCTCCAGGTCAACAGCGGCTTCCGCAGCGTCGCGTGCAACAACGCGGCGGGTGGCTCCTCGACCAGCCGTCACATGTACGGCGACGCCGCCGACCTCGGCGCGGGCAGCCAGGGCTTCTGCACGATCGCCAAGCAGGCCCGCAACCACGGCTTCACCGAGATCCTCGGCCCCGGCTACCCCGACCACAACGACCACGTCCACACCGCGCTGCGGTCCGGCCAGTTCTGGTCCGCCCCGAACTGCGGCATCTGACCTCAGCGCCGCTTAACGAACCATGTAGGAACCCTTGCTGGTGCCGGGCCCGCGTCTCGCCGATGCTGGCGCCATGGAACCTGACACAAAGGACTGGACCTGGGTCCTGGACCGGCCGTGCCCCGAGTGCGGGCTCGACACCAGCACGTTCGACCACGACGACGTACCCGCCATGCTGCGCGCCAACGCCGCGGCATGGCGGGTCGTCCTTTCCCGGCCCGATGTCCGCGACCGCCCCGCGCCTGCCAGGTGGTCCCCGCTCGAGTACGCGGCCCACGTGCGCGACTCGTGCCGGGTCTACACCGAACGCCTCCACCTGATGCTCACGCAGGACGGTCCCGCCTACCCGAACTGGGACCAGGACGCGACCGCTGTCGAGGACCGCTACGGCGAGCAGGACCCGGCAACCGTCGCGCGGGAGCTGACCGAGGCCGCGCACGTCCTGGCCGACCGCTTCGCCGAGGTCACCGGCGACCAGTGGCAGCGCACCGGCCTCCGTGGCGACGGCGCCCACTTCACCGTGGACAGCTTCGCCCGCTACTTCATCCACGACCCGCTCCACCACCTGCACGACGTGCGTGGCTAGGGGGCTCGGTGCGCGGTTCTGCGCCTGCGAGCAGCGCCGGATATGCTCACGACAGGCCCGTGCGTGATCATGGTGCCGGGGTGCCGCGTACCGGGAACAAGCCTCGTGTGACGAGCGTTGGGGCATAGGTCGACCCCGGTTTTGACCCCCTCAGGGGCGCCAGGTATCTTTGGTACTCGCGCCCGACCTATGTCGGGTCGATCCGCGTGCCTGTGCGCGGAGTTCGCGTCAGCGGACACCTCGCAGTCACCGCGGAGTTCCTTCCGAGCCTCGTAGGGATGATTCAATCCTGCCTGGGCGACATGAGGGAAGGGCGACACGCCCGACCTCGTGATACGGCGGGAGCACCAACCACACAGCAAGAAGCAGTACACCAGGAGAAAGCCGGTCCATGCCCACGATCCAGCAGCTGGTCCGTAAGGGCCGCCAGGACAAGGTCGCCAAGCAGAAGACTGCGGCCCTCAAGGGGAGCCCGCAGCGACGTGGCGTGTGCACCCGCGTGTACACCACCACCCCGAAGAAGCCGAACTCCGCACTCCGCAAGGTCGCGCGCGTCAAGCTGACCAGCGGCATCGAGGTGACGGCCTACATCCCGGGTGAGGGTCACAACCTGCAGGAGCACTCGATGGTGCTCGTGCGTGGCGGTCGTGTGAAGGACCTGCCTGGCGTCCGCTACAAGATCATCCGCGGCTCGCTGGACACGCAGGGTGTGAAGAGCCGCAAGCAGGCGCGCAGCCGCTACGGCGCGAAGAAGGAGAAGGCCTGATGCCTCGCAAGGGACCGGCCCCGCGCCGACCGCTGATCACCGACCCGGTCTACAGCTCCCCGCTGGTCACACAGCTGATCAACAAGGTGCTGCGGGACGGCAAGCGTTCGGTCGCGGAGAAGATCGTCTACAACGCACTCGAGGGCGCTCGTGACAAGACGGGCACCGACCCGGTCGTCACGCTCAAGCGTGCGCTGGACAACGTGAAGCCGACCATCGAGGTGAAGAGCCGCCGCGTCGGTGGCGCCACCTACCAGGTGCCGATCGAGGTCAAGCCGGGTCGCTCCACGACGCTGGCGCTGCGCTGGCTGGTCACGTTCTCGCGGGCCCGTCGTGAGAAGACGATGGAGGAGCGGCTCATGAACGAGCTGCTCGACGCGAGCAACGGTCTTGGCGCGAGCGTGAAGCGCCGCGAGGACACGCACAAGATGGCGGAGTCGAACAAGGCCTTCGCCCACTACCGCTGGTGATCTACCGCGGCCAAACAGGCTTGCGGCCGCACCAACGCTGATTGAGACAGGGGAAGACACCCGTGGCACAGGACGTGCTCACCGACTTGGCCAAGGTCCGCAACATCGGGATCATGGCCCACATCGACGCGGGCAAGACCACGACGACCGAGCGGATCCTGTTCTACACCGGGATCAGCTACAAGATCGGCGAGGTGCACGACGGCGCGGCCGTCATGGACTGGATGGAGCAGGAGCAGGAGCGCGGCATCACGATCACGTCCGCCGCGACGACGTGCTTCTGGAAGGACCACCAGATCAACCTCATCGACACCCCGGGTCACGTCGACTTCACGGTCGAGGTGGAGCGAAACCTCCGGGTGCTCGACGGCGCGGTCGCGGTCTTCGATGGCAAGGAAGGGGTCGAGCCGCAGTCCGAGCAGGTCTGGCGGCAGGCGACCAAGTACGACGTCCCGCGCATCTGCTTCGTCAACAAGATGGACAAGCTGGGCGCGGACTTCTACTTCACCATCCGCACCATCTCCGAGCGGCTCGGCGCGAAGCCCCTGCCCATTCAGCTGCCCATCGGCGCGGAGAGCGACTTCACCGGTGTCGTCGACCTGGTGAACATGCGCGCTCTCACGTGGCGTGGTGAGGTCAAGAAGGGCGAGGACTACACGGTCGAGGAGATCCCGGCCGACCTCGTCGAGAAGGCGAACGAGTACCGCGAGCAGCTGATCGAGGCAGTGGCCGAGACCGACGACGAGCTCATGGAGCTCTACCTCGGTGGCGAGCAGCTGTCCGTCGACCAGATCAAGCAGGGCATCCGCACGATCGTGCGTGAGGGCACTGCCTACCCGGTGCTGTGTGGTTCCGCGTTCAAGAACAAGGGCGTCCAGCCCATGCTCGACGCGGTGATCGACTTCCTGCCCGCGCCGCTCGACCTTCCGCCGGTCGAGGGCACGCTGCAGGACGGCGAGACGCCTGCCTTCCGCAAGCCGAACACCGACGAGCCGTTCTCCGCACTGGCCTTCAAGATCGCCGTGCACCCGTTCTTCGGCAAGCTCACCTACATCCGGGTCTACTCGGGCAAGGTGGCGAGCGGCGCCCAGGTCATCAACTCGACCAAGGACCGCAAGGAGCGCATCGGGAAGATCTTCCAGATGCACGCCAACAAGGAGAACCCGGTCACGGAGGCCCTCGCCGGTCACATCTACGCGGTGATCGGGCTGAAGGACACCACGACCGGTGAGACCCTGTCGGACCCGGCGAACCCCATCGTCCTCGAGTCGATGACGTTCCCGGAGCCGGTCATCCAGGTGGCGATCGAGCCGAAGACCAAGGCCGACCAGGAGAAGCTGTCGACCGCGATCCAGAAGCTCGCGGAGGAGGACCCGACGTTCCGGGTCCACCAGGACGACGAGACCGGTCAGACGATCATCGCCGGCATGGGCGAGCTCCACCTGGACATCCTGGTGGACCGCATGCGCCGCGAGTTCAAGGTCGAGGCCAACATCGGCAAGCCGCAGGTGGCCTACCGCGAGACGATCCGCAGGACGGTCGACAAGCACGACTACACCCACAAGAAGCAGACGGGTGGGTCGGGCCAGTTCGCGAAGGTCGTCATCAAGATCGAGCCGATGTCGACCGCGGACGGCGCGCTGTACGAGTTCGACAACAAGGTCACCGGTGGCCGCGTGCCGAGGGAGTACATCCCCTCGGTGGACGCTGGTGCGCAGGACGCCATGCAGGACGGCGTGCTCGCGGGCTACCCCTTGGTCGGCATCAAGCTGACGCTGCTCGATGGCTCCTACCACGAGGTCGACTCCTCGGAGATGGCCTTCAAGGTCGCGGGCCGCATGGCGCTCAAGGAAGCCGCTCGCCTGGCGAGTCCGGCGCTCCTCGAGCCGATGATGGCGGTCGAGGTGACGACGCCCGAGTCCTACATGGGCGACGTCATCGGTGACCTGAACTCCCGCCGTGGCCAGATCCAGGCCATGGAGGAGCGCAGTGGTGCTCGCATCGTCAAGGCGCTGGTGCCGCTGTCGGAGATGTTCGGCTACGTCGGCGACCTCCGGTCGAAGACCCAGGGCCGGGCGAACTACTCCATGCAGTTCGACTCCTACGCGGAGGTTCCCCAGAACGTCGCGAAGGAGATCATCGCCAAGGCAACCGGCGAGTAACTGAATCCGGTGCGGGCTGCGTGGCTAGCGCCCCCTATGGTTCCGCACAACTGACCCCAAGAACTGCCGTCGCTGAGAGTCAGACGGCGGAAAGAACAAGTCCAGGAGGACGAGAGAAGTGGCGAAGGCGAAGTTCGAGCGGACCAAGCCGCACGTCAACATCGGGACCATCGGTCACATCGACCATGGGAAGACCACGCTGACCGCGGCCATCTCCAAGGTTCTGCACGACAAGTACCCCGCGCTGAACCCCTTCACGCCGTTCGACGAGATCGACAAGGCGCCGGAGGAGAAGCAGCGCGGTATCACGATCTCGATCGCTCACATCGAGTACGAGACCGAGAAGCGGCACTACGCGCACGTGGACTGCCCCGGTCACGCGGACTACATCAAGAACATGATCACCGGTGCCGCCCAGATGGACGGCGCGATCCTGGTGGTCGCCGCGACCGACGGCCCGATGCCGCAGACGAAGGAGCACGTGCTCCTCGCCCGCCAGGTCGGCGTGCCCTACATCGTGGTCGCCCTGAACAAGGCCGACATGGTGGACGACGAGGAGATCCTGGAGCTCGTCGAGCTCGAGGTCCGCGAGCTCCTGACCGAGTACGAGTTCCCGGGCGACGACCTGCCGGTGGTTCGTGTCTCGGCGCTGAAGGCGCTCGAGGGCGACGCCGAGTGGGGCGCCAAGCTGCTCGAGCTGCTCGACGCGGTGGACGAGAGCATCCCCGAGCCGGAGCGTGAGATCTCGAAGCCGTTCCTCATGCCCGTCGAGGACGTGTTCACCATCTCCGGCCGCGGCACCGTGGTCACCGGTCGCGTCGAGCGCGGTGTCCTCAAGCCGATGGAGGAAGTCGAGATCGTCGGCATCCGCGAGAAGGCCCAGAAGACCACCGTCACCGCCATCGAGATGTTCCGCAAGACCCTCGATGACGCGCGCGCGGGGGAGAACGTGGGTCTGCTCCTGCGTGGCATCAAGCGCGAGGACGTCGAGCGCGGCCAGGTCGTCGTGAAGCCCGGCACCACGACTCCGCACACGGAGTTCGAGGCGACGGTCGTCATCCTGTCCAAGGATGAGGGCGGCCGTCACACGCCGTTCTTCAACAACTACCGCCCGCAGTTCTACTTCCGCACCACCGACGTGACCGGCGTGGTGACCCTCCCCGAGGGCACCGAGATGGTCATGCCCGGCGACAACACGACCATGCTCGTGAAGCTGATCCAGCCGATCGCCATGGACGAGGGTCTCCGGTTCGCCATCCGTGAGGGTGGCCGGACGGTCGGCGCGGGTCGCGTCACCAAGATCATCAAGTAGTTGCGCCGACGGGGCCCCAGGTCAAGCACCTGGGGCCCCCCGGTTTGGGTGTCATGAATCGTGTGTGGCATCCTTGACAGGTTGCTCGTCACGGACGATCTTGCGATCGGCCGTGCGCGGGCGGGCTCGCGGCACAGGCCGCTGGGGCTCTCTTGACCACTCCCGAAGGACAAGTGTCCAAGGGGCCGGTCTGTGCGTAGGGCGCGACACACCCGACCGCGTGGACCGGAGCGGCACGCGTATTTGAGACTGCATCGAAGAAACGGACGGCAAGCCACCATGGCGGGACAGAAGATCCGCATCCGGCTCAAGGCCTACGACCACGAGGCGATCGACGCTTCGGCGCGCAAGATCGTGGAGACGGTTACCCGGACGGGCGCTCGGGTCGTCGGGCCGGTGCCGCTGCCCACCGAGAAGAACGTGTACTGCGTCATCCGCTCGCCGCACAAGTACAAGGACTCGCGCGAGCACTTCGAGATGCGCACACACAAGCGTCTGATCGACATCCTCGACCCGACGCCGAAGACGGTCGACGCGCTCATGCGCATCGACCTTCCGGCCAGCGTCGACGTCAACATTCAGTGAGGCCTGAGTACTAATGTCTTCCCGGCAGATGAAAGGGATCCTGGGCACGAAGCTCGGGATGACCCAGGTCTTCGACGAGAACAACCGGATCGTCCCGGTAACCGTCGTCAAGGCCGGCCCGAACGTGGTCACCCAGATCCGTACCCAGGACACCGACGGGTACGTCGCGGTGCAGCTGGCGTTCGGCGAGATCGACCCGCGCAAGGTCAACAAGCCGCGCACGGGTCACTTCACCAAGGCGGGCGTCACGCCGCGCCGGTATCTCGCCGAGCTGCGCACCACCGACGCCGACAGCTACGAGCTGGGCCAGGAGATCACCGCTGAGGTGTTCGAGGCCGGTGCCGTCATCGACGCGACGGGTACCACCAAGGGCAAGGGCACCGCTGGTGTCATGAAGCGCCACGGCTTCAAGGGCCTGTCCGCTTCCCACGGTACGCAGCGCAAGCACCGCTCACCCGGCTCCATCGGTGGCTGCGCCACCCCGGGCCGCGTGTTCAAGGGCCTGCGCATGGCAGGGCGGATGGGCCACGAGCGGGTCACCACCCAGAACCTCACGGTCCACCGCGTGGACGCCGAGGACGGGCTGATCCTCCTCAAGGGTGCCGTTCCGGGCCCCAAGGGCGGCGTGGTGTTCCTCAAGACCGCCGCGAAGGAGGAAGTGAAGTGACTTCCGTCGAGGTGAAGACCCCCGAGGGCAAGACCGATGGTTCGGTCGACCTGCCAGGGGAGATCTTCGACGTGCAGGCCAACATCGCGCTGATGCACCAGGTGGTCGTCGCGCAGCAGGCCGCGGCCCGCCAGGGCTCGCACGCGACGAAGACCCGGGGCGACGTCAGCGGTGGCGGCAAGAAGCCGTACCGCCAGAAGGGCACCGGCCGCGCGCGCCAGGGTTCGACCCGTGCGCCGCAGTTCGCAGGCGGTGGCGTCGTCCACGGCCCGCAGCCGCGTGACTACACCCAGCGCGTCCCCAAGAAGATGAAGGCAGCCGCTCTGCGTGGCGCCCTCTCCGACCGGGCCCGCGCAGGCCAGCTGCACGTCGTGTCCGCGCTGGTCGACGGGGACACCCCGTCCACCAAGTCGGCCGTCAAGGTTCTCGCCGCGGTCTCCGAGGCGAGGAACGTGCTGCTGGTGCTGACCCGCGATGACAAGGTCAGCCTGCGGTCGGTGCGCAACCTGCAGACCGTGCACTGGATCTGGCCCGACCAGCTCAACACCTACGACGTGCTGGTCAACGACGACGTGGTGTTCACCAAGGCCGCGTTCGACGCGTTCCTCGCAGGCCCGAGCAAGGCCGTCAAGGCGAGCGCTCGCTCCAGCGAGGTCGCTGACTCCGCGCCGTACGGCGAGGGCAGCCACGGTCCGATCGCCGACGACGAGCAGCCAGAGGGCTACCCGGTGAAGGGCAACGAGACCAGCAAGCTCTACCACCTGCCGGGTACCTCGTTCTACAACCGCACGGTGGCCGAGGTCTGGTTCGCCAGCGCCGAGGACGCTGAGGCTGCGGGCTTCCAGCTGCCGCCGTCGCAGCGCAAGGAGGACGACAAGTGATCCCCGACCCCCGCGACGTGCTGCTCGCGCCGGTGATCTCCGAGAAGTCCTACGGGCTCCTCGAGGAGAACAAGTACACGTTCGTCGTCGCACCGCACGCGAACAAGACCGAGATCAAGATCGCGGTCGAGAAGGTGTTCGGCGTGCAGGTCGTGAGCGTGAACACGCTGAACCGGACCGGTAAGCGCAAGCGGACCCGTACCGGTTACGGCAAGCGCAAGAACACCAAGCGAGCGATCGTGACGCTTTCCGCCGAGAGCAAGCCGATCGAGATCTTCGGCGGACCGGCCTGAGCCGGCGAGTAGAGACCCAAGGGACTGCGTAGAGATGGGCATTCGCAAGTACAAGCCGACGACGCCTGGGCGTCGTGGGTCCAGCGTCTCCGACTTCGCCGAGATCACCCGGTCGGAGCCGGAGAAGTCGCTGGTCCGGCCGCTGCACGGCCGCGGTGGCCGCAACGTGCACGGCAAGATCACCACCCGGCACAAGGGTGGCGGTCACAAGCGGGCGTACCGGCTGATCGACTTCCGGCGCCACGACAAGGACGGCGTGCCGGCCAAGGTCGCGCACATCGAGTACGACCCGAACCGGACCGCGCGCATCGCGCTGCTGCACTACGCAGACGGTGAGAAGCGGTACATCCTCGCCCCGGACAAGATCAAGCAGGGCGACCGGATCGAGAACGGGCCGAGCGCGGACATCAAGCCGGGCAACGCCCTGCCGCTGCGCAACATCCCGGTCGGCACCGTGGTGCACGCCATCGAGCTGCGGCCAGGCGGCGGCGCCAAGATCGCCCGCTCGGCAGGCGCCCGCGTGCAGCTGGTCGCGAAGGAAGGCCCCAACGCCCAGTTGCGTATGCCTTCCGGCGAGATCCGCTACGTGGACGTGCGCTGCCGCGCGACGGTGGGCGAGGTCGGCAACTCCGAGCACGCCAACATCAACTGGGGCAAGGCGGGCCGCATGCGGTGGAAGGGCAAGCGCCCGACCGTCCGCGGTGTCGCGATGAACCCGGTGGACCACCCGCACGGTGGTGGTGAGGGCAAGACCTCCGGTGGTCGCCACCCGGTGAACCCCGCTGGTAAGCCAGAAGGCCGTACCCGCCACAAGGGCAAGGCCAGCGACCGGATGATCGTCCGTCGTCGCCGGACCGGCAAGAAGCGCTAAGAGCAGGAGGGAGTGACAGATGCCTAGGAGTTTGAAGAAGGGCCCGTTCGTCGACGACCACCTGCTCAAGAAGGTGGACGCGCTCAACGAGTCCGGCAAGAAGACCGTCGTCAAGACATGGTCACGTCGGTCGACGATCATCCCCGACATGCTGGGCCACACGATCGCGGTGCACGACGGCCGCAAGCACGTGCCGGTCTTCATCTCGGAGTCGATGGTCGGACACAAGCTGGGCGAGTTCGCGCCGACACGGACCTTCAAGGGTCACGTGAAGGACGACCGCAAGGCGCGCAGGCGCTAAAGGACGAAGGAGTAAAGCGATGAGTGACGCGACCGCGCAGGAAGAGCTTCCGCGCGCGATTGCTCGGGCTCGCTACGTCCGCGCCACACCCATGAAGGTGCGCCGGGTGGTCGAGCTGATCAAGGGCCGCAGTGCCGAGGAAGCCCTCGCCGTGCTCCGGTTCGCTCCGCAGTCCGCGAGCGAGCCGGTGGCGAAGGTGCTCGCGAGTGCTGTGGCCAACGCCGAGAACAACCTGGACCTTGACCCGGACACGCTCTGGGTCACCCAGGCCTACGTGGACGAAGGCCCGACCCTCAAGCGGTTCCGCCCGCGGGCCCAGGGCCGCGCGTACCGGATCCGCAAGCGGACCAGCCACATCACCGTCGAGGTGGAGTCGCGGCCGAAGGCGGAGCCGAAGAAGGCGGCTGCCAAGAGCCGTAAGTCCAGTGCGAAGAGGAGTGCCAGCTAGTGGGTCAGAAGATCAACCCGCACGGCTTCCGGCTCGGGATCACCACTGACTGGAAGTCCCGCTGGTATGCCGACAAGCAGTACGCGGAATACGTGGCCGAGGATGTGAAGATCCGCAAGCTCCTGTCCAAGGGCATGGAGCGTGCCGGGATCTCGAAGGTGGAGATCGAGCGCACCCGGGACCGGGTTCGCGTCGACATCCACACCGCCCGTCCCGGCATCGTCATCGGGCGCCGAGGCGCCGAGGCGGACCGGATTCGTGGCGAGCTCGAGAAGCTGTCGGGCAAGCAGGTGCAGCTGAACATCCTCGAGGTGAAGAACCCCGAGGCCGACGCCCAGCTGGTCGCCCAGGTGACCGCTGAGCAGCTGTCCAACCGGGTGTCCTTCCGACGCGCGATGCGCAAGGCCATCCAGTCGGCCATGCGTTCGCCGCAGGTCAAGGGCATTCGCGTGCAGTGCGGCGGCCGTCTCGGCGGCGCCGAGATGTCCCGCTCCGAGCACTACCGCGAGGGCCGGGTCCCGCTGCACACGCTGCGTGCCGACATCGACTACGGCTTCTTCGAGGCCCGCACGACCTTCGGCCGGATCGGCGTGAAGGTGTGGATCTACAAGGGTGACGTCGTCGGCGGCCGTCGCGAGGTCGAGGCTCGTAGCCAGGCCCCGCAGGAGCGCGCGCCGCGCCGGGAGCGGCCCACCAGGGCCCGTCGTTCCGGTTCGTCGGGCACCACCGCGACCAGCACCGAGGCCGGCCGCGCAGCGGCAGAGGCATCGGCGCCAGCAGCAGAGCAGGCCGAGCCGAAGACCCCGTCGGTCAACGGGAGCGGCGAGGCCAAGACGACCAATGGGGAGGGCTGAGCAGTGCTCATCCCACGCAAGGTCAGGCACCGCAAGCAGCACCACCCCAAGCGGAGTGGCGCTGCCAAGGGCGGTACCAAGGTCACCTTCGGTGAGTTCGGTATCCAGGCGTTGCAGCCTGCCTACGTGACCAACCGGCAGATCGAGTCCGCTCGTATCGCCATCAACCGGCACATTCGTCGTGGCGGCAAGGTGTGGATCAACATCTTCCCGGACCGTCCGCTGACGAAGAAGCCCGCCGAGACCCGCATGGGTTCCGGTAAGGGTTCGCCGGAGTACTGGATCGCGAACGTCAAGCCGGGCCGGGTCATGTTCGAGCTGAGCTTCCCGAACGAGACTGTCGCGCGCGAGGCACTGACGAGGGCGATCCACAAGCTCCCCATGAAGTGCCGCATCGTCACGCGTGAAGGTGGTGACTTCTGATGGCCGCTGGTACTCAGGCATCCGAGATGCGCGAGCTGAACGACGAAGAGCTCGTACTGCGTCTCCGTGAGGCGAAGGAAGAGCTGTTCAACCTTCGTTTCCAGATGGCGACCGGGCAGATGGACAACAACCGCCGGCTCCGCACGGTCCGGCACGACATTGCCCGGATCTACACCGTGATGCGAGAGCGTGAGCTGGGCCTCTCTGTGTCCCCCGACGAGGTTTCCAGTGATGAGGGTGCCGCATGAGTGAGACGACTGAGACACAGCAGACGCGCGGCCGCAGGAAGGTCCGCGAGGGCCTGGTCGTGTCGAGCAAGATGGACAAGACGATCGTGGTCTCGCTTGAGGACCGCAAGAAGCACCCGCGCTACAGCAAGGTGCTGCGGTCCACCACCAAGGTCAAGGCGCACGACGAGGAGAACACCGCCGGTGTCGGCGACCGCGTGCTGCTGATGGAGACCCGTCCGCTGTCGGCCACGAAGCGCTGGCGACTGGTGGAGATCTTGGAGAGGGCAAAGTGATTCAGCAGGAGTCGCGACTGCGCGTCGCCGACAACACGGGTGCGAAGGAGATCCTCTGCATCCGCGTGCTCGGCGGCTCCGGTCGGCGCTACGCGGGAATCGGCGACATCATCGTCGCCACCGTCAAGGACGCGATGCCCGGCGCCGGGGTGAAGAAGGGTGACGTCGTCAAGGCCGTCATCGTCCGCACCTCGAAGGAGCGTCGTCGTCCGGATGGCAGCTACATCCGGTTCGACGAGAACGCCGCCGTGCTGATCAAGCCGGACAACGAGCCGCGCGGGACGCGCATCTTCGGACCGGTCGGTCGCGAGCTGCGCGACAAGAAGTTCATGAAGATCATCTCGCTGGCTCCGGAGGTGCTCTGACATGAAGATCAAGAAGGGTGACACGGTCGTCGTCATCGCGGGCAAGGACAAGGGCGCGAAGGGGAAGGTCATCCAGTCCTACCCCGAGCGCGGCAAGATCCTTGTCGAGGGCGTCAACCGGATCAAGAAGCACACCCGGATCAGCCAGACGCAGCGCGGCGCCCAGTCGGGCGGGATCGTCACCCAGGAGGCGGCGATCGACGTGAGCAACGTGATGATCGTCGGCGACGACGGCAAGCCCACCCGCGTCGGCTACAAGTTCGACGACGACGGCCGCAAGGTCCGGATCTCGCGTCGCACCGGGAAGGAGATCTGATGACCACCGCAGAGAAGACCATCCCGCGGCTCAAGACCCGGTACCGCGAGGAGATCGCGAGCGGTCTGCAGGAGGAGTTCTCGTTCGAGAACGCCATGCTGATCCCGCGCGTGGTCAAGGTCGTGGTGAACATGGGCGTCGGCGACGCCGCCCGTGACGGCAAGCTGATCGAGGGTGCCCTGCGTGACCTCTCGCTGATCACCGGCCAGAAGCCGCAGGTGCGGCGGGCCACCAAGTCCATCGCGCAGTTCAAGCTGCGTGAGGGCATGCCGATCGGCGCGAAGGTGACTCTGCGCGGCGACCGCATGTGGGAGTTCCTGGACCGGCTGCTGACGATCGCGCTGCCGCGTATCCGTGACTTCCGCGGTCTCTCGCCGAAGCAGTTCGACGGCAACGGCAACTACACGTTCGGTCTCAACGAGCAGTCGATGTTCCACGAGATCAACCCGGACTCGATCGACCGTCCGCGTGGTATGGACATCACCGTCGTCACCACCGCGACCAACAACGAGGAGGGCAGGGCGCTGCTGCGGCGCCTGGGCTTCCCGTTCAAGGAGAACTGAGCGATGGCCAAGAAAGCCCTGGTCCACAAGGCCGCGCAGAAGCCGAAGTTCAAGGTGCGTGGTTACACGCGCTGCCAGCGGTGCGGCCGGCCCCGCGCGGTCTTCCGCAAGTTCGGCCTCTGCCGCATCTGCCTGCGGGAGATGGCCCACCGCGGCGAGCTCCCCGGCGTGAACAAGTCCAGCTGGTAATCCAGATATATCCATCCCGCCACAGGCCCGCTCTGCTGAAGGGCATGGGAACCATGGCGAGAAAGGTTGACAGGTCACCATGACGATGACCGACCCGATCGCAGACTTCTTGACTCGTCTGCGTAACGCCAACTCGGCGTACCACGACGAGGTCGTGCTGCCGCACTCGAAGTTGAAGGCCAACATCGCGGAGATCCTCAAGCGCGAGGGCTACATCGCGGGCTACCGCGACGAAGACGGTGAGAAGGGCAAGAACCTCGTCGTCGAGCTCAAGTACGGCCCGAACCGGGAGCGCAGCATCGCTGGTCTCCGCCGGGTGTCGAAGCCCGGCCTTCGGGTGTACGCGAAGTCGACCGGTTTGCCCAAGGTGCTCGGTGGCCTCGGCGTGGCGATCATCTCCACGTCCGCCGGCCTCCTGACGGACCGGCAGGCAGGCAAACAGCGGATGGGCGGGGAAGTCCTCGCCTACGTGTGGTAACGGGAAAGGGGAGAGTAGATGTCTCGCATCGGTAAGCTGCCGATCCCTGTCCCGTCCGGCGTGGACGTGAAGATCGACGGCCAGCAGGTCAGCGTGAAGGGTCCCAAGGGGACTCTCTCGCACACGATCGTGGAGCCGATCGTCCTGGAGCGCGGCGAGGACGGCGTCCTCGAGGTCAAGCGCCCCGACGACGAGCGCCGCAACCGCGCGTTGCACGGTCTGACCCGGTCACTGGTGAACAACCTGGTGGTCGGCGTCACCGAAGGCTACGAGAAGAAGCTCGAGATCCACGGCGTCGGTTACCGCGTCCAGCTCAAGGGTTCGGACCTGGAGTTCTCGTTGGGCTTCAGCCACCCGGTCAAGGTCTCGCCGCCGGAGGGCATCACCTTCGCGGTCGAGAACCCGACCCGGTTCTCCGTCCAGGGCATCGACAAGCAGCGGGTCGGCGAGATCGCCGCGAACATTCGCAAGCTGCGCAAGCCCGACCCGTACAAGGGCAAGGGCGTGCGGTACGCGGGCGAGAAGATCCGCCGCAAGGTCGGAAAGACGGGTAAGTGATCATGAGCGAAGCGACTGTTACCAAGCGCCGGAAGCCGCTGGGCAAGGACATCTCGACGCGTCGTCGGGTGTCCAAGGCCCGCCGCCACTTCCGGGTCCGCCGGAAGGTCAGCGGCACGGCCGAGCGGCCGCGTCTGTCGGTCACGAGGTCGTCGCGGCACATCGTGGCGCAGCTGGTCGACGACCTGACAGGCACGACGATCGCGTCGGCATCCACCCTCGAGGCGGACGTTCGGGCGCTGGACGGCGACAAGAAGGCGCGTGCGGCCAAGGTCGGCCAGCTCGTTGCCGACCGCGCCAAGAGTGCCGGCGTCTCGAAGATCGTGTTCGACCGCGGTGGCAACGACTACCACGGCCGGATCGCGGCCCTCGCCGACGCGGCTCGGGAAGCCGGGCTGGAGTTCTGATCATGTACGAGTACACGGGAAGGATCGCCTGATGCCGGGACGTTCACGGCAATTCGGCGGCGGCCAGCAGGGCGGCCAGGGCGGTGACAACCGCGGAGACCGCGGTGACCGTCGGGACCGCAGGGACCGTCGCGATGGGGGCCGTGGCGGGGCGGCCCAGGACAAGACCGCGCACATCGAACGCGTGGTGGCCATCAACCGGGTCGCCAAGGTCGTGAAGGGTGGTCGCCGGTTCAGCTTCACCGCGCTGGTCGTGGTGGGCGACGGTGACGGCATGGTCGGTGTCGGCTACGGCAAGGCGAAGGAGGTGCCGGCCGCGATCGCCAAGGGAATTGAGGAGGCGAAGAAGAACTTCTTCAAGGTCCCGAGGATCGCAGGCACCATTCCGCACCCGATCCAGGGTGAGCGTGCCGCCGGTGTCGTGCTCCTGCGTCCGGCTTCCGCCGGTACCGGCGTCATCGCCGGTGGCCCGGTGCGTGCCGTGCTGGAGTGCGCCGGTGTCCACGACGTGCTGTCGAAGTCGCTCGGCAGCGACAACGCGATCAACATCGTGCACGCCACGGTGGCCGCGCTTAAGGGTCTGCAGCGTCCGGAGGAGGTCGCGGCTCGCCGCGGTCTGCCGCTGGAGGACGTGGCCCCGGCCGGCATGCTCCGTGCGCGTGCGCAGGCTGGTCAGGGGAAGTGACATGGCACAGCTCAAGGTGACCCAGGTCCGTAGCGTCATCGGGACCAAGCGCAACCACCGGGAGTCGCTGCGCACGCTCGGGCTGCGGAAGATCCGCCAGTTCACCGTGCGTGAGGACACCCCGCAGGTTCGCGGCCTGATCCACACCGTCCGTCACCTCGTGACGGTCGAGGAGGTCGAAGACTGATGGCCATCAAGATCCACCACCTCCGTCCGGCGCCGGGCGCCAAGTCGGAGAAGAAGCGGGTCGGCCGTGGTGAAGGCGGCAAGGGCGGCAAGACCGCGGGCCGCGGCACCAAGGGCACCAAGGCACGGAAGAACGTGCCTGCCCGCTTCGAGGGCGGCCAGATGCCGATCCACATGCGGCTGCCGAAGCTGCGTGGCTTCAAGAACCGGTTCCGCACCGAGTACCAGCCGGTGAACGTCGGCGACATCGCCACCGCGTTCCCCGACGGTGGTTCGGTGGGCGTGGCCGAGCTGGTCGAGGCCGGTCTCGTCCGCAAGAACACGCTGGTGAAGGTGCTCGGCGACGGTGACCTGTCGTTGAAGCTCGACATCACCGCGCACAAGTTCTCGAAGTCCGCGGCCGAGAAGCTCTCGGCGGCGGGCGGCAGCGCCACCACGCTGTAGGACAGATCTGAACGAAACGGCCGGCAGGGTTCGCCCTGCCGGCCGTTTCGTGTCGCCCGCCGGGTAGTACCCGGTGCACTGATCGTGACGTTTCCGTGCTGTGTCCGACCTTGCCGATGCGCAACGCTCCAGTTATGACCATGGGGGAGCGGCCGGTCTATCCGGTGGCGATGTCGACGCTCGCGCACACCACGACGGGCCCGGCGCGCTGGCACCCGACCCGCGTCACGGCCGCGCTGTTGTCCTTCTGCGCGATGCTGCTGGTGTTCGTCGGCTCGTTCCTCCCGCTGTACTCGAGCACGCTCAGCGTCGGCTCTGACGAGCTCGAGGTGACGATCTCCCCGTGGAGCGCCGACGTCAGCGGTCCCACCGAACCCGGCGAGGTCCCCGCGCTCGGCTACCCGCTGGTCTTCGCCGCGATCATCCTCGCCTGCGCGGCGGCACTGTGCTGGTACGCGGCGATCCCTGCCGCGACCCAGGGCGTCGGCCGCGTGGCCGCCACGACGACGGTGATCGGTGGTGGTTTCCTCATCGGCACGGTGTGGACCGCCGCGCTGGTGGTGATGGCCGGCATCGAGAACGTGATCCTCCTCGGCACCATGGCTCCCGGTTTCGAGACGGAAGCGACGTACCTGGTGGGCTACTGGCTGCTGCTGGTGGCGGCCGTGCTGGGCCTCGGCGCGGCCGTGCTGGCCCTGATCCCGGTACGCCAGGCGACGTGGGCCCAGGCCAACCCGGACGTGTCGACCCCGCCGTACGGCATGGCGATGGCGGTACAGCCCCACGTCCCGCCGACGGCACAGCAGGCGTACCGGGCGCAGGACCTGTTCCAGATCGACCCGCTGACCGGGCGGCCACTGGCGCCCAGCCCACCGAGCGGCGTGCCGGTGGCCTACCAACAGCACCACCAGCCCACCCAGCCTCCGGCAACCCACCTGCCGGTCCCGCCGAGCACGCAGCCGGACCAGGACCCGGTCCCGGAGTCGCCTCCGGGACCGGATCCGGACGAGCACAAGCCCTAGCGTCCCGAACCGGAAATCTGGCACGTAATTCGGCGGCCCAGCTTCCTTCTGGCGGCGTTGCCGATCCACCCAAGTACAACCCGGTACGAGAGAGGATCGGCGCCTTGCCGGCAGAAACCTGGATCCACCGACTCACGCACCGCAATTCCGGTTCGGGACACTAGAACACCGGCACACCCTCACGAACCAGCCGCCAGTTCGGCGCGAAGAACGTCGACTCGTCGATGGTTCCCGCCTCCTGCGCGTAGTCGATCAGCGCCTGCCGGATCTCCACCTGTGCGTTGTAGACCACCGGCGCGGTGGACACGTGCGGGAACCCGCCACCGCCGGACCGCCGGTAGTTGTTCACCGCCACCACGAACTCCTGCGCCGGGTCCACGGCCACCCCATCGAAGGCGAGGCCGACGATCCGCGACCCGACCGGCCGGGAGATGTCCACGTCGTAGGTGACACCCGACAGCACGTCGTAGTTGTAGTCCGGCTGGCCACCGGCGTTGGTGAGCGTCTCCGGGTCCACCGGCGCGCCGGCAGGCGTCTGGTTGAAGTACTTCGCCGAGTACTCGAGGTAGTCCTTCACCTGGGCGCCGGTCATCGTGACCGCCTCGAGCGTGTTGTCGTAGATGTAGAGCCCGGCGATGTCGCGGATCGTCACCTGCCCGGCCGGGAACACCGCCGTGCGCGAGAACGGCGCCGCGATCGACAGCACCGGCTTGGCATCACCGACGGCCGAGGTCACCACGGAGGTCTGCACGGCGTTGATGTAGTCGAGGATCGCCGTGTCCTTGTACCGCGACTCGGCGGCCGACAGCTCGGACACCGACTCCGCGACGGGCTGGTTCACGTACGCGACGGTCTTGTCGTGCTGCTCGGTCATGAGCGACACGATCCTGGGGTCCTCCGGCACGGTGTTGGTGTTGAGCGTCGTCGACGACTTCGACGACACCTGCCACCGCCCGCGCGACCACGAGAGCTTGAAGTCCACGACCGACAGTCGCTGTCCCCACTTGCTCGGTTCGGTCAGCAGCACCTGCTGGCCGGTGACCTTGTTGGTCACGAACCGTTGCGGCACCTCGTTGTGCGCGTGTCCGAACAGGACCGCGTCGATGCCGGGCACCTCCTCGGCCACCATCGCCGACGCGTTCTCCACGGGGAGGTCGCCCTCGTAGGAGGACATGCCGTTGTCACCGGCGTGCGCGGTCACGAGCACCACGTCCGCGCCGAGCTTGCGGATGATCGGCACCCAGAACTTCGCCGACTCGACGAGGTCGGTGAACCGCAGCTTGCCTTCGACGTTCGCCTTGTCCCAGATGGCGATGCCCGGGTTGGTGAGCCCGAGGACACCGACCCGCACCGGCCGCTTCCCGTGCACCGGCATGGTTTTCATGGTGAACGGCAGGTAGGCGGGGATGCCGGTGCGCTCGTCGACCGCGTTCGCGCCGAGCACCGGCGCCTTCATCTGCCGGATCCATTTCGCCAGGAGCGGAAGGCCGTAGTTGAACTCGTGGTTCCCGAGGGTCACGGCGTCGTACCCGATGGCGTTCATGGCGCGTGCCATGGGATGCGTCACGCCGGTCTCCGTGATCGGCTCGACCTTCGCGTAGTAGTAGTCCAGGGGCGTGCCCTGGATGGTGTCGCCGGAGTCGAGCAGCATCGTCCTGCTCCGGCCGCGGTCGGCCCGGATCTGGTTCACGAGCGTCGACACCTTCGCGAGCCCGACGTCGTTGTGGGCACTGTCGTCGTACTCGGCGTTCTTGAAGTAGTCCCAGTTCAGGGCGTTGCCATGGAGGTCGGAGGACTCCATGACGGTGATGGTGACGTCGTTCCCGGCGGCGGCCGCCGGGGTGGCCGCGGCCATGCCCGCGGCCATGGCGACAGCGGCCGCCATGGCGAGAGGTTTGCGCATGCGTGCATCCCACCGCACGCGAATCCTCACGTCCACGCCTCCGAAAGGACTAGGCCGAACGGATGCGCCGGGGTCCTTAGCTACCAGGGGGTGCAGGAGCCACCCGAGGTGCTGTTAAAGTCGTGAGCACGCTTCGGGTGGAGTGCCCCCCGAAGCGTTCCTGGCTTGCCAGCTAGCTGGCGGCCAGGTTGTGTGTTCCGGCCGGTAACCAACCGGCAAAGCCGATCGTCGGCGAGAAGCGCCGGCGACGCCGAGGAGGTCCTTGCGTGCTCAGCGCCTTCCGCTCGGCTCTCGCGACGCCGGATCTGCGCCGCAAGATCCTTTTCACCCTGATGATCATTGGGATCTATCGGGTCGGCGCCATGCTGCCCTCCCCGGGTGTCTCGTATCCGAACGTGCAGAAGTGCATCGCGGACGTCGACAACCAGAGCATCTACCAGCTGCTGAACCTGTTCAGCGGCGGTGCGCTCCTGCAGTTGTCCGTCTTCGCGCTCGGCATCATGCCGTACATCACCGCGAGCATCATCATCCAGCTGCTGACCGTGGTCATCCCGCGGTTCGAGCAGCTGAAGAAGGAAGGCCAGTCCGGCCAGGGCAAGCTGACGCAGTACACCCGCTACCTGACCATCGGTCTCGCGGTGCTGCAGGCGACCGGCATCATCGCCATGGCCAACCGTGGTGGCCTGTTCGGTGACTGCCAGGACCCGATCATCCCGCAGAACGGGGTGTTCGACCTCGCGCTCATCGTGCTCACGATGACCGCGGGTACCGCCATCATCATGTGGTTCGGCGAGCTCATCACCGAGCGCGGCATCGGCAACGGCATGTCGCTGCTGATGTTCGTCAACATCGCGGCGCGGATCCCCGCCGAGGGTGGCAACATCCTCGAGAACAACGGCCCGCTGGTGTTCACCATCGTGTGCCTGTTCGGCCTCGCGATCATCGTCGGTGTGGTGTTCCTCGAGCAGGGGCAGCGCCGCATCCCGGTGCAGTACGCGAAGCGCATGGTCGGCCGTCGCATGTACGGCGGCACCTCGACCTACCTGCCGATGAAGGTCAACCAGGCAGGCGTCATCCCGATCATCTTCGCGTCCTCGCTGCTGTACCTGCCCGACCTGATCACCAGGCTCGCGGGCAACAGCAACAACTGGTGGACGAGGTTCGTCTCCGAGCACCTCACGAAGCAGTCCGACTGGGTGCACATCCTGGTCTACTTCGCGATGATCATCTTCTTCACGTACTTCTACATCAGCATCCAGTTCAACCCGAACGAGCGTGCTGACGACATGAAGAAGTACGGCGGCTTCATCCCCGGTATTCGTCCTGGTCGGCCGACCGCCGAGTACCTGCAGTTCGTGCTGAGCAGGATCACCCTCCCCGGGTCGATCTACCTCGGCATCATCGCGGTGCTGCCCAACTTCTTCCTGGACATCACCGGTGACGGCCAGAACCAGAACTTCCCCTTCGGCGGTACTGCTGTCTTGATCATGGTTGGCGTCGGCCTCGACACCGTCAAGCAGATCGAAAGCCAGCTCATGCAGCGAAACTACGAAGGGTTCCTCAAGTGACACGTCTCGTTCTTGTCGGTCCGCCCGGTGCGGGCAAAGGCACCCAGGCGACCGCGCTGAGCGAGAGGCTGGGCGTACCGCACATCTCCACGGGCGACCTGTTCCGCAAGAACATCGCCGAGGAGACCGAGCTTGGCCTGCAGGTCAAGCACATCCTGGACAGTGGTGGCCTCGTCCCCGACGAGGTCACCAACCAGATGCTGATCGAGCGCCTCGAGCGGCCCGACACGGAGAACGGCTTCCTGCTGGACGGTTTCCCGCGCAACATCGGCCAGGCGGACGTCCTGGCGAAGGTGCTGGCGGACTCCGCCCAGAAGCTCGACGCCGTGGTGCAGCTGCAGGTCGACGAGGACGTCGTGGTGGGGCGGCTCCTGTCCCGTGGTCGCAACGACGACAACGAGGACGTCATCCGGCACCGGCAGCACGTCTACCGGTCGGAGACGGCGCCGCTGCTCGACTACTACCGGGACGTGCTGGTCACCGTCGACGGCGTCGGCGAGGTCGGCGAGATCACCGAGCGGGTGCTGGCCGCGCTACGCGACCGGACGTGACCGGTGGACTGTTCGGCACGTTGCTCCGGCGGCGTGACAGCATGATCGAGCTGAAGACTCCAGCCGAGCTGGAGGCCATGCGTGCCGCGGGCCTCGTGGTGGCGAAGGCCCTCGCCGCGGTCACGGCCGCCGTCCGCCCCGGCATCAGCACGGGGGAGCTGGACGAGCTGGCGTTCGAGATCATCCGCGACGCGGGCGCGGTCCCGTCGTTCCTCGGCTACCACGACTACCCCGCCACGATCTGCGCCTCGGTGAACCACCAGATCGTGCACGGCATCCCTTCCCGCGACCAGGTGCTGGCCGACGGCGACCTGATCTCCGTGGACTGCGGGGCCATCCTCGACGGCTGGCACGGCGACTCCGCGGTGACGATCCCGGTGGGCACGGTCGCCGCCGCGGACCTGGCGCTGTCCGACGCCACCCGCGCGGCGATGGAGGCCGGCATCAAGGCCGTCCGCCCGGACGCCCGCCTTACCGACATCTCGCACGCCATCGAGGAATCCGTCCACGCAACGGAACGCGCGTCGGGCACGACGTACGGCATCGTCCGCGAGTACGGCGGCCACGGCATCGGCCGGGCCATGCACATGGAGCCGTTCCTGCCGAACTACGGCAAGCCGGGCAAGGGCCCGCGCCTGCGGGTCGGCATGGCCATCGCGATCGAGCCGATGCTGACCATCGGCCGCGAGCAGACCGAGGAGCTCGACGACGGCTGGACCGTGGTCACCGCGGATGGCTCCAGGGCCGCCCACTGGGAACACACGGTGGCCATCACCGACGACGGGCCATGGGTGCTGACGGCGCCCTGACCGTGCGTTGACGTTGTCTGCGAGCCCCTCGGCGTGCCGCCGGTGACACTGGGAAGCCTCACCGGGTGACGCTGTCAGGCCATCGCTGGGCATCGGGCCGGAAAACCTAACACAGGGTGACGAAATCTCACCCAATAGAGGCGGCGATGGCGGCTACCATTGCTGTGAGCCTCGTCATCGCCTGCACATAACCCCCTGGGTGCCGCGCCGTCAACAGCGCGCGTACACTAGTTCGGTGGCGCACTCGTTGCGCCGTTTCCGTCATGCGTGTGACCAGTTACGGATACATGCCTGGCGGCCTGCGTAGACCAAGAAACGAAACGCGGAGGACATGGGCAAGAAGGACGGGGCCATCGAGGTCGAAGGCCGTGTGGTGGAGCCGCTCCCCA
Source organism: Actinophytocola sp. (assembly GCF_049647105.1). GTDB lineage: Bacteria > Actinomycetota > Actinomycetes > Mycobacteriales > Pseudonocardiaceae > Actinophytocola. The sequence continues at coordinate 27,425 of NZ_JBARWZ010000088.1, forward strand.
ACGCGATGTTCCGTGTCGAGTTGGAGAACGGACACAAGGTTCTCGCACACATCAGCGGCAAGATGCGGCAGCACTACATCCGCATCCTGCCCGAGGACCGAGTGGTCGTGGAGCTTTCGCCCTACGACCTGTCCCGCGGCCGAATCGTCTACCGCTACAAGTAGAGCCATCGATGGAGAGACAGGGACGTGAAGGTCCAGCCGAGCGTCAAGAAGATCTGTGACAAGTGCAAGGTGATCCGCCGTCACGGCCGGGTCATGGTGATCTGCGAGAACCTGCGTCACAAGCAACGTCAGGGCTGATCACAGCACAGCAGACATAAGAGGCCCTCCCCACACCTACCGAGCCACACGGGCTCGGTTCACCCTCGGACCAGGCCGGGGCCCGCATTTTGCGGGGCGGTTGGGGAGCAGACCTGGAAGACCCTTCAAGAGGAGATATGGCACGCGTTTCTGGCGTCGACCTCCCCCGCGAAAAGCGGATGGAGATCGCGCTGACCTATATCTACGGCATCGGCCGTACCCGCTCCAAGGAGCTGCTGACCGCAACCGGCATCAACCCGGACCTGCGCGCCAAGGACCTGTCCGACGAGGACGTGGCGAAGCTCCGCGAGCACATCGAGACCAACTACAAGGTCGAGGGTGACCTCCGCCGCGAGGTGAACGCGGACATCCGCCGGAAGATCGAAATCGGCTGTTACGAGGGTCTTCGCTGGCGTCGCGGCCTGCCTGTCCGCGGCCAGCGCACGAAGACGAACGCCCGTACCCGCAAGGGCCCCAAGAAGACGGTCGCCGGCAAGAAGAAGGCTGGGAAGAAGTGAGCACGGTCGTATCGGTCGTCCCTCAGAGGCGACGCAACCGTCAGTTCGTGGCTCTGCAGGTCGCCCCCAAGGCGCGCCCGCAGGCACTTCGCGACCTGTACCGGGATTACGGCACGGTCATCCGCCACGCGGACCGCGACTCCAACTCGGAGTCCGAGTCCGACACCACCCAGACTTCGCGTTAACAGGAGCACCCACCAGACATGCCACCCAAGTCTCGTCAGGGCGCCGGAGTCAAGAAGGTCCGGCGCAAGGAAAAGAAGAACGTCGCTCACGGCCACGCGCACATCAAGAGCACGTTCAACAACACGATCGTGTCCATCACCGACCCGAGCGGCAACGTGATCAGCTGGGCGTCCAGCGGCCACGTCGGCTTCAAGGGCTCGCGTAAGTCGACGCCGTTCGCCGCGCAGATGGCCGCGGAGAACGCGGCCCGCAAGGCGGCCGAGCACGGCATGCGCAAGGTCGATGTCTTCGTGAAGGGCCCCGGCTCCGGCCGGGAGACCGCGATCCGTTCGCTGCAGGCGGCGGGCCTCGAGGTCGGCACCATCCAGGACGTCACGCCACAGCCGCACAACGGGTGCCGCCCGCCCAAGCGGCGCCGGGTCTAAGGGAACGGGGGACTAGAGAGAAATGGCTCGTTACACCGGACCCGTGACCCGCAAGTCACGTCGTTTCAAGGTCGACCTGGTCGGTGGCGACCGCTCGTTCGAGCGTCGTCCGTACCCCCCGGGTCAGCACGGCCGCGGCCGCATCAAGGAGAGCGAGTACCTCCTGCAGCTGCAGGAGAAGCAGAAGGCCCGCTACACGTACGGTGTGCTGGAGCGTCAGTTCCGCCGCTACTACGAGCAGGCCGCGCGCACCAAGGGCAAGACCGGTGAGGCACTGCTGCAGCTCCTCGAGGCCCGGCTGGACAACGTGGTGTACCGCGCGGGTCTCGCCCGCACGCGTCGCCAGGCCCGTCAGCTGGTCAGCCACGGTCACTTCATCGTGAACGGCAAGAAGGTCAACGTCCCGAGCTTCCAGGTGTCGAAGTTCGACATCATCGATGTGAAGCCGAAGTCGGTCAACACGTTGCCGTTCGTGGCCGCCAAGGAGTCCTTCGGCGACCGGCCGATTCCGGGCTGGCTGCAGGTCGTGCAGTCCAACCTGCGGATCCTCGTGCACCAGCTGCCCGAGCGCGCGCAGATCGACGTGCCAGTGCAGGAACAGCTGATCGTCGAGTTCTACTCCAAGTGATCGTCGCCCGGCGGTGGCCCTCAGGGGCCACCGCCGGGTTCATCCCGGTGGGCGTCAAATAGCGGTCGCCCCTGAGGTAAAGGAAACAAGAAAGTGCTGATTTCTCAGCGGCCCTCGCTCGGCGAGGAGCCGGTCAACGAGACGCGCTCCCGGTTCACCATCGAGCCTCTGGAGCCGGGTTTCGGCTACACGCTGGGCAACTCGCTGCGGCGGACCCTGCTGTCGTCGATCCCGGGTGCGTCCGTCACGAGCATCCGTATCGACGGTGTGCTGCACGAGTTCACCACCGTGCCGGGCGTGAAGGAAGACGTCACCGACATCATCCTCAACCTCAAGGAGCTCGTGGTCAGCTCCGAGGAGGACGAGCCCGTCACCATGTACCTGCGCAAGCAGGGCCCTGGTGAGGTCAGCGCGGGCGACATCGTGCCGCCCGCCGGTGTCACCGTGCACAACCCCGACCTCCACATCGCCACGCTGAACGGCAAGGGCAAGCTGGAGATCGAGCTCGTCGTCGAGCGCGGCCGCGGCTACGTGCCCGCTGTGCAGAACAAGCAGGCTGGTGCCGAGATCGGCCGGATCCCGGTCGACTCGATCTACTCGCCGGTGCTGCGGGTCACCTACAAGGTCGAGGCCACGCGTGTCGAGCAGCGCACCGACTTCGACCGGCTGATCCTCGACGTCGAGACGAAGCCGTCGATCACCCCGCGGGACGCCGTCGCGTCGGCCGGCAAGACGCTGGTCGAGCTGTTCGGTCTCGCCCGCGAGCTCAACGTGGACGCCGAGGGCATCGAGATCGGTCCGTCGCCGCAGGAGGCGGACACCATCGCCGCCTACGCGATGCCGATCGAGGACCTCGACCTCACCGTTCGTTCGTACAACTGCCTCAAGCGCGAGGGCATCCACACCGTGGGTGAGCTCGTCTCGCGCAGCGAGGCCGATCTGCTGGACATCCGCAACTTCGGCGCGAAGTCGATCGACGAGGTCAAGATGAAGCTCGTCGGTCTCGGCCTGGCGCTGAAGGACAGCCCGCCCGGGTTCGACCCGACGACCGCCGCCTCGGACTACTCGAACGAGGGCTGGTCGGACAGCGGCGTTGGCGCGGACACCGGCAGTGACGATGGCCAGGACTACGCGGAGACGGAGCAGTTGTAATGCCCACGCCAACCAAGGGCGCCCGCCTGGGCGGCTCGCCGGCTCACGAGCGGCTGATGCTGGCAAACCTTGCCACATCGCTGTTCCAGCACGGTCGGATCACCACCACCCAGACCAAGGCCAAGAAGCTGCGGCCGTACGCGGAGCGTCTGATCACCAAGGCGAAGGTGGGTGACCTCCACAACCGCCGCATGATCATGCGGGTGATCCGGGACCAGGAGGTCGTGCACCGCCTCGTCACGGAGATCGGCCCGTTCTTCGCGGACCGCAACGGCGGCTACACCCGCATCCTGAAGACGATCCCGCGCAAGGGCGACAACGCCCCCATGGCGATCATCGAACTGGTGCAGGAGAAGACCGTCACCGCGGAGGCCGAGGCCGCCCGCAAGACGAAGTTCGCCAAGGACGAGAAGGCCGCCACCCCCGCCAAGGAGACCAAGGCGGAGGACACGACCGAGGCTCCGGCCGAGGACGTCGAGGTCGAGGAGAGCACGTCGGACGACGAGCACCCCTACGGCGCGGGCAGCCACGTCGCGCTGGAGGACGGCTCGCAGCCGGAGGGCTTCCCGATCAAGGGCAACGCCGACTCGAACCTGTACCACGAGCCGGACACGCAGTACTACGACCGGACCGTCGCCGAGGTGTGGTTCGCCACCGCCGAGGACGCGGAGAGCGCTGGCTTCAGCAAGCCCGTGTCGCAGGAAGACGAGTCCTGACCGGTTTCGCTCCGGACGAGCCCGTCGCCCCCAGGGGCGGCGGGCTCGTCCGATTCGTGCTCGGCATCGCCTACGACGGCACGGATTTCTCGGGCTGGGCCCGCCAACCGGGCCGCCGCACGGTGTGCGCGGTCATCGAGGACACCTTGTCGATGGTCCTGCGCCACGACACCCGCCTGACCGTCGCGGGCAGGACCGACGCTGGCGTGCACGCGTCCGGCCAGGTGGCGCACACGGACCTGCCCTCGGTTCCCGACCCGAACCGCCTCGCGCGCGCACTGCCATCGGACGTCAGGGTGCACTCGATCACCGAGGCACCACCGGGCTTCGACGCCCGCTTCTCGGCCGTCCGCAGGCACTACGCCTACCGCGTGTGCGACCGCCAGTGGTCCGCGAACCCACTACGCCGCCACGACACGGTGACCTGGCCCCGCGCACTCGATGTGGACGCGATGAACGACGCGTCGTCACTTCTGCTGGGACTCAACAACTTCGTCGCGTTCTGCCGCCGCCGCGAAGGCGCAACGACGATCCGTGACCTGCAACGCCTTTCGTGGGCGCGAGATGGCGACGTGGTGACGGCCACGGTGTCGGCGGACGCGTTCTGCCACTCGATGGTGCGCAGCCTGGTGGGCGCCCTGCTGGCGGTGGGCGAGGGCCGCAAGCCAGCCGAATGGCCGTCGTCACTGCTGAAGGCGGAGACCCGCCCGAGCACGATCACCGTCGCCCCGGCACACGGCCTCACCCTGACCGGCGTCGACTACCCACCCCCGGACCAACTGGCCGCACGCGCGGAACAAACCCGCGCCATACGGAAACACTTCTGACCCCGCCGCTTGGTCTCGCCGTTGCCTCCGGGGGCTCCGCGCCGGTTGTCCACAACCCCCTGGGTTGTCCACAGCGCAGCTCTCCGCCGCCGGAATTGTCACCCCCTGCCCGTAGGCTGGAAACCGGGGGCCGGAGGCCAGACATGGAACGGCGCTCCCCGCCAAGGGCGGGGAGCGCCGTAAACAACTGCCGGATCAGAGGTCGAGCGTCCAACCCGTCAGTGCGCCCGTGTCAGCGCCGAAGATGTCCTGCACGCGCAGCGACCACGCACCGTTCGCCGCCTTCGCGGAGGCGTCCACCGCGAACGTCTGGTTCACGTCGTCCGCGCTGTCGGACCCGCTGGAGTTCTTCAGCCGGTAGACGGTGCCGTCCGGGGCGACCAGGTCGACCACCAGGTCACCGCGGTACGTGTGGGTGATCTGCACGTTCACGGCGGAGGTCGCCGAGGCGTTGCCCTCGCAGCCGCTGATCTCGATCGTGCTGGTCACCGCCGCGCCGGCGTCCGGAATGGCCACCCGGGTGGCGTTGGCGACGGCCGCACAACCCGTCGGGTCGGGGTCGGTGCCGCCGGCGCCCGTGTACAGGAGCACGTTCGGCGAGCCCGTGCCCGCGTCGGTGATCTTGTCCGGGGTGCCGTTGGCCACGAGCGCGTCGCGGACGGCCTGCGGGGTGGCGTCCGGGTGGTCGGCCAGGTAGAGCGAGGCCGCGCCGGCCACGTGCGGGGTCGCCATCGACGTGCCGCTGATCGTGTTGGTGCCGCCGTCGAGCCAGTCGGACGTGATGCCCAGGCCCGGCGCGAAGATGTCGGTGCAGGTGCCGATGTTCGAGAACGACGCGCGTGCGTCGCCCTCGGTCGACGCGTTCACCGTGATCGCCTCCGGCACGCGGGCCGGGGAGAAGTCGCACGCGTCGGCGCCGGAGGAGTTGCCGGACGCGATCGCGTAGGTGACGCCCGCCGCGATGGAGCTCTGCGTGGCCGCGTCGATCGCCGCGTCGACGCCGCCGCCGAGGCTCATGTTCGCCGTGGCCGGCTTGACCGCGTTGGCGGTCACCCAGTCGATGCCCGCGACGACCTGCTCGGTCGTGCCGGAGCCCGCGCAGTCCAGGACCCGCACCGCGACCAGGTTGACCTCCTTGGCCACACCGTGGGTCGCGCCGCCGACGGTGCCGCCGACGTGCGTGCCGTGGCCGTGGCAGTCGTCCGCCGAGCCGCCGTCGATCGCGTCGAAGCCCGAGGTGGCGCGACCGCCGAAGTCGGGGTGGTCGAGGTCCATGCCGGTGTCGATGATGTACGCGTGCACGTTCGACGCCGTCGTCGAGGCCGCGTAGCTGTCGTCCAGCGGCAGGTTGCGCTGGTCGACCCGGTCGAGACCCCACGACGCGACGTCGGTGATCCGCATCGTCTGGTTCTGCTGCACGAACGACACGTTCGGGTCGGCGGCGAGCTGCTTGGCCTGCTGCTCGCTCATCGACGCGGCGAACCCGTTCAGCGTCTGGTACCGGCGCGTCACCTCGACGCCTGCCGTCGCGGTGGTCGCCGCGATGCCGTCCTTGAAGACGACGATGTAGCTGCCGTCGACCGCGGTGGCCGAGTCGGCGCCGAGGATCCTGCCCTCGGGTGCGGCGGCCGCCGGTGCGGCAGCCACGACGGCGAGCCCAACC
>NZ_JBARWZ010000089.1:0-10184 GCF_049647105.1 Actinophytocola sp.
GGCCTCGGCGGCGGTGGCGGCCGCGGTGGCGGCATGGGCGGTATGGGGGGCGGCGGCCGCAAAGGCGAGGGCGAGGAGGACGGCGAGCACGAGAGGCCGTCGTTCCTGGTCGAGCCCGACCCGCACGACACGTTCGGCACCAACGAGGTCACGGCCCCACCGGTGATCGGCGAATAGACCGGTGCTCGAGAAACCGCTGACGCTGCACATGGAAGCACTGGCCCGGCTGGTGCGCATGGAGAACCTTGGCGAGCTGCACGTCACGCTGAAACCGGCCGCGGTGTGGCGTCGCAAGGCCGACCAGGACCGCCTGGAGACCGAGGCGCGGAACGAGTTCCAGCGCCTCGGCCTCCTGGACCGGCGCGGCCGCGTCGAGGTCGAGGTGGCCGCGACGCTGGCGGTCCTGTGCCGCGCGGGCGCCGAGTTCTACGGCTGGATCAACGAGGGCGACAACACCAAGGGCGTACTGGCGGGCGCGATCGGCCGCGAGGCGATCCTGGCCGTCCGCAACGGCTCGACGGTGAAGATCACCCAGATCCGCCCGGAGACCCTGCCGGACGCGCTGGTGCGCCAGACCCCGGAGGTCCCCCCGTCCCGCGGCGAGGCGGTCAGCGTCCTGCGCTCGGACATGCTCGCCACGGTAGGCGGCCGCCAACGCACCGCGGCAGGCGTCGGCATGCGGCCAGCCCCGCCGGAGGTCAGGATCGTCCAGCAGGTCATCTCCCAGCCGACCACCGGCAGCGGCGAACTGTACGTCGCCGTCCGCGACCGCATGGGCCGCCGCACCCCTGCCCGCACCCCCCTCCGCTACGCCGACACCCCGACCGGCCGCTGGTTGAACTTCATGACCCCGGTCGCCGAGGGCGACGAGCGAGTCCTGGTGGCCCCCGCCACCCGCAACGACCTCGCGGCCCGCCTACAGGAAATGCACCGAACCCTAACCACGCGCTGATTAGTGCCTGTCCCATGGATCTTTGTGCGGGGGTCTGGGCCTGACCAACAGTGACCTCAGGGGAACGTGATGGCACCCAGCCACCAACCACCCACGATCCGCAACTTTCGCTGGGTCGATACCAACACTTTTAAATTCCAGGGAGGCGGACTAGTTGCTTTATGGAGACCATCGCGCTGGTGTTGGTGCTCGTCGGGTTGGGTGTGCTGGGTGGGGCGGTCGTCGGGCTGTTGCGGTTGCGGCGGGAGGTGGCCGCCACCGAGGAGCACGCCCGTCAGGTCGCCGACCGGATGAACGCGCTTCCGCCGCAGCTGACCGGTGGGTTCGGCACCGGTGACCGGCACGTGATCGTGGTCGAGTTGCTCAACCTGTTCGAGCTTGCCCATCGCGAGAGCGTGCTGACCAGGCCGTTCACCATGCTGACCCCTCGGCTGCTTCGTGACGTGGTCCACCGGAAGCTGGTCGGCAAGGTGCGGGAGTCGCTGTCGGCAGCTGGGGTGGAGGCCGATGTGCAGGTGCGCCGTGCTCGCTGAGCTGGTGGCCGTCGCCGGGGCTGTGCTCGTGCTCGGCTCCCTTGTGCTGCTTCGGGAGACCCGTGACCTGCGCAAACGGGTCCGCCGCGCCGACTGGCTGCTCACCCGCGCGGACCTCGCGATCAGCGAGGCGCAGCGGGCGAGCATCACGGTCGGCGGCCTACAGTTGGTCGATCACCTGCTGGGCACGGTTGCCGGGAATGGCGAACCCGATCCCGACGCTTCCCGCTGACCCGTCCGGGCTCGACACCGGCGAGTAGATCGCGGAGTTGATGCCGATGACCTCACCGGCACTGTTGAACAGCGGCCCGCCGGAGTTGCCCTGGTTGATCGCGGCGTCGGTCTGGATCGCCTGGTAGGACGTCGTCCCGCCACCCTGCTCCTGCCGCGTGAGCGGGAACGGGCTCTCCTGCTGCTGCTCCTCCGGCACGGTCACCTTGCGGTCCAGTGCCGACACGATGCCCGTCGTGACGGTGCCCTGCAGGCCGCCGGGTGAGCCGATGGCGATGACCTCGTCGCCGACCTTCACGTCGTCGGAGTTGCCGAAGGTCGCCGCGGTCAGGCCGCTGACACCCTCGGCCTGGATCACCGCCAGGTCGCTCGACGGGTCGGTGCCCAGCACCCGCGCGTCGACCGTGCGGCCGTCGGACAGCGTGACCGTCACCGAGGTCCCGGCCGCGACCACGTGGTTGTTGGTCAGGATCTTGCCGTCGGACGACAGGATCACGCCCGAGCCGAGGCCTTCGCCCTGCTGCGACCGCACGTTGATCTGCACGACGCTCGGCAGCACCTTCGCCGCGACCGCCGACACGTCGGTGGCCTCGGTGCCGGACGACGTGGTGCTGGACGCGGTGGTGGCGGTCGGCAGCCCGGAGGTCCGCGTCGCGGCGTCACCACCGATCAGCGCGCCGATCGTGCCGCCGAGCCCACCGGCGACGAGGGTCGCGGCGACGACCACGGCGACCGTGCCGCCGCGCATGCGCCTCGGCGGCCGTTGCCGAGGTGGCACGGGCGGCGGTGGGTACGCGGGTCCCGGGTAGGTCCACGGGGGAGTCATGTTCTCGCTCATGCCACCACGGTGCACTCGCGCCATGAGAGAACGCTGTGAGCGCGCACAGGCTTGGCTGAGAGTCGCGGCCGAGGCAGTGGGCTGAAGTGCTGAACGCATAGGGTGCTGGGGTGACCAACTCTTTCCTGAGACTGCAGGCCAGGACCCAGCGCTTCACGCTCGGCACGCCCCGCGGTTTCCAGGTCTCGCCGGACGGCTCACGCGTGCTCTTCCTGCGCTCGGCCTCCGGCGAGGACCGGCTGCATATTCTGTGGAAACTGGACGTCGCCACGGGCGAGGAGACGCGGCTCGCCGACCCGGACGTGCTGCTCGGCGGGCACGAGGAGCTGTCCCCGGAGGAGCGGACGCGGCGCGAGCGCAGCCGCGAGCAGGCCGGTGGCGTGGTCGGCGACGCGACCGACGCGGACGTGCGGATCGCCGCGTTCGCGTTGTCCGGCAAGGTGTTCGTCGCCGACGCGGTGACCGGCGAGACCCGTGAGCTGGCCACGGAGACTCCCGCGATCGACCCCAGGCCGAACCCGACGGGCACCCACGTCGCCTATGTCGCGGGCAACGCGCTGCGGGTCGTCGCGGTCGACGGGAGCGGCGACCGGGCGCTGGCCGAGCCGGACGGGCCGGACCAGGCGTGCGGTGTCGCCGAGTTCATCGCGGCCGAGGAGATGGGGCGGGCGCGCGGGTACTGGTGGTCGCCGGACGGGACCCGGCTGCTGGTCGCGTTCACCGACAGGAGCGCGGTCCGCCGGTGGCACATCGCCGACCCGGCCAACCCGGACGCCGAGCCCAACGTGGTCTCCTACCCGGCCGCGGGCACGGACAACGTGACGGTGCGGCTCGCGATCGTCGGGCTCGACGGGTCCACGGTGGACGTCGACCGCGGCGACGACGAGTACTTCGTCTCCGCGCACTGGAGCGCAGGCGGTCCGCTGTTGATCGCGCAGCAGCCGAGGGACCAGCGGCGCATGGCGGTCCGCGCGGTCGACGCGGGCACCGGCGCCACGACCGTGCTGGCCGAGGACACCGACGACCGCTGGGTGGAGATCGTGCCCGGGGTGCCCGCGTGGACCGCCGACGAGCGCCTGGTGCGGGTCGCGGTCGTCGACGGCTGGAACCGGCTCGTCGTCGACGGCAAGGAGGTCACCCCGCCCGGGCTGCAGGTGCGGTCCGTGCTCGATGTCGGTGACGACGTGCTGTTCACCGGGTCCTCGGAGGACCCGACGCAGGTGCACGTGTACCGGTGGGCAGGCGGGGACGCCGCCGGTGTCACGCAGGTGTCCACTTCGGAGGGGGTGCACACGGCGGCGCGCGGCGGGGACGTCACGGTGCTGGCGGCGTGGTCCATGGCGCACGCGGGGCCTGCGGTGTCGGTGCTGCGGGGCGCCGAGGTCGTCTGCGAGGTCGCGTCGCTCGCGGTCGAGCCGCCGCTGACGCCGGACGTGCGGCTGATGACGGTCGGCGAGCGCGACCTGCGGGTGGCGCTGCTGTACCCGACGGGGCACCAGCCGGGCACGAAGGTGCCGGTGCTGCTCGACCCGTACGGCGGGCCGCACGCGCAGCGGGTGATGTCCGCCCGCAACTCCTACCTCGGTGCACAGTGGTTGGCGGACCAGGGTTTCGCGGTGCTCATCGCGGACGGGCGCGGCACGCCGGGCCGAGGCGCCGAGTGGGAACGCGAGATCGCGTTCGACTTCGCGGGCGCGACGCTGGCCGACCAGGTCGACGCGCTGCAGGCCGTCGCGGCGGAGCACCCCGACCTCGACCTGTCCACTGTGGCCATCCGCGGCTGGTCGTACGGCGGCTACCTGTCGGCGCTGGCGGTGCTGCGGCGGCCGGACGTGTTCCACGCGGCGATCGCGGGCGCGCCGGTGACCGAGTGGCGGCTGTACGACACCCATTACACCGAGCGATATCTGGGACATCCCGATGAGAAACCCGAGGTGTACGACCGGAACTCGCTGATCGACGACGCGCCAGCGCTCGAGCGGCCGTTGCTGATCATCCACGGGCTGGCCGACGACAATGTGGTGGTGGCGCACTCGGTGCGGCTGTCGGCGGCGCTGGTCGCGGCCGGGCGGCCGCACTCGCTGCTGCCGCTGCCGGGGGTCACTCACATGACACCACAGGACGACGAGGTTGCGGAGAACTTCATGCTGATGCAGATTCGCTGGCTGCGCACGGCGCTGGGGGTGGCGTGATGGATCGCTGGGGTCTGACACTGCCGCTCACCGGCGTGCCACTTGGCGCGCACCGGGACCTGGTGCGGTCGCTGCCCGATCTGGGGTACACGGACGTGTGGTCCGCGGAGACCGCGGGCACCGACGCGTTCACGCCACTGGCGCTGGTCGCGGAATGGGCGCCGGAGCTGCGGCTCGGCACGGCGATCGCGCCGATCTACACGCGTGGCGCCGGCCTGCTCGCGATGCAGGCGGCGACGATCGCCGAACTGGCGCCTGGCCGGTTCGTGCTGGGCGTCGGCACGTCCACGCCGACGATCGTGACGAAGTGGAACGCGTTGCCGTTCGAGGCGCCGTACGCGAGGTCGCGGGACACGCTGCGGTTCCTGCGTGCCGCGCTGCGCGGCGACAAGGTGACGGAGACCTATGAGACGTTCGCGGTGTCGAAGTTCCGCCTCGAACGGCCGCCCACCCCGCCGCCGCAGGTCGTGCTGGCGGCGTTGCGGCCGGGCATGCTGCGGTTGGCGGCCCGTGAGGCCGATGGTGCGATCACGAACTGGCTGGCGCCATCGGACGTGCCAACGGTCCGGTCGGTGCTGGGTCCCGAGCCGGAGCTGGTGGCGAGGATCTTCGTGTGCCCGACCACTGACGCGGACGCCGCTCGTGGCCTCGGCCGGTTGCTGATCTCCAGTTACCTGACGGTGCCGGTGTACGCGGCGTTCCACGAGTGGCTGGGGCGCGGTGACGCCTTGCGCGGGATGCACGAGGCGTGGGCGGCGGGTGATCGAGCGGCGGCCAACGCGGCGATCCCGGACGAGGTCGTTGACGAGCTGATCGTGCACGGGCCGCCGGAGAAGTGCAGGGAACGGGTCGCCGAGTACGTCGAGCAGGGGCTGAGCACTCCGGTGATCTCGGTCCTGCCCACCGGTGACGATCCGTCGGACGTGGTGCGTTCGCTCGGGCGGAGCTGATCCTCGTGACCGCCGCCCGGCAGGTTCGGATGACCGTGCCGGGCGGCGGCGCCACCGTGATACCGGTCTCTACCAGCGGGTCAAGTATTGTGCACTTCAAGTTAGGTTGGCCTAAGAAGGAGTCCTATGCTCGCCAGTTCCGAGTCGGTCCGTGATCTCGTCACGGTGGCACTCGATGCCATGGCGGGGGCTGCTCCGGCCAGGCCCGTGCCGCCAGGCGGGCCTGCCGCGGTGGCCGCGACGCTCGACGTCGACCTCCTTCCGGACGTCGGGATCGGGGAGAAGGCGGCACTCGACCAGCTCAGCAGGCTCCTCGTCCTCGGGTCCGTCGACCCGACCCACCCGTGGTGCGCCGCGCACCTGCACGGGCCGCCGCTCGCCGTCTCGGCTGCCGCGGATCTCGTCGCCAGCATTCTCAACCCCTCCATGGACTCCTGGGACCAGGCGCCGATCGCCAGCGAGCTGGAGACCGCGCTGACCGCTGCGCTCGCTCGCCTCGTCGGGCACACCGACGCCGTGATCACCAGTGGTGGCACCGAATCCAACCTGCTCGGGCTGCTACTCGCCCGCGAGGAGCACGGCACCGTCCAAGCCGTCTGCGGGCGGAACGCGCACCACAGCATCGCCCGCGCCGCGTGGCTTCTCGGACTTCCCGCGCCACTGCTCGTCGACTGCGCGCACGGGCGGGTGCGGGTCGACCACCTCCGCGACGTGCTCGCGCGCGTCGACCGGCCAGCCGTCGTGTTCGCCACCGCCGGTACCACTGACACCGGGGCCATCGACCCCATCGCCGACATTCGTGCCGCCGCACCGGAAGCCTGGCTGCACGTCGACGCCTCCTACGGTGGTGCCGCGCTCTTCAGCGACCGGCTCGCGCCGCTGCTCGACGGGCTCGCCGACGCCGACTCGGTCGCCATCGATCTGCACAAGTTCGGCTGGCAGCCCATCGCGGCCGGGGTGCTCGCCTCCCGGCGGCCGCTCACCGCGCTGGATGTCCAGGCCGACTACCTGAACGCGGAGGACGACACCGACGCCGGGCTGCCCGACCTGCTCGGCCGGTCGCTGCGCACGTCGCGGCGACCGGACGCGTTCAAGATCGCCGTGACGTTGCGTGCCTTGGGGCGCCACGGGATGGGGGCACTCGTCGAGCACTGCTGCGCGGTCGCCGGGGCGGTCGCCGAGCTTGTCGATCGGCACCCCGGGCTGGCGTTGTGGGCCCGGCCCGAGCTGTCCACTGTGGTCTTCCGGCCGGTGGGGGCGACCGACGACGACCTCGCGGCCGTGCGGCGCCGGCTTCTCGAGGACGGCACCGCCGTGCTCGGTCGCGCCACCATCGACGGGCGGGTGTGGCTCAAGCTGACCCTGTTGCGGCCCACCGCGACCGCCGACGAGTACGCCGGTCTCCTCGACCTGGTCGCCTCGTGATCGGCAACGAGGTCGGCGGGGCCCCCTACGACCTCGTCGGTGTCGGCATCGGTCCCGCCAACCTCTCCCTCGCGGCGCTCTCGGACCCGCTCGACGGGCTGCACACCGCGTTCTTCGAGCGGGAGAGCGCGTTCCGCTGGCACCCCGGCCTGATGATCGACGGCGCCTTCCTGCAGGTGCCGTTCCTCGCCGACCTCGTGTCCCTTGTGGACCCCACGAGCCACCTGTCGTTCCTGTCGTACCTGCGGGCCCGCGAACGGCTGTACCCGTTCTACTTCGCGGAGAAGTTCCACATCCCGCGCGCGGAGTACGCCGACTACTGCGCATGGGTGAGCCGCAGGCTGCCCAACCTGCGATTCGACCAGGCCGTGCGCGCGATCCGGTGGTCGGGAGCCGACGACGCGTTCGAGCTGGACGTCGAACCGGGCGGGCGGGTGCTGGCCCGCAACGTGGTGCTCGGCGTCGGCACCGAGCCGAAGACGCCAGCGCCGCTGACGCCGTTCGCCCTGCACTCCGCCGACTACCTGCCCGCCCGCGACCGGCTCGTCGCCACCGCTGACGTCACGGTGGTCGGCTCCGGGCAGTCCGGCGCCGAGGTGTTCCTCGACCTGCTGCGGGCCCGCAAGGCCGGGCAGGGCACGCTGCGCTGGCTCACCAGGACCCCGGCGTTCGCGCCGATGGAGTACTCCAAGCTCGGACTCGAACAGTTCACCCCCGACTACACGCGCTTCTTCCACGGTCTCGACGAACCGACCCGCGACCGGCTCGTGCCCGCGCAGTGGCAGCTGCACAAGGCGATCAGCGGGGACACCATCGCCGAGATCTTCGACGAGCTGTACCAGCGGACCGTCGGCGGCGGCTGGCCGGACGTCGTGCTCGCGCCGGGGGTGGAGGTCACCGCCGCCACCGAGAACGGCGGTGGCATCGAGCTGTCGCTGCGGCACGTGCAGCAGGGCGGCCACGCCACCGTCACGACCGACGCGATCGTGTGCGCGACCGGTTACCAGGAACGGGATCTGGGTGACCTGCTCGGTCCACTCGCGACGGAACTGGACCGCGACGCGGCGGGCCGGCTGGTCGTCGACGCCGACTACCGGGTCGGCACGGCCACCCGAGGCTCGCTCTACGTGCAGAACGCGGAGCGGCACACCCACGGCGTCGGCGCGCCGGACCTCGGGCTCATCGCGTGGCGGGCCGCGACGATCCTGAACTCGGTGTGCGGCAAGAAGGTCTACCCGCTGCCGGAGCGGACCGCGTTCACCACCTTCGGATTGTGAGGACTCCAGTGCTGACGACCTGGCGGCAGGCCGGTGCCCTGATCACGCACAAGATGCTCGGCGAGCTGAGCTACGAGGGTCTGCTCGTGCCCACCGCCGATGGTGACGAGTACGTGCTCGCGCTGCCCGGGGTGACCTACCGGTTCCGCGCGCGGCGGGGTGCGTTCGAGGCGTGGCACGTGGAGCCGGACAGCGCCACCCGGGACGGCGAACCGGCATGGGACCCGGGGCAGCTCGTGGTCGACGCCAGGAAACAGCTGGGCCTCACCGGTTTGCGGCTCGCGGACGTGCTGAGCGAGCTGACCGCGACTGTCGCCAACGAGGCCGCCCGGCTCGCGCACGCGCCGACCGCGGCCGAGCTGGTCGCCATGGACTACGACCACGCGGACGGGTACCTCACCGGCCATCCCCGGCTGGTGCTCAACAAGGGCCGCGTCGGGTTCTCCGCACGGGACCGCGAACAGTACGCACCCGAGGCGGGACAGGGGTTTCCGCTGCGCTGGTTCGCGGTGCACCGCGACTTCGCGGCGTTCCGGTGCGTCGCGGACCTGTCCGAGGAACAGTTGCTGTCCGAGGAGCTGGGTGACCAGCTCGGCGAGTTCCGCGCCGGTCTGTCCACTCCGGACGACTACGTGCTCGTGCCGGTGCACCCGTGGCAGGCCGACGAGATCATCGGCACGCTCTACGCTGGTGAGCTGGCGGCGGGCACCGTCGTGCCGGTCGGGGAGAGCCGGGACACCTACCTGCCGCACCAGACCGTCCGCACGCTCGCCAACATCACCCACCCGACCCGCCGCGACGTGAAGACCGCCGTCTCGGTGCGGAACACCCTCGTCTACCGAGGGCTCGCGCAGGCCGCGACGCTCGCCGCGCCAGCGGTCACGACGTGGCTGCGCTCGGTCAGTGCCGCTGACCCGTTGCTGGACAAGGAATACCGGTTCGAGCTGCTCGGCGAGGTCGCGAGCGTGTCGGTGAGGCACCCGTTGCTCGGACATCTCGACGAGCTGCCCTACCGGTTCCACGAGACGCTCGGCGCGCTGTGGCGCGAGCCGCTGCGCACGCGGGTCGGGGCGGATGAGCGGGCACTGTCGTTTGCCGCGCTGCCCTACCGCGGCCCCGACGGTGAGGCGGTGATCACGCGGCTGATCCGTGAGTCCGGTGTGGACGCCGGGGAGTGGCTCGGCGCCTGGCTCGACCTGTTCCTCACCCCGCTGCTGCACTGGCTGCTGCGGTACGGCGTCGGGTTCTGCCCGCACGGCCAGAACCTCATCCTGATCACCGACGAGCGCGGCCTGCCGGTGCGGGTGGCGATCAAGGACTTCGCGCAGGGCGTCGACCTGATGGACGTCGAGCTGCCGGAGTACGCGACGCTGGCGCCGGAGGCGAACGCGGACATGCTGCGGTGGGCGCCGCACCTGCTCGCGCAGTCGCTGTTCAGTTCCGTGTTCGCCGGTCAGCTGCGGTTCCTGGCCGAGGTCCTGCTCGACGACCTCGGTTATCCGAGGGCCGCGCTGTGGGCGAAGGTCCGCGAGATCGTGCGCCGCTACCGCGACGAGCACCAGGAGAGCGCGGCCCGGTTCGACGCCTGCCTGCTGTTCGCCGACGACGTCGAGCGGGTCACCCTCAACCGCGAACACCTTGCGGGACAGGGGTTTGACAAGGTCGACCGCGACGACGAGTTCGACGTCCGGTTCGGCCGCGCCAGGAACCCGCTCGCCGCACCCGACCCGGACGGCGCGTGGTGATCGTCAACCCGCGCCCGCGCGGCCCCCGCACCCTCGCGGCC
>NZ_JBARWZ010000090.1:0-35923 GCF_049647105.1 Actinophytocola sp.
GCCGAGGTGCGCGCGCGGGCGGCGCGGCTCGCGGCGGAACTGACCGGTCTCGGGATCGACGCGACCGTCGTCGACTCGGTCGCCGTGGTCGGCGGCGGCGGTGCGCCGGGCGTCGAGCTGCCGAGCGCCGCGCTCTGCCTGCCCCCGGAGTACGCGGATCGCCTGCGGGCCGGGGATCCGCCGGTCGTGGGCCGGGTCGAACGCGGCAGGTGCCTGCTGGACCTGCGCACCGTCGCACCGGACGAGGACCGGGTCGTGCTCGACGCGGTGACGCGGTGCACGTCGTAGCCACCGCGGGACACGTCGACCACGGCAAGTCGACGCTGGTGCGCGCGCTGACCGGGATGGAGCCCGACCGGCTGGCCGAGGAACGCCGGCGCGGCCTGACGATCGACCTCGGCTTCGCCTGGACCGAGATCGACGGCACGGCGCTGGCGTTCGTCGACGTGCCCGGGCACGAACGGTTCGTGCCGAACATGCTGGCCGGGGCCGGCCCGGTGCCCGCCGCGATGTTCGTGGTCGCCGCCGACGAGGGCTGGCAGGCGCAGTCCACCGAGCACCTGGCGGCGCTCGACGCGTTCGGGGTTCGGCACGGGTTGCTGGTCGTCACCAAGTCCGACCGCGCGGACCCGGCGGTGGCGACCGCCGACGCGCTGGCCCGGATCCGGGCGACGAGCCTCGGTGCGGTCGGCTCGGTCGCGGTCAGCGGCCACACCGGCGCGGGCCTCACCGAGCTGCGCGGGGAGCTCCTGGCCATGACGGGCCGGTTGCCGGTCCCGGACGGCGACGCCGACGTGCGGCTGTGGGTCGACCGCGTCTTCACCATCCGCGGCGCGGGCACCGTGGTGACCGGCACGCTCGGCGCGGGCACCGTCCGGGTCGGCGACGTACTGGCGCTTCGCGGGCGGCGAGCCGTCGTCCGGGGGCTGCAGGCGCTGGGCAGCCAGACCGACGTGGTGCGCGGGGTGGCGAGGGTCGCGGTGAACCTGCGCGGCATCGAACGCGAGGACACGCACCGCGGCGAGGCGCTGCTGACCCCGGATGCCTGGCGCACCACCCGAGAGGTCGACGTACTGGTACGCGGCGGCGACGAACCGCACCGCGAACTGGTGCTGCATCTGGGAACCGCGGCCGTACCGTGCCGTGTTCGTCCACTGGGGACAGACACCGCGCGGCTGACACTTCGCACCGGGCTGCCGTTGCGAGCCGGGGACACCGGTCTGCTACGCGACCCCGGCGAGCACCGGATCGCCTGCGGCGTCGAGGTTCTCGACCCCGCCCCACCGTCGTTGAAGGGCCGGGGCGCGGCGAGGGCCAGGGAGCAGGAGCTGACCTCGGGCAGCGTCGCGTCGGCACACCTGCGACGACACGGCGCCGTGCCGGTGGCCGAACTACGCGCGCTGGGCTGGACTCCGCAGGGCGTGCGGGTGAATAACTGGTCGGTCGACCCGGAGCTGCACCGGCGGCTGCCCGCCCACATCGAGGAACGGTTCGCCGCATGGTCGGCCGGGAACCCGGTCGCGGCAGGCATGCCCGTTGCAACGCTCCGCCAGTCGTCACCCGTGCCAGACGACGTCCTGCACGCCGCGCTCGCCGACACGGACCTGACCATCCACAACGGACTCATCCGGCGCACCGGATCGGTGCCCACCCTGCCCGCCGAGGTCGACCTGGCGGTGACCGAGCTGGCGCAGCAACTGACCGGAACCCCTTTCGCCGCACCGGAAGCGGCCGTGCTGACCGCGCTCGGACTCGGGCCCCGCGAGCTGGCGGCGGCGGAACGCGCCGGGCGGCTCGTGCGGCTCGCCGGGTCCGTCGTCCTCGCCGCCGACGCACTGGCACGCGCGGCAGAGATCCTCGCGACCCTGCCACCACCGTTCACCGTGAGCGACGCCCGCCGCGCACTGGGCACCACCCGCCGGGTCGCCGTACCGTTGCTGGAGCGTCTGGACGCCGACCGCGTCACCCGCCGGAACACCGACGGCACCCGTCGCATGCGCTAGTGCCCCGTCCAGGCGGATACGGCACGATTCTCGACGGCCCCGCCGCCCGCGTTGCCGAAAGGCCCGAGTACAACCCGGTACGAGGACCTTTCGGCGCCTTGCCGACAACCACCTGATCCACCTGGCCGGGGCACTGGTTCTGTTCGGCCGGTCGTCCGGTTCTGTCGGTGGTCCGGTCAACGCTGGATTTCGGGGGCCGCGGCCGCCCTTTGAGTACCCTGGGGTCATTCCCCGGCGGAGAGAGGCCTCGTGGCGCGACTGCGGCGAACCACCCCGATCCTCGCGCTGCTGCTGGCCCTCTGCGCGTGCACCGGCGGCGAGGCACGACCCGCGCCGACCTCGGCACCGGCGTCCACGCCCGCCGAGTCGTCCGGCAGCGCGCCGCCCGCCGACGGCGTGTACGTCTCGGTGGGTGACTCGTACGCGACCGGCTACCGGCCCGCCGACGGCGGCACACCGGCGGGCACCAGCCAGGACGGCTTCGCCTACCTCGTCGCCGAGCGGTCGGGCCTGCGGTTGATCAACGTCGGGTGCAATGGCGCCACGACGGCGGGCCTGCGCGAGCACACCGGCTGCTCCTCCGTCAACCGCGCGCCCGGCGCACCCGACCTTGGCGACCGCACCCAGCTCGACGCCGCCGTGCAGGCGCTGCGCGAGCATCAGGGAAAGGTGGGCCTGGTGACGGTGGTGATCGGCGGCAACGACCTCACACCGTGCGCGCGGGCTCGGGACGTGCTGACCTGCACGACCGAGGCCGTGACGAGCATCCAGGCCAACCTGGCCGACATCCTGCCCGACCTGCGCGAGGCCGCCGGTGACGCCCCGATCGTGGGCCTGACCTACCCGGACGTGTTCCTCGGCGCGTGGGTGTCCCCCGCGTTCCCGGACGGCCAGAACCTCGCGCGCCAGTCGGTGCCGCTGTTCCGCGACTTCTTCAACCCGGTCCTCGAAACCGAGTACGAGAAGATCGACGCGGCTTTCGCCGACGTCACCGACGCGACCGGCGCCTACGCATCACTCACGGAGACGACCCAGGACCCCGCGTACGGCCCGGTCCCGGCACCGGTGGCGAAGGTGTGCGCACTGACGTACTTCTGCGAGCACACCGACGTCCACCCGACACCCGAGGGCCACGAGGCGATCGCCGCCGCGGTCCTCACGGCCGCGGGCTACTGACCGGCTTCGAACTGGAGATCCCGGACAGGATGCTCCATTTTTCAGGCAGGACAATCGTGGCATCGATAACGGATGACGAATTTGACCGGCTCCTCCGCGTATTTGACCGAGAATCCATCCATCTGGAAACGCGTGACGCGTACGGCACAGCGGTGGAGCTTCCCTACATGGCGAAGTGGGCCGCCGGGGAGCCTGACGATTTGGCATGGCTCCAAGGCTGGTGCTCAACGCTGCGGGAGCACATGGCAGCCGGCAGGTCGGTGCGCCCGCCGCGATCGCGGTGGCCCTGCTGTTCGTGTCGGTGCCGCTCGGGCTGGCCGCGCTCGCCGGTGTGCCGCTGCTGCTGGGCGCCCTGTGGGCGGCCGGGCGCACCGCCCGGGGCGCCGACCACGTCGCGGCGGCAGCCAACAGCGCGCTGACCGAGCGGATCGTCGAGTTCGCCCGCACCCAGCAGGCGCTGCGCGCGGCCCGCCGGGTCGAGGCCACCCGCAGCAGCGCGGGCGGCCGCTTCGCCGAGTTCTGGCAGCAACAACGCGACGCCGCGAACTGGCACGTCACCACCGCCGGAAGCTGACCGCCCGATCACGCCCCCAGCGCCGCGAACACGATCGACGCAACGATCCCGAACCCCACCAGCCCGAGCGCGAACCACACCCGCTCGACCGCTCGCCGCTTGGCCCCCGCGGCGAGCGCCCCGAGCGCGAACCCGCCAGCGGCCATCAACGGCACGCCGACGACCACCCCTTCCAGAGTGGAGCTGTGCATGATCGCGTAGGCCGCGAACAGCGGTCCACCCGCCGCGGTGAACACCGCCACCCGACGCCGAAGCGGACCCCACACGTCCTCGCTCACGGTGCGGGACGCTAACCCTGTCCGATGGATCTTTTGCGCGAGGGTCCGTCAGCCGGACAGTTCCTCCCACAGCAGGCGGAACCGGCGCAGCGGATCGGCCTCGACTGCCGTCGTGTCGCCGAGTACCAGCGTTTTCCGGTTCCCCGGTTCGTAGGCGGGCCATTCCGGCAGGCCGTTCCCGTTGGGGTTGCCGGTGGTCGCGAACCGCACCCAGGCACCGGCCAGCTCGTCCGCCAGTTTTCTCGCTCGTGGCGTGTTGTCGCCCGTGATGGGGGTGTCGGCGTTGTGGAAGACGAGCCCGACGTCGATGCCGTGGGTCGCAGCCCAGCGTGCCGGGTCCGCTGGCGATGCCCACGTGAACAGGTACATGTACGCGGGCGCACCGCCGAGTGCGGCCTTGCGTTCCGCCTGCGTCCTCGCCGCGGTGAGGAAACCGCTGTCGGTGGTCATCCTCGCCAGCAACAGCGCCGGTGACGCGCCGGGGTACTCGCCCCGGTACTCGGCGATCACCCGCGCCGCGTTGGCCTCCCCGGCGATCACTCGCGCGGCGACGAGCAGCCCGGCCTCGGTCAGGTCGGGGTCGCTTGCGAAGGCGGTCGCCTCGTCCCTGGTCGCGCTGATGATCATCGGGACGTGCTTCGACACCTCCGGCGCGGTCGGCGCGAACGGGTCGCGCGGGATGGCCACCCCATCGACGACGGGTGCGAACTGCGCGGGCGGGGTGGCCGCCTCCAGTCCGGCCTGCGCCGAGACCAGCATCTCCACCGGCACGTCGCGCAGTTCGGTGATCCGCCTGGTGGACAGGCCGAGCCTGGCGAGCAGGCGGCTCGCGTTGCGAGTACCACTCTCCCGCGTGGCGAGCGTGAGCGTCGATCCACTTTGGACGGCCGCGCGGTGGAGCAGGCCGTTGGCCGACGGCATGGCGAGCAGCGTGGAGGTCTTCGCGCCGCCACCGGACTGGCCGAACACCGTGACGTTGCCAGGATCGCCGCCGAAGCCCGCGATGTTCTCGTTGACCCAGCGCAGCGCGGCGACCGCGTCGAGCATGCCGTTGACGCCCGCGCTCGCCCACTCCTGCGGCGCGCCGAGGTCGGCAAGGTGCAGGAACCCGAGCAGCCCGAGGCGGTGGTTGACGGTGACCACGACGACGTCGCCGAAGCGGGCCAGCGGATCGCCGTCGAACCCGCGGTGGTTGCCAGAGCCGGAGGAGAACCCGCCGCCGTGGAAGGAGACCAGCACCGGCCTGCGTGCGGCACCCGGCCCTGGCGTCCACACATTGAGCACCAGGCAGTCCTCGTCCTGGCCGCCCGGCTGGTCGAGCCAGCCGATCAGCCGGGTGTAGTCCAGCCGGGCGCCGGGAATCGGCTGCGGAGCGACGTGCCCGTAGGCGGCGGCGTCCCGGATGCCCGACCACGCGGCGGGGGCGGTCGGGCGCCGGAACCGGTTGGCGCCACCGGTCGGGCCGCCGTAGGGGATGCCGAGAAACGAGCTGACGCCCGCGGTGCGCCTGCCGCGCACCCAGCCGGCCGAGGTCTCGACCAGGTCGGCGCGGCCTCGGACGGGGGCGAGCGCCGGGGTCGCGGTTGCGGCGGGAGCGCCGAGCAGCCCGGCGGCGCCGATGCCGAGCAGCGGCGCGGTGGCGAGCAGGCCGCGCCGGCTGATGGTGGAAGGAGGGGTCCTCGAAGCGTCTGAGGCAGAGGTCATTGCCTCATTGTTGGCTTCTGGCAACGACTTCCGTAACACCTGCCGCCCAGGACTGGCGATTTCACCGATGGGCCGCCCAGTCCGCAGACGTGGCCGGTGCGGATGCCCCCCGCACCGGCCACGAGCCGGGCGGCTGCTCAGGCGGCGACCGGCCCCAGGCAGACCGTCCGCCTCGGTTCCGGGTAGACCCTGGCGTCCTCGGCCGAGCCGGGACCACAGCCCGCGTCGTCGGCCGCGCCGTCGATCACCTTGGTGACCTTCCGGTTCGCCTCGTCACTGGTGCAGGCGACCTTCTTCTCCTCCCCCAGGACAATCGCGGGAACACGGAGGCAGTCGCCCGGCGCGGCGTTGAGCATGAGACAGAGCTTGTACCTGTGCTGTTTCCCGCCGGTCTGCTCGTACGAGGAATAGGACTCGGCCGGGCAGGACTCGGCCGGGTCGTCCAGGTAAAGGCCGACCTCGTAGATGGCATCCCGTTCAGCGCAGTCGATCTTCTCCACCTCGGTGGCGTACCGGCCACCGTCGACGACCTTGACGCAGTCACCGGCACCGTAGGCGGGCGGTGGCGGGTTGAGGACCTTCACGACGATGAACGCGGCGATGCCACCGAAGATCGCGATCAGGACCCCGCAGACGATGATCGTCATCGACTTCGGGGCGAACTCGGCCGACAGGTCGTTTCCCGGCCGCGGCGGAGTGGGGCTCGTCATTCGATGAGGCTCGTATTCTCGTGTTCCTGTTCCGGCATGGCGTTTCCCGGGTGGTGCCGACGTGTCCGTCATGTTAGGAACGAGGGCCGCGCGGTGGTGTCGGGTGAACGGCCCTCAATCGGCGCTACTGCCCCGTCCAGGTGGACTGGTGTGGTTATCGGCGGATCCCGGTGTTCGCGGCAAGGCGCCGGAAGCTCCTCGTACCGGGTTGCACTCGGGCCTTTCGGCAACGCGGCCGGCGGGGCCGTCGAGAAGCGTGCCTGGACGGGGCACTAGAGGTCGTCGAGGCCGACCAGGCCGTCCTGGATCGCCCTGGCGAGCAGGGCCGCCTTCGTCGGTGCGGGACGGCCGACGTTCGCGTACTTCACCCGCACCCG
This sequence comes from Actinophytocola sp., assembly GCF_049647105.1. Taxonomy (GTDB): domain Bacteria; phylum Actinomycetota; class Actinomycetes; order Mycobacteriales; family Pseudonocardiaceae; genus Actinophytocola. The sequence continues at coordinate 6,823 of NZ_JBARWZ010000090.1, forward strand.
GTCCAGGTAGGTGTCGACGGTCCGTGGCGTGATCCGCATCCGCTCCGCGACGAGCTGCTTCGACTCGCACTGGAACCACTGCGTCAGCACCTCGCGCTCCCGGTCGGACAACCGTGGTTGCGCGGGCCCTCGGTCCGCGGCGATGGCACCCGCGAGGGTGGGCGGCAGATACGGGCGGTTCTCCGCGGCGGCGATCGTCGCGGCCACCAGATGCTCGTGTCCCTCCGACTTGGTGAGGAACGCGCAGACGCCGAGCTCGAGGCACGTCAGCGCGACCTCCTCGCTGTCCTGCATGGTGTAGACGATGACCTTGCGCCCCACGTCGACGAGCCTGCGCACCGCGCGCTGGTAGGGCATCCGCTCGGCACCGACGTTCAGGTCGAGGACGACGACGTCGGCCTGGTCGCCGGGCGCGGTCCAGGCCACGTCGACCGACGTGCCCGCCGCGATCACCTGGATCGACCGGCCTGCCTCGGCGTACCAGGCGCGCACACCGGCGAGGATGGCCGGGTGGTCGTCCACCACCGTCACTGTGATCGCCATGATGTCTCCAACCACACCTGTCCGTCGGTGACGGACTCGACGAGCGCCACTCCGCCCGCGGGCGGGGTGATGGGCAGTTCGGGGGCGGCGCACCGCGCGCTCACCCTGACCCCGTCCGGTGCGTGCAGCACGGTGACCCGCGCCTGCGACCGTGCGGTCACGAGCGCCTCCGAGATCGGCGCGAGCAGCTCGCGGCGCACGTGCTCCGGCAGCTCACCCGGTGTGCCGCGCACGGTCAGGTGCACCGAAGCGCCGTGCCGCTCCGCCACGTCGATGATCGCGCCGAGCTCGTGTGCCAGGCGGTCGGTCGCGCCATGGCCGTCGTTGAGCAGCCTGCGCATCCTCGCCGCTTCGACCGCGCACCGGCGGCGCACGGTCTCCACGCGGGGGTCGAGCGCACCGTCGGCCAGGCCGGCGAGCAGCGGGATGGTGGTGCTGCGCAGGTCGGCGTAGCGCCGCTCGTGGCTGCGCGCCGCGGCGGCCGCCTCCTCCTCGCGGATGCGCAGCCGTTCCTCGGCCCGCGACGTCCGGAACGCGCCCGCCGCGGTGGACCTCACCAGCCGCGCACTCAGCGCGACCCCCAGCTGGAAGCCGCCAACCGAGACGAGCCCGACGGCCATGTCGTACGCGGCCGTCGGCGACAGGTCGGCCAGCACCGGCCAGCCGGTCACGGCGACGTGCGTGAGGAGGAACGCCACCACCCAGCCGATGGCGAGGTCGTACAGCAGCACGAGCCCGTACCAGCCGATCAGGCCGATCGACCAGTGGCCGGGCGGCAGCGCCGGTTGCGACGGCAACACCCCGGACCCCGCCACCGAACAGCAGGCGAGCACGGCGAGACCGGCCACCCTGACCGGACCCGGGATCCGGCCCCGCACGTACAGGGCGATCGCGCACCCGCCGCCGAGCACGGCGAGGACGCCGTACACGACCAATTCCGTGCGTGAACTCGCGGCGGTGAAGAGAACGTGGCCGTTGAGTCCTGCCTGGACGACGAGCGCGACGGTCAGCAGCACCACGGTGGTGGCGGCCAGCAGGCGGCGCTCGATGTAGGCGAGCCTCCCCGGTGCCGGGTCAGCCACGTGACCACGTCCACTCGACGGTCGTGCCGTGCCCCGGTGCGGACCGCACGTCGGCGACCCCGCCCGCGGCGGTCATCCTGGCGTGGATCGACTCCGCCAGCCCGCGACGGTGCGGGGGGACGCCATCCGGGTCGAACCCCCGCCCCCGGTCCGACAGCCGGACCACCACCTGCCCGTCGCGGTCGTGCCCGGTGAGCGCGGGGCTGGGGTCGCCCGCGTGCCGGTGCACGTTGTTCAGCGCCTCGCGCACCCCGTGGTAGATCGCGTACGCCTGCTTCGGTGGCACGGTCAGCGGGCCACGGACGTCCGCGCGGATGGTGAGCCCCGGGTAGCCGGTGAGGGTGCCGAGCAGGCTCGCCAGGTCGACGTCCCGGTCGGTGACCGGCGTGTGGGAGGTCAGCACCTCGAGGTCGCGGCGCGCCGCGGCGGGCAGCCAGCCGAAGTCGCCGCTCGTGTCGGTGGAGACCATGAGCAACGTGGTGCTCGCGGTGTCGTGCAGCATGGCCAGGTAGGCCCGGTCGGCGGTCCGCTGGGCCCGCGCCGCCGCCGCGGCGATCCGCCGCCGCTCGGCCCGCCGGACCAGTTGGTCGCACAGCCGCGCGGCGTGCCGTACCAGCAGGAGCCCCGCGAAGGACAGCATCGCCTGCACGAGCAGGGACCAGAAGCCCGCCGGCAGTGCGCCGTCGGCGAGGAGACAACCCGCGCTGTGGGCGGCGATCGTCAGCCCCGCGAGCGCGTGTCCAGCTCCCGGCCGGTCGGGCCACTCCGGGTAGCAGGTCACCGCCATGATGGAGACCGTGGCGTACAACCAGCCACCGACGGGCTGTGCGCCGAGCCAGACCTGGCTCAGCCCGACCACGACGGCGACCACCCCGTTCGCGACCAGGAACGCCGTCGGCGCGGTGTCGTGCCACCGGCTCTGCGCGCACGGCAGGACTGTGGCCACGACCAGGATCGCGACGACGAGCGGCAGGTCCACACGGTGGTGGCCTGCCGCTCCGAACACGCCGCACAACCCGGTCACCGCGGCGCGCAGCAGCGGCGCGTAACACGCGACCGCGTCCCGGAGGTGCCGTTCGCAGGGTCCGATCACCCGCTCGGGCGACACCTGGCAGGCTGGAGCGGATCCGGACACGCGGAGAAACTATCAAAGTGGACACTCCGGATTACCAGATATCCGCCTCCGTGTCTCCGACCCTCGATGCGCGCCGTTCCCGCACTCAGCCGCAGTGCTCGAACGGGCTGGTGTACGTGCTGCTGCCGACCGAACCGCCCCACTTCACGCAGGTGCCCGGCGCGGACTTCTTCACCGGGCCCGCGTAGTAGGCGAAGCTGCCCGAGTCGGTCGTCCGGCTGCCGCTCTGCGGCTCGAGGAACGCCGACACCGGCGACGCGGCGCCGAGGCTCGTGGACTTGAGCGTCACGACGCAGTTGTTGGAGTTACCGGAGTTGTAGAGCAGGTAGACGCGGCCGCCGGTGAGCGCCGCCTGGTCGATGACGCTGAAGCCGCTGCCGCAGACCTCTTCCGGCGAGTACGGGTTGCCGCCGCAGTTGTTGGTGCTCTTGACGGCCTTCTTCTGTCCCAGCGAGACGGTCACGCCCTCGACCGTGGGGCTGGTGTCGATGGCGCCGCCGGTGGTGATCTGCTCGTAGTGCAGGTGCGGCGCGTAGTCGCCACCGGTGCCGCCGACCGTGCCGATCGCGGTGCCCTGGCTCACCGACTTCGACGAACCGGGGCTGCCGACCATGCTGGCGAGGTGCGCGTAGCGGGTCTTGGTGCCGTCGCCGTGGGTGACGATGACGTAGTTGCCGTAGGCCAGGATGCCGATGTCGTCCGCCATCGCGAGCGTCGTGTAGAACCGGGCGGTGCCACCCGCCGTCGCACGGACGGTCTCGCCGCCGATCGCGTCACTTCCGTAGCTCTGCCAGTCGATCGAGCCCGACGGGCTGTGCCCCGGCGACCAGTTGTTGGCGTAGAAGGTCTTGCCGCAGTTGAAGGGGCTCTTGTGCGCCGCCATGACGCCCACGTCGTCCGGCCCGGCGGCCTGCGCCTGCGAGGCACCCGAGGTCACGGCGACCGTGAGCACCGCGACCGCCGCGGCGAACAACCACTTCCTGGAGCGTGCCATCGGTGTCATCGCATACCTCGTCTCGCCGCGTCTCCGGTGTCCAGGGCATGGTGGCGAACCCCGGTACAAGAGACGTACAAACGGCTGCTCAGCGGCGGACCGTCGCGCAGGCCAGCGGTACCGGGGTGTCCTGGCCCGGCCAGGTACCGGTCAGGACCACGCCGCTCATGGCGGCACCCGGCCTGCGGGCCACGGTCAGCTCGACGGTGTCCGTCACGATCACCACCGGGTCGTCCCCGGCCACCCGCGTGACCGCGCCGATCGCGGGCACCGCTTGGTGTCCGGCGGCGGTACTGGCGATGGCCATGCTCGGCGCCCTGCGCTCGAGCCGGTCGTCGACCTGCGTGAACTCCTCGGCCTGGCCAGTGCCGCCGAGGACCGCGGCCGCCAGCGCCTCGGCGTAGACCGGGTCGCCGGTCCCGTCGTAGACCCAGCGCGCACCCAGCACCGAATGCTCGCAGGTGCCCACCAGCCAGTCCTCGGCACCGGCCAGCGGCGCGTCACGATACGTGAGCGGCACCTGGTGGACCGGCCCGTCGCCGGCCCTCACCAGCAACGTCTCGATGCCGACCGCGCCCGCCGGGTCGTCGAACCGGTAGGCCGCCACCCGCGCGGGCTCACCGGCAGGCCCGGCGAACCATGGCCGGCCCGGCAGCCACGCGGCGAGCAGTTCGAGCTTGTTCGGGCGCAACGTGGCGCGGTGGATCACAGCCATGCCGCCCATCGTAAGGAGCCGGGCACCGGCGAGATCACCGATCCCGGGGCGGGTTACGCGCAGTACTGTGCCGCCCATGCCCACGTTCCAGGCCAGTGACGGAATCACCCTGACCTACTCGTGCTGGGGCGAGGGGCCCCTCGTGGTGCTGCACCACGGTTTCATCGCGAACACCAGGACCAACTGGGTGCTGCCCGGCATCGTCGAGGCCCTGGTCGACGCGGGCAGGCGGGTGGTGGCGATCGACGCGCGCGGCCACGGCGAGTCGGAGAAGCCGCACGACCCCGCGCGCTACGGCGAGTCTCGGATGGCGGAGGACGTCATGGCGCTGGTCGACCTGCTCGACGAACGGGCGGGCTATGACCTGGTGGGTTACTCGATGGGAGCGATCGTCGCCCTGATCGTCGCGACCAGGGACAGCCGGGTCCGGAGCGTGGTGGCCGCCGGCGTCGGGTCGGCCGTCGTCGAGCTCGGCGGGGTCGACACGCGTGCGGTCGGCAGGAACGGGATCAGGGACGCGCTGCTGGCCGACGACCCGGCGTCGCTCTCCCCCGCCGGGATGGGCTTCCGCGCGTTCGTCGACGCGGTCGGCGGTGACCGGGTCGCGCTCGCCGCACAGGCCGCCGCGCTGCACGCCACCCCGATCCCGCTGGACACCATCGCGATCCCGGCCCTGGTCCTCGTCGGCCGCGACGACCACCTGGCCACCCGCCCGGAGGTGCTCGCCGACGCGATCCGGGGCGCGGCCCTCCAGGTCGTGCCGGGCGACCACCTCGGAGCGGTCCGCGAACCGGACTTCCTGCACGCGCTGACCGGCTTCCTGAAGCAGGTTGGCTAGCCCCTGGTCCGTCTCTCCGGCGTTGGTGCCGTCACGTCCCCTGAGGTCACACTGTTGGTCAGGTGTCTGCCGAGTTGTGAGGTTGCCAGGACGTGCACATACTGCCGTCGTCTGAACCCGTCCGTTCGGGCTCCCACCGCTGGAGGAGGCCGAGATGGTCGGCGATGAGACAACGGTCGCCGGAGGGCTTCCCGGGTTGCCTCGGCGAGAGCCGTATCGGACCTGGCCGGGTTCGCTGATCGTGATCGGGGTGATCCTGGTGCTGGTCGGCGCACTGATCGTGTGGGACGACAACACCTCCGGCGCGGAACCCATCGAGCCGGGCACCACGGTCGAGGTGGGCAACGGGGTGAGCTTCGTGCCCGCCGACGGATGGTTCCTGCTCGACGAACGCACCACACCCGGCAGTCAGGCGACCGTCGCGAGCCGAGGCGGCACCTTCACCGTGGAGGCCGGTACGTGGTTCGACCCGTTGCCGGGGCTGGTGGAACGGACCAGTCGCACCATCCTGGCCGACGGATCGCTCCGCCTGATCGGGGACGGCGTGTCGTTCCACACCGACGGCGGGCTGACCGGGACGCGGCTGGCCTTTGCGGGGTCCGGGGTCCAGGGGCGCGCGTGGGTGGCGGTGGACGACCAGGCCGACGTCTCGGTGGTCGTGTACGCGTCCAGCCCGCCGGAGACCTTCCAGCAGGTCTCCGGCCAGGTCGACGCCATGATCGACAGCATTCGGATGAACGGGGCGGACGCATGAGCACCGCCGCGGCCCGGACCGGGCGACCGCTGGCACCCGTCGGTGTGGACGGTTTCTTCCAGCCGCGGCGGATGGCCTTCTGGACGATGGTCTTCTTCATCGCGAACGGTCTGTTCTTCGAGATCACCCAACTGCTCACGGGCTACCGCGTCGTGCCGACCGCCGTGCTGCTCGGGCTCGTGCTCTGGACGCTCTACACGGTCCCGGTCGTGCTGTTCTTCCGGTCGATGGACTTCTTCGAGCAGCACCCGCCGCTGGGATTCGCGATGGCCTTCGCCTGGGGTGGTCTCGGCGCGACCTACCTCGCGATCCCCGCCAACCAGGCCATCTTCTCGCTCACCGCGAAGCTGGGCGGCCCGGCGTTCGGCGCGGACTGGGGTGCGGCCTTCGCGGGTCCGACGGTGGAGGAGACGCTGAAGATCCTCGGCGTCATCCTGTTGATCCTCGTCGCGCGAAACCAGTTCCCGACCGTGCTGTCCGTGGTGGTCATCGGCGCGACGGTCGGGCTCGGGTTCCAGGTCCTGGAGGACCTGTCCTACTCCATCAACACCGCGGCGTCGTTCCCCTCGGGCAACGAGGTGCAGCCGGTACTGCTCATGTTCGGTGTGCGCGGCATCCTCGACGGCATCTGGAGCCACGCCATGTACACGTCGATCTCCGCGTTCGGCGTCGGCTACCTCCTGCTGCGCAAGCACCAGGCGTTCGCCCGGCGGCTCGGCGTCGCCGTCGCCGCCTTCGTGGTCGCGTGGGGTCTGCACTTCTTCTGGAACTCCCCCGCGTTCAACGACCTCGGGATCTTCGCGGGCAGCCTCGTCAAGGCGATCCCGGTCGCGGTGGTCGGCTACCTGATCTACCGGCTCGCCGGCCGGGAGGAGGGCGGCTACCTGACGGTGCTCGCCGAGCACTTCGTGGCCGACGACCTCGTCACGACGGAGGAACGCGCGAGTCTGTCGTCGCTGCGCGCACGTCGCCGTGTGCGCAAGCAGGTGGGCAAGGACCATGGCCGCAAGGCCGCGCGGGCGGTCCGCGACCTGCAACGCCAACAGGTCCGCCTGGTCATGTGCCACGGCCGCCACGGTGCGGGTGCCGAACTGGCCGATCACGAGTACGCGGTGCGCCGCGCACGTGCCCGGCTCGACACCCTGACCGGGACCCGCGGCGAGGTGTCACCCGCGACCAGCGACCGGCACGATCCTCTGTGACACCATGCGCAAGGTTCTGACCTGGTTATGAAGGAGCGCAACAAGCCAGTCCACGCTTGAAAACCCGCGAGTCCACGGTTCGGAACCCGCGAGTCTGGGGTTCGGAACCCATGAGTTGGGGTTTCGTGACACGACCACCCTCGTCGCGAAACCCCAACTCGGCAGTCCTGAACCGTGGACTCGCGGGTCCTGAACCGTGGACTCGCGGGTCCTGAAGCGTGGACTCGCGGGTTCTGTGCGGCCTGTGCTCAGCTGGTAACGCGGAACCACCGGTAGCCGTACGCTTCGAGGGTGAGCTTCTCGTTCGGGTCGTGATCGTCGGCGCCGAGGAGGTCCACGAGCCTGGCGCAGTCCAGGGACAGCGTCAGGCTCGCCTTCCGGCTGCCGAGGTTGTGCACGGCGACGACGGTGCTGCCGTCCCACTCGCAGCTGTGCGCGAGGATCGGGCCCTCCGCGTGCAGCACGGTCAGCGTGCCCCAGCCGAACTCTGGGCACTCCCTGCGTCGCCGGATCAGGCGTTCCATCCAGTTCAGCAGGGAATCCGGGTCGCGGCGCTGATCGGCCACGTTCGCCGAGAGGTCCTCGGGCAGCGGGCGGCACAGGCGCGCGCCATCGGGTGCCTTCGAGAAGCCCGCGTGCGGCTCCGCCGACCACTGCATCGGGGAGCGCGCGCTCAGCCTGCCCTCGATCTCGAGGTTCTCGGACATGCCGATCTCCTCGCCGTAGAACAGGGTCGGGGTGCCCGGCATCGAGAACATCAGCGAGTAGACGAGCCGGACGCGGTTCTCGTCGTGATCCAGCATCGACGGCAGGCGGCGGCGCAGACCCCTTCCGTAGACCTGCATCGACTCCTCCGGCCCGAACACGGCGAACACCTCGTCGCGTTCCTTTTTGGACAGTTGGTCGAGGGACAGCTCGTCGTGGTTGCGCACGAAGTTCGCCCACTGGCACTCGGTCGGGATGTCCGGCATCGACGACAGGGTCTTGGCCAGCGGCGCGACGTCCTTACGGGCCAGCGCCAGGTACATGGCCTGGTTGAGCGGGAAGTTGAACATCATGTTGAGCTCGTCGCCCGAGGTGCCGAAGAACTCGGTCGCCTTGTCGTACGGGAGGTTGACCTCACCGAGCAGCACGGCCTCACCCCGCCGCCTGGTCAGGAACGCGCTCAGCTCCCGCAGCAGCGAGTGCGGGTCCTTGTGCTCACCCTCCGGTCCGCTGACCTCCTCGAGCAGGAACGGCACGGCGTCGATCCGGTAACCGACCACACCGAGCGCGAGCCAGAACCCGCCGATCTTCGCGATCTCGTCGCGCACCGCGGGGTTCGCGGTGTTGAGGTCGGGTTGCTCGGAGTAGAACCGGTGGAAGTACCAGCGCTCCGCCTCCTCGTCCCACGCCCAGTTCGACCGCTCCTCACCGGGGAAGACGAGCTGCTCCTCACCCTTCGGCTTCTCGTCGGCCCAGACGTAGTAGTCGTGGAACGGCGCGTCCTTGCCCTTGCGCGCGGACTGGAACCACTTGTGCTGGTGCGAGGTGTGGTTGACGACGAGGTCGACGATCACCCGGAGGCCCCGGTCCTGGGCGGTGCGCAGCATCTCTGTGAAGTCGCCAAGGGTGCCCATCTTCTCGGCGACGGAGAAGAAGTCGCTGATGTCGTAGCCGTCGTCGCGCTCCGGCGACGGGTAGCAGGGCATCAGCCACAGGCAGGTCACGCCGAGGCCTGCGAGGTAGTCGATGCGCTCGGTGAGTCCGACGAAGTCGCCGCAGCCGTCGGCGTTGGTGTCGAAGAACGTCTGCACGTCGAGGCAGTAGATGACGGCGTTCTTCCACCACAGGTCGCTGGTGGCGGTTCGCTTGCCGGTCATGCGCGCACCGCAGGGAGGACGTGCTCGCCGAAGCAGTCGAGGAACGCGCGCTGCTCCTGGCCGACGTGGTGCAGGTAGATCTCGTCGAAGCCGAGCTCGATGGCCTCGTGGAGCCACCCGGCGAAACGCTTGGGGTCATGGGAGATCAGGACGCCCCCGTGCATGTCCTCCGGCCGCACGTGCTTCGCGGCCAGGTCGAACTCCTCCGGGGTGGCGATGTCCCAGCACAGCGGCGCCTCGAACACGTTGGTGCGCCACTGTTCGTGCGCGATCCGCAGGGCCTCTTCCTCGTCCGGCGCCCAGCTGACGTGCACCTGCAGGGCGAGCGGTTTCCCCTCGCCGCCGTTGCCCCGGAACCCGTCGATGAGCTTGCGCAAGGTGTCCTCGGGCTGCCAGATCGTGATCAGGCCTTCCGCCCACTCCCCCGCCAACCGCGCGGTGGCCTCGCTGACGGCGGTCGCGAGCAGCCGGGGCGGCCGCTCCGGGAGCGTCCACAGGCGAGCCCGGTCGACGTGCACGTGGCCGTGATGGGTGACCTCGTCGCCTGCGAGTAGCGCGCGGATGACGTCGACGCACTCGCGAAGGCGGGCGTTGCGGGCCTGCTTGTCCGGCCACCGTTCCCCGGTGATGTGCTCGTTGGAGAACTCCCCGGTGCCGAGCGCGACGGACAGCCTGCCAGGGAACATCTCGGCCAGCGTCGCCATGGCCTGCGCGACGATCGCGGGGTGGTAGCGCTGCCCCGGTGCGTTGACGACGCCGAACGGAAGGGCCGTCGTGGCCATCGCGGCGCCGAGCCAGGAGAACGCGAAACCCGACTCTCCCTGCCGCACGCTCCACGGCGAGAAATGGTCGGACGACCAGACGGCCTCGAATCCCACGTCCTCCGCGTACCGGACGTCCTCGAGAAGCCTGCTCGGGGAGATCTGCTCGTGCGAGGCGTGCCAACCGACTACGGCCATCAGTGCCCTTTCACTCGCCAACGGGGTCGGCTGGGGGCATTCCCCCGGTGGCCGGGCCGAAACCTCGGCGCGAAGCAACCGATTCGGTGACCGGTGCCGTCTGTCGGCCATGACCATCACCAGCAGAACAGGCAGAAGACGGTTGGCGGCGCTCGGTTTGGTCGTCGTGGTCGCCGCGTGTGGCGCCGAACCCGAGGCCGAGCAGCCGCCGCCACCGCCACCATCGCCGCTGCCGGTCGCCCGGCAGGTGTCCACGGACATGGCGGGGCTGGTGTCGGCCATCGACGCGTTCGGCCTCGACCTGCTCAACGCGCCAGCACTCGCGGGCAAGACCAACCTCGTGGTGTCCCCCACGAGCGCTGCCATCGCACTGCGGATGGCAGGCGCGGGCGCGGCGGGAGAGACCTTGGCGCAGATGCGGAAGGTCCTGCACCTGTCCGGCGGAGCGCAACCCGGGTTGCCCGCCTTCGACCAGACGGACCTGAAGGTGTCCAACACGGCGTGGGTCCAGGAGGGCATGGCACTCAAGCCCGCGTACCGCGACACGTTGCGCGACCGGTTCGACACGCCCCTGGGCGAGGCCGACTTCACCGCCGACGCGGACGGTGCCCGCGAGCGGATCAACCAGACCGTCGCCGACCAGACCTCGGGCAAGATCACCGACCTGTTCCCGCCCGGCTCGATCGACCATGACAGCAGGCTGGTGCTGACCAACGCGGTCCACCTCAAGGCGCCGTGGGCGCAGGAGTTTCCCGCCGAGAAGACCGTGGACGCACCCTTCACCCGTGGCGACGGCTCGACGGTGACCGTGCCGATGATGCACAACGACCCGGCCCAGGAGGTCATGCTGGGGTATGCGGAAGGTCCCGGCTACCAGGTGGTGACGCTGCCCTACCGTGGCGGCAAGCTGGCGTTCACCGTGATCGTGCCCGCCACCGCCGATGCCTTGCGCGACAAGGAAATCGCCGGTCTGCTCGGGGAGGTGCGGACCGCGCCCGTGACACTCGCCATGCCGCGGTTCACCACCCGGTCGACCCTGGACCTCACCGACACGCTGATCGCCGCCGGGATGCCGGACGCGTTCTCCGATGGCGCCGACTTCAGCGGCGTCACCGACGAGGCCGCGCTTTACCTCGATTCGGTGCGGCACAACACGTTCGTGCAGGTCGACGAGAAGGGCGCCGAGGCGGCCGCCGCGACCGGTATCGACGAACAGGCCATCTCCGGGTGGGGGCACATGGTCACCGTCGACCGGCCCTTCCTCTTCGTCATCACCGACACGACGACCGGCGCGCCCCTGCTCCTCGGCAGGATCGCCGACCCCACCGTCTGACCCGAAGCGGGCTGAGAAGAGCCTCAGGGACGCCGCACCCGTGTCGCCGGTTCGTGCCAGAGTGGGGATGGGAACGTCACCGGGACGAGGGGGAACCATGACCGGCACCACGGCGCCCGTGCGCTTGGACGAGGACTTCATCCAGGACCCGTACTCGTTGTACCGGCGGCTGCGGGCGCGGTCGCCGGTACGCTCGCTCCCCGTGCGGCCGCGCTGAACGCGGACGACTTCATGTCCGTGCCCGATCGACCTGAGATTGTCTGCATCTGCGGCTCCACCCGGTTCGTGGACGAGATGCGTGCGGCGAACCGTGATCTGACCTTCGCAGGTGTCATCGTCGTCGCGCCAGGCGAAGCCGACGAGTTGATCACCAACGAGCAGAGGACCGCGCTGGGCGCCCTCCACCTGCGCAAGATCGACCTGGCTGACCGGGTTCTGGTCGTCAACCCAGGCGGGTATATCGGCGAGTCCACGAGCAGGGAGATCGCCTACGCCCACGCCACCGGCAAGCCGATCTCGTTCACCGATCCCGTCTGACCCGCCGACGGCAAGGGGCGGGCGCTCACGCTCGACGAGGACCGCGGTAGTCCGCCGAGTTCACCGAACCGCCCACTTTGTCCCAATTGGGTGATATAGAGTGATCGCGTGGATTGGCTGACGAGTCCGGAACTGTGGGTCGCCTTCGGCACGCTGCTGCTGCTCGAGGTCGTGCTCGGCATCGACAACATCGTGTTCATCTCGATCCTCGCCGGGCGGTTGCCCGAGCACCAGCAACAGCGGGCCAGGGTCGTCGGCCTGTCGCTCGCGCTGATCACGCGGCTGGCGCTGCTCGCGTCGCTGTCGTGGGTGATCGGGCTGACCGCGCCGCTGTTCACGATGTTCGGCCAGGAGATCTCCGGCCGGGACCTGATCCTGTTGCTCGGCGGGCTGTTCCTGCTCGGCAAGGCCACCTACGAGATCCACGAGCAGCTCGAGGGCGCCGACCACGGCACCGAGCGCAAGGCCGCCTCGTTCGCGGGGGTCATCGCCCAGATCCTGGTGCTCGACATCGTGTTCTCGCTCGACTCGGTGATCACCGCGGTGGGCATGGTCGAGGAGCTGGCGATCATGGTCGCGGCGGTCGTCGTCGCCATGGTGATCATGTTGTTCTCCGCGAAGCCGATCAGCGAGTTCGTCAACAACCACCCCACGGTGAAGATGCTCGCGCTGTCCTTCCTCCTCCTGATCGGCGGCAGCCTGATCGCGGAAGGGTTCGACCAGCACATCCCGAAGGGCTACGTCTATGGTCCGATCGCGTTCTCGATCTTCGTCGAGTTCCTGAACCTCCGGGTCAGGGCCAAGCGGACGAAGCAACCGGTCCACTTGCACCCCACATACGTCAAAAAGGACTGATCGGGCGCGGCATTCGGCCCCCGGTGTGGACCCGTGCGGCGCATTGACCGTGGGTCAATTTCCACCATTCTCGTAGTAGCGAAAATCTCGCACTCGAGGAGGCTTCCGTGCCCCACTTCCCCCTGCGGAGACCCAACCACCGGCTGAGAGGTCAGGCGAGACCCTGGCTGGCCGTCGCGACGGCCGTCGGGTTGTTCGCCGCGCTCAGCCCGTCCCACCAACCCCAGGACATCACCCCCGCGACCATCGCACCAGAGCTCGTCGCCGAGGTCCAGGCGGCCGCAGAAGGTGAGCCAGTACAGGCGCTCGTGATGCTGCCGAACGCCGAGCTGTCCGGCGACCGCGACGCGGTCCTCGCGACACTGCGCGACCACGCCGCCGACACCCAGGCGGAGGTCACCGCCGCCATCGGTGAGACCGCGACAGTGGTGAACCGCTTCTGGCTCACCAACATGCTGCTGGTCGAGTTCCCCGCCGACACCGGAACCCTCAACTCGCTCGCCGCCGTGCCCGGCGTCGCGCGCCTCATCCCGAACTTCGAGCTCACCGCTCCGGAACCGGCCCCGAGCACCGCGGACCTCACCCCCGCCGCCGAGCTCACCTGGGGCCTGCAGAAGATCGAGGCCGCCCGGGTCTGGCAGGAGCTGGGTGTCGACGGCAGCGGCGTTCGCGTCGCCACGCTCGACACCGGCGTGGACATCTCGCACCCCGATCTCGCGGGCAAGATGGTCACCGACGACGCGAGCGACCCCAACCACCCCGGCGGCTGGATGGAGTTCAACTCCACCGGCGGTCTCGTCACCTCGGCGCCACACGACTCCGCCTACCACGGCACCCACGTGTCCGGCACGATCCACGGCGGCGAGACCTCCGGCACCGCGATCGGCGTCGCACCCGGCGCCGAGTTGATGCACGGCCTCGTGATCCCCGGCGGCAGCGGCTCGTTCGCACAGGTCGCCGCGGGCATGCAGTGGGCCGTCGCGCCGACCGACGCGGCGGGCAACCCGGCCGGGCGGCCCGCCGACGTGGTGAGCATGTCGCTGGGCGGCAACGGTTTCCACCAGGAGATGATCCAGCCGACGCGGGCCATCCGCGCGCTCGGCTCGTTCCCGGCCTTCGCCATCGGCAACAACTGCGGCACGATCGGCACGGCCAGCCCCGGCAACGTCCTCGAGGCCGTCGCCGTCGGTGCCACCGACACCACCGACAACGTCGCGTCGTTCTCCTGCGGCGGTGTCGTGCGTAAGAACCAGTGGTCCGACCCGCCAGCCGACTGGCCGGAGAGCTGGGTGAAGCCGGACATCTCCGCGCCTGGCGTCGACGTGTACTCGGCCTCGCCCGGTGGCGGCTACCGGACTCTGTCCGGCACCTCGATGGCCACCCCGCACACCGCGGGCACCGTCGCGCTGATGCTGTCCGCGGCCGGCGGCCTGCCGGTGACGGAGGTGCTGGACGTGCTGGCGGACACGGCGTTCTGGGACGACCGGTACGCCGCCGCCCCGCCGGACACCCGGTTCGGCCGGGGCCGGATCAACGCCTACGAGGCGGTGCGGTTCGTCGCGCTGGACTCCGGCGTGCAGGGCACGGTCACCGATGCCGCGACGGGTGCGCCCGTCTCCGGCGCGACCGCGACGATCGAACCGGGCGGCCGCGGCGTGACCACCGGTGCGGACGGCACGTTCGGTGCCCGGCTCGAGCCGGGTGACTACACCGTCACCACCGGGGCGTTCGGCTACGAGACGGCCACGGCGCAGGTCACGGTCGTCGCGGACTCCTTCGCCACGGTCGATGTCGGCCTCACCGCGCTCCCGAGCGGACAGGTCACCGGCAAGGCCACGCTCGACGTGTCCGGCACCGGGCTGCCCGGTGTCGCGGTGAAGGTGCTCGGCGTGCCCGCCGACCTGACGGCGACGTCCGGCGCGGACGGCACCTACACGATCACCGGCGTGCCAGCGGGCACCTACCGGGTCGCGGCGACGCACCCGGTGTTCCGCGCGCCCGCCGAGACCGAGGTGACGGTGACCGAGGGTCAGGCGGCCACGGCGGACTTCACGTTCGGGGCACCGCCCAGGTCGGTGGCCATCGTGGACAGCTCCGCCACCCGCGCGGGCGAGTACCGCGACGTGGTGTTCGCCCCACGCGGCATCGAGACCGCCATCTACAACTGGGACCAGCTCGACCAGGCCGCGCGGCACGCCACCGTGGTCCTCGGCTACGGCACGCTCACCTCGAACTACAACCAGGCGAGATTCCAGGCCTTCCTGGACGCCACCGACGCGAGTGGCGCCGGTGTGATCTTCACCGACCACGCCTACACCACCGGCAACGGCATCCGGCAGCTGTCCGTCCACACCGGACAGCCGGCGGCGACCGGCTCCAACACCGGCGGCAGCGGTTCAGCGGAGGCGTACTACGAGGTCACCGAGGAACACCCGCTGCTCGCGGGTTACGCGGTCGGCGACCGGATCCCGATCGACACCAGCACCAACCCCAAGTGGGCGGCGTGGTTCACCGGTTACGAGGGTGAGGGCAGGCAGACCATCGCAGGCTTCGGGCGCACCGCGGACGGCGTGCTCGGCGGCGGCATCGGCGTCGACCAGCGGGCCACCAACCGGCACGTGCTGCTGTCGCTGCACGGTGTGTCGGCGTCCCGGGGCCCGGCGGACTGGACACCCGAGGCGACCGAGCTGTTCATGAACTCGATCGCGTGGGCCTCCCCCGCACCCGACCCGAACCAGCCGTACTACGCGCTCTCCGATCTGCGCGTGTCGCCCGGCGTGGTGAAGGCGAGCGAGAACGTCACGGTGACGGCTCAGGTCAAGAACGTCGGCAAGACCGCGGGCACGTACAACGCGGAGCTGAAAGTCGGCGGCGCGGTCGAGGCGAGTACCCCGGTGCAGCTCTCGGCCGGGCAGTCGAAGACCGTCACGTGGACCGTCGACCCCGACACGCTCGGCACGTTCGCGGTGCAGGTCGAGTACCTGACCGGCTCGTTCCGGGTGCGCGCACCCCGCGTCGACCTCGTCGCGTCCACAGTGGACGCACCGGGGGCCGCCGCGGTCGGCGCGCTCGGCGGGGCGACCGTGGAGCTGGTCACCGGCGGCCAGGTCCGTCCGCTCGGGACGACCGACGCGGCGGGCAAGCTGTCGTTCGAGATCCCGGCCCCGGTCGGCCGGTACACCCTCGTGGTGCGCAAGCCGACGCAGGCGGATGGCGGCGACGCCTATCTGCTGCACCGGGAGATCACCGTGATCGACGACGAGACGATCTCGTTCGCGCCGCGCGTGCTCGCGAGCGGCGCCAGGGCGTCGGTCGGCGAGGACTTCGCGGTGCGGGCGAACATCGAGCTGGCTGCCGCAGACGCGCGGCACACCGGCTCGGTGTTCCTGCGCCCGTCCGGCACCGCGCCGCAGGGTTACCGCTACGAGCCGGGCACTCTGGTGGCGACACTGGACCGGTACGAGGCGGTCACCGTGCACTCGGTGCAGCACCTCGAACAGGACTGGTTCCTGCCGAGCACGGTGGTCGGCGGGCTCGACTGGATCGACCCGTACGACGTGTCGTTCGCCTTCGGCGGCCCGGCCGAGGTCTCGGTCGGTGACGTCGTGGCCGGCGCGGACGGTCAGGCCACCGTGGACTGGTCGGTGACCGACGCGCACGGCGTGCCGTTCGCGACGATCATGGCCTCCGACGTGCGGCCGTTCCTGGCGCTGCCGGAGCGGGCCGCGCTCGAGGACGTCGAGGGCCTGGTCCGGGCCGCGGTGCCGAACGAGCTCAAGCCCGTACTGCGGTTGTTCGCACCCGACGGCACCCCGGTGCGGGCGGGCGCGGTCAACTGGAACGCGCGGCCGTTCACGTTCACGCTCGCGCCGGGCACCCCGGACGGGGCGTACCGGCTGGCGCTGGACGTGGACACCGGCGGCTACTCCGGTGACCTCACCGGGGAGGCGACCCTGCGGGTCGGGCCGGAGCCGGTGGCCGAGGTGGCCGTGACGGACACGCGGGGCACGTTCGTGCCGGGTGCGCACACCCAGTACGACGTCAGCGCGGTCAACGGCGGCACCGCGGACACCGGGCCGATGTCGTGGACGGTGCGGATCGCCGCCGACCACGCACTGGCGCCCAAGGACGTGGTCCTGCGCCTGCGGGTCGGCAGCACGTGGCAGCGGGTGGCGCTCACCCGTGACGGCGACGCGCTGACCGGCACCGTGGTCGCGGACGCGGCCCTCGCCGCCGGGTCGGCGGAGACGTGGCGGATGTCGCTGCTGCTCCGCACGACCGGGAGCTACGACGTCACCGACACGTTCACCGGCACCGGTGTCTCCGTCACCAACGCCGACGAACTGCTGGTGGCGGAACCGGTAGGCGTCCGGTAGAGCAACGTCCGGTCCCCCGGCCGCTCCGCCGGGGGACCGGACCTCCCTCAGCCCGGCCCGGCCGGCTCCGCGCGGAGCCGGCCGGCGTCGGGCAGACCGAGCCCGTCGTAGATCGCGACCGCGCGGTCGAGGTGGTGGCGCGCGGAGTCCCCGCTTCCCGTGCGGGCCAGTCCACGGTGTGCGCGGGCCTCCTGTTCCAGGGCGCCCGTCCGGGTGGCCAGTGTCAGTGCCTCGGCATGGTTCGCCCGCGCGGCGGCCGCGTTGCCCGCCGCGTGGTGCGCCTCGCCGAGCCCGTTCCGCGACCACGTCTCGCCGTCGCGGTCGCCGTGCCGGTGGAACAGATCCAGCGCCAGCTGGTGGTGGCGGACCGCGTCGGCCGGCCTGCCAAGGAGGGTCTCCGCCCGGCCGACGCCGTCGACCGCCCACGCCTCGCTGTCCCGGTGCCCGAGCACCCCGAACAGGTCGGCCGCCTCGGTGTGCAGGTCCACGGCGTCGGCGAACCGGCCCTCCTCGGCCGCGATCTCCCCCAGTCCGACCATCGACCACGCCTCACCGAAGCGGTGCCCGGCGCGGCGGTGCAGGTCGAGCGCGTGCCGCAGGTGTTCCCGACCCGCATCGACGTCGCCGACCCGCGCCTCCGTGGTGCCCAGCCGGGTCAGCACGTGCGCCTGGACGTACACGTCCCCTGCCTCCTCGCACCTGGCCACCGCTCTGGCGAAGACGCGGCCCGCGACCCGGTACCGGCCCGCGCGCTCCTCGACCATGCCGACGTTGCACAGCGCCCGCGCCTGGCCGAGCAGGTCCCCGAGCTCGCCGAACAACTCGAACGCCGCCCACATGTCCGCCATCGCGGCCTCGCTCCGGCCCGCCTGCAGGTGTGCCCCGCCGAGCGCGTTGAGCGCGTTGGCCTCGGCGGCGCGGTCGCCGGTCGCCCTGGCGGCCGCCCTGCCGTGCCCGTGGATCGCCAGTGCCACCGTGTCGTGGATGCCGTCGAGGTGGCGGAACAGCAACGCGGACAGGACGACGGCGTGCTCCGGCCTGCCGTGCGCCGCCGCGCCCGCGGCCAGCACCTCCAGGGTCGGCAGCTCGGCGTCCAGCCAGTCCCGCGCGTCGTCGGTGCCCGCCAGCTCCGGCACCGGGCCTGCCGCGGTGCCGACCCTCGGCCTGCGGTGCGCCTCGCCGGGGTAGAGCAGGTCCATCGCGGCCGCGACGGTGGCGAGGTAGTAGCCGTAGACCCGGTCGAGTGCCGCGTGGGCGTCACCCGCCTCCCCGCTCTCCGCCGCGTACGCCTTGAGCAGGTCGTGCATGCCGTACCGGTCCGAGCCGGCCGGCTGGACCAGGTGCGCGCGGACCAGGGAGTCCAGCACGGTCCTCGCACGGTCGAGCGGGCAGTCGGCGAGCGCGGCGAGCACGTAGGCGTCGAACGTCGGCGCGGGGTGGCGGCCGAGCGCGGTGAACGCGCGGGTGGCGTCGGCGCTCAGCTGCCGCAACGACCAGGAGAACACCGACCGCACCGCGGCCCGCTGGTCGTCGCCGCCGCTGAGCAGGTCCAGGGTGCGCTGGTCCGCGCGGAGCTCGTCGACCAGCCGGGACAACGGCGTGGCGGGCCGGGACACGGCCAGCTCGGCCGCCAGGCGCAGGGTGAGCGGCAGCCGCACGCACCGGTCGGCCAGCGCGGCCGCCGCCTCCGGCTCGGCATCCACCCGCTCCCCGGCCAGCCTGCGCAGCAGTGCGACGGCGTCCGCGCCGGGCAGCTGGCCGACGGCGACGCGGTGCGCGCCGTGCAGTGCCACGAGCCCGCCGAGCGAGTCGCGGCTGGTCACCACCACGACACAGGTGGGCGTGCCAGGCAGCAGCGGGCGGACCTGGTCGACGGTGGCCGCGTTGTCGAGCACGACGAGCATCCGCCTGCCGGTGACCTCCGTGCGGAAGCGGGCCGCGCGTTCGGCCTCCCCGAGCGGGATCTCCGTGCCAGACGGCAGCAGGGCGGTCAGGAACGCGGCCAGCGCGTCCTCGGGCGGCACCGGCTGCTCCGGGTCGTACCCGCGCAGGTCCAGGTACAGCTGCCCGTCGGGGAAGCGGTCGCGGACCCGGTGGCCCCAGTGCACCGCGGTCGCCGTCTTGCCCGCCCCGGCCGTGCCGGTCAGGCAGACGACCACGGGTTCGCGGCCCGCGGCGGAGGCGACCCGCGCCAGCTCGTCCAGCTCGCCCGCCCGTCCGGTGAACGCGGTCACGTCGGCGGGCAGTTGGGCGGGCACGGGCGGGGGTGGCCGCGCGGGTGACGGAAGGTCGTGGCGCAGCACCGCCTCGTGCATCGAGGACAGCGCGGGACCGGGGTCGGCGCCCAGCTCGTCCCGCAGCGCCCTGCGGATCCGGTCATAGCAGGCGAGGGCGTCGGCACCGCGGCCAACGGTGTACAGCGCGCGGACCAGCGTCGCGGCGACCGTCTCGTCCAGCGGGTGCTCGTCGGCCACGTCGGTCAGCCGGGTGATCGTCGCGGCCGCGTCGCCAGCGTCGATCTCGGCCGCCGCCCACGCCACGACCGCCGACACGTGCTCCTGGCGCAGTGTGCGGCGGATGCGCTCGACCCAGTCGCCGCGCAGCCCGGCGAGCGGCTCGCCGTCCCAGAGGTCGAGGCCGGCCCGCAGTGCCACGCGGTCGGCGCCCTCGTGCAGTGTGCTGCGGAAGCGGAACACGTCGACCTGGTCGGGCCGGATGTCCAGCCGGTAGCCACCCGCGTCGCGCGTCAGCCGCGCACCGCCCGGTTCGGCGTCCTCCAGCACCCGGCGGATGCGGGCGATGTGGGCCTGCAGCGACCGGCGGGCCTGCCGAGGCGGGAACTCGCCCCAGACCCGGTCCACGAGCGTGTCGATGGCGACGGTGTGCCCGGGTTCGAGCAGCAGTACCGCGAGCACCGCCTGCTGGCGCGGCTCGCCGACCGTGCTGGTGTGCCCGGCAGCATGCAGCCGCACCGGACCCAGGATGCGAAACTCCACGTCAGGCCCCCTGCCGGTGGACGCGACCGTTTCGTCCGTTCCTCGACGAGTGCATCGTAGAACCCGGTGTTCAGCCGTCACAACACGTCCACAACATTCCCACTGCACGCGGCGTGCACTATCAGCTCGCACAGAGGCACCCAGCATGCCCCTGAGCCGCGGGGCCCGCACCTTCCTTCCTGCGGGCCCCGCTACCACCACAGTGGACAGACCGGTTCCCGGCGGGGTCACGCGCGGGTCAGCAACTCCTCCAGTGCCACGGCGGTTTCCGGGTGGATGCCGACCAGCGCCACGCCCAGCGAACCGGCGCCGCCCGCCTCCCAGGTTCCTTCGCAGCCCAGCAGGTTCGCCACCGCGTCGCAGGTCGCGGGGTGGGCGGCCAGCAGCGGGACGCCGCGACCACGCGGCCGTGGTGTCCCGCTGGGAGCGGGTTCCCCGGCCAGCCACGGCGGCACCCACTCGTCCAGCGCAGGGAGCCTGCCGGGGAAGATCCGGCCCGCCTCGCGGATGAGCAGCGGGGCGAGGTCGGCGCCACCGGCCTTCAGCGTGGTGATCAGCGTCGGCAGCCACGGCAGCAGCACCGGGTCCGGCAGCCTGCCGAACGCGTTCGACACCGCCTCCACCACGAAGTCGGCAAGGCCGGGCGCCGGTTCCAGCGCGTGCACGAACCCGCTCAGGTAACGCGGGTACGCGGGCAGCACCAGCGGGTTGTCCAGCAGCTCGTCGCACCGGGTGCGCAGCTCCGCGCGCGACAGCTGCCCCAGCTGCACCTGCGCCGCCCACATCAGCGCCACCTTCGCCGGTTCGACCGGATGCGACTGCGCGAACGCCAGCTCCAGCTGGGTCCGGTCGCAGCCAAGCGACAGCGCGAGACCTTCCATGCTGAACAGGAAGCCCAGCATCGCCGCCACCTGGTCGACGCTCGCGTCCTCGTCGGTGAACGCCGTCGGCAGCAGGGTGCAGTAGTGCGCGTAGCCGGTCTTGACGAACGACTCGATCCACGACGGCAGCACGGGCTCGCTGGTCCGGTAGAACGCGAGCAGCCGCCGCACGCGGCGCAGCACGTCCGGCGCGCCGTCGACGCTGCGTTCGGTCGCCAGCACCTCCAGCGCACGCGTGCCCAGCTCACCCGCGAGCCGGTGGCTGCGCAGGTACAGCGTCGCGTCCTCGACGGACTTCAGCACGGCCGCCGTGGTCGCCCGGTGGCCGAACGCGGTGCGCCGCAGGCGCTGCTCCAGCACCTGCTCGATGCTGACGCCCTCGTAGCCCAATTCGATGAGCGCTCGCTGGTGGGTGCCGAGCGCCAGGTCCCACGACTCCTGGATCGGCCGTTCGCCGAGCCGCCGCTCCCCCATGATCGGCCGCGCCGCGCCGTGCGGCATCAGGTACCGCAGCATCCACAGCAGGTCGGAGCACGACTCCAGGGCGGGGTTCGACACGATGTCGAGCAACGCCCGCCGCACCCCGCGCTGGGCCAGGTTGAGCTCCAGCGGCGCGAGCCGGTCGTGCACGTCGCGGGCCAGCGGCGGCAGCGCGTCGTAGCCGACCTGGCCGATCCGGTCGCCACCCATCATGATCTCGACGATGCGGCGCACGTCCCGGCGGCCAGGCACGGTGTCCTTCTCGATGCACGTGACCGCGGCGTCCTGGAAGTCGTACGGCGTCGGCTTGGCCCGGTCCCGCATGCCCGCCAACAGGATCGACGTCTCGAACACCGCGATGGCATCGGCGGTCGAGGACAGGTAGCCGTTGCGGCGCGCGGCGCGCACGACCTCCACCGACCAGCCGAGCAGCTCGGCCTCGTCGAGGCTGTCGAGCACGGGCGGCCGCCGCAGGAAGCCAGTCAGGTGGTCCGACGGGACGAGTTCTGGCGCGGGCGCGGGGAGCGCGGCGGCTTTCTTCTTCTTGGTGCCACCGGCCTGACCGGCGAGCCGGAAGGGCGTCACCTTGGTGCGCTTGAGGTTCTTCGCCCACTCCGTCGCCGCGATCGACACCGATCCGGCGGCCAGGCCGAACTGGGCCTCGATCGCCGCGTGGCTGGACGGGATGAGGCCGTGCTGCCACTTGCTCGCCGTGCGCGGGCTGATCTCGAACGTGCCGGTGCCGTGCACACCGAACTCGGCGACCCGGCTCGACGCGTGGAACGCGCCGCACACGTAGAGGCAGTCGGCGGCGTCGGTGCCGGTGGTGGCCAGGTGCTCGCGCATCCGCGTCCACATGTACCGCTCGCGGTCCTCGTCCACCCGCACCCGGTGCGGGTCCCCTGGCGCGAGGCGCCGGAACAGGCTGCCGATCAACAGCATCACCTGCCGGTAGGTGTCGTGGTCGCTGTCGCCGAGTGGCAGCTCGACGTACTGGTGCCACCACTCCGACCAGTGCCGCACCTTGCCGTGGCGCAGCAGGTGCTCCTCCAGCTCGGCGAACCTCGGCCGCAGGTCGCCGATCTCCACGCCGACCGCGTCGCCGTGCAGCGCGGCCTCCTCCTCGGGCGGGACCGCGTCCGGTTCGGCGGGCGGTTCCTGCGGCCTGTCCCACTGGAAGACGTGGTCGGAGGACCGGTCGACGAGGACCAGCTCCACGCCGGGCGTGTCCAGCGCGTAGGAGATCACCTGGTACTCGGCCGACGCCTCGGTGATCGGCGCGACCACCGACAGCGGCGCCCACTCGGCGGGGAAGCCGTCGACCTCGGTCGCGAACGCCTGCACCGCCACGGGGAGCCTGCAGTTGCGCAGCTCCGTCAGCAGCGGGGCCATGTCCTCGCACAGCTCCAGGTAGACCACCTTCGGCTGCTTCTCCCGCAGCCGCCGGGCCATCGCGATGGCCGACGCGGGCGAATGGTGGCAGACCGGGAAGATCTCGAGGGGCTCGGCCACGGCACGGTCGACGTCGTCGACGATGCCGAGCAGGATCCCCTCCAGTGCACCGGGTCCGTCGGCGAAGGCCGCCGCGGCGGCGGAGAGCTGCGAGCGCAGCGCCTCGAACTCACTCATGACGACCCCTCGCCCGCCCCGCCCGACGCTCTCCACATGGCAACGAACGATCCGCCCATCTCGCTCCCGGAATTCGTGCGAAAGCTCCTTGAACCCGTACGAAAGTCCCATTCATGCGCGGGGGCGCGGGTGTGTGCCCTGCCCGCCCCGCAAGCTCCGGTCACGACAGGGTGGCGATCGTGTCGCGGCCACCCTCGAGGAACTCCGGCCAGTCGCCGCCCTCGTCGTTGCTGCGCGGCTCGATGACGCCGTGCAGGTACTTGTTCATGATCGCGAGGTCCTCCGGTGCGCGCCGGGCCAGCGACCCGACGAGCGAGGACGCGAGGGCGCGGGCGGTCAACGCCTGCTGCCCGAAGAAGTTGCTGTGCAGGATCGCATCCTCCAGCACGCCGATCTGCTCCGCGGTGGACAGCGCGGACTCCAGCTTCTCGTCGTCGCTGCCCGCGGCGGCCGAGGACGCACGCAGGTCGGCGAAGCTGCGCAGCAGCACGTCCAGCAGGGTCGGCGGCACGTCCAGCTCGATCTGGTGGCGGCGCAGCAGTTCCTCGGTACGGAAGCGGACGATCTCCGCCTCGCTCTTCTTGTTCGTCACCACCGGGATACGCACGAAGTTGAAGCGGCGCTTCAGTGCGGAGGACAGGTCGTTGACGCCCCGGTCGCGGCTGTTGGCGGTGGCGATGATCGAGAAGCCGGGCTTGGCGAAGACGATGTTGTCGCTGTCGAGCTCCGGCACCGAGATGTACTTCTCCGACAGGATCGAGATCAGCGCGTCCTGCACGTCACTGGTGGAGCGGGTCAGCTCCTCGAAGCGGCCGATGGAGCCCTGCCCCATCGCGGTCATGATCGGCGACGGGATCATCGACTCCCGCGACTGCCCCTTCGCGATCACCATCGACACGTTCCACGAGTACTTGATGTGGTCCTCGGTGGTGCCCGCCGTGCCCTGCACGACGAGCGTCGAGTTCCGGGAGATCGCGGCGGCCAGCAGTTCGGCCAGCCAGCTCTTGCCGGTGCCGGGGTCACCGATCAGCAGCAGGCCGCGGTCCGACGCGAGCGTGACGATGGCCCGCTCGACGATGCTCCGGTCGCCGAACCACTTCTGTGAGATCTCGCGGTCGAGCCCGTCCGCGCGCTCGGCGCCGAGGACGAACAGGCGGACCATCTTCGGGGAAAGGCGCCAGGCGAACGGCTTGGGGCCGTCGTCGACCGACTCCAGCCAGTCCAGCTCCTCGGCGTACTTGAGCTCGGCGGGGGCGCGCAACAGGTCGGACATTCAGCAGGGCCTTTCTCGGGGTCAGGAGGTCAGGAAGGTCTTGAGCTCGTGGACGAGCTTGGTGATGTGGCCGGAGATCACCGGTGTGCCGAGGTCCTTGAAGCGTTCCCGGAACCACGGGTTGACGCTGCCTCGGCCGCCGCTGGTGACCGAGCCGACCGGGATGAACTTCGCGCCGGAGCGGTGGATCGCCGCCATCGCCTCGAACAGCTGCTCGACCCTGGTCTCGTAGAAGTCCGAGATCCACACCACCACGGTGTTGCGTGGTTCGGCGATCTTCGGCTGGGTCAGCCCCATGGCGACCATGCCGTCGTTGCCGCCGCCGAGGTTGGTGCGCAGCAACGTCTCGAACGGGTCGTGGACCCACGGCGTCAGGTCAAGCGCCTGGGTGTCGTAGGCGATCAGATGGACATCCACCTTCGGCAGCCCCGCGAAGATCGACGCGAGGATCGCGCAGTTGACCATCGAGTCGACCATCGACCCCGACTGGTCGACGACCGCGATCAGCCGCTGTGGCGTTGTCTTGCGTGCGGTCTGCCGGTAGTACAGGCGGTCGACGTAGAGCCGTTCGTCCTCCGGGCTCCAGTTGACGAGGTTCTTCCAGATCGTGCGGTCGAGGTCGAGGTTGCGGAACACCCGCTTGGGCGGCACCGAGCGGTCCACCGCGCCGACCGTCGCCTTCTCCACCTGGGTGCGCAGCACCGCGGCGACCTCGTCGACGAACCGGCGGATCAGGGACTTGGCGTTGGCCAGCGCCACCCCGGAGAGATTGTCCTTGTCACGCAGCAACTGCTCGATCAGCGACATGCTCGGCGTCAGCTGTGCGGCCAGCGCGGGGTTGGCGAGAACCTCGCGCAGCCGCATCCGCTTGACGAGGTCGGCCTCGAGGTCACCCAGTTCCGGGCCGATCCCAGGAACCAGCGTGCTGAGGTCCGGTGTCGGTGCGCCTCCACTCGCCCCCCGACCGGACCGGCCGCGCAGGTCCCCCGGCTGACAGCCGAGCGCGCGCTCCAGCCAGCCCGCGTCGGACTGCCACTGGGACAGCTGCCCGGCGGTGACGTTGCCGGAGCCGGTGGCGAAGACGTTGAGCAGGACTTTCGACGCCAGTGCAGCGCGCCGCACCTCGGCGGCACCATCCCGTTCCGTGCCGGGGCCGGGGACCATGAGGCCGTCCAACTCGGCGGCCAGGTCCGGGTGGCGCTGCACGATCGCGTCGACGGACGCGTGCGGGTCCAGCAGCGCGGGCGGCAGGCCGATGTCGTCGACGACGGCGAGGCTCGCGGACTCCAGCGTCGCCTGCTCCTCGTGGTCGAAGAGCCGCGCGAGCAGCCGCCAGTACAGGACCTGGCGACGGTTGTCGTGGGAAGTCATTTGCGCAGCAACCTCCCCGCCCGCTCACGCAGCACCGTCACCGCGTCGGTGGCGGCCTTCTCCGCCTTGACCCCCAGCTTGTCGGCCGTGCCACCGGCCCACGCCCCCGCGTGCACCGCGACCGCCTTCTTCTTGACGACGGTCTCGACGGCGAGCGGCTGGACGACGAAGGTCCCGTCGTCCCAGCGGAGCAGGCCGATGCAGGCGGCCGACGCGGCGACCGCCTCGGGGGTCAGCGGCCCGGCGGCCGGGATGCGGTCGGTGTCGACGGGCAGCCGGTGCCCTGCGACGGTGAACGTGTCCTCGTCCGCGGTGTAGCCATCCAGCAGGACCGGCACGGCGATCCGGGCGGGATGGCGGTCGAGCGGCGCGATCGGCGCTGTGGTGGCGGTGGGCAGTGCCACGCGTGCGGTGACGAAGGGGTCGGCCGGTTCGCCGGTCCTGGCGTGCTCGTCGGCCCAGATCAGGTCGCCCTCCTCGGTGATCGGCATGGCGTCGAGCGTCATCGAGCGGCCCTCGCTGACGGCCGCGAGCAACGACATGTGCGGCCGCAGCAGCTGCCAGATGCCCGCGCCAAGCACGGTGTCCGGCTTCGGCACGGACACGCTGGCCCGCACGAGGCGGGGCGCGCCGCCGTCCGCCGGTTCGAACACCGCGTGTACCTGCGCCTGCGCCGCGGTCGCGTGCTCGTGCAGATCCACGCCGAGCGGGAGGAGCCGGCCGGTGGCCGTGCCCCGTGGGACCGCGCCGCCCAGCGTCAGGATCATCGCTCGTGACCACAGGTCGCCCCAGCGACGTGCGGGGACGCGGTCGAGCGCCGCACCGGGACAGGACGCGGCCAGTTCGGCGGCGAACCCGTCGATGAGCGCGGCGAGGCGGCGCAGCGCCGGGTCGGGCAGCATCGCGGAGACGACCTGCGCCGACCCCGACACCAGGTCGTGGTCGATGCCGCGCCACCCGGCGCGCACGAGGTCGGACAGCCAGGAACGGGCGGCGGCAAGGAGGTTCGGCGACTGGCCTACTTGTGCCGCCGGGGTGAGCTCGTCGCTGTGGGGCCGCCCGGTGGCCTCCGCGACACGCGTCATCAACGCGTCGTGGACGGACCCGAGCAGCGCGGTGCGGGCGGCGGCGATGGCGACGAAGTGGTCCTCGCTCGCGGCCCCCGCCGCGACCTTCTCGACCGCTTCGGCGACCCGGTCCGCCAGCGGGGTACCGGCGACGGCGTCCGCGAGTTCGGTCAGCGCCGTGGCCTGGGCGGGTTGCGGACGCAGCAGTCCGCCGACGAGTGCCTGGTCAGTGGCATCGACCGCCGCCATGGCCTCGTCGAGCCCCGCGATGGTCTCGTCGAGCAGGTCGGCCCGCATCACACCACCGCCCTGGTCGGCGGGAACCACTGCATCTCGGGCAGCGGCACGGTGGTCGGCGCCAGCTCAAGATAGGCGAGGTGGCGCAGGAACTGGCTGAACACGGTCGCCGCCGCGCCGCTGTCGCCCTGAGTGGGCCGCCCTCGGCTCATCTCCCCGGCGATGTCCTGTCCGGTGAGCTCCTCGGGCTCCACCTTCAGGTAGCGCGCGACCCGCGCGGCGCCGTACTGAAGCACCGCCTCGTTGATCATGGCCAGGATGTGGTTGCAGAACATGCCCCGCGCACCGCCACACGGCCGGTTGTTGTTGGTGCTGCAGGCGAACGTGTAACTACCCGCCTCGACCGAGGAGACATAGACCCGCCCGATGTCCGAGCCGCTCGACACCACGCCCTGCAGGCGCCCGTCGGCCAGCTCGACGAACGGGACCTTCGCGAGCTTGCGTGGGCGCGCGGGCGGTAACACCCGCGCCGTGCTGGACTTCTCCCAATCGGACAACGCACCATCTCCCTCGTGCCACCCTGGCTGCCGCGCTGCTGCGCGAAGCTCGGCGGAAACGTATCGGCGACCACCGACAATTTTGATCACGTCGACCGAAGTCGCTGCTCACGACCTTCAGCGGGCGGCCTGCTCCAGCTCCGACAGCTCGCCTTCGACCTCGGTCAGCTCGGCCGCGGTCCGCGCCGACTCCACGTCACGCAGCAGCAGCACGTACCGTTCGGCGAGGTCGGCCTGGCGGCGCGCGGCCCGCGCGTTCGCCGGCCGCACCGGGTGCAGGACGGTGTCCGCGAGTCGGTTGAGCCGCGTGCCGATCTCCTCGGTCCTGGTCCGCGACGCGGCCGCCCTGGTCCGCCTGCCACCCGCGAACGCGCCCGCCGCGCGCAGCAGCACGAACAGCGCGACCGTGCCCGCGAGGATGCCGCCGAGCGCGAGAGCGACCTGCCGCGCCTGCAGCGCGTCCGGGGTGGGCGGCGGCGGCACGACCACGCCACGACGTGGCACCCCGTTCGGGCTGTCCCGCATCGTGTACTGGTCGAAGGTGTAGACGTACTCCTCGACCTCGGCGAACCGGTCGGTGTCGGTGACCCGGAAGTGGGTGCCGAGGTTGACCCCGCCGACCACCCCCGACACGTAGTCCTCCTGGTCGACCGGGTTGGCCGGGTTGGCGAACTCCGGGCCGACGCAGTACTCCGCGTCGTACTCGCCGTCGTCGTCGAACGCGTAGAGGATGACGACGGACGTGGCGACCAGGCCGGCGATCTCGGCGCACCGCTCGGCACGCGGGTCGGTCCGGTAGGTCGTGTCGTCGACGAGCGGCCTGGCGAGCAGCACCAGCACGATGGCCCGGTCCCCGATCAGCTCGCGGGAGCGCCGCGCGTCGACGATGCCCGGGCCGCCCGGCTCCTCGTACACCGACGTCGTGCGCAGCCCCTCGACGACCTTCCGCGCCTGCGCGGACACCGGCGGGGGTGGCGAGGACGCACCGAACACGAGGAAGCAGGCCACCACACCGAGCGCCACCGCGCCGTACAGCCAGCGCGGGACGCCCAGCCACCGCTTGTCCCGCGCGCTCATCGGGCCTTCTTCCAGACCACGCGTGACCCGGTCTCCCGGCGGGCCGCCCTGGCCTTCTTCCGTCCCGTCTTGCGCGGCTTGCGCTCGACCCGGTCCGCCGGCTCGGGTTCCGGTTCGGTCAGCAGCGCGAGGCCCTCCTCGGCGACCTGGCGGACCGCCACCATCGCCACCGAGGTGTACGCCTGGTCGTAGAGCAGGCGGGCGGTGGCGTGCCGCTCGGCCACGACCGGCTCGGCTGGATCGCCTGCCTCCTCGGCGGACAGCACGCGGGCGCCGAGGTCGCCGATGGCCGCCATCGCCGACGCGCTCTCCGCCCGCAACGCCCGCTCCTCCTCGACGGCGGCGGCC
>NZ_JBARWZ010000091.1:0-15570 GCF_049647105.1 Actinophytocola sp.
CCCCGCACCTTTCCCGTCCTGGATTCTTGCGAGTCGGCCTCTCGTCCTTGTCCGCGCCACCTTCGCTCGACCGGGCAAAATCGGACATCTATATAGCGAATAACTGTTAGTGCAACAACGTTCACGACCTCATCGCGACCGTGTTCGACTGCCACGACACAGAGGCGCTGGCGGCGTTCTGGTGCGCGGCGGCTTCAGTGAAGGCATCCGCAATCCTGCGGCAGGTGGCCTCGTCGACCGTGACGTACTGGTCGGTGATCATTCCGCTCATTGCGATGCCCCATTCGTCCGTGTGAGCTTGGAAAGGACCGTGGCAGCCTCTGCGCGCAGGTGCGGTTCGAGCAGGTCCCAGTCGCTGCCCTCGCCCACCACGCGCAGGTAGCGGCAGATCGCGGCCAGCAGGGCGAGGTGCCCGCTGCGGGTGTTCAGCTCGGGCATCTCGCGGATGCGGCGGGCCGTGGCCGGGTGGAGCAGGCTGTCGCAGTAGAGGGTGGCCAGGTCGTACCCGGCGAACATCGGCCGCCAGCTCTCCCAGTCGAGGATGCGGACCTTCGGCCGCCGCAGGTTGCCCCAGTGCAGGTCGGCGTGCGCGGTGGTCCAGGTGACGTCGGCGAAGTCCTCCTCGGACAGCTCGACGCCGAAGTGGTGGTGCACGCCCCGGATGGTCGACCCGACAGCGCCCAGCTCGTTGTGCATCTGCATCGGGTGCGTGGCCAGTGCCGCCAGCGACCAGCCCAGCTCCTGCCACCACGAGTCGGTGAGCCGAGGATCGTCGCGCAGCACGCCGCCGGGCGACCGTCGTGCCCGGGGCGAGGGTCATCACCTCGCCCCGGAGACGACGGCCGTTCAGGTACTCCCCGGCCTGCCGCCAGTCGTGCCAGCGCAGCACCGTGGGCTTGGCGACGCCGAGGATCGAGTTGGCCGCGACGTTGCCGTCCCACCGGCACACGGGTTCGTAGTCCGCGTCTTCCACCACGACCCGCAGCCAGACCTGCTCCCGTCCGTCGCGGGCGACCGCGCCGGCCGAGCGCATGTCGAAGGTGTTCACCGGCCTGCCGACCACCTTCACCCGGAGAGTGTCCGCGGCGGTGGCGAGCTTGGTGTCCAGCCACACCCGGCGCTGCTCGACCAGCTTCTCGATGTCCTCAGCGTCCATGCTCACTTCTTCCAGAACTCGCCTTCTTTGCCCCACGAGCCGCCCTTGCGGCCCCAGTCCACGCCGCTGGCTGTCGCCGCCGTTGTGGTGGGCGCGGCCACGAACTGCGCCCACTCAGTGTCACCGTCGGACACGGTGGCCACCATCTGCTCCAGGACGGTCATCCCGCTTCCCTCGCTTCCAGTAGATCGGCAAGCGCCAGGACCGGCGCTTGAACGGAGTTCCGGCAGTGGTCGGTCTCCGTCGCTGTAAAGGTGCCGTGCTCCGGTTGCCCGCGCGGTCGCGGATCCATGGGACAGCCCCTGGTCCCGATACGCTCAGTCCGTGATCCGCGAGGCCAGTCCGACCGACCTGCCGGTTCTCCGCGACATCGAACGCGCGGCGGGCGAGCCGTTCCGCGATGTCGGCATGGCGGCGATCGCGGACGACGAGCCGCCGACGATCGAGACACTGACCGCCTACCAACGAGCGGGCCGGGCGTGGGTGTTGGGCGACCCGCCGGTGGCGTACGTGCTGGCCGACGAGGTCGACGGGTACGCGCACATCGAGCAGGTGTCCGTCCACCCGGGACATGCGCGGCGTGGCATCGGCCGGGCGCTCATCGACCACGTCGGCGAGTGGGCGAAAGGCCGAGGGCTGGCGGGGCTCACGCTCACCACGTTCGCGGACGTGCCGTGGAACGCGCCCTACTACGCCCGTCTCGGCTTCACGGTCGTATCCGACCTCACGCCGGGGCTGGCGGCGATCCGCGCACACGAGGCCACGTGCGGGCTCGACGCGTGGCCCAGGGTGGCCATGCGCCGCGACGGTTGAGCCGAAACCGCCCGGGTAACCCCCACCCCAGCCGAAAAGTGGGGAGAACCGATGGCCGAGCAGAACCAGCCACCGCAACAGCAGGAGCCGCCCGGCGAGACCGGCGACATGCGGCCGCAGCCAAGGGACTCGATGGCCGGCTATGTCGGCCGCGACCTGCTCAAGCACAAGCGGGCACTGATCACCGGCGGCGACTCCGGCATCGGCCGGGCCGTCGCGGTCGCGTTCGCCAAGGAGGGCGCGGACGTCGCGATCGCCTACCTGTCCGAGCACACCGACGCGAAGCACACCGCCGACCTCGTGCAGGCGGAAGGCAGGCGCTGCGAGCTGATTCCCGGGGACCTCGCCGACCGCGACCACTGCGCCGCGGTGGTCGAGCAGGCCGTGTCCGCGCTGGGCGGGCTCGACATCCTGGTCAACAACGTGGCGACGCAGGAGCAGGTCGAGGCGCCGGAGGACATCACCGACGAGCAGTGGCAGCGGACGTTCGACGTCAACATCCACAGCTACTTCCGGGTCACCGCGGCCGCGTTGCCACACCTCGGCGACGGCAGCGCGATCATCAACACCGGGTCGGTGAACGGGTTGCGCGGCAACAAGGGGCTCATCGACTACTCGGCCACCAAGGGCGCCGTGCACGCGTGGACCTACGCGATGGCGCAGGCGCTGGTGGACCGGCGGATCCGGGTCAACTGCGTCGCGCCGGGTCCGGTGTGGACACCGCTGATCCCGGCCACCCTGCCGGAGGAGAAGGTCGAGAGCTTCGGTCAGCAGACTCCGTACGGTCGGGTCGCGCAGCCGGACGAACTGGCGCCGTCGTACGTGTTCTTCGCCTCGGACCGGTTGTCCTCCTACTACTCCGGCGAGGTGCTCGCCGCACTCGGCGGCGAGACGCACCCGGGCTGAGTAGCGAAGGGATCGACATGAAAGCCGTTACCTGGCAGGGAAAACGGAAGGTGAGCGTGGAGACGGTGCCGGACCAGGTAATCCAGGAGCCGACCGACGCGATCATCGAGGTGACGGCCTGGCCGGGTACGCCCTGGGACTCGAGCGGGTGCCCGCCGCCGCGCTCGACCACGGTGGCGGCCACTGGGCCGTGCACGCGATCGCGTGGCCAGAGGCCGGGTTCCCGTTGAACGGACTTCGCGAGGCGCTGCGGCGGGCGGCGACCGGCACCAGCGTGCCGCAGCGCTCGCGCCAGACGGCGTTCCGCCTGCTCGTCAGTACCGTTTGAGAATGCGGACCACCGCGCGTTCGATTGCCGGGCGAGCGTCCTCGATGGGGACGCCCGCCGCCTTCCTCGGGCAGACGCGCGGCGAGGCGAAGCGCGCGCTCGTGCTTCGCCTCGTCCCGGTCCTCGCGCCACTGGTCGTGGTACAGGTACTGCCTGGGCCCGGCCACATCTGTGCCGACGGCCTGGAGGTGCCCGTTCGGAAAAGGGCAGATCCACACCTCCTGCCAGGCAGGCGGGATCGCGAGCCCGTTGACGCGGGACACCACCTCGGCGTCACGCACCGGCTCGTCGTCGGCGTCGAAGTACCGCCAGCCTCGCCCGCTTCGCTGTCTGCGCAGTCCCGGAGTGCCCGGGTCGCTGCGCCTCAGTCGTCGGGCCACTCGCCGGTGACCTTGCGGTAGCCGGTCGCGCCCGCGCGGTCGACCGCCGCCTTCACCACCCCGAAGATGGCGCCCTGGATGGTGGCCGCGAGCAGCACCTGTCCCCAGGTCG
Source organism: Actinophytocola sp. (assembly GCF_049647105.1). Lineage (GTDB taxonomy): Bacteria > Actinomycetota > Actinomycetes > Mycobacteriales > Pseudonocardiaceae > Actinophytocola. The sequence goes on from NZ_JBARWZ010000091.1 coordinate 3,696, forward strand.
CGTCCTTCTCGGTGGGGTCCGGTGCCTCGTCGGTGTTCGCGATCGCGCCCCACACCTTGTTGAACGCGGTGGTGGCGAGCACGCCACCGAGGACACCGATGAGCAGGCCCACCGGCTTGTAGATGATCTTGTTGGTGTTCACGGTCACTCCTGTCCTGCTCGTGCGGGGATGCGGTCCGGCATCCGTCCTCGCATGGCGCCCGGGTACCCAGCACGTCACGATCGAACCGTGTGTTTCCAGGTCAGCCACGTCGGGTAACCGGCGCGGGCAGAGGAGGAGTCATGACAGCCACACCGGAGCCACGGCCGGAACACAGCGGCGCGAACCACCCAGAGAAGTCCACGGCCGAGCTGGTTCACGACCTGACCGACCAGATGAGCAGGCTCGCGCGCACCGAGGTCACGCTGGCCATGCGGGAGCTGAAGAGCAAGGCCAAGCACGCCGGTGTCGGCGCCGCGTTCGCGGGCGCGGGTGGGTTGTTCGCGTTCTACGGCGGCGGTGTGCTCGTGGCGGCGTGCGTCCTCCTGCTCGCACTGGCACTGCCCGCGTGGGCCGCGGCGCTGATCGTCGCGGGCGTGCTGTTCGTGATCGCGGCTGTCGCCGTGCTCGTGGCACGCAAGCAGCTCAAGCAGAGCGCACCGCTGCCATCGCCCTCGGTCGAGAGCGCGAAGGAAGACATCCAGGCCGTCAAGGAGGCACGCAGGCAATGAACGACAAAGAGAACGGCCGGATGCCGATGCCAGGCGAGCCACCCACCGACGAGGCCCTGCGCCACGAGGCCGAGCTGACCCGTGAGGAGCTCGCGCAGACGGTGGCCGCGCTCGGTGACAAGGCCGACGTGAAGGCCCGCGCGCAGCGGGTCGCGCACGAGAAGGCCGAGGAGCTGCGGGAGAAGGGCGACGAGCTCGTCGACAAGCTCCCGGATCCGGTGGCGGAGCGGGTGCGCCCGGTCGTCGACGGCGCGACCCGCAGACCGTTGATCCCGCTCGCCGCGCTGGTGGCGCTGCTGGTGGTGTTGCGGATCTGGCTCAAGCGCCGCAAGGGCTGAGCGAACCCAGTGCCCCGTCAAGGTGAAGGGGGTCGTTATCCGTGGATCCAGGTGGTCGCCGGCAAGGCGCGGGAAAGCCGCTCGTACCGGGTTGTACTTGGGCTTTCCCGCAACGCGGCCAGCGGCCGCCTGGGCCGAGGAGAAACGTGCCCTCTTCGCCTTGACGGGGCACTCGTCAGGACAGGCTCTCGCGGCGACGTGGCCTGCCAAGCAAGCGACGTCCCGCCTCGCTGAGGTGACGGCGCAGGCGCTCGTCGTCCATCGTCATCAGCGCCGGGGAGCCTCCCGCCAACGCGACACCGGCAAGCGCGACGTGCGCCGACACCACGGCGGCCTCGTCAGCGTCCGGCGGCACCAGCATGGCAGGCAGCCGCGTCATCACGTTCTCCTCGCCGTGCAGCGACCGTTCGATCGCGCGCGCGATCCCCGGGTCGCTGCAGAACACCGCGACCAGTATCCGGTTGCGCACGACCAGGTCCACGAGCCCGTCGAGCACGTAGTCGACCCGCACGCCGTGCCGCCGGATCGTCGCGGCGTGGTCCAGGATCGCCGACAGCTCGCGCAGTGCGGGTTCCGCGACCGCCTCGGTGATCTCGTCCTTCGTCCTGAAGTGGTAGTACACCGCGGCCTTGGTGACGCCGAGTTCGTCGGCGATCATCTGCAGCGACGTGCCCTCGACGCCGTGCACGGTGAACAACCCGAGCGCGGTGTTCAGCAACCGGGTGCGGGTGTCACCCCTCGTGGCCGTCATCGCCCCTCCTCGCGCAGACATCGACGGTACCGCCTCAGCTAGTCGTACGACAAGTTGCTCACTTGCTGTTCGACAAGTCACATACTTGCCGAACGGCTTGGATCACACTTGTCGATCGGCTAGCTTCGGAAGCACAACAACACGTGCGAGGCATGGGGAGATCCAAGGTGGCGACATTCCTGTACCGACTCGGACGGGCGTCCTTCCGTCGCCGGTGGCTGGTCACCGGCATCTGGGCGGCGCTGCTCGTCGTCGTCGGCATCGGCGCGCTCGGCTTCTCGGGGACCATGTCCAACGCGGTCTCGATCCCGGGCACCGAGTCCCAGCAGGCGATCGACCACCTCAAGAAGACCTTCCCAGAGGCCAACGTCGGCGGCGGCACCGCACGCGTCGTCCTCCAGGCACCGGAGGGCCAGGACTTCTTCACCTCACCGGCCAACCAGGCCGAGGTGACGCGGGTCGTCACGGCACTGCGTGACGCCCCCGAGGTCGTGAACGCCACCGACCCGTTCAAGACCAAGGCGTTGTCGAGGGACGGCGGCCTCGCACTCGTGCAGGTCAGCTACGGCAAGCAGGCCTTCGAGCTGAGCGAAACCGACCGTGCGGCGCTCATCGACGCCGCGCACTCCTCCGGCCTGCGTGCCGAGGTCGGCGGTGACGCGACCAAGGGTTCGCCGGTGACCGGCGCCGCCGAGGTCCTCGGGGTCGCGGTCGCGGCCGTGGTCCTCGTCATCACCTTCGGGTCACTGTTCGCCGCCGGGTTGCCGCTGCTGACCGCGCTCATCGGTGTCGGCATCGGCATGGCAGGCCTCCTGGTCGTCACCGGTTTCACCGAACTGAACGCCAACACCCCGATCCTGGCGCTGATGATCGGCCTCGCGGTCGGCATCGACTACGCGCTGTTTATCGTGTCCCGCTACCGCGGCGAGCTCGCGAACGGCGCGGACCACGAGCAGGCCGCGGGCCGTGCGGTCGGCACCGCGGGCTCGGCCGTCGTCTTCGCGGGGCTCACGGTGATCATCGCGCTCGCGGGCCTGACCGTCGTCGGCGTGCCGTTCCTCGGCGAGATGGGTGTCGCGGCCGCGCTGACGGTCGTCATCGCCGTGCTCATCGCGGTGACGTTGCTGCCAGCGGTGCTCGGGTTCGCCGGGGACAAGATCAACGGCCGGATCCGTGGCCTGCGTGGCGGCCCCAAGCCCGGCCGCCCCGGCATGGGTGAGCGCTGGGCGCGGTTCGTCAGCAGGCACCGGGTGGCGACGCTCGTGGTGGCGCTGGCCGGTGTGGTCGTGGTCGCGATCCCGGCCGCGAGCATGCAGCTCGGCCTGCCCAACGACGCCACCGCGGCGCCGGAGAGCACGCAGCACAAGGCCTACGAACTGGTCAGCGACGGCTTCGGGGCCGGCGCGAACGGCCCGCTGATGGTCGTCGTCGACACCGCGGCGAGTCCGGACCCCAAGGCCGCGGTCGCGGCGACCGCGAAGCGGCTCACCGACCTTGGCACCGTGGTGATGCCGCCGCAGGCCAACCGCACCGGTGACACGACGATCATGCAGGCCATCCCGAAGACCGGCCCGAGCGACGTGGCCACCGAGGACCTGGTCGCCGACATCCGAGCCGCCGCCACGCAGCTGGAGGACAGCACGGGCGCGGACATCGCGGTGACCGGTCAGACCGCGGCCAACATCGACGTGTCGGAGAAGCTCGCGGACGCGATGATCCCCTACCTCGCGTTGATCGTCGGCCTCGCGTTCCTGTTGCTGATGCTGGTGTTCCGGTCGGTGGTGGTGCCACTGAAGGCGACGATCGGGTTCCTCGCGTCGGTGGCGGTGACGTTCGGCGCGGTGGTCGCCGTGTTCCAGTGGGGCTGGCTCACCGACCTGCTCGGCGTCGAGTCGACCGGGCCAATCATGAGCATGCTGCCGATCCTGCTGATCGGTGTCCTCTTCGGGCTCGCGATGGACTACCAGGTCTTCCTGGTGACGCGGATGCGTGAGGACTACGTGCACGGCACGCCAGCGCGCGAGGCCGTGGTGACCGGTTTCGGGCACGGTGCCAGGGTCGTGGTCGCGGCCGCGCTGATCATGGCGAGTGTGTTCGCGGGCTTCGTGTTCGCCGAGGACTCGCTGATCCAGTCGATCGGCTTCGCGCTCGCGGTCGGCGTCGCGGTCGACGCGTTCGTGGTCCGCATGACGATCGTGCCCGCGCTGATGTCGCTGTTCGGCAAGGCGGCGTGGTGGCTGCCGCGCTGGCTGGACAGGATCCTGCCGAACGTGGACGTGGAGGGCGCGAAGCTCGTCGAGCCGGACGACGACCGCCGCGAACGAGTGCCGGTTCCTGTCTAGGGCAGGCTCGCGCGTAACGCGTTGACCCTGGTCAGCGCCTGGCCGAAGGCACCGCTGTCGAGTGTGCCGTCGGCCAGCGCGCCGGCCAGGGCGTCCGCGGCCTGGTCACCCTGGTTGACGTCGCGGGCCGAGGCGAGGATCAGGTCGCCGCCCGCCTGTGCGGCGAGCACCGCGCGGTTGCCGGTCGAGCCGTAGGCCGACAACGCGCCGGCCTCGATCGCGTCGGTGATCGTGACACCGGTGAAACCGTTGCGGGACCGCAGTTCCTGGCCGATGACGGTCGCCGACAGCCCGGCGGGCCGGTTCGGGTCGAGCGCGGTGTAGACGGTCCAGGAGAGCATGACGAGCTTGGCGCCCGCCGCGATCGCGTCCTGGTAGGGCGCCTCGTCCACGCCCCGTAGCGTCGTGAGCGGCACGGACAGCGTCACCGGTTTGGTGTCGGTGTTGTCGCCCGCGTTCGCCTTGCCCAGTCCCGGGAAGTGCTTCACGGTCGCGGCGACCCCCTCCGCCTGCTGCGCGGTGAGGTAGTTCGCACCGAGGTCGCCGACGACGGCCGCGTTGGCGCTGAAGGACCTCTCGTAGGAGTCCATCAGGTCGCCCGGCGCGTGGAACACGTCCAGCACGGGCGCGAGGTTGACGTTCATACCGACTCCGGCGAGGTTCTCCCCCGCGCCCCGCCCCGCGGCGGTCGCCGACGCAGCGGGATCGGCCGATAGCCCGACATCCTTGTGGGAAAGGGCCGGTTCACCGGGCAGGCGGCGGATCAGGCCGCCCTCCTGGTCGGTCATCAGCAGCAGCGGGTTCCGGTTGGGGCTCTGCGCGGCGGCTGCGCGCAACTGCGACACCACGCCGCGGATCTGCGTGAGGCCGGCGACGTTCTCCCCGAAGAAGATCACGCCGGCCGCCTCACCCGCGCGGATGCGTGCGAGCAGCGACTCGGGCGGGGTCAGGCCAGGGTAGGAGTAGATGACCCGCTGCCCGGCCGCCTGCCGCGCGAAGGCGAGTGCGGACCGGTCGCCCGTGGCCTGCGCGGGCCCACTCACCATCGTGGCGGCCACCGCCAACCCCAGTACAGCCGCGAGCAACCGACCACGCCTCATGAGCCCGACCTCCCTGGACGCTGGGTAGGTCGACCATAACCCTATGTGGCGATGGAACGAAAGTTTCCGACCTTGTCAGTTTCAGGGAACCTCCGGCACTGTCCCCTATCCCACGATCGGGTCGGAAACCACCGGGTCCGTGTCGTCCTTCTTCTCCAGGTCGATCGTCGTGCGCAGCGTGATCGGCTTCAGCAGCAGCGCCGCGATCACGCCGACCACGGCCACCGCCGAGGAGATCAGAAAGACGTGTGCCGTCGCGTCGCCGTACACGGTGTGCACGACCTGCTGGATCTCCGGTGGCAGCGCCTTCAGGTTCAGCGCGCTGACGCTGCCCGTCGACGCGGTGCCCTCCGGCACGTGCAGCGCCGTGGCCAGGTCCGAGGTGACCCGGTTCGCGAGCACCGCGCCCAGCACCGACACCCCGATGGTGCCGCCGAGCGACCGGAAGAACGTGACCGACGCGCTCGCCGCGCCGAGGTCACGGAGCGGCACGGTGTTCTGCACCGCGAGCACGAGGTTCTGCATGGTCATGCCGACACCGATGCCGACCACCGCCATCGCGAAACCGATCAGCACCAGCGACGTGTCGTGGTCGACCATGCCCAGCCCGAGGAAGCCGAACACGAGGATCAACGTGCCCGCCACGAGGTAGGGCTTGACCTTGCCGGAACGGCTGATCATGCGCCCGGAGACGGTCGAGGACACCAGGACCCCGGCCATCAGGGGCATCGTCAGCAGGCCGGCCTCTGTCGGCGAGTAGCCGCGGCCGACCTGGAAGTACTGGCCGAGGAACACCGCGCCGCCGAACATCGCCATGCCGACCGCGAGGCTCGCGATGATCGCGAGCGCGGGGGTGCGCTGGACGACGATCTTGATCGGCACGACGGGTTCCCGCACCCTCATCTCGACCGCGACCGCGATCGCCAGCAGGACGACACCCGCGAGGACCATGCCCGCGCTCTGCCACGACAGCCAGTCGAACGTGTTGCCGACGAACGAGACCCAGATCAGCAGGACGCTGACGCCCGCGGCGATCAGGCCCGCGCCAAGGTAGTCGACCTTGACGTCGTCACGGCGCACGGTCCGCAGCTTCAGCGTGCGCTGCAGCACGACGAACGCGAGGATCGCGATCGGCACGCCGACGAAGAAGCACCAGCGCCAGCCCAGCCACGGCACGTCCACGATCAGGCCGCCGAGCAGCGGGCCACCCACCGTGGCGACCGCCATGACGGCACCGAGGTAGCCGTTGTACCTGCCACGCTCGCGCGGCGGGATGATCGCGGCGATCACGACCTGGACCAGTGCCTGCAGGCCGCCGATGCCGATGCCCTGGAACGCGCGCGCGGCGATCAGCTGCTCGGTGTTCTGGCTGAACCCGCTGATCATCGAACCGGCCACGAAGATCACGATCGCGATCTGGACCAGCGTCTTCTTGTTGAACAGGTCAGCGAGCTTGCCCCAGATCGGGGTCGTGGCGGTCGCCGTGAGCAGGGTGGCCGTGACCACCCACGTGTACTGGGTCTGCGTGCCGTTCAGCGAGCCGATGATCAACGGCAGGGCGGTCGACACGACCGTCGAGCTGATCATGGCCACGAACAGCGCGAGCAGCAGCCCGGACAGCGACTCCAGCACCTCACGGTGCGCCATCCGTCCGGACGGCGTTTCCGCCTCGATCCCCTCGGCCTTCATGACACCCCTTCGAACCCGCGCCAAATATTGCTCAATGTGCAAACTTGCACAACGGGAAGTTTATTCCCTCGCTAGGCTGACCGGTATGGAGGCCCTGGAGACGCTCCGGACGCGCAAGAAGGCGGCTACCCGGCAGTCGCTGCATGAGGCCGCGCTCGGCCTCGCGATGGAGCACGGACTCGACGGGGTGACGGTCGAGGACATCGCCGACGAGGCAGGCGTGTCGCGGCGGACGTTCTCCAACTACTTCTCGAACAAGGAGGACGCGGTCCTGCACGCGGACCGCGAATGGACCAGGGAACTGGTGGCACTGGTCGAGAGCAGGCCGCGGGAGGAGCCGCCGTGGCAGGCGCTGCGCGGGGCGACCTCGCAGCTGTACCGCGCGCGGCCCCGCCGCGACCCCGAATGGGTGGCGCAGCTGCGACTGCTGCGGCGGCACCCGTCGCTGCTCGCGCGGCAGGCCAGCGACCAGTTCGCCCTCGAGCGCGACCTGGCGGCGGTCCTGCTCACGCGCGGACACGGCCTTGACGAGGAGCTGGCCCGGCTCATGGCGGCGACGTTCCTGGCCGCGGTGCGGACCGCGGGCGTCCTGTGGCTGGAGCGCTCCGGCGGGCAACCACTCCCCGACCTGATCGACCGCCTGCTCGACCGGTTCCAGCCCCGATGAACCAGTGCCCCGTCCAGGCGGATACGGCACGATTCTCTTTCGGCCCCGCCGCCCGCCGGCCGCGTTGCCGAAAGGCCCAAGTACAACCCGGTACGAGGACCTTTCGGCGCCTTGCCAGCGAACACCGGGATCCGCCGATAATCACCCCGATCCACCTGGACGAGGCACTAGCTAGAGTATCCAGAGTGGACCGGATGATGGTGCCGTCGGAACTCGCCCTGCTGCTGGCGTCCTGGCCGCGGCCGGGCCATGACGAGCAGGCCTTCCCGTTCGTCACCGTCGACGAGGAGGGCTTCCCGCACGTGATGCTGCTGTGCACCGCGGAGCTGCTCGCCACGCCGGACCGGGACGCGCTGCTCGTGGCGATCGCCGGCAGGAACGCGCGGGCGAACCTCGCCCGCGACGGCATCGCGACCCTCATCGCCGCCGACGGCGTCGCCGCCCACTACACGAAGCTGCGGGTGCACGACACCGAGGAGCACGACCGCTTCACCCTGTACTCGTGCCACGTCGCGGGCTACAAGCGCGACTCGCTCGGCATCCCGTTGCGGCCCATGGACTTCCACGCCACCGTGGAGGTCGCCGAGTCCGAGCGGTGGGCGAGCACCCGCGCAGCACTCGTCCGCCGCCGCGAGGCGTCGCGCTGATGGATCTTCCTCAGGATCTGCCGCTGGAGCACCGCAGCGCGGTGCGGCTGGTGGTACTCGACGAGCAGGACCAGATCCTGCTGTTCCACACCCGCAGCCCCGACTATCCCGAGCTCGGCACGTGGTGGGAGCTGCCCGGCGGTGGCATCGACCCCGGCGAGTCCTATGTGGAGGCCGCGGTCAGGGAGTTACGCGAGGAGAGCGGGCTCACCGCGGGCACCGTCGGCCCGGCCACGTGGACCCGCACGGCCACGTTCAAGTGCCGGGGGTTCCGCCGCGTGCAGCAGGAGGTGGTCGCCGTGGTGCCCGTGCACGGGGTGGCACCCCGGATCGACGTCGCGGGCCAGCTGGACTACGAGCTGGACGCGTACGTGTCCGCCCGCTGGTGGCCAAGGGACGAGCTCATCGCGACCCGGGAGCGCTGCTACCCGGGCCGCCTGCCCGAGTTGCTCCCCGCCTTCCTCGCCGGGCAGCGGATCGACGAACCCTTCGAGATGTGGTCCTGATGATCGACGTGCGCCTCAACCACACCGCCGACCTCGACGGCGCCACCCGGACCACGGTCCGCGCACTGCTCGACGCCGCGTTCGACGGGGACTTCTCCGACGAGGACTGGGATCACTCCCTCGGCGGCATGCACGCCCTCGCGTGGTCCGGCGGCACGCTCGTCGGGCACGCCGCGGTTGTGCAGCGACGGCTCCTGTACCGGGGCCGCGCGCTGCGCACGGGGTACGTCGAGGGCGTCGCGGTCCTGGCCGACCACCGCCGCCACGGCGTCGGCGCGGCGGTGATGGCGCCGGTGGAGCAGGTCATCCGCACGGCCTACGAACTCGGCGCGCTCGCGTCCAGCGCGATGGCGATGCCGTTCTACGAGTCCCGGGGCTGGCAGCGGTGGCGCGGCCCGACCTCGGTCCTCACCCCGGACGGCGTGCGCAGGACCGGGGACGACGGCGGCATCTTCGTGCTCCCGGTGAGCGCGCTCGACCTCGAGGATCCCCTCGCCTGCGACTGGCGCGACGGCGACGTCTGGTGACGGGCGCACAGCGGACGGGGAGCGGATTCGCAGTGGATTCGCAGTCGCGCCGCTGACACTGCACGCGTGGCACAACACAGTGGCGGCACCAGGGTCGGGGTGATCGGCCTCGGGCCGAGGGGACTGTCCGTCGTGGAGCGGTTGTGCGCCAACGCGGTCGCGGACGGCACCCGCGTCCTGGTGCACGTGATCGACCCGCACCTGCACGCGGGCGGGCGCGTGTGGTCCACCGGCCAGCCGGGGGTGCTGCTGATGAACACGGTGGCATCGCAGGTCACCATGTTCACCGACGCGAGCGTCTCGTGCGCTGGTCCGGTGCGGACCGGGCCCAGCCTGTACGAGTGGGCCACCCTGTTCGTGCCCACCGAGCCGTTCGGGCCGTACCCGGCCTGGCTGTACGCGGAGGCGGCCGCGCTCGGCCCCGACTCCTACCCGACGCGCGCGTTCCACGGCCACTACCTGCGCTGGGTGTTCGACCGGCTCACCCGCTTCGCGCCCGCGCTGGTCGAGATCGAGTCGCACGCCGCCTGCGCCGTGGCGCTCGACGACGCCGACGACGGCACACAGGTGGTGACGCTCGACGACGGACGGGTGCTCACCGGGCTCGACGCGGTCGTGCTCGCGCTCGGCCACCTCGACGCGCCGGTCGCCGGTGAGGAGCTGGCGCTGCGGGACTTCGCCGCCGCACACGACCTGCGGTACGTCCCGCCAGGCAACCCCGCCGAGGCCGACCTCGCGGCGATCCCGCCAGGGGAGACGGTCGTGCTGCGCGGGCTGGGGCTGAACTTCTTCGACCACATGGCGCTGCTGACCGCGGACCGAGGCGGCCGCTTCACCGAGGACGGCGACGGGCTGCGGTACGTGCCGTCCGGCCGCGAGCCCGTGCTGGTGGCCGGGTCGCGGCGTGGTGTCCCCTACCACGCGCGTGGCGAGAACCAGAAGGGCGCGCACGGCCGCCACCTGCCGCTCTTCCTCACCCCCGAGGTGATCGCCGGGCTGCGGGCCCTCGGCGGCGCGGGGTTCACCACCGACGTGTGGCCGCTCGTGGACCGCGAGGTGCGGGCCGTCTTCTACGCCGCGCACGTCGCGGCGGGCGGCGGGGACCCAGCGGCGTTCCTCACCGCGTTCCGCGAAGCCCCCGACGACGACGACCTGCCGGCGCGCTTCGGGCTGACGGCCCGCTGGGACTGGGAGCTGATCGCCCGCCCGTACGGCGACCGCCGCTTCCGCGACCACGACGAGTACCGGACGTGGCTGCTCGGCCACCTGCGGGACGACCTCGAACAGGCACGGCTCGGCAACGTCCTCGGCCCGCTCAAGGCCGCGCTCGACGTCCTGCGCGACCTGCGCAACGAGATCCGGCTCGTCGTCGACCACGGCGGGCTGACCGGCGGGTCGTACCGCGACGAGCTGCTGCCCTGGTACACGCCCCTCGGCGCGTACGTGTCGATCGGCCCGCCGCCCCGCCGGATCGCGGAGCTGGTCGCGCTCGTCGAGGCAGGCGTGCTGCGGGTGTGCGGACCGGGGATGCGTGTGAAGGCCGCGCCCGGCGGGTTCGTGGTCGGCTCCGACGCGATCCCCGGCACCGAGTTCGTGGCGCGGACGCTGATCGAGGCGCGCCTGCCCGCGACCGACATCCGCGCCACCCCCGACCCACTGGTGCGGCACCTGCTCGCCACGGGTTCGTGCACCACCTACCGGATCCCCGACCCGGAGTCGGGTGAGTTCGTCTCCGGCGGGCTCGCCGTGACCCCCAAGCCGTACCGTCTGGTCGAGGCGACCGGCCGGGTGCACCCGGCCCGGTTCGCGTTCGGCGTGCCGACCGAGACGGTGCACTGGGGCACCGCGGCGGGCATCCGGCCCGGGGTGGACTCGGTGATCCTCGGCGACGCGGACGCGATCGCGCACGCGTGCCTCGCCGTGCGCCCCGCCGTGCGACTGGAGAAGGTGGACCGATGAACGCGGACACGGGACTGCTCAGCCTGGTGTGGCCGGGCACCGGCATGGACACGCTGCTCGCCGACGAGGCATGGGTCGGCGCGATGCTCGAGTTCGAGGTCGCGCTCGCCCGCACGCAGGCGCGGCTCGGCGTGATCCCGTCCTCGGCGGTCGGCCCGATCGAGGCGGCCGCCAAGCCGGGCAACATCGACACCGAGGACCTCGCGGTACGGGCGCGCGGGTCGGCGAACCCGGTCGTGGAGCTGGTGCGTGAGCTGACCGCCGCGGTCGCGGACTCCGGCGCGGCCGAGTTCGTGCACCGCGGCAGCACCAGCCAGGACGTGTTCGACTCGGCGGCGATGCTGCTCGCCGCCAGGGCGCTGCGTGCCACCGACGCCGACCTCGCCAGGGTGGCCGACGCGCTCGCCGGTCTCGCCGACGAGCACCGGCACACGCCGATGGCGGCCCGCACCCTCACCCAGCACGCGGTGCCGACCACGTTCGGGCTGAAGGCGGCGGGCTGGCTGACGCTGGTGCTCGACGCGCGGGACCGGCTGCGGCAGGTGCTCGCGACACTGCCGGTGCAGGTCGGTGGCGCGGCGGGCACGCTGGCCGCGTACCTCGAGTACGCGCGGACCGCCGGGGTGCCGGTCGCGGGG
>NZ_JBARWZ010000092.1:0-16528 GCF_049647105.1 Actinophytocola sp.
TCACAACACCTACCGCGTCAAGAAACCAGGCGAACCAGCCAGCACACGCCACAAAGCACCCGCCACGATCAAGATCCACAAGCTCAAACCCCGAGCCGCATGATCAACTTACGCTACGTGGCATTGAACGCTACGTCGCCCGCGAAATCCACCGAGCCCTCACCACAGACCTCACCAACCCCACAAACACCCCTTGACATCTATAGGAGCATCTTTCAGGGCGTTGGACGTCCCAAAGGCGGCTTTCGTGGCACCAACTATGCCCCGAAAGGGGCGGCGTGATAGCCCCTGGGAGGTCGACGGGATGGCAGGCAGACCCGAACTCAACGCAAGAAACCTCGAAATCCCAGGCCATTCCGGAGACCTGCCCCTCCGGCGAGGAGCCGCCGGAGGCAAACGATCCAGGCTCAACGACCCGAAAGACGGGACACCGGCTGCGTCCTGAACGCGCCATTCAAGGCGGAGCACATGGCTTTGCCGGCCCCCTGCCCGTTCCCGGAGGCGTCCCGCCATGCCAGTCTGCCGGTGCCCACCGACAGGGGCGGGGCTGTGGACAACCGGTGTGGCTGTGGACAAGTGCTCAGCCGTGGTGGGTGCTGCCGCGTTCGATGAGGCGGGCGCCCAGGGTGGTGGTCGTCGCGGCGCGGGTGTTGTCGGCGATGCGGGCGAGGAGGAGCTGGGCGGCGACCGTGCCGATCTCGTACGCGGGCTGCGCGACGACCGTCATCGGCGGGTCCACCAGCCCCGCCCACGGCACGTCGTCGAAGGCGACCACGCCGACGTCGCGGCCGGGGCGCAGCGTGCGCATCCGCAGGGCCTCCAGCACGCCGATCGCCATCGCCGAGTTCGCCACCAGCAGCGCGTCCGGCGGCTCCTCCTGGTCGAACAGGTCCATGGCGGCCTTCTGCGCACCGGCCGCCTTGAACTCGGTGCGCCGCACCAGGCGAGGGGAGCTGCGCTGCTTGCCGGACCTGAGTGCGTCGCGGTAGCCGGCCAGGCGGTCGTCGGCCGTCTGCACGCCGGACGGGCCGGTGATGCAGCCGATCCGCTCGTAGCCCCGGTTGATGAGGTGCATGGTCGCCTGCCTGGCCGCGAGCCGGGTGTCGACCAGCACGGTGTCGTTCTCCCGGTCGGGCAGCGGGCGGTCGATCGCGACCATGGGTGTGCCTCGGCTCGCGAGCTGAGCGACCCCGGCCGCCGTCGCGGTGGGGGAGATGATCACGCCCGCGACCCGCTCCTGGATCGCCACGTCGACGTACTTGCGTTCCTTCTCGGCGTCCTCGTCGGTGTTGCACAGCACGACCGAGTACCCCACCGAGTGCGCGACGTCCTCGACGCCGCGCGCGATCGCGGTGAAGAACGGGTTCTCCACGTCGCTGATGATGAGCGCGAGGACCGCCGCCTCCTGGCGGCGCAGGTTCCGCGCGGGCCCGTTGGGCTGGTAGCCGAGCTCCTGGGCGGCGGCCAGTACCCGCGCCGCCAACGCGGGGTCCACTGTGGACTTGCCGTTCAACGCACGGGACACCGTCGCCGTCGACACGCCCGCCAGTTCGGCAACGTCACTGATGGTCGCCACTTACCGCCTCGCTTCCAGCCTCTGCCGAGACCCTACGCGGACCGCTATTGACACGGTCCGGGCCTAAGAATAGCTTCTGAGTAAACGATTACTCCACAGGTGCGAGCGCGCGTCGCACCGTGTCGGAGCAGCGCAGGGACCGACTTCAACGACGCAGGAGGACACTGGTGGCCCGCATCGGCGTGATCAACATTTCGGACGGGCGGGACTACGTCCACGGCGGCATCGCCGAGTTCATCCTGGCAGGCGAGGACAAGTTGGTCCGCAAGCTCGAGGCCGCGGGGCACGAGGTGGTCCGCGCGCGGCAGCCGGTCTCCGCGAACACCATCGCCACCTCGGTCGCCAAGGAGGTCGAGGCCGCGGGCGTCGACCTGACCGTGCTGCAGTACTGCGTGTGGGCGTTCCCGCACTTCACGATGCTCGCGGCGGGCCAGCTCACCGGCCCGCTCCTGCTGCTCGCCAACATCGACCCGGTCCAGCCCGGCATGGTCGGCATGCTGGCCGCGGGCGGCGCGCTCGACCAGATCGGCCGCGCGCACACCCGCCTGTGGGGCGATCCCGATGACGACGACCTGATCGCCGCGATCGGCGTCCGCGCCAGTGCCGCACACGCGGTCAAGGCGCTGCGCGGCCAGACGTTCGGCCGGATCGGCGGCCGCCCGATGGGCATGAACACCGCCACCGCCAACACCGACCAGTGGCAGCGGCTGTTCGGCGTGGACGTCGAGGAGATCGACCAGTGGGAGATCGTCCGCCGCACCGAAATGGCCGACCAGGCGGAGAAGACCAGGGCCAGGCAGTGGCTGGAGCAGCACGCCAACGTGCACTACGACGGTAAGAAGCTGACCGAGGAGATCCTCGAGCGCCAGATCGGCTCCTACCTGGCGATGCGCGAGCTCATCGACGAGTGGAACCTCGACTTCACCGGCATCAAGGGACAGCCGGAGCTGACCCAGTACTTCGCCACCATGGACATCGCGGAGGCGTTCCTCAACGACCCGTACGACTGGAACGGTCCCAAGGAGCCGCACGTGTGCGCCACCGAGGCGGACATGGACGGCGCGCTCACCATGCAGATCCTCAAGCACATCGCGCGCACCCCGGTGCTGTTCGCCGACGTACGGCACTACCACGGCGACCGCGACATCTGGGACCTGTGCAACTCCGGCCAGCACGCCACCTGGTACGCCGCGCGCAGCGACGACCCGGCCGAGAACCTGGCGAAGGTGCACCTGTACCCGGAGGTGTTCTTCTTCCCGGCCGGTGGCGCATCCGTCCAGCACGTCGCGGCACCCGGTCAGATGACCCTCGCGAGGCTGACCCGCAACGACGGCGACTACCGGCTGCAGCTCATGCTCGGCGAGTTCGAGAACTACGACGACGCCACCACGGAAGAGCTGATGAAGATGTCGACGCCGGAGTGGCCGCACGCGTTCGCGCGGCTCGACGCGCCGGCCGAGGTCTTCCTGTCCCGCTTCGGCGCCAACCACATCCACGCCGTGCCAGGCGACCGGCGGGCGGAGCTACGGGCGGTGTGCGAGCTGCTCGGCGTGACCCTCGACGAGTTCACCCGTGGCTGAGGTCTACCTCGGGATCGACATCGGCACGTCCAGCTCCAAGGGCGTGCTCGTCACCGCGGCCGGCGAGATCGTCGCGCGGGCGAGCCGGGCGCACGAGACCGCGACACCGAGGCCCGGCTGGGTCGAGCACGACGCCGACGGTGTGTGGTGGGCCGACTTCCTCGCGCTCACCGGGGAGCTGACGGCTGCCGGGCACCGGATCGCCTGCCTCGCGGTGAGCGGCATCGGCCCCGTCCTGCTGCCCGCCGACGGCGCGGGGAAGCCGCTGCGCCCGGCGATCCTGTACGGCGTCGACACCCGTGCCACCGAGGAGATCGACGAGCTGACCGGAGAGCTGGGCGCTGAGGAGATCCTCCGGCGCGGCGGCACCCCGCTCTCCAGCCAGGCCGTTGGGCCGAAGCTGCGGTGGCTCGCGCGGCACGAGCCGGAGGTCTACGAGCGCACCGAGTTGCTGTTCATGGCCAGCTCGTACCTCGTGCACCGGCTGACCGGGCGGTACGTCCTCGACCACCACTCGGCGAGCCAGTGCGACCCGATGTACGACCAGACGGCGTTCGACTGGGCGCACGACTGGGCCTCGGTCGTCGCGCCGGGGCTGGCGCTGCCGGAGCTGGCGTGGCCGACCGAGGTCGTCGGCACGATCACCGCGGCCGCCGCACGCGAGACCGGACTGCCGGAAGGACTGCCGGTCACCGCGGGGACGGTCGACGCGTGGGCGGAGGCGGCGAGCGTCGGCGTGCGCGAACCCGGTGACGTGATGGTCATGTACGGCACCACGATGTTCCTCGTCCAGGTCGTGGCGGCGCCGTCACCGCACCCCGCGCTGTGGACCACGAGCGGGGTGTACCCGGGCACGTGGTCGCTCGCGGCGGGCATGGCGACCTCGGGTGCGGTCACCGACTGGCTGCGCAGACTCGTCGGCGCGGACTTCGCGACGCTGGTCGCGGAGGCGGCGGAGGTGCCGCCGGGCAGCCGAGGTCTGTTGCTGCTGCCCTACTTCGCGGGCGAGCGGACCCCGATCTTCGACCCGTCCGCGCGCGGGGTGATCGCCGGGCTGACCCTCGGGCACGGGCGAGCGGAGCTGTACCGGGCCGCGCTGGAGGGCATCGCGTACGGGGTGCGGCACAACCTGGAGGTCATGCGGGCGGCCGGTGGTCCCGCGCGGCGGCTGGTCGCCGTCGGAGGTGGCACGCAGGGCGGGCTGTGGACGCGGATCGTGTCGGACGTGACCGGGGCGGCGCAGGTCATTCCTGCCGAGACGGTCGGCGCCTGCCTCGGCGACGCGATGCTGGCGGCGGCCGCGTCCGGGGTCGACGTGTCGGGATGGAACCCGGACGACCACGTGGTTCATCCGTCCGGCGACAACCCCTATGACGACTTCTACTCTCGGTACCGCGAGCTGTACCCGGCGACCGTGGACGTGGCCCACTTTCTGGCCGGGCAACAGAACGCCAGTCCGCCTCCCCAGGCTTGAGGGCGTTGCCTCATGGCAGGGCCTGCTACCTGGCGGGCGCCGCGTCGGGGTTCGGGAGTAGCAGCGGGTTGAGCAGATCGGTGTTGTCGATGACCGCGGTGGCCCGGGTCTGCGGGTTGCACTCGGCCGTATACAGGCGCTGACCTGCGATGTAGCGAACGTTCCTGGCGGAGGTCGGGTCCGGGTCGCCGTAGCCGCGACCCGCGCCCCGGGGGACCGAGACCGCGAACGGGACCTCGAGCCACACCGAGTAGTCCCAGTACCTGATCAGCTCGTCGCGGTGGGTGAAGACGCCGTCGACCACGAGGATCGCGTCGTCGGGCGCCAGCTCCGGCAACACGCGTATCTCGCGTTCGCGCTTCACGTCGTACACGGCTCGCGTGTACTCGCGGTTGCCGCCCGGGCTCAGCGGGTCGAGCAGCAGCCTGCACATCCGGCCGTAGTCGAACGAGTCGCGGTAGAAGCCCTCCGCCGAGTCGCGGCCGCGGCGGTGTCTTGTGCGCGGCGGGTTGAGGAACCCGTCCGCCGACGCGCGGATCACCGTGGCGCCGCGGGCGGTCAGCTCCTTGCCGAGATCATCGGCGAAGTGGGTCTTGCCCGCGCCGTCGACCCCGTCGATCGCCACTCGTCGGATTCGGTCGACCGGAAGCGCGAGTATCGCTTCCGCGACATGCTGGCAGGGACGCATGCCGCAAGTGAACCGTGTGATCGGCTGATTTCCAAGGTCTTGACCGAACGAGCAACGCAATTGCCACCATGGTCCGTCCTGGAGTCATGAAGCACGACTTGTCCGGCCGCCCTCGGCTCGCCATGATCGCGGCGGTGGTGGTGGCACTCGGCGCGGGCGTGACCACGACCGCCCTGCTCGTCGGCGCGTCCGACGGCGACGACGCAACGCCGCCGCCCGCGCGGCACGGGGTCAGCCTCGTCTCGTTCGACACCTGCGAGTCCGCGCTCGCGGAGATGAAGTCGCGGATCATGCCGAGGATCGGTCCGTACGGCTTCGACCACGGCACGATGGCGGCGGAGGACGGCGAGGCACCGGTCGAGGGCGGGCGTGCCGCCGAACCCGACGCCGCGCCTGCGGAGGACTCGGCGGCGCCCAAGCAGGCCGAGCCGGAGCACTCGACGACGAACGTGCACGAGCAGGGCGTCGACGAGCCCGACCTCGTGAAGACCGACGGCAAGCGGGTGGTCAGCGTCGCCGACGGGGTGGTGCGTGTCGTGGACGTCGCGTCCCGCAAGCAGACCGCGGCCGTCCGGCTCGAAGGGGGCTACGCGACCCAGTTGCTGCTCTCCGGCGACCGCGCGCTCGTCATGTCCGGCGGCGCCATGGCCTACGACACGCCGGGCATCGCACCGGGCGAGCCGACGCCGAGGGGCACCCCGAAACCCGCGCCGACCGACACCTACCAGTACGCCTCGGCGCTCACGCTGGTCGACCTCACGGGCACCGGCAAGGTCCTCGGCACGTTGTCGCTCGACGGCAGCTACCTCGACGCACGCCAGGTCGGTGCCGTCGCCCGCGTCGTCGTGCGGTCGATGCCAAGGCTGCGCTTCACCTACCCGGACTACAACGCGAGCCCGGCGACCGCCATCCGCGACAACAAGGACGTCGTGGCGCGGTCGACCATCGCGGACTGGCTGCCGACCTACCGGCTCGAGACCGGCACCGGCACCACGACCGGACAGCTGACCGACTGCACCGACGTGAGCCACCCCGTCGACTACACGGCGACCGGAATGCTGACGGTGCTCACGTTCGACCTCGGCAGGAACGGAGACAGCGCACTTGGCACCGGCGACCCGGTCACGATCGTCGCCGACGGCGACACCGTGTATGGCACCGGCGCGAACCTGTACGTCGCAGACGACCACGTCGCGCACGGCACGAACGGCGCGGAAAGCAGCCCCGCACCCGCCGGCCGCACCGAGCTGTACCAGTTCGACATCTCGGATGCGGGCAAGCCGGTGCACGTGGCGTCCGGCGGCGTGGACGGCACCCTGCTCAACCAGTACTCGCTGTCCGAACACGACGGCAACCTGCGGGTCGCGACCACGACCGAGGGCGGTGCCGGTTCGCAGAGCCGGATCACCGTGTTACGCCGAGACGGGAACACCCTCGGTGAGCTCGGCCGTGTCGACGGGCTCGGCGTGGGGGAGCGGATCTACGCGGTCCGCTACTTCGGGAACACCGCGTACGTCGTGACGTTCCGCCAGACCGACCCACTGTACACAGTGGACCTGTCGGACCCGGCCGCGCCGAAGGTGACCGGCGAGCTGAAGATCACCGGCTACTCCGCCTACCTGCACCCGGCAGGGGAGGGCAGGCTGATCGGCGTCGGGCAGGAGGCGGACGGGAACGGCCGGGTGACCGGCGCGCAGATCTCCTTGTTCGACACGACGAAACCGGGCGCGCAGCGGATCGCGCAGTACCACCTGGAGAGCTCCTGGACCGAGGTGGAGGGTGACCCGCACGCGTTCCTCTACTGGCCGGACAAGGACTTGCTGGTCATTCCGGTGACCGGCGGCGGCATGGCGGTCCCGGACGGCCCGCCGGACCAGGTGACCGCCGGTGCGCTCGTGCTGAAGGTCGACGGGAACGCCTTCCGGCAGGCAGGAATGCTCACCCACACCGCCGACCGCTACGGCAACACGCCGATGGCGCCCCGGCGCGCCATGGTGATCGGCGACGAGCTGTGGACGGTGTCCGAGGCGGGCATGCTGGTGAGCGACCTTGACTCGCTCGCCCAGCTGGCGTGGGTCGCGTTCACCTGACCGGTGCGCTGGTACGTCCACATCGGACTCCGTGAGGAAGTGCCCCTCCGTCGAGTGGTACGCGGGTGCCGATGTGGGTAGACATCAGTGGTGAGCCGATCAGCGACGGAGCCAACCGACTACGAGCCCGGCACGGACCCTCGGCGCTGGCGGGCACTGGTCGTGACGCTCGCGGGCGGGTTCATGATCCTGCTCGACGTCAGCATCGTGACCGTCGCGATCCCGTCCATCCAGGAGGGGCTCGGCACCTCGGCGGCCGGTGTGCAGTGGGTGGTCTCCGGCTATCCGCTCACGTTCGGCCTGGCGCTGGTCGCGGGCGGGCGGCTCGGGGACGCGTTCGGGCGGCGGAACATGTACCTCGTCGCGCTGACCGCGTTCATCGCGACCAGCGTGTTCGCGGGCCTCGCGCCGTCGCTGACCATGCTGGTGGTCGCGCGGCTGCTCCAGGGGCTCGTCGGCGGCCTGGTCACCCCGCAGAACGGCGGGCTCATCCAGGACCTCTTCCGCGGCCCGGAGCGCGGCAGGGCGTTCGGCCTGCTCGGCGCCACCATCGGCCTGTCCACCGCGGCCGGTCCGGTCATCGGCGGGTTCATCCTCGGGGTCGCGGGCGAGCCGGACGGCTGGCGCTGGGTGTTCCTCGTGAACCTGCCGTTCGGGCTGCTGACGCTCCTGCTCGCGGTGCTGCTGGTGCCGAGGACACCGCGGCGCACCACCAGCGCCGACATCGACTTCACGGGCATCCTGCTGCTCGGGGTCACCGTGCTGTGCGTGTTGTTCCCGGTGGTGCTGTCCGAGTCGGACGGCTTCCGCCGGTTCTGGTGGCTGTTCCTCGTCGCGGTGCCGCTTGGCTGGGCGTTCCTGTCGTGGGAGCGGCGCAGGGGGCGAGCCGGGCGGACGCCGCTGGTCGACACGCGACTGTTCACGGCGACCCCCGGCTACCCGTCGGGCGCGACGCTCGCCGCCGTGTACTTCTGCGGGTTCTCCGGCATCTGGCTGGTGTTCGCCATCTACTTCCAGACCGATCTCGGACTCACGCCGCTGGAGTCGGGGCTCGCGGTCACGCCGTTCTCGCTCGGCTCCGCGGTGTCCGCCTGGCTGGCCGGCCGGCTGGTCGACCGATACGGCAGGCGCGTGACGATCACCGGTCTCGTGCTCATCGTGGCCGGGCTCGCCACGGTCGCGCTGCTCGGGTTCACCGTGGACAAGGAGCACCTGATCTGGGCGCTCACGGTGCCGCTGCTCGTGGCGGGCATCGGCGGCGGCGCGGTGATCTCCCCGAACACGACGCTCACGCTCGCGTGCGTGCCGACCGACATGGCCGGGGTCGCGAGCGGCGTGCTCCAGACCGGGCAGCGAATCGGGGCGGCGGTCGGCACCGCGTTGCTGGCCGCGGTGTTCCACGCGGTCGCGACCGCAACGGCCGTCCCGGCGACGGGTTTCGCGGTGGCGATGATCACCGCGGTGGCGCTGATCGTGGTCGCGCTGGTGCTCGCCATCGCGGAACGTCGTGGGCAGATTGGGAACCATGGGAATGGTGAGTTGGAAAATTTCTCATCAAGCCCTTTGACATCTGGTCAGTAACTACTAACGTTCGCTGCGGAAGCGTCTCAACGATCGCGACGCGCGGCCCCTGCTGATACCCGTCGCGGTCAGGGGGCCGCTTTCTTCGCTCAATCCAGACAAAGGGCCGACGCCATGCGCGCCGGCGGTTTCCGCCTGCCCTGGCAACCGGCCCCTGCCCGTGAGACGGAGAGATCGAAAATGCGAAAAATGGTGGTTCGAGCGCTCGTCGTCGCCGCCTCCGCGGCCACCGCGTTGCTGATCACGACCGCGGGTGCGCAGGCATCCGCGCCGAAGGAACACGACCCGGTCTTCGACGGTGCGGTCGCCACGGCGGACGTCACCCCGTTCGTCACGAAGCTGAGTCACTCGGATGCGACCTCTCGGCTGCGGTCGTCGGGCATCACGTGGTCGTCCAGCGGCGGCTGCAGTGACCGCAACAACTCGACCTGCACGTCGTTCACGGAGGTCAACCTGGCGACCATCCAGGGCATCCAGACGCTGAGGTCGGCCACTGGCTGCGCGATCAACGTCACCGGTGGCACCGAGACGGGGCACGCCAGCGGCACCTACAGCCACTGGAACGGCTACAAGCTGGACATCAGCCTGTCGACGTGCCTGAACAACTACATCCAGGGCACCTTCACGTCGATCGGCGGCTCGCAGTGGCGGTCCGGCTCGGGCAACATTTACTACAAGGAAGGCAACCACTGGGACATCACGTACTACAACTGCGGTGGTTGCTGAGCGACCCTCGTAGCCGGTAGTCCGTGCGCCGGCGGTGCTTTCCCTTGCTCCCCGAGGGAAAGCACCGCCTCACCATCGCACCGGCAGGTGTTTCACGCCGTGCTGGAAGTTCGACCGAAGCCGCACGACGTCACCGGCGGGTGTCAGCTCCCCGAGCCGGTCGAACACCGCCGTGAACAGCGCCCGCATCTGCACCTTCGCGAGGTGCGCGCCGATGCAGTAGTGCGGCCCGTGGCCGAAACTCAGATGATCGCCATGGGAGCGGGTCACGTCGAAGGTGTCCGGGTCGGCGAACACGCGCTCGTCCCGGTTGCCGGACGAGAACCACACCACCACCTTGTCGCCCGCCCTGATCTCCTGGCCGCCCAGCACGGTGTCGGTGGTGGCGGTGCGGCGGAACCGCATCACCGGTGACCACCAGCGCAGCATCTCCTCGACCGCGCCGGGCAGCAATGTCCTGTCCCGCATCAGTTTCCGGTATTCGTCCACATGGGACAGCAGCGCGTGCATGCCACCCGGCAGCGCGTTGCGCAGGGTTTCGTTGCCCGCCACCGAGAACAGCCAGAACATGTTCTCGAACTCGGCGGTCGTGATGCCCTCGGCGACCAGGTTGGTCAGCACGTCGTCGCCCGGCACACGCCGCTTGTGCTCGGCGAGATCGTGGGCGTACGCGTACAGGTCCGGCATGCCCTCGCGGGTCCGCTGGTCGGGCAGGAGCCCGTGCTCGTCCGGTTCGGGCCGCAACGCCATGGCCCGCTTCGCCATCTCCGTCGAGGAGTCCACACCGGCCTTGGCGCTGACCGCGTACTCGGGGTCCTGGTAGCCGATGACCCGGTTGCTCCAGTCGTACATGAGCCACCGGTCATCGTGCGGCACTCCGAAGATCTCGGACAGTGTCCGCAACGGCAGGTCGGCGGCCAGTTCCGCGAAGTCGCACCCGCCGCCGTCCGCCACCCCGCCGACCAGTTCCCGCGCCCAGCCCTCGATCCTGCCCTCCAGCCGCGCGATGGCCTTGCGCGTGAACGCGCGGACCAGCATCCTGCGCAGCCGCGAGTGCCGGGGCGGGTCCTGGTTGAGCATCATCTGCCGCACGAACCCGAGCGTCGCGTCGTCCGGCGGGTCGATGATCTGCGTGGCCCGCGCCCACGACGAGTAGGTCACCGGGTCACGCATGACCTGCTTGATCTCCGCGTGCCGCACCACACCCCAGAACCCCGGCCCCTCGGGCCACGGCGGCACCGCGGGCTCGGCCATCCACACGACCGCCGACTCGCCGCGCAGCCGGGCGAACGCGTCGTGCGGCACGCCGCCCAGGTAGGTGTCCGGGTTGACGATGATGTCGGTGACCTCGGTGTCGCTCGGCACGATCACCATTCTGCCCCGTCATGAGGCACGATCGACGGGTGACGACACCCCACCTCGCGCGGCACGACTACGGCGGCGACCCCGCCCTGCTGCTGCTCCACGGCCTCGGCGCGACCGGCGAGGTGTGGCACGACCTGCTGGAACGCACCTGGCCCGGCGAGACCTTCGTCCCGGACCTGCCAGGACACGGTCGCTCGCCGCGACTGACCGAGTACACGTTCGCCTCGATGGCGGCCGCGGTCGCGGAGGTGGTGCCTCCCGGGCGGCAGGTGGTGGTGCTCGGCCACTCACTCGGCGGCGTGCTTGCGCTGATGCTGGCCGACGGCTCCTACGGGCTCGACGTCACGGCCGTGTGCGGCGTGGGCATCAAGCTGCGCTGGTCGGAGGCGGAACTGGCGAAGGCGGCCGAGGTCGCGGCCCGGCCGGAGCGGGTGTTCGCCACCCGCGAGGAGGCTGTCGACCGCTGGCTTGCGGTGTCTGGCCTGGCCGGGCTGGTGCCGCCGGACTCACCGCGCGTCGGCGCCGGGGTGCTCGACGGGCCGGACGGCTGGCGCGTGGCGGTCGACCCGAAGGCGTTCGGGGTCGGCGCACCGGACGTGCCCGCGCTGCTCAAAGCCGCGAAGGGCACGACGATCCTCGCGGCGGGGGAGCGGGACCCGATGTGCCCGCCAGACCACCTGCACACCGTCGCCGAGGACGGCGTGGTGCTGCCCGCGACCGGCCACAACGTCCACGTCGAGAACCCGCTGACGCTGTGGCCGATCATGGACAGGTTGCTCGCCTCGCGTTAGCTGACCCCGAGCAGGTCCACCACGAAGATGAGGGTCTCGCCGCCCTTGATCGCACCGCCCGCGCCGCGGTCGCCGTAACCGAGGTGCGGCGGGATGACCAGCCTGCGGCGGCCACCGACCTTCATGCCGGCCACGCCGCGGTCCCAGCCCGCGATCACGCGACCCGCGCCGAGCGGGAAGCTGAACGGTGAGCCGCGGTCCCAGGACGCGTCGAACTGCTCGCCGGACGAATGCGCGACACCGACGTAGTGGACGCTCACGCTCTGGCCCGGCTGGGCTTCGTCGCCCTCGCCGACGGTGATGTCCTCGACGACCAGATCGGCCGGGGCCGGACCCTCGACGGGGTCGACCACGGGCTTCTCGAGCGCCATGCGTGTTCCTCCTTGGTTGGTGCTTCTGGCGTACCGGGTCATCCAACCAGCCATGGCGGCGCGGTGCCGGTCAGGGCGGTACTGGCACGGACACGTGAGCGTTCGTTAACATCGCGGCATGTCTCCGGCTCGTCGGCTCCAAGGCGTGAAGAGCTCTCCCGTCCGTGACCTCCTCGCGCTGACCCAGCGGCCGGAGGTGATCTCCTTCGCGGGCGGGCTGCCCGCGCCAGAACTGTTCGATGTGGACGGCTGGCGGGACGCGTTCGCCAAGTCCGCGGACGACCGCCGCAACCTCCAGTACGGGACCACGGAGGGCAATCCCGTGTTGCGCGGGGTGATCGCCGAGCGGATGACGCGCCGAGGGGTGCCGACGACCGAGGACGACCTCCTCGTCACCACCGGATCGCAGCAGGCGCTGACGCTGGTGACGACCACGCTGGTCGAACCGGGCGACGTGGTCGCGGTCGAGGAGCCCACCTACCTGGCGGCGTTGCAGTGCTTCCAGCTGGCGGGCGCGCGGGTCGTGCCGGTGGCGAGCGACGAGCACGGCATGGTCCCGTCGGCGCTGGCTGAGGTGCTGGTGGCGGACCGGCCGACGCTCGTGTACCTGGTGCCGACGTTCGCGAACCCGAGCGGCAGGACCCTGCCCGCCGCGCGCAGGCAGGAGATCGCGGCGCTGGCGGAGCGGCACGACGTGTGGGTGGTGGAGGACGACCCGTACGGCGAGCTGCGCTACCGGGGCGAGTGGGTGCCGCCGCTGACCTCGTACGGCGAGCGGGTGCTCTACCTCGGCAGCCTCTCGAAGATCGGCGCACCCGGCCTTCGGCTGGGCTGGCTGCGGGCGCCCCGGTCGCTGATGTCGGCCGCGGTGATCGCCAAGCAGGCCGCTGACCTGCACACGAGCACGATCGACCAGGCCGCGGCCGCCGTGTACCTGACGAACACCGACCTGGACACGCACGTGGCCGGCCTGTGCGCCGCCTACCGGGAACGCCGCGACACGATGATCGCGGCGCTCCCGGACACCGTCCCGGCCGGCACCGCGTGGACCGACCCGGACGGCGGCATGTTCGTGTGGGTGCGCCTGCCCGGTGCCGTCGACACCACGGACCTGCTCAGGCAAGCGCTTGCGCACAACGTCGCGTTCGTGCCGGGCGCCCCGTTCTTCGCGACCAACCCCGACCCCGCGACGCTGCGGCTGTCGTTCACGACGAACCCGCCGGAAGACATCATCGAGGGCATGCGCAGGCTGGCGGCCGCGCTCACCAGCCCCAGTGCCGCCGGTGCGCGCTGACCGCCCACGCGGAGATCGCCTCGGTGTCGGGCTCGGCGGGCAGCGGCGTGCTCCCGGTCGCCAGTAGGTCCTCCACCCGCGCCTGCACGTCCGCGATCTCGGCGAGCACCTCGGCCTGGTCCGCGACGTCGCCCCGCTTCACAGCCAGCACCCGCTCCCGCTCGGCGTCGGGCATCGGCAGCGTGAGCCGCGCGTCCCGCGCCACCTCGAGGCCCTGGTAGGCCAGGCGAAGGGCGTGCGACGCGTACTTCACGTCGTAGCCGTGGCGGGCCACCAGCTCCGGTCTGCTCGGCACCTTGCCATGGCTGCCGTGGCCGAGCAGCCGCTCCCGCTGCGCCGCGAGGTAGCCGAGGAAGCGGTGCACCGCGCCCCGCGACAGGATCTTCGGTGCGAGCGCCCGCAACTCCTCTCCCAGCGGCGTGATCGTGATCACCGCGTCCTGCGGCGCGTACAACGGCAGCAGCGCGGTCGGGTTGCCCTTGGTCGCGAGCCGCAGGTACTTGTGCAGCGAGTAGCTCACCAGGTCGGTGTCGCCTGGCCCGGACCGCACGCCCTCCGGCTGCGTGCGGAACACGTAGTGCTGTGCTGCGCCGTCCGTGCCGACGACGTGGGCGGGCGGTTCGATGTAGACACCCATCTCGTCGTGGTCGTCGGTGCCGGCGATCGCGATTCCGTGCACACCGGAGCCCACGACGGTACGCAGGATCTCGCCGCGTAGCGCGACGTCCCGGTTCCCGTGCTCGGTGTGGTTCATGCGTGCATGGTGGCACGCGAAAGCTGTTGTGTGCCGCCGAATTAACGGCCGGCGGCCTCGTGGGAGCCCTTGACGGCGAGCTGGTCGGCCCGCTCGTTCTCGGGGTGCCCGGCGTGTCCCTTGACCCAGAACCACCGCACCTCGTGCGGCCGGACCGCCTCGTCGAGCCGCCGCCACAGGTCGGCGTTCTTCACCGGCTGCTTCGCGCTCGTCTGCCACCCGTTGCTCTTCCACTTGGGCAGCCACTGCATGATCCCGTTCCGCACATACGTGGAGTCGGTGTACATCGAGACGACCGACGGCCGCGTGAGACTCTCCAGCGCCGCGATCGGCGCCATCAGCTCCATGCGGTTGTTCGTGGTGACGGCAGGCTCGGCTCCGTACAGCTCCTTCTCGTGGTTGCCGTACTTGAGCACGGCACCCCACCCACCCGGCCCAGGGTTCCCTTTGCACGCGCCGTCGGTGTATATCTCCACGGTGTTCGACACGGGCAGGAGCCTAACCAACCCGGTTCTGGGCGTTGACGCGTGCAAGCCCGGCGGACCACGACGACCTCGTCAGTGTCCTCGCGGGGTTCGGCGGGTTCTTCTCCGACGCCGCACGGCAGCCGGCGCCGCCGGGCCTGCCGTCACTGCGTGAGTTCCAGCAGGCCCAGGCGAACGTCCTGGTTTCGTGGTTGCGGGAACTCAGCGGCGCAGGTGCAGCATGATGCCCGAGGGCGCATAACCCGCGCGGGCGTACAGCCGCTGCTCCGGCACCCCGGCGGGCGTGAGGAACACCGTCCGCGCGCCCGCGTCGTGCACGGCCGCGGTGAGGAACGCGGTCAGCGCCACGCCGATCCCGCGCTTGCGGAACGGCACCCGCACACCGATGCCCGCGACCTCGGTCGTCCCGTCGACGATCGCCTCCGCGACGCCGCCACCCTCGGGCTCACCGGTCATCGAATCCCTTGCCAGCACGGCGAAGCCACCCGCGCGCAGCTGCTCGCGGGTGCCGGCGACCGCGCTGTCCGGCACCTCCGGCGACTGGCCGAACGCCTCGGACTGCGCGGCGACCATGCCGCGGATCTCCTCGTCGGTGCCGGGCACGACCAGCTCGACACCGGCCGGTGCCGGAACCGAGAGCGCCGATCCCGGCGGGCACAGCATGACGGGGATCCGCCGTTCCACCGACCAACCGGCGCCGAGCAGCGCCTGCTCGGCCTCGGGCGCGGTCTCGGCCATGAACTCGACGCGTGGCAACAACTCCCGCCGCGCGTACGCGTGCACCAGATCGTCCACATCGGACGGTGACGGGTGTGCGCCGTCGTCGGGGATGGCGTAGTTGAGGAACGGGTTGTCCGACTCCCGCGAGAAGGTGGCGAGGAACGGACCGATCTGTTCGGTCATGCGCCCGGCCGCGGCGGCACGGCGCATGTGTGACTGCAGAGCAGACAAGTTGGGGAAACCTTTCAGGAGCATGGGAAATCGACAGCGGAACGGCGCCACCGGCACTACAGGCGACGCCCGTCGCGGGCGTCAGGCATGAGGCGTTCCCTTACTCGGTCTTCCAGGTTTCGTCGGGCAGCCTGCCACGCGCGGGGCCCGTGCATCAACCGGGTTTCACGTGCGCTGAGTGACGCCGAACGTGTCCGCGTCGTAGTTCAGGTACACGCCGAGGCCGCCCGCGCGGTCCCCGCCGACATGGCCGGGCAGGGCGACGGCTCTGCGGTGACGTCGCTGCAGGCGAATGAGCCCGGGCCGCAGCTTGCCGGCCTCGTCGTCGGGGAGCCTGCCGATCCGGTGCCCGCCGACCCACACGGCGACCGCGTTCCGGTCGAAGGGGTTGCCGTGCTCGGCGACGAGTAACCCGTGGATCTCCTGCCGCACGGGCGTGGGCGCGTCACGCCCGACGATCGACCACAGCACGTCCTGGTGCCCTGGCAGCCCGACCACGTGCAGGTCGTCGGTGCCGGTGATCTCGGTGGCCCGCATGCCGTCGCGCATCCACTGTGGACGTTCCGCGGCCGGGCAGGTGTCGGGTATTCCCGGTTCGTGTGCACCAGCGACGAGGTGTTTCCTCAGCCATTCGGCCAAACCCATGCCCGGTGTGTCGCCGGAGAGTGCGGAAGTCGTTACGCCGTACCGAAATCTGACGCACAATGGCGGCGACCGGTTACTCCTCCCGACGCACCACGTCGTGGCAAACGCAGGGGTCACACATGCACGTGGCCGGCAAGTTCACTCTTTGGAGTGAACT
>NZ_JBARWZ010000093.1:0-11815 GCF_049647105.1 Actinophytocola sp.
GGCCACAGCCACCGGGCGCACCGCGTTGTGTGGCCTAACCCGCCGCTCACGGTTCGCAGCAAGGCCTCCGGGTCGTCGGGGATCCGGTTCCCGCGCCAGGCGAGATGCTGGTCGGGGCGCACCAGCGCGAGGTCACGGCCGTACAGCTCACGCGCCGCGTCCAGCGGGACGTCGAGCACCGTGACCGGCACGCCGAGGCGGGCCGCCGCACCACACAGCGGGCCCGCGTCCTCCGCCCGCCCGCCGAGTCGCAGCACCGTGAAGTTGCTGCCCAGCAGGTCATACAGCGACCGGCGGCCGTGATGGGCATCGCTCAGCCACACATGCGGCGTCCGTCCACCTGGGACACCGCTGGGGTGGTACTCGTGGAACCTGTCCACCGGCGGGACGTCGGCGGGATCGGCGGCGACGATCGGCGACTCGTCGTATCGCGCGCCGAGCTGGACGCCGAGCGTGTCCAGTGTGCGGAGGCCGTAGTCGGCCAGCTGTTGGCCGACCCGCCTGCGTGCCTCCGCACCCGCCGGTGAGTCCTCCTCCAGAGCGGCGGGCCGCCCGATCGCGCCGAGTCCGACGTTCAGCTCCCGGGCGGCGGCCGTGTTGCGCAACGCGATCGGGCGGCGTTCGGTCTCGTAGGAGGCCACCAGCCCCGGACCGGCCCAGCCGTGCACGGCGGCGGCGAGCTTCCAGGCCAGGTTGGCCGCGTCGTCCATCCCGGTGTTCATGCCGAAGCCACCGTTGGGGGTGAACAGGTGCACCGCGTCGCCTGCGAGCAGGACCCGGCCCGCGCCGAACCGTTCGGCGACGAGGGCGGCACCCGGTGTCCATGGCCGGTAGTCGAGTACCTCCACCCGGTGGTCCGCACCGATCGCGCGCCGGACCAGGTTCGCGAGCACGCTCGCGTCCACGGTGGCCGCGTCGACGGAGCTCGTCAGCAGGAAGAACTGGTCCCGTCCGTCGAGCGCGATCAGATTGAGCGCCAGCTCGTTGTTGATCGCCCAGTAGCTCCACGCTCGTCGATGGCCGAGCAGTTCGGTGTACAGCTCGGGCACCCGCAGGTGTGCCGCGATGGCGGTGCGGCCGAGGATGTCCTGGTCGATCGAGCCTGCACCCGCGTACCCGATGCCGAGGGTGCGGCGGACGAGGCTGCGGCCACCGTCACATCCGACGGCGTAGGCGGCCCGGGTCACCTCCGGCTCACCGCGGACCCCGGCCGGTTCACTGTGGATGGTCACGCCCGCAGCGTTCTGCCGGATGGCCCGCACCGCACGGCCGAAGCGGAGCGTGATGCCGGGCCTGGTCGCCGCGGTCTCCAAGAGCAGGCGTTCGACGTACATCTGGTTGGCGCGGTGCTGCGGTTCGGGAACCTGGTCGGTGCACGGCGCCTCCTCCGTGGCGCGCAACAGCTCCGCTTCCGGCGGATGCGGCAGCCTGCACAGTTCGAACCCGGCGTAGCGGGTGAAGAAGGAGATGCCGGTCGGGTGGTCCCACGGCAGCCCGAGCCTGCGGACCTGCCCGGACAGGCCCAGCCGGCGGTAGTGCTCCATGGTCCTGGCGTTGTGGGTGCTGCCACGCGGCTGTTCCCGCACGCCGAGTTCGGCGTTGAACACGACCGACCGCACGCCGTGCCGGTCGAGCAGCAGGGCCAGCAGCAGGCCGACGGGCCCGCCTCCCACGATGGCCACCAAGGGCGGTGTTGGGCTGTGCACGCGTACCTCCGGTCGGTGAAACTCAGTCAATCCGACCGTATGGCAGCGTTTCGTCGACCGCGATCGCCGCTGTTGCGGCCATATTCGCGCCGGTTCTCAGTCGGGCAGGCGCACGGACTGCCGGTGGTGGAACATGTCGCGCGGGTCCCAGGCCGCCTTGACCCGCTGCAGCCGAGGGTAGTTCTCCTTGTAGTACAGGCCGTGCCAGGGTACGTCGGACCGGTTGACCTCGGGATCGGACAGGTCGGCGTCCGCGTAGTTGAGATAGCAGCCGTCGGTGACGTCGTCGGGCACCGGCACGCCACCGGTCTCCGCGTAGATCTCACCGTAGAACGACCGCAGCCACGACACGTTGCGCTCGTCCTCGGCCGGGTCGCTCCACAGGATCTGCCAGTACATCTTGAAGGCGCTGTCGCGGTGCGGGAAGGCGGTGTCGCCGGGAGCGACGGCGTTGACCTGACCGCCGAACGAGCTCAGCGTGACCTGCACGGTGGGGTTGTCGATCGTGTCCGACGTCAGGTTCCGGTAGATGCGGTCCACATGGGACTGCCGGAATCCGGCACGCATGTACGCGGACTTGAACTCGCCGCGCAGTGTCGGGTCGTTCAGCAAACCGTTCGTCAGGCCCATGAACCGCATCGCCTGCAGCCACGGGATCCGCCGCGCCGCGAAGAACTGCGGCATCGGGTTGCGTTCCCCCATCGTCGAGGACAGTGGCCGCTGTTCGGTTCGCACCCCGGCGGTCACCGCGGCGACGTAGTCCTCGAGCAGCCGTTCGGCGTCGGGCACCGTCGCGTCGAGCTGGGTGGTGAGACCGATGCTGCCCTGGGACCGGTGGTTCAGCTCGAGGTAGCTGCACAGGCCGCCGTACGGGCCGCCAGGGTCGCGATGCGCCACGTGCCAGTTGGCGTAGTTGTGCGCCAGCGCGCTGAACTCGTCGGCACTGATCGAGTCCCACGGTAACGAGACGGCCTTGATCAGCACGTGCTGTGGTGGGCGCGGCAGCACCTGCCCTGGGTTCGAGCCCGTCGCACCGGGAGATCGGAACCAGTACCGGGTGATCACGCCGAAGTTGCCCCCGCCGCCGCCGGTGTGTGCCCACCACAGGTCACGGTGGGGGTCGTCGGGTTCCCGGGTGGCAACGACCGCGCGCACCGCGCCCTCGGCGTCCACGACGACGACCTCCACCGCGTACAGGTGGTCGATGCTCAGCCCGTGCTTGCGGCACAACAGTCCCCAGCCACCGCCCGCGATGTGACCGCCGACGCCAACGGCATGGCAGATCCCCGCGGGAATCGTCACTCCCCACTCCTCGTACATTCGCTCATAGACGTCGAGAAGGGTGGCGCCTGCCTCGACCGCGACCGCGCGCCGGGCGGGGTCGAAGTAGACGCGGTTCATCCTGGCGGTGTCGAGAATCATGGTGACCGTGGGGTCGTGCACGAAGTCCTCGTAGCAGTGGCCGCCCCCGCGCACCGTGAGCCGCACACCCGTCCGCACGGCTTCCCGCACCACGCCGATCACCTGGTCGGTGTTGTTGACGAGGTGCACCGACGCGGGCCTGCTCGTCCACCGGGTGTTGTTGCCGGTGATCAGGTCGGGGTACTGCTGGTCGGCCGGGGTCACGACGGTGGCCGGTCCCGGAGCCCCGGGAGTCGCCGGGGAGCCCGATCCGGATGGGTCGGCCGCGGCCGGGTTCGACCCGGTCCCGGCTGCCACCAGGAGGCCCCCGGTGGCGGCGGCACCGGTGAGGAACCGCCTACGGCCGACCGGGTTCGGGATGCCTGGCATCGTGCCACCTTTCGGGAGAGCGGGAAGGACGGCCCCATGCTTCCCCGGGCGGCTGAGCAAACGCTCGAGAACGATACGTGATCAACTGGCTACCGAAGGCGACTCAGCCGGCCAGCTGCTGGCCGAGCAGGACGGCGTTCAACCCGATGATCAGCGCCGCGGCCACCCATGCCACCACTGTGGTGCCCCGCCGGTTCACCAGCTCCCCCATCACCTCGCGGTCCGCGGTCAGCCGCAGCAGCGGCACCAACACGAACGGCACGCCGAACGACAACACGATCTGGCTCACCAGCAGGGCGTCCATCGGGCTCCACCCCAGTGCCAGCACCACCACCGCGGGCACGATCGACACGGCCCGCCGGAGCCACAGCGGTGTGGTCCGGCGCAGCAGACCGGCCATCACCACCTGGCCCGCGTACACCCCGACACTGGACGCGACGAGCGCGGAGGCGAGCAACGCCACCGCGAACACGGTCGCGATCGCAGGCCCGAGCACCTCGCCGAACCGCGTGTAGGCCTCCGACAGGGACAGCTCCCCCTCGTGCCGCAGTACCGTCGCCGACACGAGCATGCTGGTGTTGACCACCGCCGCGACCGACAACGCGATGAGCACGTCGAGCCGGGTGCCACGCAGCGCGGCGCGGCGCTCCTCGATGCCCGACCCCGGTGCCAGCGACGCGGTCAGCGCCGAGTGCAGGTAGATGGCGTGCGGCATCACCGTCGCACCGATGATGCCGACGGCGACGGCGACGCTGTAGGGCCCGGCGAGGCTGGGCACCAGACCGCCCGCGACCGCGGGCATGTCCAGTCCGGCCGCGATCACCTGGTAGCAGACGGCGAGCAGGACGATGAGCAGGAACCCGCACACGACCGCCTCGAACATGCGGCGGCGCCTGCTGTGCACCGCCAGCACGGTCACCATGCAGGCCGCGCTCAGCGCGCCACCGGCCGCGATCGGGATGCCGAACAGCAGGTTGAGCGCCACAGCGGCACCGACGACCTCTGCGATGTCGGTCATGATCACGACTATCTCCGCCTGGAACCACAGGCCAAGGCGCACGCCGGTGCGGTAGCGGTCGCGGCAGAGCTCCGGCAGCGTTCGCCCGGTGGCAAGGCCCACCTTGGCGGACAGGTACTGGACCAGCATCGCGGTGAGGTTCGCCGCGAGCACCACCCACAGCAGCCGATAACCGAAGGAAGCGCCCGCGGTCACGTTCATCGCGACGTTGCCCGGGTCGATGTAGGCGACCGCGGCCACGAACGCGGGCCCCAGCATGGGCAACGTCGTCGCGATCCGGCGACGAGTCGAAGCGTCACCCTCGGGCCGCTGCTGGACGCTCGCAGGCTGGGTCACGGCCACTCCTTCGCTTCAGGTCCGGTCGAGAGGCTTCGGACGGGCCTGGACTCAGGCCGGTCGCACGGACTGGGCGTGCCGGAACACGTCGCGTGGGTCCCAGCGAGCCTTGATCTGCCGCAGTCGTGGGTAGTTGTCGTTGAAGTACAACGTCTGCCAGCCCACCGGTGAACGGTTGCGGTCCGGGTCGGACAGGTCGATGTCGGCGTAGTTGACGTAGCATCCGTCGGTCACCGCGTCCGGCACGGGCACTCCGCCGGTGTCGGAGTACACGTCCTCGTAGCACCCGCGGATCCACCGCAGGCTCTCGTCGTCGGCGGCGGGATCGGTCCACTGGACGTACCAGATCATGTTGTAGATGGCGTCCCGGTGGGCATAGGCGGTGGCGTGCCTGGACACCGAACCGATGCGGCCGCCGAACGAATGCAGCTGCACCATCGCGGCCGGGTTCGTGAAACGGTCGTCGGTGAGCCAGCGGTGCAGCGCGTCCACGTGGCCGCGCGGCATCGGCTCGCGCAGGAACGAGGACTTGTAGTCCATCCGCAGGCTCGGGTCGTTGAGCAGGCCGTCGGTCGTGCCGAACCGGCGGGTCGCCTGCAGCCACGGCAACCGTCTCGGCCGGTGGAACTGTTCGGTGAGCCCGTGTGCGGCCGATGGCACCGTCACGGGTACCGGGTCGACGGCCACGTCCCGGCCGACGGTGGCGACGAAGTCGGCGAGCACCCGCTCGGCGTCGGGGTGGGTCGCGTCGATCTGTGCGACCAGCCCGAGCTGGCCCGCGGCACGGTGAGTGAGGCTCATCAGCGCGCACAGGCTCGCGGCCGGCTCTGCCGTGTCCGCGTGCTCCCGGTGCCAGCGGCCGAAACCGTCGACCAGACCGCGAAAGTCCTCGGCGGTCAGGTCACGCCACGGCCATGCGAGACCGAGCACGAGGACCTCCGCCGGCGGCGACGGGAGCAGCGCGGGCGGCGGCCCCGTGCGATCGGGGGTGCGGAACCAGAACCTGGTCACGATGCCGAACGTGCCGCCGCCACCACCGGTGTGCGCCCACCACAGGTCGTGATGGGGATCGGCCGGGTCGCGGCCGGCCACCACCGCGCGAGCCCTGCCGTCCGCGCCCACCACCACGACCTCGACGGCTTCGAGGTGATCGACGGCGAGGCCGTGGCGGCGGGCCAGCATGCCCCACCCGCCACCCGGCACGTGACCGCCCGCGCCGACCGTGTAGCAGATCCCCGAGGGCACGGTGACGCCCCAGCGCCGGTACAACGTCTCGTAGACGTCCAGCAGCCGGGAACCGGCACGCACCTCGAACGCGTCCCGCGCGGCATCGAAGCGGACGCCGGTCAGCTCGGAGAGGTCGATCACGAGGTCGACGTCCGGGTTGTAGACGAAGTTCTCGAAGCAGTGGCCGCCGCTGCGCACGGTGATCCGCTTGTTCCCGCCGACCGCCGCGTCGACCGCGGCGACGACCTGCTCGGTGGAGGACGCGACGCACACCGCGTCCGGCGTGCCGACCCACCGCTGGTTGAGGCCGCGCACCAGATCCGGGTAACGCGGGTCGCGCGGGGTGATCACCACCGGTGGCGGGCCGGTGGGCCCGGCGGCGTGCGCGACACCGCCGCCGCGCACCGTCATCGCACCCGCGATGGCGGATCCGGCCGCCAGTAACGCCCGCCTGCCCACCTGCCCGGGCGACATCCTCAGCTCTCCCCGGTGAAGGCCGGCATCACCTCGGAGGCGAAGAGCCGCAGCGCTCGTTCGCTGTCCGCCCGGTCCATGTGCCCGGGGTTGAACTGCAGGCTGACGGTCAGGTCGGGACCGAACGCCGCCCGCACCTGATCGATCTGCGCACTGACCTGAGCAGGCGTGCCGACGAGCACCTTGTTCTCGGCCACGTTGGCGTCGAAGTCGTACTGCCGCACCTGATCGAGCACCTTCTCGTAGCCCGGGTACGCCGACGAGCGGGTGTTCGCCCATGCGGCGAACGCCTCCAGCATCTGATCCATGTACTCGCGCTCGAACCGCCTGCCCGCGGCGAAGGCTTCGTCGCCGTTCTCGGCGACATAGCAGCTGTACTTGATCTGGATCCGGGCGCCACCTTCCGGATGCCCGGCGCCGGCCCACGCGTTCCGGTACGCGGAGAGCATCTCCCGCACCTGTTCCTCGGTGGTGACCAGATGGACCAGCTGCAGGTGGTGGCCCGCCGCCCCGGCGGCGGCGCAGGACTCCGGGCTCGTGGCCGACGCCACGAACACCGGCGGATGCGGCCGCTGCACCGGGCGTGGCAGCAGGGTGATCGGGCCGAAGGTGTAGAACTCGCCCTTCCATTCGACGTTGCTCTCGGTCCAGAGCCGTTTGCAGGCCTCGACGCCCTCGGTGAAGCGCGCGCGGCTCTGGCTCATCGGTACCTCGAACCAGGCGAACTCGTCGGGAAGGAACGCCCTGGCGAAGCCGACGTCGAGCCGCCCGCCGGACAGGTTGTCCAGCATCGCGAGCTTGCCTGCCAGCTGGATCGGGTGGGCGAACGCGGGGATCACGGCACCCGTGGTGATCCGGATCCGCCGCGTGGTGGCGGCGATCGCCGCGAGCAGAATGGTCGGGTCCGGGCAGTAGCCGCCGTAGCCGGATCCGTAGTGTTCCACCGTCTGCACGTGCTCGAAGCCCAGCTCGTCACCGAGCCGGCACAAGCCCAGCACCTCGTCGTAGTAGTCGGATGCCGACTTGACGGACGGCGAGAAGACAGGAAAGAAGTTCAGGCCGAACTGCATTGTCGCTCCTCGATCGAATTCCGTGGCTGCGCAACAGGCGGCTCACGTTCGCCGCGGGCGCTCGGACGTTCGTCAACGATGGCAGCGGGTCGCGGCGCACCGCAACGAAGAGGCTTGATGTCGCAGGAATCGCTGGAGAGCACGGCCTTACATACGGGCCCCGGCAAGGTCGAGCGAAAGCCGGAAGGGTTCGTCCACAATGTCCTGATCACGCAGGTTCGCCGACAGTATCGACTCGTACAGCCGGTGAATACGGCGCGACGGCGAACGGTGGTGTTCCGCGGACAGGCTGCCGCGCAGGCGATGGAACGCCGCGAGCGCGTCCGCGCGCCGCCACGAGCGGCTGAGCGAGATCATGAGCTGCGCCGTGAAGTTCTCGCGTGTCGGGTACCGATGTACGAGAGCGCTCGTCTCCGCGACGAGTTCGTGGTGCCGTCCCAGCCGCAGGTCCGCGTCGATACGCTCCTCGAGAACCTTCAGGCGTTGTTCTTCCTGCCGCCACAACACCGATTCCAGCAGCGGCCCCGGGGTGACGTCCGCCATGGTCGAGCCGCGCCATAACGACAGCGCGGACCCGAGTAACGCCGCGCCCGTGCGCACCTGGCCCTCGGCGATCGCCTGGCGCCCCGCGCTGACCCGGCGGTTGAACAGCTGCGTGTCGAGCTCGTCGCTACCGACTCGCAGCCGGTAGCCCCGCTGGCAGGTGACCAGCCGATGGCTCGGCGAGTCGGGAAATCCCGGTGGCGCGGTCAGGGCCTTGCGAAGCTGGGTGATGTGCGTGTGCACCGCCGCTGTTCCGCTGCGTGGCGGAGCGGTGTCCCACACCTCCTCCTGGAATTCGGCGACCGACACGCCCCGGTTCGGAGATGCCAGTAACAGAGTCAGTATCTGGCGAAGTTTGGGTGCCGACGGCACGAATTCGCGTCCCTGCTCGACGGCCTGAATCGGACCCAGGATTCCGAAATGCACAACTGACCTTTCTCTTGGCGGTACTACCGGCGGCGTCGTGTGCCGCCCGTCATGACATGAATGAGGCAGGAGACGCTCAGAGATCCACGTCGGCCATGCCGCGGCCCGGATAGCGCTCGCCGCTGACCGTGCCCATGGGCACGGCGCGGTCCAGTTCGGCGACCTCGTCGGCGCTCAGCCGGATACCGGTCGCCGCGAGGTTCTGCTCGAGGTGTCGAACGTCGGCGGTGCCGGGGATGGGAACGACGGACGGATCCTTGGCGAGCAGCCAGGCGAGAGCGAGCTGGGCGGGAGTGTGTCCCCACGCCTCCGCCATCCTGGTCAGCGCGCGGAGGGCGGTCAGGTTGGCCGCCAGGTTGGTTCCCTGGAAGCGGGGATCGGTGTGGCGGTAGTCGTCGTCCGCGAGCGAGCGCAGCCGATCGGCGCTGGTGGACAGCAGTCCCCTGCCGAACGGCGAGTAGGCGACGATGCCGATGTTCAGCTCCGTGCAGGCCGCCAGCACCTCACGCTCGACATCGCGTTCGAACAGCGACCACTCCATCTGCACGGCGGTGATCGGGTGCACGGCGTGCGCGCGGCGGATGGTCCCGGCGTTCATCTCCGACAGCCCGATGTGGCGGATCTTCCCGGCCGCCTGGAACTCCACCATCGTCTGCATGGTGTCTTCGATCGGCACGTCGGGGTGGCGGCGGTGGATGTAGTAGAGGTCGATCTCGTCCACGCCGAGCCGGCTCAGCGAGGCGTCCAGCGCTTGGCGTGCGTAGCCAGGGCTGGAGTCGACGTACAGGCCGCCATCGTCGCGGTGGCCCAGGATGCCGAACTTCGTGGCGACGACGGCATCTCCTCGACGACCCGCCAACGCCTTGCCCAGTAACGTCTCGTTGTGGCCCTCGCCGTAGAGGTCAGCCGTGTCCAGCATCGTGATGCCGGCGTCGAGCGCACGGTGGACGAGGGCTATCGACTCGTCGTCGTGCACCGGTCCGTAGACGGGTGACAGGGGCAGGCAGCCCAATCCCAGCTCAGCGACCTCCAGGCCATTTAACTTTCTATGTTCCATATCTTCAAATCAACTGGTTGACGATGCACGACACAAGCGGAAAACCGCCATCGAGTTCAGCGCCTGCCGACATGCGGCTGTTTTCGGTGCTCAGGCTGGTCTCCAGCGATATGTACGCAGCTGACGGAAGACTGTGGATTAGCGAGTCACCCACCTTCGGGAGTTCCATCATGCTCAAGGGAAGCGAGATCGCACCAGCGACGCCGCGCGACGAAGGCCGGTGGCTTCGCGACATTCTCGGCCGGTTCGCGACGGGAGTCGTCGCGGTCACCGCCGTCGAGCCCGCCAGTGGCGAACCGGTCGGGCTGGTGATGAACTCCTTCACGTCCGTGTCGCTGACCCCGCCGCTCGTCGCGATGTGCGTCGCGCACACGAGCAGCAGCTGGCCCCGTGTGCGGTCGGCATCGGCGCTCTGCCTCAACATCTTGAGCGACCGGCAGGGCGAGCTGTCCGCGCGCTTCGCGTCGAGTGGCAGGGACAAGTTTCGCGGCGTCCGCTGGACGTGCTCGCCGGCGGGAGCCCCGATCATCGACGGATGCCTGGCCTGGCTGGAATGCGAGGTGGTTACCGAGCACGCCACGGGGGATCACATGCTGGTCGTGGCGCGGGTACTCCGAGCGGACCACAACGGCGCCGGGAACCCGCTCGTGTTCTACCACAGCCGGTACGTGACCGTGTCCGGTGGAATGCCGTGAACGGGCAGGCGGATCCAGGACGGTAGCGGGACCGGGTCCGGACACGAGCGTGGCTCGCCTCCGGACCCGGTCGACCGGGAAGGTCCGTGACGCTCAGACGGTCTTGATGATGCCGCCGTCGAGGACGTAGTCGGCGCCGGTGATGTTGGCCGCCTGCGCGGATGCGAGGTAGAGCGCCAGCGACGCCACCTCGTCCGCTTCGCTGAACCGGCCGGTGAGCATGCCGAGTGCCTGCGGCACGACCTCGTCCACCGCCTGCTCCGGCGTGGTGCCCGCGGCGCCGGCGACCACGTGGGCGAACCCGCCCGGCGCCGTCCAGAACGGCGTACGCACCGGCCCGGGCGAGATCTGGTTGACGCGGACCTTGTGCGGGGCGAGCTCGATGGCGAGCGACTTGTTCAGATTGGACAGTGCCGCCTTCGCCGCGCTGTAGTGCGCGATCGCCGGGTCGGGCAGCCTGCCGTTGATCGACCCGATGTTCACGATCGTCCCCTGCCGGGCGATCAGCGACGGAAGGGCGGCGCGAGAGGTCCGTACGGCACTGAAGAACGTCACATCGAAGATCCGCTGCCAGGCTTCGTCGTCGATGTCGGCGAACGTCGGGCCTGGCTCGCTGGCCCCGACGTTGTTGATGAGGATGTCGAGCCCGCCGTGCGCTTCCACGGCGGCCGAGATCAGCTCGTCAGGCCCCTGGGCGGTGGACAGGTCGACGGGAACGACCGAGACACCCTGATCGTCGCGGACGGTGGCAAGCTCGTCGGTCACCGTGCGGGAACCGACCACGACGATGGCACCCTCGGACGCCAGCCGACTCGCGATCGCCAGGCCAATCCCCTTGCTTCCGCCGGTGACGACCGCGACCTTGTCTTTGAGGTTGAGATCCATGCAACCATTCTGTCGCGACACGGGAGGCAGCACTGGCGAGAATCCGCCACGTAGTTCGACCGCACCGATATTTCCCTCGATCGTGTCCGCCACACCGGGCCCCGTCCTAATAGGCCGATCGACGATCGATAGACTGGTGTGTTCGTACCAAGCATTGGAATTCTTACAATGTTCCTACTACCCGAAGTGTGCGTTGACTACCGGTTCGGTGCATCAACCTCGGAGATGGGGCGTCCGTGCCAGTGGATGGTCTCCGGTGGCTCGAAATGCTTCTCGAGGTGCTCATGCTCAAACCCGCTCTGCAAATGGAAGTTGAACATGGAGCCGTCCGGCCAGGTGATCGTGCGCTTTCCGTAGTCGATCCGTGGTCGGTGTGGTTCCCGCGCCTGCCAGAGGATCCGCAGCGGTGGGGCGCTCGCCGGGTCCACGTTCGTGGCACCGGTGTCGACCACCGCGAGCCCCAGGTGAACGTCAAAGTCGGTTTGTGCTGGTAGCGGCGGTGATGATGGGGATGATTCGGGTTCGGTCGGCGGCGTTGCGTTGCAGGGTGCGGGTGATTTGGGTGATGCCGGCCAGGCGTAGTAGGC
>NZ_JBARWZ010000094.1:0-4144 GCF_049647105.1 Actinophytocola sp.
GGTCTGGGCCGTGCACGGCCCAGCGGACCGGCGGGGCGGTCGCGGTGACCGGGCTCCAGTCGACGGCGAAGAGCGACTCGCCGGAGCCGCGCCGCGCCCCGGCGACCTCGGCCGCGGCCGGCCTGCACGCCAGTGCGTCGATGGTGAGCACGGGCACGCCGGTCTCGTCGGTCATCGACACCGCGACCGTGCCGTCCGGCGCGGCGGCCAGCCGGACCCGCAACGCGGTCGCGCCGTGCGCGTGCAGGGCGAAACCGGTGAAGGAGAACGGAAGTTCGGCGGGGCGGTCCAGGCCGTTGCCGTCGCGCAGTGCGCGTGCCATGCCGATGCCGTGGAGCGCGGCGTCGAGCAGGGCGGGGTGCAGGCCGTACCTGTTGTCGTCGCCCAGGTCGTCTGGCAGTGCCACCTCGGCGTACAGCTCGCCGTCGTGGTGCCAGGCGGCACGCATGCCCTGGAACGCCGGTCCGTAGCCGTAACCGGCGTCGGCGGCGCCCTGGTAGAAGGCGCCGACGTCGACCGGGGTCGCGGCGGGCGGCGGCCATTCGGTGACCGGGTCGGGTACCGAGGACGAGGCGGCGGCGAGGGTGCCGGAGGCGTGCCGGGTCCAGACGGCGTCGTTGTCGTCGCTGTCGCTGTCGTGGCTGGCGTGCACCGCGACGGTGCGGCGACCGTCCTGGCCGGGTGCCGCGACCGTCACCTGGAGCCGCACCGTGTCGCGCTCGGCGAGCACCAGCGGCGCCTCGAGGACCAGTTCCTCGACGGCGGGACAACCAGCCTCGGCGCCCGCGTGGTGGACGAGGTCGAGGAACCCGGTGGCGGGGAACAGCACCGCGCCGAGCACGGCGTGGTCGGCCAGCCACGGCCGGGTGCGGATCGACAGGGTGCCGGTGGCGACGACCCCGCCGTCGGCGAGCGCCACCGTGGACTCGAGCAGCGGGTGGCCGCCGTCGGCGACCGGGCCCGCGACGGCGGGCGCCAGCCAGTAGCGGGTGCGCTGGAACGGGTAGGTCGGCAGCTCCGCGACCGGGCCGGTGCCGGTGAGGGCGGCCAGGTCGACCCGTCCGCCGAAGGCGAAGTACTCGGCGGCGGCGCGGGCGACGCGGCCGCCGTGGTCACGGCGCAGCGTGCCGATGGCGACGGTGCCCGGCAGGTCGGCGTCCTCGACGGCGGCGGTGAGCACGGGGTGGGCGCTGGTCTCCACGAAGAACCGGAAACCCTGCTCTCCCAGCGCACGCACGCCGCGGGCGAACTCGACGGGCTGGCGCAGGTTGCGGTACCAGTAGCCGGCGTCCAGTCCGGTCCCGTCCAGCCAGTCCGAGTCCACTGTGGACCAGAAGGGGACGGTGGCCGCGCGGGGCCGGATGCCGGCGAGGCTGGTGAGCAGCTCGTCGCGGATGCGTTCGACGTGCGCGGTGTGCGACGCGTAGTCGACGGGGACACGCTTGGCACGGACGCGATCGGCCGCCAGGCAGGCCAGCAGTTCGTCGAGCGCGTCTGCGTCGCCCGCGACCACGGTGGCGGCGGGCCCGTTGACGGCGGCGACGGCGAGCCGTCCTTCCCAGCGCGCCAGCCGGTCGCGCACGGTGCCGGCGGGCAGCGGCACCGCCACCATCCCGCCCAGCCCGGACAAGGCGGTGATCGCCTTGGCGCGCAACGCGACGACGGCGGCGGCGTCCGCCAGCGACAGCGCGCCCGCCACGCAGGCGGCGGCGATCTCGCCCTGGGAGTGCCCGATCACCGCGTCGGGCTCGACGCCAAGCGACCGCCACACCGCGGCCAGCGACACCAGCACCGCGAACAGGGTGGGCTGGACGACGTCGACCCGGTCCAGCTCGCCGCCGTCGAGCGCCTCGCGCAGCGACCAGTCGACGTGCGGCGCGAGCGCACGCTCGCAGGCCTCGATGCTGTCGGCGAAGACCGGTGACGTCGCCATCAACTCGGCGGCCATGCCTGCCCACTGCGAGCCCTGGCCGGGGAAGACGAACGCGGTCCTGCCCGTCCCGGCCTCCCCGCTCACCGCGGCGGCCGGGTCCCCGTCGGCGGCGACGGCGGTCAGCGCGGCACGCAGGTCGTCGCGGTCACGGCCGAGCAGCACGGTCCGGTGCTCGAACACCGGGCGCGCGGCCAGTCCTCTGGCGACCTCCCCGACGGTCGACTCCGGGTGGCGCTCAAGCTGGGTGGCCAGCCGCCGCGCCTGGTCGCGCAGCGCGGCCGGGTTCCTGGCGGTCAGCACCCACGGGACGTCCCCGCCGGGTTCCCGCCCGGCCTCGGCGAGCCGGGCGTCGTACTGCTCGATGACGGCGTGGGCGTTGGTGCCGGTCCCGCCGAACGCCGAGACACCGGCGCGGCGGGGGCGGCCGGTCTCCGGCCACGGCCGGGACTCGGTCAGCAGCGACACCGCGCCTGCCGACCAGTCGACCTCGGGGGTGGGCTCGTCCACGTGCAGGGTTCGAGGGAGAACCCCGTTGCGCAGCGCCATGACCGCCTTGATCACCCCGGCGACGCCCGCGGCCGAGCTGGTGTGGCCGATGTTGGACTTCACCGAGCCAAGCCACAGCGGCTCGTCCCGGTCCTGGCCGTAGGTGGCGATGATCGCGTCCGCCTCGATCGGGTCGCCGAGGGTGGTGCCGGTGCCGTGCGCCTCCACGATGTCCACGTCGGACGGTTCGAGCCGGGCGTTGGCCAGCGCCTGGCGGATGACCTGCTGCTGGGCGAGGCCGTTGGGGGCGGACAGGCCGTTCGACGCACCGTCCTGGTTGACCGCGGAACCGCGGATCACCGCGAGCACCGGGTGACCGTTGCGTTCGGCGTCGGAGAGCCGCTCGACCAGCAGCACGCCGACGCCCTCGCCCCAGCCGATCCCGTCGGCCGCGGCGGCGAACGGCTTGCAGCGGCCGTCGGCGGCCAGGCCGCGCTGCCTGCTGAACTCGGTGAACGACACCGGCGACACCAGCACGGCGACCCCGCCTGCCAGCGCCATGTCGCACTCGCCCGCTCGCAGCGACTGGCAGGCGAGGTGAATGGCCACGAGCGATGACGAGCACGCCGTGTCGACGGTGACCGAGGGCCCTTCGAGCCCGAAGGTGTAGGAGACGCGCCCGGAGGTGCCCGCGGTGCCGGAACCGAAGAGGAAGTAACCCTCGGTCTCGCCGCCTGGCCGCCCGCCGACGCCGTAGCCCGCGAACGACGCGCCGACGAACACGCCGGTTCTGCTGCCCCGCAACGTGCCAGGATCGAGCCCACCCCGCTCGAACGCCTCCCAGCCCGCCTCCATCAGCAGCCGCTGCTGCGGGTCGATGGCGATGGCCTCGCGCGGGCTGACGCCGAAGAACCCGGCGTCGAAACCGCCCGCGTCGTGCACGAACGCGCCCTGCGAGGTGTAGGAGGTGCCGGAGTGGTCTGGGTCGGGATGGAACAGGTGCTCCAGGTCCCAGCCTCGGTCGGCCGGGAAGTCGCCGATGGCGTCGCCGCCCGCACTGATCAGGTCCCACAGCTCGTCCGGCGAGCTGACCCCGCCGGGGTAGCGGCAGCTCATGGCGACGATGGCGATCGGCTCGTCGGAGACGGCGGTGGCCCTGGCGTCGCGGACGGGACCGCGTTCGCCGAGCAGGTCCGCCAGCAGGTGCCGGGACAGCGCGGTCGCGGTGGGGTGGTCGAAGACCGCCGAGGTCGGCAACCCTCGGCCGGTGGCAGCACGCAACCGGTTGCGCAGGGCCACTGCGGTGACCGAGTCGAAGCCGAGGTCGCGGAACGCCCGGTCGGGTTCGACCGGGGACGGGTCGGAGTAGCCGAGG
Source organism: Actinophytocola sp. (assembly GCF_049647105.1). GTDB lineage: Bacteria > Actinomycetota > Actinomycetes > Mycobacteriales > Pseudonocardiaceae > Actinophytocola. The sequence goes on from NZ_JBARWZ010000094.1 coordinate 3,795, forward strand.
GCGGCGGCCGCCTCGGCGCGCACCAGGTCGAGCAGGAACGGTGCGCGGTCGGCCGCTGGCATGTCGGCGATCCGCTGCCGCAGGCCGGTTTCCGGCTCGTCGGCGGGTTCCGTGCCGGTCAGCGCGGCGCGGACCTCGGGGATCTCGCCGATCAGGGGGCGGGCGCTGGCGGCGGTGTAGGTGGGCAGGAACGCGGGCCAGTCGATGTCGGCGACGGTCAGCGCGGTCTCCCCCGCGCCGACGGCCTGCGCGAGCGCCAGCAGCGCCAGGTCCGGGTCCATGGTGCGCAGGCCCCGGTCGCCGAGCCGGGCGGCGGTGGCGGCGTCGGTCATGCCGCCACCAGCCCAGCC
>NZ_JBARWZ010000095.1:0-43204 GCF_049647105.1 Actinophytocola sp.
CGCCATGGGTGGGGCACCGGTGGGCGCGGGGCGCGGCAAGGGCGACGAGGACGAGGAGCACAAGCGCAAGGTGCTCCTGGAGGCCGATGCGGAGAGCATCTTCGGCAGCAACGTGTTGACCGCACCCCAGGTGATCGGCGACGACGAGTACGAGGACTGACGGGGGTGCTACCGGCGCCGGCGCACGTGCCGGCCGCGCTACTTGCGTGGCTGGTCGCCGACGCCAACCTCGGCGAGCTGCACAAGACACTCGCGCCCGAGGCCCGCTGGTTGCCGCCGTCCGGGCACGTAGCCATGCGTCGGCAGTCCCAGGAGCTGCTGACAGCACTGGGCTGGCGCGACCGCCGTGGCAACCTTGAACGGGAGGTCGCCACGGCGTTGGCCGTGCTGTGCCGGCCGCGCGTCGAGTACTACGGATGGATCACCCATGACGGTCGCACCGTCGGGGTCCTCGCCGGACGAACCGGCGGGGAGTCGCTCCTCGCGGTACGCCAGGCGGATTCGACGGTGCGGTTGAGCCGGATCGGCGCGAACCGGCTCGCCGAGCGGCTGGTCGCGCAGACACCCGACGTGCCGGCGGGCTCTGGCACGCCGTTCACCGTGTCGGCGGCCGAGGTCCGGTCCACCAGGCCGGACGGAAGGCTGCGCACCCCGGCCGGGGCGGGAGTGCGCCGCGCCGGACCCGAGGCGCGGCGCGTGCGGCGCCTGGCCGCGTTGCCGGTCGGCGGGTTCGGTGAACTGTCGGTGGCGACCCGCGACGAGTGGGGCCGCCGACGGCGTGCCGCGCAGCCGTTGCGGTACACCGACACCAGCGAGGGGCGCTTCGTGTTGTTGCCAGGGGCCGGGGATGACGTGCGGGTGGCACCTGCGAGCCGGGACGATCTCGTCCGGCACCTGACCAGGATGGCCTCGAGCTAGCGCCCTGTCGTCACGCGAGCCGCAACTGATACGATGATACGTGCCACGATTCTCTGTATCATCGCGGGAGAACTCCACGCGGGAATGGAGCTTCTGATGAGCGTCTACGGAGAGATCGGCGGCCAGGTCGCGCTGGTCGCGGTCGTCGACGACTTCTACGACCGGGTGCTCGCCGACCCGGAAGTGGCCGCGTTCTTCAACGGCACCAACATGTCCCGCTTGAAGGGCATGCAGGTCGAGTTCTTCGCCGCCGCGCTCGGTGGTCCGGACGAGTACCGCGGCAGGTCGATGAAGGACGTGCACCTTGGCCGCGGCATCACCCAGCGCCAGTTCGATGTGGTGGCCACCCACCTGAACGACGCGCTGACCGACGCCGGTGTGCCATCGGACACCGCGGCCACGATCATCGGCACGATCGCGCCCCTGGCCGACGACATCGTCTCCTCCCGTGTGACCGGATGACCAACCCGCTCGCCGTACCGCGCTGACATCACCGATGCGGGAAGCACCTGTCCGGTAGAGCCGCCGCCACCCGCTCTCGTGGCCGCGCTCCTGGATGAGCCCCGCCACAACACTTCCACAACGTCCCCACAGGCGGCCGCGCGCAGTATCGGCACACGACAGAGGACCGGGGAACCCGGCCTCTGCGCAGCGGGAACCTGCCGACTTCTCCCACGGCGGATCCCGCGTCCAGGGGATTGCAAAACTCTGTTGTTTCCGGGTCGGACGGGGATCGACCTGTTGATCGTCGCGCCGTGATCGAGCTGATACGCGGCCTGCCCGCGTCCCGCGGGCGATGTTCTTTGCCAGAAAGGGATGGAAATGGCAACACCCTCTCCTGCTCGTCCCCGGGTGGTCACCCGGCGACGAGCGGCGGTCGCGCTCGTCGCGGTCGGCAGCACTGTGCTCGCGAGTGCGCTCGTCGGGCTGTCGTACGGGCCCGCGGTCGCGTCGAGCCACCGGGAAGCTCCACTGATCGCCGGCGACCCGCCGGTCGACAACACCGATGTGTACGCGTTCGTCAGCCCCGACAAGCCGGACACCGTGACCCTGATCGCGAACTGGTACCCGTTCTCCGAGCCCAACGGTGGACCGAACTTCTACCCGTGGGCCGCGGACGCCCACTACGACATCAACATCGACAACGACGGCGACGCGCGTGCGGACCTGACCTACCGGTGGGACTTCCGCACGGACGACCGGCGGGGGAACACCACGTTCCTCTACAACGACGATCCGGTCACCTCGCTGGACGACCCGGACCTGTTGTTCCGTCAGACCTACACGCTGTCGTTGATCGACCGGGTCGCCGGGCGGGTCACGACCCTGGCCAGCGGAGCCAGGGTCGCGCCGTCGAACGTCGGTCCGGCCTCGATGCCGGACTACCGGGTGCTCCGCGACCAGGCCATCACCACCATTCCGGGTGGCGGGCGCAGCTACGCGGGGCAGGCCGACGACCCGTTCTTCCTCGACCTGCGGATCTTCGACCTGATCTACGGTGGTGACCTGTCCGAGACAGGGCAGGACACGGTGGCCGGCTACAACGTGAACACCATCGCGTTGCAGGTGCCCAAGACCGCGCTGTCGCTCCGGGGCAACCCGGCCCGCAACCCCGTGATTGGGGTCTGGAGCGACACCGAGCGTTATTCGCTCACGGTGCGCACCCCCGGTGCGCAGCAGTCGTTCGGCAACGAGGTCCAGGTGTCGCGCCTTGGCAACCCGCTGGTGAACGAGGTAATCCCGCCCGCGGCGTTGAAGGACAGGTTCAACTCGCTCCTGCCAGAGCAGGACCGGACCGTGCCCGCCCTGGTCGACCGGGTGAACAACCCGGAGGTGCCCGATCTGATCCAGCGGATCTACGGCATCCCCGCACCGCAGAAGCCACGGAACGACCTGTTCGAGATCTTCCTGACCGGGATCACCACGAAGACCGGTGCCGATATCAACGTGGATCTCAACTCCCAGCTCAACAACCTCGACGTCGACCCGGCTCGGTTCGCACCGTCGGAACAGTTGCGGCTGAACACGTCGATCCCGCCCACCGCCCAGCCCAACCGGCTCGGGGTTCTCGGCAACGACCTCCAGGGGTACCCGAACGGCCGCAGGCTGGCCGACGACGCGCTCGACATCAGCGTCCAGGCCCTTGAGGGCGCCGCGGTCAGCGGCATCGTCGCACCGCTCGCCGCGGGTGACCGGGTCGACCGGAACGACGTTCCGTTCGACACGGTGTTCCCGTATGTCGCGCTGCCGAACAACAAGGCGGTCAACTCGTCCTCCTCGTCCGGTGGCGCGGTGCCGCCGTTCGGCTGGACGAACTTCCCCGCCATGCCGGCGCTGACCGGTCTGGTCGCGGTGGCGTTGATCGGGTCCGGCGTCGTGCTCTACCGGCGCCAGTCCCGAGGCAACGTCGTTCAGACCGCGTAAGAGGACGGCCGTCGGCGACCGCGTCCCGCGGCGTCGGCGGCCCCACCACACCCCGGAAGGCACGATCGATGTCTGGAAGAACGCGCTCCCGCCTCGGTGCCGCACTGGTCGCCGGGCTCGGCACCGGCCTCCTCGTCCTCAGCGTCGCGGCACTCCTGCCACCTGCCCCGCCGAACCCGGCCGTCGTCGAGGGACCGGCCAGTGCGTCGAGCACTCTCGACCGGTGGATCCTGACCGCGCAGGCCAAGCTGGACCGGCGGGAGCGGGATCCGCAGACGTGGGCCGAGCTGGGCACCGCGTACGTCGAGAAGGCACGGATCACCGCGAACCCCGCCTACTACCCCAAAGCGGAAGGGGCGCTGCGCACGTCCTTGGCGCAGCGGCCAGACGGCAACGGGGCCGCGCTGACCGGCATGGGTGCGCTCGCCAACGCACGACACGACTTCGCGGCCGCCCGCGACTGGGGTGAGCGGGCCAGGGCGGTGCTCCCGGACACCGCGAAGGTGTACGGCGTGCTCACCGACGCCTACACCCAGCTCGGTGCCACCGCGGCGGCCACCGACGCGCTGCAGCGCATGCTGGACATCGAACCCGGCGTCTCCTCGTTCACCCGCGCCGCCTACGAGTTCGAGCTGCACGGCCGCGCCGACGACGCCCGCTACGCGCTCGACCGTGCGCTGGCGGACGCGGTCGACACCAGTGACATCGCGTTCTGCCGCTACCGGCTCGGCGAGCTCGCCTTCGACAACGGGGACATCGACACCGCGGCGCGCCACTACGAGGCGGGCCTGCGTGCGGTGCCGCAGGACGCGCCGCTGCTGCAGGGAAGAGCGAAGGTCGCGGCGGCACGCGGGCAGACCGTGGCGGCGCTCGCCGGCTACCGGAACCTCGTGTCCCGGCTGCCGAACCCCCAGTACCTTCAGGAGTACGCCGTGCTCCTGACCTCCGCGGGCGAACCGGAACTCGCCGAACGCCAGTACGCGGTCATCGAACAGCAGGAACGGCTCCAAACCGCCTCGGGCGCGAGCGACGACCTCGCGGCGTCCCTGGTCGCCGCCGACCGCGGTGACGCCGAGCAGGCGCTCCAGCGTGCGCGGGCGGAGTGGTCACGCAGACAACCCGTGTTCGTCGCGGACGCACTGGCCTGGGCGCTGCACCTTGGCGGGCGGGACGCCGAGGCACTCACCTACGCCGACCGCGCCGCGCGCACCGGCTGGCGCAACGCCACGTTCTCCTACCACCGCGGCATGATCCTCGCCGGCCTCGGCAGGAACACCGAAGCCGTCACCACACTCGACGAGGCGCTGCGCGTCAACCCGCACTTCTCCCCCGTCGAGGCGCGGACCGCGCGGACCACGCTGGCGAGTCTGCGAGGTGCCGGATGAGGCGCCTCGCCGTGTTGCTGGTGCTGTGCGCGCTGGGGCTGGCGGCCGCGCCGGCATCAGCGGCAGCGCACCCGCTCGGCAACTTCACCGTCAACCACTTCAACGGTCTCACCCTGTTCCCGGACCGGATCGACCTGCACGCCGTCATCGACCTCGCCGAGATACCGGCGGTGCAGGAACGGCCGACCGTCGACCGCGACGGTGACGGCACGGTGTCCCCGGCGGAGGCCGACCGGTACGCCGGCCGGGAGTGCTGGCGGTTCGCCACCGCGACGACGGTCGCCGTCGACGGCCGCTCCGGCGAGTGGCGGCCTGCCGGGCACCGGCTGGAGTTCCCCGCAGGCGAGGCCGGGCTCGCGACCATGCGCCTGCTCTGCGAGTTCACCACCTCGGCCACGCTGGACCACCCCGCCACCATCGACTTCCGGGATGCGTTCCGCACCGACCGGATCGGGTGGCACGAGCTGGTGGTCACCGGCGACGGGGTGCGTACCGTCGACTCGGCGCTGCCCGCCACGAGCGTCAGCGACGAGCTGCGTGCCTACCCCGAGGACCTCCTGGCGGACCCGCTCGACCTGCGCGCGGCCACGTTCCGGACCGAGCCAGGAGCCGCCGGGAGCGGCGCGGCTCTCGGCGCTCCGCCCGGCTCGGTGGTCACGTCCGCGACGTCCTGGTTCACCGACCTCGCGGGCAGCAGGGACCTCACCCCGATCGTCGGCCTCCTCGCGGTACTGCTCTCCCTCGTGCTCGGCGCCTCGCACGCGGCCCTGCCGGGGCACGGCAAGACCGTCATCGCCGCCTACCTCGCTGGCAAGAACGGCTCGGTGCGGGACGCCGTCACCGTGGGCGCCACGGTCACCGTCACCCACACCGCGGGGGTGCTCGTCCTCGGGCTGCTCATCAGCGGGTCGAGCGCGGTCGCTGGCGAGAGCGTGCTCGGCTGGCTCGGCGTCGCCAGCGGTCTGCTCGTCGCGTTGATCGGCGCCGTGCTGCTGCGATCGGCACTGCGGGCCCGCGCCCGCGCCATGCCGGCCGCACCCGTGCGGGAACCGGTGCTCGCACACACCGGCGGGCCGAGCCCTCACGCCCAGCACCACGGGCATGGGCACGCGCATGGGCACAGCCACGGGCACGGACACGGCCATGGGCACAGCCACGGGTACGGCCGGACCGGGCTCATCGGCATGGGTGTCGCCGGTGGTCTCGTGCCCAGCCCGTCCGCACTCGTCGTCCTGCTCGGCGCGATCGCGCTCGGCCGGACCTGGTTCGGGGTGTTGCTCGTCGTCGGCTACGGCGTCGGCATGGCCGCCACGCTCACGCTCGTCGGCGTCCTGCTCGTCCGCTTCCGTGACCGCTTCGAGCGACTCCCCCGCCTCCAGAACCGCCTGACACGTCTGCGGAACTGGATGCCGGCACTCACGGCGACGCTCGTCCTCGTCGTCGGGCTCGGCCTCGCCGTGCGCGCCGCGGCGGGCATCACCTGACCGGAAAGGCAGCAAACACATGCACCTCCGACTCCTCGGTGCCGCACTGAGCGCGTTGCTCTTCTGCGCGGTCGCCTGCACCGAGGCTGCGCCCGACCCCGGCCCGCGCTTCGACGACGAGACCGCCGGCGGTGCCGCGCGAGAGCTCAGCTGCATGCGGCACCAGCCGCAGCCGCCCGGCACCCGCTACACCGACGCCACGATCAGGCGTACTGGCGAGACCTTCGCCCTGCTCCGCTACTACACCGCGAACGGCGCCAAGCCGTACTGCGACGGCAAGGGCCCCACCGCCGTCGACCGGCAGTGGGCGGACATCTACGTACGGCTTGGCGCGGACCGGAACAACGTCGCCGCACTGCTCGACGACGAGGGGTGAGCGGTCAGAGCCCGCAGGGAACGGCCTGCCCGCGAGCGACAGCGAGCAGACCCTCAGCGACGAACGCGCAGGGCAGCGAAACACTCCATGACCGACATGCCAATCACACGATCAGCGTGTCCCGCTTCAGCCGGGACAGCGCCGCGCGCACCCGGTCGACGGCGCCGGGTCCGGTCGACGCGTGCGGGGACAGCCGCACCTGGTCCGGCCGCACCGTGGCCGTCACTTCGGCGTCGGCCAGCGCGGCCGCCACCTCCCCGGCGGTCCGGCCGGGCACGCGGAAGGCCAGGATCCCGGCTCGCCGGTCGGTCGCGGACACGATCTCGGCACCCGCCGATCGCAGCATCTCGTCGAACTCCGCGACGCGGTCGGTGATCCGCCGCGAGACCACGTCCTGTCCGATCTCCTCGACCAGCTCCAGCGCCCTGGCGAGCGCACCGGCGTTCACCGGGCTGAGGTTGCTCACCGACCAGGACTGGGCATCGGGGGCCATCTCATGGATCTCGTCGTCGAACACCGCGGGGTCGCGTGCCCCGGTCCACCCAGAGATCAGCGGCGACATGCGATCCAGCGCGCGGTCCGACAGCACCGCGAAGGCGATCCCCCACCCCGCGCGCAGCCACTTCTGCCCACCACACACGAGCACGTCGGCGGCCGCCCACGGCTCGTCGACGACGCCGACGCCCTGGATGCCGTCCACCACGAGGAGCCGGTCGCCGACGACCTCGCGCAGCGCGCCGAGGTCGGCCCGGTACCCGGTGCGGAAGTCGACGGCGCTCACCGAGACCACGGTCGTGCTCGCGGTCAACGCGGCCGCGACCACCTCCGGGGTGACCCGGCCCCTCGGCGGACGCAGCAGGCGCACGGTCAGCCTGCCCGCCTGCTCGGCCCGCACCCACGGGTAGGTGTTGGCCGGGAACTCCGCGGCCGACACCAGCACCTCACCGGCCGGGACGCCGAACGCCGTCTGGAACAGGCCCTGACTGGTGTTCGGCAACAGGGCCACCCGGTCGTCGGCGGCGCCGCACAACCGGGCCACCGCCGCCCTCGCGCGCGCGTCGCACGTCATCAGGTCGTCCACCGTGGACGGCCCCGCGGTCGCCAGCCTGCCGAGCAGCTCGGCGCTGGTCTCGACCACCGCACGCGACGGCGGCCCGACCCGCGCGAAGTCGAGGTAGCCAGGCGACTCGCCGAACCACTCACGCCAGAAGTCACCGGTCACCGGTGGTGCACCGCCCTCTCCCCGAAATCACCAACTAAGCAAGCTTCAGGCCCACCGCGCCCGCGACGATCAGCAGCACGCAGCACACCCGCGCGACGGTGACGGGTTCGTTCAGGTACAGCATGCCGAACACGGCGGTGCCGACCGCGCCGATGCCGACCCATACCGCGTAGGCCGTGCCGATGGGAATGGTTCGCATGGCGACGGCGAGGCCGCCCATGCTCATCACGAGCGCGGCGGCGAACACCACGGAGGGTACGAGCCGGGTGAAACCCGCGCTCTTGCCCAGTGCGATCGCCCATACCGTCTCGAAGAGACCCGAAATGACGAGAATGATCCAGTTCATGGTGGTGGTGCGCCGTCTTCGCCTGGCCGGGTACGACGCTCTCGTCCGGAACGGCGCCGGAACGGGCCGTCGACACCGACCATAACCCCCCGGCGGCCGCCCGGTTCGGGCGGTGACCGGGCAGCGCGCGCATAGGACGGCTCGGGCCGGGAACCCGGCACCTGAGCCGACCACCCGGGAGACAACCAGTGACCGAGACGATCGACGTGCCACTCGACCAGCGGGAACTGCGGGTGCTCGACGCGTACTGGCGGGCAGCCAACTACCTGTCCGTCGGCCAGATCTACCTGCTCGACAACCCGCTGCTGACCGAGCCGCTGCGCCGTGAGCACGTCAAGCCGCGGCTGCTCGGCCACTGGGGCACCACGCCCGGCCTGAACTTCCTCTACGCCCACCTCAACCGGGTGATCCTGGCGCGGGACCTGAACGCCATGTACGTGATCGGCCCAGGTCACGGCGGGCCCGCGATGTTCGCGAACACGTGGCTGGAGGGTAGCTACACCGCCGCCAACCCGGCTGTGCAGCGCGACGAGCAGGGCATGCGGGAGCTGTTCCGGCAGTTCTCGTTCCCGGGTGGCGTGCCGAGCCATGTGGCGCCGGAGGTGCCCGGTTCCATCCACGAGGGCGGCGAGTTGGGCTACTCGCTCGCCCACGCCTTCGGTGCCGCGTTCGACAACCCGGACCTCGTGGTGGCGTGCGTGGTCGGCGACGGCGAGGCCGAGACCGGTCCACTCGCGACCAGCTGGCATGCCAACAAGTTCCTCGACCCGGCCACCGACGGCGCGGTGCTGCCGATCCTGCACCTGAACGGCTACAAGATCGCCAACCCCGCGGTGCTGGCCCGCATCCCACAGGAGGAGCTGGACGCACTGCTCCGCGGCTATGGCTACGCGCCGCGTCATGTCACCGGCGAGGACCCGGCGCGGATGCACCAGGACATGGCCGCCGCCCTTGACGACTGCCTCGACGAGATCGCCGCCGTCCAGCGGCGGGCCCGCACGGACGGGGACCGCACGCGGCCACGGTGGCCGATGATCGTGCTGCGCTCCCCCAAGGGCTGGACCGGACCGGACACGGTCGATGGCGTGCAGGTGACCGGCACCTGGCGGGCACACCAGGTGCCGCTGTCCGGGGTGCGGGACAACCCCGGGCACCTCGCGATGCTGGAGCAGTGGCTGCGCTCCTACCAGCCGGAGGAGCTGTTCGACGAGTCCGGCGCCCCAACCCCCGAGCTGCTCGCGACCGTCCCGGACGGCGACCGCAGGATGGGCGCCAACCCGCATGCCAACGGCGGCCTGCTGCTGCGCCCCCTCGACCTGCCCGACTTCCGTAACTACGCCGCGCGGGTCGAGAAGCACGGCGCCACCACCTCCGAGCCCACCCGGGTGCTCGGCCGCTTCCTCCGCGACGTCATGCGGGACAACGCGGACGCCAGGAACTTCCGGCTCTTCGGGCCGGACGAGACGGCCTCCAACCGGCTCGACGCCGTCTACGAGGTGACCGGCAAACAGTGGCAGGCCGAGGTGCTGCCCGTCGACGAGCACCTCACCCACGACGGCCGCGTGGTGGAGGTGCTCTCCGAGCACCTGTGCCAGGGCTGGCTGGAGGGCTACCTCCTCACCGGGCGCCACGGCCTGTTCTCCTGCTACGAGGCGTTCATCCACATCATCGACTCGATGTTCAACCAGCACGCCAAATGGCTCAAGACCAGCAAGAAACTTCCCTGGCGGCGACCGGTCGCGTCGCTGAACTATCTCCTGACCTCGCACGTCTGGCGCCAGGACCACAACGGCTTCTCCCACCAGGATCCCGGGTTCATCGACCACGTCATGAACAAGAAGGCCGAGGTCATCCGCGTCTACCTGCCGCCGGACACCAACACGCTGCTGTCGGTGACCGACCACTGCCTGCGCAGCCGCGACTACGTCAACGTGATCGTCGCGGGCAAGAACGAGTCACCGGACTGGCTGCCGATGGACGAAGCGGTCCTGCACGCCACCCGCGGTGCGGGCATCTGGGAGTGGGCAAGCAACGACGACGGCACCGAACCCGACGTCGTCCTGGCCTGCGCGGGCGACGCACCGACCCTGGAGATCATGGCCGCGACCGCGATCCTGCGCGAGGAACTCCCCGACCTGAAGGTACGGGTGGTCAACGTGGTCGACCTGATGCGCCTCCAACCCCGCACCGAACACCCGCACGGCATGAGCGACCCCGAGTTCGACGCCATGTTCACCACCGGCAAGCCGGTGATCTTCGCCTACCACGGCTACCCCTGGCTGATCCACCGCCTCACCTACCGTCGCACCAACCACGACAACCTCCACGTCCGCGGCTACAAGGAGGAAGGCACCACCACCACGCCCTTCGACATGCTCGTCCTCAACGACCTCGACCGCTTCCAGCTGGTCATCGACGTGCTCGACCGGGTGCCCGGCCTCGGCACCCGGACCGCGCTGGTCCGCCAGCGCATGCTGGACCTGCGGGCCCGCCACCACGTGTGGACCCGCACCCACGGCGAGGACCTGCCCGAGGTCCGCGACTGGGCGTGGCCGAGCCGATGACGTGTGTGCTGGTGGTGAACGCGGGCTCGTCGAGCCTCAAGCTGGCTCTGCTGGACGATGACGACGAGGTCGTCGGCGCCACCACCGTCGAGCGGTGGTCGGGCGGCGACGAGACCGACGACGTCATGGCGTTCGTCGACGGGCTCCCCCGGGTCGACGCGGTCGGGCACCGGATCGTGCACGGGGGCGCCGACCTGACCTCGCCCGTCCTGCTGGACCGGGACGTCCGCGACCGCATCGCCGGACTCGCCGAGCTGGCGCCGCTGCACCAGCCCCGCGGGGTGGCCGGGATCGACGCCGTGAGCGCGGTCCTGCCCGACGTGCCATCGGTCGCGTGCTTCGACACCGCGTTCCACCACGACCTGCCCGCCGCGGCACGCACGTACGCGCTGCCGAGGGAGTGGAACGAGCGGTGGGCGTTGCGCCGCTACGGCTTCCACGGCCTCTCGCACGCGCACGTGGCGCGGCGGGTGGCCGAGCTGGCAGGGCCCGGCAGGCGGATCGTCAGCTGCCACCTCGGTTCCGGCGCGTCGCTCGCGGCCGTCGTCGGTGACCGGTCCGTGGACACGACGATGGGGTTCACGCCACTCGCCGGTCTCGTGATGGCCACCCGATCGGGCGACATCGACCCTGGCCTGGTGTTGTGGCTGCTGCACCACGGCGGTGTGTCGGCCGACGAGCTGTCGGACCTGCTCGAGCACCACAGCGGCCTGGCCGGGCTGACCGGCGGCAGTGGCGACCTCCGGGACATCGTGGACAGCGACGACGAGGCGACCCGGCAGGCACTTGACGTGTACCTCCACCGGCTGCGGCGGGAGATCGCCGCGATGACCGCCGCCATGAACGGGCTGGACGTGCTGGTGTTCACCGGCGGCGTCGGCGAGCACCAGCCGGTCGTGCGTGCACGGGCGGCCGACGGCCTCGCGTTCCTCGGTGTGGCGATCGACGCGGCGGTGCCCGTCGACGGGGATACCGAGATCACCGTGCCCGGTGCGGCCACGCGGACGTTCGTCGTCACGGCCCGCGAAGACGTCGAGATCGCCAGACAGGTCAGGACGGTGGTGTGAAAGGGACTTTCGTCCCTGATTATTAGAGGCCAGTTTCCTGCGTGCGCATCACCCTTTCGGGAATACCTTCTGGGTGAGGGTGTAACCAGTGCGCCGAGGAGGCAACCGTGACTGTCCGCGTCCTGTTGGTCGATGACCACGAGATCGTGCGGCGGGGCATCGCCGATCTCGTCGGCACCGCCGATGACCTCGAGGTCGTCGGCGAGGCGGCGGGCGTGGTGGAGGCACTCGCCAGGGCGCCGCAGGTGACCCCGGACGTCGCGGTGCTGGACGTGCGGATGCCCGACGGCAACGGCATCGAGCTGTGCCGGGACCTGAAGTCCATGCTGCCCGACCTGAACTGCCTGATGCTCACCTCCTACGCCGACGACGACGCGCTGTTCGACGCGATCATGGCGGGCGCGTCCGGGTTCGTGCTCAAGCAGGTACTGGGCCTCGACCTGCTCGAAGCGATCCGCATGGTCGGCGCGGGCGGCTCGCTGCTGGACCCGAAAACCACCGCCGCGTTGATGAACCGGATCCGCCACGAACGCGAGAACCAGAACCCGCTCAACGCACTCACCGAACAGGAACGAGCCGTGTTCGACCTCATCGGTGAGGGACTGACCAACCGCCAGATCGGCGAAAAACTCTTCCTCGCGGAGAAGACGATCAAGAACTACGTGTCACACCTGCTGAACAAGCTCGGCATGCAGCGCCGCACGCAGGCCGCCGTCCTGGCCACGGAGCTCCGCTCCCGCAAACAGGCCAACTGACGGCCCAGGTCACGGTGACGGGATCGGGACCCGCCACACGAGCCGCGTCCCGCCATCGGGGTTCGCCGACACGGTGGTCGTGCCGCCGCACTCCATGGCCCGCCGTTCGAGGTTGAGCAGACCGCTGCGCGCCACGTCGGGCGGCATGCCGACCCCGTTGTCCGTCACGCCGATGACCAGGTCGGCGGCCGCTTCCACGGTGACCACGATGTCGGTGGCGCGTGCGTGCCGCACCGCGTTGCTGATGCCCTCCCGCAGCGCGGCGAGCGCGTGCTCGGCCACGGACGGCGGGACCAGGGTGTCGACGGCGCCGGAGATCCGCACCGCGGGCGACATGTCGGTGTCCGCGCTGGCCTCGGCGACCAGATCGAGCATCCGCCGCCGCAGGCTGGTGGGGCTCTCCTCCCCGGCCGTGTGCAGGTCGAAGATCGAGGTGCGGATCTCGCGCATGGTCTCGTCGAGCAGGCCGACCACGCGGCTGACCCGGCCGCGGGCCTCGCCGTCGGTGATGCGGCCGACGATGGCCTGCAGGCTCATGCCCGCCGCGAAGAGCCGCTGGATGACGTGGTCGTGCAGGTCGCCCGCGATCCGGTCGCGGTCGGCGAGCAGGTCGAGCATCCGTTCCTGCCGCTGCTTGTCCGCGAGTTCCAGTGCCAGCGCGGCCTGCGCGGCGAACGACGCGAGCATCGGCAACTGGTCGTGGCCGAACTGCGTGTCGCCCTTGTTACGCAGCGCCAGCAGCAGCCCGCTGACCCCGGTCGCGGACCCGAACGGCACCGCGTGCGCGGGCCCGAAGTCGCCGAACATGTTGGCCTCCGAGCCCAATGTCTGCGCGAAGTCGGCGTACACGGTCGGCTCGCGGTCGGTGATGACCGAGGCGATCGCGGGCGTGGTCGTGGACAGCCTGCGGCCGATCATCTCCTCGCCCCGGGTCCCGGCACCCGCCTCCACGGTGAGCGTCTCGCCCTCCCCGTCGGCCCGGAGGATCAGCGCGGAGTCGGACCCGGACAGCTCACAGGTGCGCTGCGCGATCAGCAGGAGGGCCTCCTCGCTCGAACCTCCGCCAAGGAGCAGCGCGTTGACCTCCGCCGACGCGTACTGCCAGCGCTCACGCAGCCGGGCCTGCTCGAACAGGCGCGCGTTCTCCACGGCGACACCGGCCGCCGCGGCGAGTGCCTCGAGCACCACGACATCGTCGTCGTTGAACTCGTTCTCGCCCTTCTTCTCCGTGAGATAGAGGTTGCCGAACACCGCGTCACGCACCCGGACGGGCGTGCCGAGGAAGCTGCTCATCGGCGGGTGGTTCGGCGGGAAGCCGACCGACGCCGGATGCTCGGCGAGGTCAGGTAGCCGGATCGGGACCGGGTGCTCGATCAGGTGGCCCAGCAGGCCCTTGCCCTCCGGCAAGTGCCCCATCTCCGCACGTATCCCCGGATCGATACCGACGTAGACGAACTCCGAAAGCCCCTCGTCACCCAGCACACCCAGCGCGCCGTAGCGGGCATCGACCAGCTCCACCGCGGTCTGCACGATCCGCTGCAACGTGCCGGCCAGCTCCAGACCCGCACCGACCGCGACGACCGCGTCCAGCAGACCCTGGAGCCGGTCACGGGTCTTGCCGATCTCGACCAGCCGGTCCTGCAGTTCGTTCAGCAGCTCGTCGAGCCGCAACCCGGCGAGTGACACACCGACGGCAGAACGCTTGGGTCTGCCACCGCCGGCGTCCGGCATCCGCACACTCCGCTCTCGAACCGGTGGCCACCGGGCGATACGGCCACCGATGGACACTTCCCAGCGTATCCGTAGCGGCAATCACCCGTCAGGGACCGACGTCCCTGGTCCGGACGACCGCGACCGGACACGGCGCGTGGTACAGAAGGTGCTGGCTGGTCGACCCGAGCAGCAGACCGCGGAACCCGCCCCGGCCCCTGGTGCCGACGACGACCAGCCGCGCGTTCTCCGCGTGCCGCAGCAGCGCGACGCTCGAGCGTTCGCGCTCCACGTGCCGGGTGACCTCCACGTCCGGGTACTCCTCGCGCCTGCCCGCGAGCCGCTCGCCGAGCTCGGCCGCCGCGGTCTGGGCCAGCGGCGAGAAGTCCAGCGCCGCCGCGCCACCCGCGAACGCGGTCTCCACCAGCAGGTCGGACCACGTGTGGACGGCGACCAGCCCGGTCCCGTACGCCGACGCGGCGGCGAACGCGTGCTCGATGGCCGCCTCGCTCGCCGGGGTGCCGTCGACGCCGACCACGACCGGGCCGGTCGTGGTCGACACCATGCCGCGGACGACCACGAGCGGGCAGTGGGACCGGCTCGCCAGCTCCACCGCGGTCGAGCCGACGAGCAGCCCGGTGAAGCCGCCGAGGCCGCGGGTGCCGAGCACGAGCTGTGCCGCGGTGGCGGACTCCTCGACGAGGGTGGGCACCGCGCCCCCCATGTGCGTGACGGCGTCCACCCGCAGGCCGGGCACGGCCTCCCCGGCCACCTTCTCCGCCTGCGCCAGCGATTCCCGGCCCTGCTCCGCGAGCGCGTCGCGCAGCTGCCGGTGCCCGACGTACCCGCCGGGGTAACCGAAGGGTACGTCGCAGGCGTGCACGAGCCGCAGCGACGTCCCGTGTGTCATGGCCTCCCTGGCGGCCCATCGCACGGCGTCCAGCGCGGACTCCGAACCGTCGACTCCGGCAACGATCGGCAGAGTGGTCATCTGTCCTCCTCAGGCCGGGTCATGACCGGCCGAACTCGAGGTCACCACGGGTCAGCGGGCGGCCGGGCAGGTCGCCGGGGGCGGGTGCGCGCAACCCGTCCATCATGATCGCCAGCACGCGACCCGCCACGAGCCCTTCGGCGTCCCGGGTGACCGCGTGGGTCTGGTGCACGACCGACACGAACAGCATCGCGAGGTCGCCGACGCCAACGTCGCGGCGCAGGCTGCCTTCGTCCTGCGCCCGGCGCACCACCTGGTCGAGCGTGTCGAGCAGCTCGTCGCGCACCCGCGAGGTCTCCTCGTCGGCCCGCACCACGGCCGTGACCCTCGGCGACGCGGCCTGCACGCTCACGTGCAGCCACGCCGACAGCCGCATGATCCGCATCAGGGCAGCCCACGCGGTCGGCTCCTGTGCGAGCGCGGCCCCGGTCTCGTCGGCGACGGCCTGGAAGGTGTCCCGGAAGACCGCGCGGATCAGCGCCTCCCGGTCGACGAACCGCCGGTAGAGGGTGCCGACGCCGACGGAAGCCCGCCGCGCGATCTCCTCCATCGGCACCTCGGCGCCCCGCTCCGCGAAGATCTCCCGCGCCGCCACCAGGATCTGGTCGCGGTTGCGGCGCGCGTCCGCACGCAGGGGCGCCTCGGGGCTCGTCATCTCCGGATTATCACACCGGTCCGAAAAGTAGACGGTGCGCTTTCGGGTGACTACCGTCGATGACAAGTGGACGACTTTCTTCCAGATTTGGGGGCAATGAATGCAGGACTCCTTCCCGCCGCGTGCGTGCCCGTTCCACGACGAGGTGTCGGTGACCGAGCCCGGCCCGATGACCAGGGTGACTCTGCTCAGCGGGCAGGAGGTGTGGGCGGCGTCCCGGCACGCCGACGTCCGGGCCGTGCTGACCGACCCCGCCTTCTCCTCCGACCGCGCCAACCCGGGCTTCCCGAACCCGACCGGCCGCCGCGTCGCGCAGGACCGCAGGGCGAAGCCGTCCCTGATCGCCATGGACCCACCGGAGCACGGGCCTGCCCGCCGCGCGGTGCTCGGCGAGTTCACCGTCAAGCGGCTCGCCGCGCTGCGGCCGCGCATCCAGCAGATCGTCGACGACCACCTCGACAGGATGCTCGCGATCGAGTCCCGCACCGCCGACCTGGTCGAGGCGCTCGCGCAGCCCGTGCCGTCGCTGGTGATCTGCGAGCAGCTCGGCGTCCCCTACGACGACCACGAGTTCTTCCAGTCCCGGTCGAAGACGCTGCTGTCCCGCTCCGCCGCCGTCGAGGACATGCGCTCCTCGCTCGACGAGCTGCGCGCCTACGTGGACAAGCTGGTCAGCGAGAAGGAGTCAGCACCGACCGACGACCTGATCGGCAGGCAGATCGCCAAGCACCGCGCGGAAGGCACCTACGACCACGAGGCGCTGGTGAGCCTCGCGCTGCTGCTGCTGATCGCGGGCCACGAGACGACCGCGAACATGATCTCGATCGGCACGCTGGCGCTGCTGCGGCAGCCGGAACAGCTGGCGCTGCTGATGGCCGGCCAGGACCGGACCACGGGCGCGGTGGAGGAACTGTTGCGGCAGTTCACGATCGCCGAGTTCGTGACCTCCCGGGTCGCGGTCGCGGACACCGAGATCGGCGGCGTGACCGTCAAGGCGGGCGATGGCGTGCTGACCCTCGGCAACGCCGCCAACCACGACCCGGCCGTCTTCGCCGACCCGGAGCGCCTCGACGTCACCCGCGGCGGTCGCAACCACATCGCGTTCGGCTACGGCGCACACCAGTGTCTCGGGCAGAACCTCGCCCGCGAGGAGCTGCGGATCGTGTTCGACACCCTGTTCACGCGGGTGCCGACGCTGCGGGTCGACGTGCCGTTGTCCGAGCTGCCGTTCAAGGATGACGCGACGATCTACGGCCTGCACAGCCTCCCGGTCAGCTGGTGAAGCTGACGATCGTCCGCGCGCCCTGACCGAGGTGTTCGAAGGCGTCGTTGATGCCCGCGAGGTCGGTGGTCGCGGTGGCCAGGGCGGCGAGGTCGAGCTTGCCCTCCTCGACGAGGCCGAGCAGGCGCGGGATCTCGACGTCCGGGTCGCTCGACCCGAACACGCAGCCGTGCAGGGTGCGGCCGAACCAGTACAGCTCCAGCGCGTTGAACTCGACGGTGCTGGTCTTGCTGCCGACGCCGACGACCGTGACCGAGCCGCCGCGGCGGCTCGACGACCATGCCGTGCGGATGGTGGCCGGCAGGCCGACACAGTCGAAGGTGTGGTCCGCGCCCCGGCCCTCGGTGAGCTTGCGGATCGCCTTGGCGGTGGTGTCGCCGGAGACGAGGAAGTCGGTGGCACCGTGCTGTGCGGCCAGGTCGGCCTTGGCCTCGCTCACGTCGACGCCGATGATCGGGCCCGCGCCGACCGCACGCGCGGCCTGCAGTGCCGACAGCCCGACCCCGCCGAGCCCGACGACCACGACGGACTCACCGGACCGCACGCGGGCGGTGTTGAGCACCGCCCCGGCACCGGTCTGCACGGCACAACCCAGCACCGCGGCCTGTTCCATCGGCACGGAGTCGGGCACCTTCACCACGCCGCCCGCAGGCACGATGGTCTCCTCCGCGAAGGCCGCCGTGCCGAGGCCGGGGTAGATGGGCGTGCCGTCATCGAGGTGCGCGTACGGCGCACGCGCCACCTCCTCGGCGTGCACGCACAACCATGGCTCGCCCCGCAGGCAGAACCAGCACTCGCGGCACGCGGGCGCCCAGTTGAGCACCACGTGATCGCCGACGGCCACCCGGTCAACGCCGTCGCCGACCGCGAGCACCACACCGGCGCCCTCGTGCCCGAGCACCGCGGGCACCTCCTGCAGGAGCGTGCCGTTGGCGAGGGAGAGGTCGGAGTGGCACACACCGGCCGCGGCGACCCGCACCTTCACCTGTCCCGGTCCGGGATCGCCGAGGGAGATGTCCCGGATCTCGAGTTGCCCGCCCTGTTTGGTCAGCACCGCTGCACGCACCATGAGTTGGACTTAATCACACGACCTCATGCCGCGTCGTGAAACACCAAGCCCAAAGTGTGCCGTCGCCCCGACCTGATCACCGACACACCGTGCCGCACCGGCGACGCCGACCAGCCGCGTGCCGACCGCACCGGCCGGTCCCGGGTGGTGAAGACCAGGCCATGGCCCTGTGGGAGCAGCGTCGCCGTGCCACGCGACTGTGCGCGTGGCCGCTGTTCGACGAGCAGGAACTCGCCGCCGGTGTGGTCGACACCCGGCTCGTTGAGATTGATCACAACCTGCAGCGGGAAGACCTTGTCCCCGTACAGATCCCGGTGCAGCGCGTTCCAGTCGCCCTCCTCGTAGCGCAACAGGATCGGCGTCGGGCGGGTCTGGCCGGCCTCGTGGCACTCGTCGAGCCACTCGTCGAGAGTGTCCGGCCAGCGCTCGTCCCGGCCCAACCGCGCCGTCCAGTCCCGTGCGATGGGCAGCAGGTGCGGGTACAGCGCGGCGCGCAGCCAGGAGACCGGCTCGGGGAACGGGTCCCGGAAGTACCGGTACTGCCCGCGCCCGAACCGGTACCGCGCCATGTCGATCGTGGCGCGGAACCGGTCCGGCTCGTCGTAGAGCGCGGCGATGTCGGCGCACTCGCGGGTGGTCAGCAGCCGGGGCAGGAGCGCGCAGCCGTACTCGTCGACCTCCTCGGCGACCGCGCTCCAGTCGGCGTCGATGCCGGTCACGCCGCCTCCATGGTCAGCAGGGTCCGCTTGGCGTCCGGCCCGCCCGCGTAGCCGCCGAACGACCCGTCTGAGCGGACGACCCGGTGACACGGCACGACCACCGGCACCGGGTTGGTGGCACACGCGGTCCCGACGGCCCGTACCGCCTTCGGACTACCGGCGGCGGCCGCCACCTCGGCATACGTTTCGGTACGCCCGTATTGGATCGCGGGCAGGTGGTCGACCACGGCCCGCCGGAACCCGCGCGTGAGCCGCAGGTCCAACGGCACGTCGAACGCGGTCCTGCGGCCCGCGAAGTACTCGTCGAGCTGCCGCGCGACGGCGTCGAGGCGGGCGGGGGCGTGCAGGATCCGGGGGCTGACGGTTTCGGCGAGCCGCGCCAGCTCCGCGTCGTGGCCGACGTTCTCGTACACGACCCGCACCAGCCCGGCCGGGGTGGCGGCGAGCAGCAACGAACCGACGGGCGTGTCGACCGTCCGGTAGGCGAGGTCGAGCAGCCCTTCCCGCTCGGCGTCGGCGACGAGCCGTGCGTGCAGCCGCGCCTGTGCCTCGTCGTCTTTCAGCGGCAGGTCTCTCAGCGGCAGATCTCTCGGTGGCAGATCTCTCGGTGGCAGATCTCTCGGTGGCAGTGCGTCGAAGTTCATGCTGTCTCCTCCTCCGTGTACAGCGCGCGGAGACGTTTCATGCCGTCGGCGGCGGCGCGGCGGGCGGCGTCCTCGGTGCCGCCGGTGATCGCGGCGATCTCCCGGTAGGGCAGCCCGGCGAGGTGGTGGTAGGCGACGGCGAGCCGCTGCTTGTGCGGCAGCTCCGCGAGCGCCGCCCAGAGGTCGCCGTGCCACTCGTCGGCACGCCCCCGGTCGGGCACCTCGGCCACGGCCACGGGCCGCCTGCGCTCCGCCCGCCACACGTCGAGCGCCTTGCGGTGCGCGATGGTCACCAGCCACGCCTCGACGTTCGCGTCCGAGGGCAGCCGGGGGTACGCCTTGAGCGCGGAGAGGAAGGTCTCCGACCACGCGTCCTCGGCATCCGATGGCCCCAGCACCGCGCGGCACACCCGCAGCACCATGGCCCCGTACTCGTCCACGATCCGCTCGAAAGGTCTCACACCAGGAAGACGCCGTGATCCCACAGAACGTGAGATTGCCATGTCCGCCGCCGTCGCGTTCGTCCAAGCCGAGTGTCGGTGGCCCGTGCGACGATCCCGGCCATCGGCGAAAGACCAGGAGGAACAGTGCGGTACGGATACTTCGGCACCATGCGGGTCAAGCCGGGCCACCGGGACGAGGTGGTGGCCACGCTCGTCAGCGGGCAGGAGGGCCTGAGGGCGGCGGGCTGCGACCTGTACATGGTCGGCGTGTCGGATGACGACAAGGACCTGGTGTGGGTCAACGAGGTCTGGGTCAGCAAGGAGGCGCACCACGCGTCGCTGCGGTTACCCGAGGTGAAGGCCTCGATCGAGAAGACGATGCCGCTGCTCACCGGCGAGTTCACCGGCCAGGAACTGGACATCGTCGGCGGACTTGGCGTCCCCGGCTAGTGCCCCGTCAAGGTGAAGTGGGTCGTTTGTCCGTGGATCCAGGTGGTCGCCGGCAAGGCGCGGGAAAGCCGCTCGTACCGGGTTGTACTCGGGCTTTCCCGCAACGCCGCCAGCGGCCCGCCTGGCCGAGGAGAAACGTGCCCGATCCACCTGGACGGGCACTAGGGTTGGCCGCATGGCAAAGGTCGGGTTTGTCGGGCTCGGGATCATGGGACTGCCCATGGCCGTCAACCTCGTCCGTGCCGGGCACGACGTCACCGGCTTCAACCGCAGCCCTGGCAAGACGGCCCGGTTCGCCGAACAGGGCGGGACCGCCGAGGACGACGTGCGAGCGGCGGTGCGCGGCGCCGAGGTCGTGATCACGATGCTGCCCGACTCCCCGGATGTCGAGGCGGTCGCCGACGACGTGCTGACCGCGAAGGGCGCGCTGTGGATCGACATGAGCACGATCGCGCCTGCCACCGCCCGCGCGGTCGCCGAACGGGCGCGGCAGGCCGGGGTCCGGGCGCTCGACGCGCCGGTCAGCGGCGGTGAGCAGGGCGCGGTCGACGGCACGCTGTCGATCATGGTCGGCGGCGCGGACGATGACGTGGCGGCGGCCCGGCCGGTGCTGGACGTGCTCGGGAAGACGATCGTCCACGTCGGACCGGTGGGCAGCGGGCAGACGGTCAAGGCCGCGAACCAGCTGATCGTCGCGGGCACCATCGGGCTCGTCGCCGAGGCGCTGACCCTGTTGCGGGCCCAGGACGTCGACCTGACCTCCGCCGTCGAGGTGTTGTCGGGCGGGCTCGCGGGCAGTGCCGTGCTGGACCGCAAGGCGACGCAGATGCTGACCCACGAGTTCACGCCCGGCTTCCGGGTCGACCTGCACCACAAGGACCTCGGCATCGCGCTCGGCTCGGCCAGGGAGGCCGGGGTGCCGCTCCCCCTCGGCGCGGCGGTCGCCCAGCTGATGGCCGCCGCCCGCACGCAGGGGCACGGCGACCTCGACCACTCGGCACTGCTGCTGGTGCTCGAACAACTGGCGGGGATCAGCCGGGACTGAAGCGCCCAACGCGACGAGTGTCACTCCATCGAGCGAACGGACGCCGACAGCGAGAAGCTGGGCACGTAGAAGGTCCAGAGGCAACACCGCAGGAGGCTTCCGAAATGCAGTCCCGCCGCATCGGCGACACGCAGGTCAGCGCCATCGGACTCGGTGGCATGCCGCTGTCCATCGCGGGCAGGCCGGACGACGAGCAGCGCTCCGTCGACACGATCCACGCCGCGCTCGACGCGGGCGTCACGCTGATCGACACCGCCGACGCCTACTCGCTGGACAACAGGGATGTCGGGCACAACGAGTCGCTCATCGCCCGCGCGGTCGCGAGCTTCGGCGGCGACACGTCCGGCGTGCTGATCGCGACCAAGGGTGGCCACACCCGCGCCGAGGGCGGCGGCTGGGGCCTGAACGGCTCACCCGAGTACCTCAGGCAGGCGTGCGAGGCGTCGCTCAAACGGCTCGGCGTCGACGCGATCGGCCTCTACCAGTTCCACCGGCCGGACCCGTCGGTCGACTACGCCGAGTCGGTCGGTGCCATCCGCGACCTGCTCGACGCGGGCAAGATCCGGTACGCGGGCATCTCCAACGCCAACCCGGACCAGATCCGGCTGGCCAACGACATCCTCGGCGGCAGGCTCGCGAGCGTGCAGAACGAGTTCTCGCCCGCGTTCCGGTCCAGTGAGCCGGAGCTTCGCCTGTGCGACGAGATGGGCATCGCGTTCCTGCCGTGGAGCCCGCTCGGCGGCATCGCGAAGGCGGGTGACCTTGGCTCGATCTTCGCGCCGTTCGCGGCGACCGCACGGGACAAGGGCGTGAGCCCGCAGCAGGTGTGCCTCGCGTGGATGCTCGCCAAGTCCCCCGTCGTGATCCCGATCCCGGGTTCGTCGCGGCCCGCGACGATCCGCGACTCGGCCGCCGCGGCGCACCTGACGCTGACACCGGAAGAACTCGCCCGGTTGGACGCCACGCACTGAAACGCCCCAGTACCACCCGCTGCCACGGTCCACGAGGTCGACTGGGCGCTGCTCACCCGCGAGCGGAGCGAGCGCGTGACACAGGCTGATAGCGCGTGACCGGCTGTGTGGCCCGGGTCAGGGCCCGCAGCCTGGTCAGGTCGCCGTCGAGGGCACCCAGCGCGCGGGCCTGGACGAGCACGTTGCCGATGGCGGTCGCCTCGACAGGGCCCGCCACCACCGGCAGGCCGCACGCGTCCGCGGTCAGCTGGCACAGCAACGTGTTCCGCGCCCCGCCGCCGACGATGTGCACGACGTCGACGGCCTTGCCGGACAACGCCTGCGCGTCCTCGACGGCCCGCCGGTGCGCGTCGGCGAGACTGTCCACGACGCACCGGACGATCGCGGCACGGTCGGCGGGCACCGGCTCACCCGCGCGGCGGCAGGCGTCGACGATGCGGGCGGGCATGTCGCCGGGCGGCAGGAACACCGGGTCGTCGGGATCGATCACGGCGCCACGTGGCCGGTCCGCCGCGGCCCGCAGTAGCCCGGCGGTGTCGGCGCCCCACTCCCGCACGCATTCCTGCAGCAGCCACAGTCCCATCACGTTGCGCAGGTAGCGCACGGTGCCGTCGACACCCAGCTCATTGGTGAAGTTGGCTGCCCTGCTGGCTTCCGTGAGCACCGGGGAGTCCAGCTCCACCCCGACGAGCGACCACGTGCCGCACGAGATGTAGGCGAACCGCTCGTGCTCGGCGGGCACGCCGACCACCGCGGAGGCCGTGTCGTGCGAGCCGACCGCGATGACCGGCACACCGCCGTTCTCGCCGAGCACCGTCCCCGGCTCCCGCAGCGGCGGGAACAGCGCCGGGTCGGCACCGACCTTCTCGATCAGCCCGGTGGCCCAGGTCCGGGTACGCACGTCGAGGAGCTGCGTGGTGGACGCGTTGGTGACCTCCGCGCCCTGCTCGCCGGTCAGCCAGTACGCGAGCAGGTCCGGGATCAGCAGGAGCCGCCGCGCGAGCCCCAGCCGGGGTTCGGCGGCCAGCTGGTGGATCGTGTTGAACGGCAGGAACTGCAACCCGGTGGTGGCGTACAGCTCCTGTGCGCCAAGGCGTTCGAGGTTGTCGCGGGCGTGCGCGGTCCGTTCGTCCCGGTAGTGCACGGGGTTGCCGAGCAGCGCGCCGTCCGCGTCGATCAGCCCGTAGTCGACGGCCCACGAGTCGATGCCGATCCCGTCGACGGGTCCGGCCGCCGCCAGCCCGTCGAGCACTCCCTGGTACAGCGCGAGAATGTCCCAGTGCAGGGTGCCATGTGCCCGAACAGGACGGTTGGGGAACCGGTGACACTCCCGCAGCTCCAGGGTGTCCGCGCCCACCGACGCGGCCATCACCCGCCCGCTCGCCGCGCCGAGATCGGCGGCGGCCACCATGACACTCATCGGAGGAAAGCGGCCGCGACCCCGGCGTCCACCGGCACGTGCAACCCGGTCGTGAGCGACAGGTCCCCCGCGCACAGCGCGACGATCGCCGCCGCGACGTGCTCGGGCAGCACCTCCCGCTTCAGCAGCGTGCGTTTGGCGTAGAACGCGCCAAGCTCCTCCTCGGGCACCCCGTACACGGCGGCCCGCTGCGCGCCCCAGCCACCGGCGAAGATCCCGGAGCCGCGGACCACGCCGTCGGGGTTGATGCCGTTGACACGGATCCCGTACCCGCCCAGCTCGGCCGCGAGCAGCCGGACCTGGTGGCTCTGGTCGGCCTTCGCCGCGCCGTACGCGACGTTGTTGGGACCGGCGAACACGGCGTTCTTGCTGGAGATGTAGACGATGTCGCCGCCGATGCCCTGCTCGATCATGATCCGCGCGGCCTCACGGGAGACGAGGAACGAGCCCTTCGCCATCACGTCGTGCTGGCGGTCCCAGTCCTGCTCCGTGGTCTCCAGCAACGGTTTCGACACGGACAGGCCCGCGTTGTTGACGATGAGGTCGACGCCACCGAAGGCCAGTACGGCGGTGCGGAAGGCCTCGGCGACCGCGTTCTCGTCGGTCACGTCGACGGTCACCGCGAGACCGGTCTCGCCGATCTCCTCGGCGACCTGCTTGGCCGAGTCCGGGTCGCGGTCCGCGACGACCACGCACGCGCCATCGGCCGCGAGCCGCAGCGCGGTGGCACGGCCGATGCCGGAGCCGCCGCCGGTGACGAACGCGACGCGGGTGGCGAGGGGTTTCGGCTTGGGCCGCCGCCTGAGCTTCGCCTCTTCGAGCGCCCAGTACTCGATGCGGAACTTCTCGCGTTCCTCGATCGGCTCGTAGGTCGAGACCGACTCGGCGCCGCGCATCACGTTGATGGCGTTGACGTAGAACTCGCCCGCCACACGCGCGGTCTGCTTGTCCGCGCCGAAGCTGAACATGCCGACACCGGGCACCAGCACGATGGCCGGGTCCGCGCCACGCAGGGGTGGGCTGTCCGCGTCGGCGTAGCGCTCGTAGTAGGCACGGTAGTCGGCGCGGTAGTCGTCGTGGAGTTCCTTGAGGCGCGCCAGAAGCTCGTCCAGCGGGGTGGTCGGCGGCACGTCGAGGACGAGCGGGCGGACCTTGGTGCGCAGGAAGTGGTCGGGGCAGCTCGTGCCCTTCGCGGCCAGCTCACCGAGGCGTTCGCGGGCGAGGAAGTCCAGCACCCCCTCGGCGTCGGTGAAGTGGCCGACCTGCGGGTGGTCGGTGGAGACGAGCCCTCGGACGGCCGGGGCGATGCGTGCGGCCAGCAGTGCGCGGTCGGCCGGCGCGAGTGTCTCCACCACGACCGCGCCGAACGGGTCGGGCCTGCCGTGCTCGTCGAGGTAGCGCTGCGCGGCCGAGATGATCTCGAGCGAGTTAGCCTCGCACTCCTCGCTCGTCGCGCCCCACGCGGTGACGCCGTGGCCGCCGAGGACCACCCCGATCGCCGTCGGGTTGTCCCGCGCCACGGCCGCGATGTCCAGTCCCAGCTGGAATCCCGGCCGCCGCCACGGCACCCAGACCACCCGGTCCCCGAAGCACTGACGGGTCAGCTCGGGCCCGTCGACGGCGGTCGCGAACGCGATGCCCGCGTCGGGATGCAGGTGATCGACGTGCGCCTGCTCGACGAGGCCGTGCATGGCGGTGTCGATGGACGGCGCCGCGCCACCCCTGCCGTGCAGGCAGAAGTCGAACGCGGCGACCATCTCGTCCTCACGCTCGACTCCCGGGTAGACGCCCGTCAGCGCGCGGAGCCGGTCGAGGCGCAGCACGGCGAGCCCACCCGAGGTGAGCGTGCCGAGGTCGCCGCCGGATCCCTTGACGTACAACAGGTCGACGTCCGTGCCGGTGACCGGATCGGTGGCGGTGGTCTTGGCGGAGGTGTTGCCGCCTGCGTAGTTGGTGTTGCGCGGGTCCGCCCCGAGCCGGTTGCTCCGTCGCAACAACGCCTCGACCTGGTCAGTCATGCCGCCCTCTGCCGTCGAGTTAAACGTTTCAATTCGACCATCAGCATGGTGGAGCCACAGAGGAGTGTCAAGGCACGCACCGGTTCCCGGCGCCTCATCGCTGGATCCGGGTGGAGGCCCGCACGACCAGCTCCGGCCGGAACCGGACCTGCTGGTGGGAGTGCGCCACCTCCCCGGACGCCTCCTCCAGGAGCAGCCGCGCCGCGGTGCGGCCGAGCAGCTCCCTCGGCTGGCGCACCGACGTGAGCGGCACCGCCGCGGCCTCGGCGAACTCGATGTCGTCGTAGCCGACCACGGCGAGGTCCTTCGGCACGGAAAGGCCCTGCCGGGTCATCGCCTGCAACAGCCCGAGCGCGAGCAGGTCGTTGGCACAGAACGCGGCGGTCGGCCGCCGCGCGGCGGGCAGCCCGACGAGCCGCTCCCCCGCGCGCCTGCCCTCGGCCACGGTCAGCGCCTCGGTCTCCATCCGCGTCAGCTCGGCCGGTCCGCCGGTGGCGAGCGTGGCCTCCTGCGCACCCCGGTAGCGGTCGCGCACCTGCTGCACGGTCATCGGGCCACCGACGAACGCGATCCGCTCGTGCCCGGACTCGAGCAGGTGGGTCATCGCCAGCTCACCGCCGAGCACGTCGTCGACCGCGACCGAGCACTGCGCCTCGTCATCGGACGGGCAGTCGACGAGCACCACCGGCATGCCCCGGCCGGGCATCTCCGCGAGCCGCTCGCCGCCAGGGTCGATCGGGGTGATCAGCACCCCCTGCACCCGCTGCTCACGCAACCGCTCAAGGTACTCGCGCTCCCGGATGCCGTCCTGGTTGGAGTTGCACAGGTAGACGACCATGCCCTCGGCGCGGGCCGCCTCCTCGACGCCGCGCGCGACGTCGATGAAGAACGGGTTCGCGGCGTCCATCACCACGTACGCGATGGTCCTGCTCTGCCCCGCCCGCAGCTGGCGCGCGGTCTCGTTGCGGACGAAGCCCAGCTCGACGATCGCGGCCCGCACACGCAACCGGGTCGCCTCGCTGACCAGGTGCGGGCGGTTCAGCACGTTCGACACGGTGCCGATGGACACGCCAGCGACCGCGGCCACGTCCTTCATCCCGGGAGTGCCGTCGGTCATGCCGGCCCCTCGTCAACGCGACCACGTCGCGACGCTCCGCAGGCTCCGCTACCGCGCCGTGGCACGCGCTGACTCCGTGCCGTCCTGAACATCGATGATTCCCTCGCAAGCTCGGTCAATATCGATGATTCCCTCGCAAGCTCGGTCATTCCGCCGCTCGCTTCAGCATCAGCGCGCGTTCCCGCTCGTTGCGGGTGAGCGACGCGGCCCGCTCGAACTCCGCGCGTGCCTCCTCGGTGCGGCCGAGCTTGGCCAGCAGGTCACCGCGCACACTCGGCAGCAGGTGGTAGCTCTGTAGCGACGGCTCGTCGAGCAGCTCGTCGACGACGTCGAGCCCGACCTGCGGGCCGAACGCCCGCGACAGCGCGACGGCCCGGTTCAGCTCGATCACCGGCGATGGCACGAGCTGCACGAGCCGCGCGTACAGCGCCGCGATCCGCACCCAGTCGGTGTCCTCCGGGGTGCCTGCTCTCGCGTGGCAGGCGGCGATCTCGGCCTGCAGCACGTACGGACCCATCGGCGCCTCCAGCTCGGCCGCCCGCGCGAGTGCCGCGAGGCCGCGCCGGATCAGCAGCTGGTCCCACTTCAGCCGGTCCTGGTCGTCGAGCAGGACCGGGGTACCGTCCGGCGCGGTCCTGGCACGGGCGCGGGAGGCCTGGATCTCCATCAGCGCGATCAGGCCGTGTGCCTCCGGCTCCTTGGGCACCAGCTCGGCGAGGATCCGGCCCAGCCGCATCGCGTCATCGCACAACCCCGGCCGCATCCAGTCGTCGCCGCCGGTCGCCGCGTAGCCCTCGTTGAAGACCAGGTACACGACCTCGAGCACGGAGGCGAGCCGCTCCCCCAGCTCGGCCGCGGCAGGCACCTCGAACGGGATCTTCTTCTGGGCGAGGGTCTTCTTGGCCCGCACGATCCGCTGCGCGATCGTCGGCTCCGGGGTGAGGAACGCGCGGGCGATCTCCTCGGTGGTCAGCCCGCCGAGCAGACGCAGCGTGAGCGCCACTCTGGCCTCGGTGGACAGGACCGGGTGGCAGGAGATGAAGACCAGCCGCAGCAGGTCGTCGGAGATGTTGGAGTGGATCGCGTCGAAGTCCGGCTCCGCGTTGGGCGGCTCGGCGGTCTCCAGGTCGCGGCCGATCTCGGTGACCTTGCGGTCCAGCGTCTCGCGGCGGCGGAACATGTCGATGGCGCGCCGCTTGGCGATGGCCATGAGCCAGGCACCCGGGTTGTCCGGGACGCCCGACTCCGGCCACTTCTCCAACGCCGCGACCAGTGCGTCCTGCGCGAGCTCCTCGGCGAGACCGACGTCGTGCACCATGCGGGTGAGCCCGGCGATCAGCCGGGCCGACTCGATGCGCCACACGGCGTCTATCGCACGATGGGTCTCCAGCGTCGGCATGCGCCTATCAAAGCAGTTACCCGCCGTGGTTCGCTGTCACCGCCGCGATCAGGTCGCCCGCTTCGTAGACCTGACGGATCTCGACGTCGGACTCGGCGCCGTCGGTGCACGGGATCCGCTTGACCCACTCGATCGCCTCCTCCTTCGACTTGACGTCGATCAGCCAGAAGCCGGCCACCAGCTCCTTGGCCTCGGCGAACGGACCGTCGATCACCGTCGGCGTGCCGTTCGTGAACCTGACCAGCGCGCCCTTCGCCGACTCGAGCAGGCCCTCACCGGCGAGCAGCACGCCGGCCTTGATCAGCTCGTCGTTGTACCGCCCCATGGCGGCCATCTCCTCCGCGTCCGGTTCGGCTCCGTCCTCGGACTGCTCGCTCGCCTTCACCATGACTAGAAATCGCATGCCGGTCCTCCTTATCTGCCGTCGGTCAGGTCGCGGAGGCGCTGGGTGTGCGCGCGGTTCTCGTCGGTCATCGCGTCACCGAAGTCGTCGATCTCGGCGATCCGGCGGATCTCGATCACGGCGTTGCCGTGGCCGTCCTCGACCGGCCACCTCTTCACCCATTCGACGGCATCCGCCAGCGAGTCGACCTCGATGATCGAGTACCCGGCCACCAGCTCCTTCGCCTCGGCGAAAGGACCGTCGATCACCGTCGTCCTGCCGGTGCCGGAGAACCGCACCTTGGCCCCCTTGTCGGAGGCCATGAGCCCGTCGCCGGACAACATGACGCCGGCCTTGATCATTTCTTCGTTGTAGCGGCGCATGGCTTCGAGGAGTTCCTCGCTAGGAAGCACGCCCGCTTCCGTTTCCTCGTCGGCTCTGCGAATGACCATGAAGCGCATGCCTCGTCCTTCCTCTCTCTCCAGCTCGCCTCGAAACCTAGCCGCCTACCCCACGTCGAACGACCGGAGCGGGAATCGACACGCTCATCGGGAATTCGTCGCCCTGCCTACCCGCCCGCCCAGTTCTCGCAGGTAGTCGACCAGTTCTGGAGGTTCCTCCACGGTGAACTCGCACCCGGCGGTCGCGAACCGGAACGCCAGCCACTCCAGGGTGTCGGCACCCGCCCGCACGCGACTGCTGCGCTCGTCGAGCGGCTCCGCGGTGCCGAGGTGTGCCGGCACGCGGTCCGCTGGCAGCTCGACGACGACCACGGCCTCGTAGGTGGGCACGAGGGAGTAGAGCTTGCTGGTGGCGAACGAGGCCGCGTCGCCTTCCGGCAGCTCGCGCGGCTGGTAACGGGCGCCGGTCGGCTGCGCGTTCGCGATACGGTCGACCCGGAACAGGCGCCAGTCGTCGCGCTCCAGGTCGAACGCGGCGAGGTACCAGCGGCGCCCGGCCGCGATGAGCCGGTACGGCTCGACGTGCCGCTTGGTCTCCTCGGCGTCGTGGTCCCGGTAGGCGAACCGCAGGCGTTCGTGGTTGGCCACCGCGCCCGCGATTCCGGTCAGCTGACCTGGATCCACGGCCTGCCGTTCGCCGGTGACGAGCGGGACGGTCGCCGAGGTGAGTGCGCCGACCCGGTACCGCAGCCGCGACGGCAGCACCCGCTCGAGCTTGGTCAGCGCGCGCACCGACGCCTCCTCGATGCCCCGCACGGCCTGGCCCGCGGCGGCACGCAGGCCGACCGCCATCGCGACCGCCTCCTCGTCGTCGAGCAGGAGCGGCGGCACCTCGGCGCCCGCGACGAGCCGGTAACCGCCATCGGCACCCATCGTCGCCGCCACCGGGTACCCGAGGTCGCGCAGCCGCTCGACATCGCGCCGCACGGTCCTCGGGGTGACCTCGAGCCTTCTGGCCAGCTCGCTGCCCGGCCACTCCCTCGGCGTCTGGAGCAGGGACAGCAGGGCGAGAAGACGGCCGGCGCTCATGCCCCGAGCATATGGGACCGATGCTGACCTAGTTGGCCGTCGACGGCAGGCCGAGCGCGTCGGCGCCACGCCGACGGTGCCGATCGGCGAGGTCACGGTGGGGGACACGCCTGGCCTGTGGACAACTCCACGGGCTTGTCGGTCGCCGCGCCTAGAATCGCCGCGTGACTCTCCCGGACACCGCAACCCAGCCCGCCCTGGACACGCTGCGCCGCGTGTTCGGCTACGACGCGTTCCGGGGAAACCAGCAGGACATCATCGAGCACGTCGCAGGCGGCGGTGACGCGCTGGTGCTGATGCCGACCGGCGGCGGCAAGTCGCTGTGCTACCAGATCCCCGCGCTGGTGCGGCCCGGCGTCGGCATCGTGGTGTCGCCACTGATCGCCTTGATGCAGGACCAGGTCGACGCGCTCAGGGCGCTCGGCGTGCGCGCCGGTTTCCTCAACTCCACGCAGGACTTCGGCCAGCGGCACGAGGTCGAGGCGGCGTTCCTGGCAGGCGATCTCGACCTGCTGTACCTGGCGCCGGAACGGTTGAAGGTCGAGTCCACCCTGCGCCTGCTGGACCGGGGGAAGATCTCGCTGTTCGCCATCGACGAGGCGCACTGTGTCGCGCAGTGGGGGCACGACTTCCGCCCGGACTACCTGGAGCTGTCGCGCCTGCACGAGCGGTGGCCGACGGTGCCGAGGATCGCGCTGACGGCGACCGCGACGGAGGCCACCCGCAAGGAGATCGCGCACCGGCTGAACCTGGACGAGGCGCGGCAGTTCGTGTCGAGCTTCGACCGGCCCAACATCCAGTACCGGATCGTGTCGAAGAACCGCCCGGAACAGCAGCTGCTCGAACTGCTCACCACCGAGCACAAGGGCGACGCAGGCATCGTCTACTGCCTGTCGCGGGCGTCGACGGAACGCACCGCGCAGTTCCTGTCCGCCAACGGCATCGAGGCCGTGCCCTACCACGCTGGCCTCGACGCGGGCACCCGTGCGCGCAACCAGTCCCGTTTCCTGCGCGAGGAAGGGCTCGTGGTGGTGGCGACCATCGCGTTCGGCATGGGCATCGACAAGCCGGACGTGCGGTTCGTCGCGCACCTGGACCTGCCGAAGTCGGTGGAGGGCTACTACCAGGAGACCGGCCGCGCGGGCCGCGACAGCCAGCCGTCGACCGCCTGGCTCGCGTACGGGCTGCAGGACGTGGTGCAGCAGCGCAAGATGATCGCGACCTCGGAGGGCGACGACGCGCACCGCCGCCGCCTCGGCACCCACCTTGACGCGATGCTGGCGCTGTGCGAGACGGTCGAGTGCCGCCGGGTGCAACTGCTGAACTATTTCAGCCAGGACGCCACCCCGTGCGGCAACTGCGACACGTGCCTGAGCCCGCCAGAGGCGTGGGACGGCACGATCGCGGCGCAGAAGGTGCTGTCCGCGGTCTACCGGCTGGACCGGGAACGCCGCCAGAAGTTCGGTGTCGGCCACGTCGTCGACATCCTGCTCGGCCGCCAGACGGCGAAGATCCAGCAGTTCGGCCACGAGTCGCTGACCGTGTTCGGGGTCGGCACCGAGCTCGCGGAACCGGTGTGGCGCGGCGTGATCCGCCAGCTGCTCGCCCAGGGCCTGCTGACCGTGGAGGGTGACCACGGCACGCTCGTGCTCACCGAGGCGAGCGCCGACGTGCTGGCCCGCAGGCGAGAGGTGCGACTGCGGCAGGAACCCAAGCGTGCCGCCAAACCCGCGAGGACCAAGGCGCCGCAACAGGAACTGTCCCCTGCGACGCAGCCGGTCTTCGAGAAGCTCCGCGCCTGGCGCGCGGCGACGGCCAAGGAACAGGGCGTCCCCGCCTACGTGATCTTCCACGACGCCACGCTCCGCCAGATCGCCACGGAGGGTCCCACCACGCTGGCGGCGCTGGGCACGATCAGCGGTGTCGGCGAGAACAAGCTGGCGAAGTTCGGGCAGCAGGTACTGGACACCTTGACCGGATGACCGGCGTCGCGAGGTGGACCGGTCAGCCGGGTCCGCCTGCGGCGACCGGTCTGAACAGCCGCTTTACCTGCCCTGCGTAGGCTCGCCGGAACGACAGGCGAGAGGGGCGGGTGTGCTCGCGTACATCATCGGCGTAGTGCTTTTCGCCTTGTGCATCGGTGCGTCGCTCGCCCTGCACGAGGCGGGCCACCTGCTCACCGCGAAGGCCTTTGGCATGAAGGTGCGCAGGTACTTCGTCGGGTTCGGTCCCCGGATCTTCTCGTTCCGGCGTGGTGAGACCGAATACGGGCTCAAGGCCGTCCCCGTCGGCGGGTTCTGCGAGATCGCCGGGATGACCGCGCTCGACGACGTCGACCCCGAGGACGAGCCGCGCGCCATGTGGCGCCAGAAGACGTGGAAGCGCACGGTCGTCATGGCGACCGGGCCGTTCACCCACTTCCTGCTCGGGTTCGTCGTGCTCTACGCGATGGCGGTGACGTTCGGCCTGCCGAACCTCGCCGAGAAGCCGGGCGTCTCACAGGTCTCCGCGTGCGTGCACGACGCGACGACCTCGGAGCAGCTCGCGAACATGGCGTGCGGGCCTGGCGAGACCGGTCCGGCACAGGCGGCGGGCCTGCGCCAGGGCGACGAGGTGCTGTCGGTCGGCGGGGTGTCGACGCCGACGTGGAGCGCGATGGTCGACGAGATCCAGCGCGCCGACGGCCCGACACCGTTCGTCGTTCGGCGTGGTGAGGAGACGGTGCGGCTGACCGTCGACGTCCCGCGTGTCGACCGGCCGGTCACGAACTCCGACGGCAGGGCCGACGTGGCACAGGTCGGTGTCGCGGGGGTGACGGCGACCAGGTCGTTCGACTACACGGCGTGGTCCGCGGTCGGCGGCACGGCGTCGTTCGCCGGTGACATGTTCGCGCAGACCTTCGAGAAGCTCGTCGAGTTCCCGCAACGCATCCCGGCGGTCGTTGCGGCCATCTTCGGCGGCGAACGCGACCCGGAGACGCCGGTCAGCGTCGTCGGCGCGAGCCGGATCGGCGGCGAGGCGGTGGAAGCCGGGCTGTGGCAGGTGTTCCTGCTCCTGCTGGCGGGGCTGAACTTCTTCATGGGCGTGTTCAACCTGCTGCCGCTACTGCCGCTGGACGGCGGGCACATGGCGGTGACGTGGTACGAACACGTCCGCAACCGGCTACGCGACCGACGCGGCAAGACGGCGGCCGCGCCGGTCGACTACACCAGGCTGTCGGGCATCACGATGGTGCTGGTGATGATCGGCGGCGCCGTCCTGCTACTGACGGTCACCGCAGACATCGTGAACCCGATAAGAATCACCCCATAGGCACCAGGTCGCCCTTAGGCTCTGTCCATGTTGCTGCGCCAGCTGGAGTACCTGAGTGCGCTCGCACGCGAAGGGCACTTCGGGCGGGCGGCCGAGGCCTGTCACGTCTCACAGCCCGCGTTGTCGGCCGCCATCCGCAAGCTCGAGGCGGAGCTTGACGTCCAGATCGTGCAGCGGGGCCAGCGGTTCGAGGGGTTCACCCCCGAGGGCAAGCAGGTGCTCCTCTGGGCACACCGCATCCTCGCCGAACAGGACGCGCTCCGCCACGAGCTGGCCAGCATGCGCGGTGGCCTGTCCGGCGTGCTGC
Source organism: Actinophytocola sp. (assembly GCF_049647105.1). Classification (GTDB taxonomy): domain Bacteria; phylum Actinomycetota; class Actinomycetes; order Mycobacteriales; family Pseudonocardiaceae; genus Actinophytocola. The sequence continues at coordinate 33,966 of NZ_JBARWZ010000095.1, forward strand.
GCATCGGCGCGATCCCGACCGCGCAGACGATCGCCTCGTTGCTGACGGCGCCGATGTTCGAGGACCACCCTCGGGTACGCATCTCGATCGAGTCGCTGTCGTCGCGGGAGATCGTGCAACGGCTCGCGGAGTTCGACCTCGACATCGGGTTGACCTATGTGGACGGTGAGCCGCTCGGCACGGTCCGGGTCACGCCGCTCTACCGCGAGCGCTACCTCCTGCTCACGCCCGCCGACGGCCAGTTCGCCGAGCGGGACTCGGTCGGGTGGGGCGAACTGATCGACACGCCACTATGCCTGCTGTCGTCGGTGATGCAGAACCGGCGGATCCTCGACCGCAACTTCGCGGAGGCGGGGGTCACGGTGTCGCCGTCGGTGGAGACCGACACGGTCTCGGCGATCTACGCCCACGTGGCCACCGGGCGGTGGTCGAGCGTCATCGCCCACGCGTGGTTGTACCTGTTCGGGGTGCCCGACGGCCTGAAGGTGGTGCCGCTGGACCGGCCCCGCGTCACCAACCAGGTCGGCCTCGTGCTCGCCGACCGGGACCCGGAACCGATGCTCGCCCGCGCCCTCCTCGACGCCACGAGCCGCGTCGACATGCAGGAGAAACTGGACCAACTTCTCACAACGTACGTCCGATAGACAGCGGTTATCGGCCCATCAATCACATTGCTTGACCCCCAACGACCTCCGTCAGTACGGTTCGCCACGATCATCCAGGCAGCACACCGGAGGTGCGTCTTGGCCGCCTTGTCGTTCCTCGACCGCGAACACACGGTGGCGAAGCCCGGATACAGCAGATGGCTGATCCCTCCCGCGGCACTGGCGATCCACCTCTGCATCGGTCAGGCCTACGCCACCAGCGTCTACAAGACGGCACTCGTCGCGCACTTCGACACGAGCCTCACCGCCATCGGCATCATCTTCTCGATCGCGATCGTCATGCTCGGCGTGTCGGCCGCGGTCATGGGCACGTGGGTCGAGCGGGTGGGGCCACGCGCGGCGATGTTCACGTCCGCGTGCTTCTGGGCGGCAGGCTTCCTCATCGCCTCGCTCGGCATCGCCACCACCCAGCTGTGGCTGGTGTACGTCGGCTACGGCTTCGTCGGCGGGATCGGGCTCGGCATCGGTTACATCTCGCCGGTGTCCACGCTGATCAAGTGGTTCCCGGACCGCCCCGGCCTCGCGACCGGCATGGCGATCATGGGCTTCGGCGGCGGCGCCCTCGTCGCGTCCCCCCTGTCCCGCCAGCTGATGTCGTTGTACGACAGCGACTACGACCCGACCGACTCCACGTCGGTGGCCTCCGGCAGTTCGGTCGCGCTGCTGTTCCTCACGCTCGGCATCGTCTACTTCATTGTGATGATGTTCGGCGTCTTCAACGTCCGCGTCCCGGCGCCGGACTGGCGGCCGGCGGGCTTCGACCCGGCGAAGCTCAAGGCCAAGCCGCTCGTCACCACGTCGCACGTCTCGGCGGCCAACGCGATCAAGACCCCGCAGTTCTGGCTACTGTGGACGGTGCTGTTCTGCAACGTGACCGCGGGCATCGGCATCCTCGAGCAGGCCAGCCCGATGATCCAGGACTTCTTCCGCGAGGGCGGCACCTCGACGGTCGCCACCACGGCGGCGACCGCGTTCGTCGGCCTGCTGTCGATCTTCAACATGGCGGGCCGGTTCGTGTGGTCGTCCACTTCGGACTTCCTCGGCCGCAAGCCGACCTATGTCATGTACCTCGGCGTCGGCATGATCCTGTACTTCCTGCTCGCCGTCGCCGGGCACACCGCCACCGCCGTGTTCGTGCTGCTGGCCGGTGTCATCATCTCTTTCTACGGCGGCGGTTTCGCCACCGTCCCGGCCTACCTGCGTGACCTGTTCGGCACCTACCAGGTCGGCGCCATCCACGGCCGATTACTCACCGCGTGGTCCGCCGCGGGCATCGCGGGACCGCTCATCATCAACGGTTTCCTTGACGCACAAGGAAAGCCGGGCCAGCTCGTCTACACCGACTACCGCCCGGCCCTGTTCACCATGGTCGGCGTGCTCGCCGTCGGCTTCGTCGCGAACCTGCTGATCCGCCCGGTGGCGGCGGCATACCACGAGTCCGAGCACACCGACGCGTTCGCGGAAGCCGACCGGTCGGCGAAGGGATAGGTGACCCGATGCCCGAGACAGCACCCGAGGTACGGGACCAGACCGCACGCCTGGTGATCTCCTGGCTGGTGGTGGGGATCCCGATCGTCTACGCGCTGTACCAGACCATCAAGTCGATCCTGCCCCTGTTCGGCGGCTGACTAGTTCTGGCTCAGCTCCGCACGAGCCGTTCGACGCCCGCGCGCAACGCGTCGGCGTCGACGGGTTCGTCGGTCACGAGCGCCTGCATCAGGTGGCCGTCGATCAGCGCGGCGAGCGCGAAACCCCGGTCCTTGCCCGCGAACCGGGCGCAGATGCCGCGCAGTCCGTCGATCCACAGCTGGGCCAGCGGCCGCAGCTCCGGCATGCGCGCGGCCGCGAGATACAGCTCGTACTCGAGCAGCACCTGCTCCCGGTTGTCGAGGTAGCGCATGGTCGCTTCGACGAACGTCCCGATCACGTCCCTGCTCGCCAGCAGTTCGTCGGCCCACGCCTCGAGGTCGGCGCGTGCGTACTCGATCGCCTCGCGCAGTGCGGCGGCCACGAGGTCGTCGAGCGTCGGGAAGTAGTAGGTCGTCGACCCGAGCGGGACCCCGGCCAGCTCGGCGATCCTGCGGTGGGTGACGTTGCCGACGCCGACGTCCGCGATCGCGGCCACCGCGGCGGTGACGATCTTGCGACGCCGTGCCTCCGGGTCGCGCCGGGCGGTCAATGCGCACCGCCCAGGTTGAGCACCACGACGCCGCCGATGACGAGCAGCACGCCCGCGACCTTCTGCGGGTTGATCGGCTCGCCGAGGAACACCACGCCGATGGCGACGATCGCGGCCGTGCCGAGCCCGGACCACATGGCGTACGCGACGCCGACCGGCAGGTCCTGCTTGATCGCCAGGGACAGCGCGGCGAACGCGGCCGCGTAACCGGTCAGGGTCGCGACCGTGGGCCACAGTTTCGTGAACCCCTCGGTGGACTTGAGCAGGCTCGTCGCGATCACTTCGAACGTGATCGCGACCAGCAGGAACACGTACGGCATCGCTCTACTCCCCGTAGGTGTACATCTGTACTAGTACGAACGTACACCACGATAGGGTTAGCCAGGTGCGTACAGGAGACCGAATAGACCGTGTCCGGTTGTCGCTGGTGTTTCTGCCACTCAGCTCGCCCATCAACGGCGAGAACGCGGCGATCGGACGACGGCCGCCAGTCACCGAGGTGGCGTTCCTCTTCGCGGAGCTCGGCACCACCGACGGCCATGCCGGCCTCGGCTTCAGCTACGCGACCAGGGCGGGCGGACCCGGCCTCTACGCGCACGGCAAGGAGATCGTGCCGCTGCTGCTCGGCGAGGACCCCAACGACATCGGCCGGGTGCGCGAGAAGCTGCTCGCCGCGGGCTCCTCCGTGGGGCGCACCGGGCTCGCCGCACAGGCGATCGGCGCGGTCGACGTCGGCCTGTGGGACCTCAAGGCCAAGCGCGCGAACCTGTCGCTGGCCAAGCTGCTGGGCAGTCATCGTGACGCGGTGTCGTGTTACACCACGTCCGGTGGATCTCTTTCGGTGCCGATCGAGCAGGTCATCGACAACGCCAAGCGGTCACTCGAACTGGGGGTGGGTGGCATCGGCATCGCGGTCGGCGCGCGGGACTCGGCGCGCGACGTCGAGCGGGTTCGTGCGGTCCGCGAGGCACTCGGCGACGACGTGCCGCTCATCGCCGACGCGGACCAGCGCTGGCAGCGCGTGCAGGCGAGCAGGACCGGCCACCGCCTCGACGAGTTCTCCCTGCTGTGGCTGGCGGAACCACTCGACGCACACGACACGAAGGGCCACGCGGCCCTCAACGCCGCGCTCGCCACCCCCATCGCGACCGGGTCGGCGCTCACCGGTGTCGACGAGCACTGGCAGCTGATTTCCCACGATGCGGCCGACATCGTGCGGCCGGACGCGGCCATGGTCGGCGGCATCACGCCGTTCCTGCGGGTCGCGGCACTCGCCGACCAGCACCACCTCATGCTCGCCCCGCACTTCGCAACGGAGCTGCACGTCCACCTCGCCGCCGCCTACCCTGGCGAGGCGTGGGTCGGGCACGTGGACTGGCTCGCGCCGCTGTTCAACGAGAAGGTGACCGTCGCGAACGGCGCGGTGCTCGTCCCCGACCGGCCCGGCATCGGCTTCACACTGAGCGAACGCTCACGCGTGTGGACCACAGACCGGATCGAGTTCGCCGAGTCGGTCTGATTGGCGCCTGCCGGAACGGGCCATCAGACGCGCACGCCCCCGGCGATCTCATCGACGGCCTTGGCGCAGAACGCGTCCAGGTCGCCCGGGTTGCGGCTCGAGACAAGGCCGCCGTCGATGACGACCTCCTGGTCCACCCAGGTGGCACCCGCGTTGCGCAGGTCGGTCCTCAGGCTCGGCCACGACGTCATCGTCTTGCCGCGCACCACGTCCGCCTCGGCGAGGACCCAGCCGCCATGGCAGATCACCGCGATCGGCTTGCCCGCGTCGGCGAAGTGACGCACGAACCGCACGGCCCGGTCGTCCGCACGCACGAAGTCGCCGTTGGCCACGCCGCCCGGCAGGACCAGCGCGTCGTAGGCCTCGGGACTCGCGTCGTCGATCGCGACGTCGACGTGCTTGGTGTCGCTCTTGTCGAGATGGTTGAAGGCCTGGATGTCACCCGCCGCGAGCGACACCAGCTCCGGCCGCCCGCCCGCCGAGGTGACCGCCTGCCACGGCTGGTCCAGTTCGACCTGCTCGACGCCGTCCGTGGCCAGGAAGGCCACCCTCTTGCCTTCGATCGCAGGCATTGCGCACTCACCCTTCCTTCCTCGGTGTTCCTCGGTAACGCGACTACCCCGCGTCCCGCACCGTTAACCATCTCGCTCACGTGTTCGATTGACGGTGTAGGGTGGTCGCCATGTCCGCGCTCCAAGGCTCCCTGCTCGACGACCTCGACGACGTCGGCCTCCGCCCCCTGCCCCCCGTCCGCCGCACCGAGCTGTCGGACGGCGCGTGGGTGGACGTGCGCCCCGGCTGGCTCACGGGAGCGGGCACGTTGTTCGACCGGCTGGCCGCCGGGGTGCCGTGGCGGGCGGAACGGCGGCGGATGTATGACCGCAGCGTCGACGTGCCCCGGCTGCTCTGCTTCTACGACGAGGACGCGACGCTGCCGGACCCGGTGCTCACCAGGGCCCGGGACGCGCTGAGCCACCACTACGCTGCCGAGCTTGGCGAGCCGTTCCGCACCGCGGGCCTCTGCTACTACCGCGACGGCCGTGACTCCGTCGCCTGGCACGGAGACCGCATCGGCCGGGGCAACACCGAGGACACGATGGTCGCGATCGTCTCCGTCGGCGCGCCGAGGGCGCTGTTACTCCGGCCGCGCGGGGGCGGCCCGGCCCTCCGCTACGCACTCGGGCTCGGCGACCTGATCGTCATGGGCGGCTCGTGCCAGCGCACGTGGGAACACGCGGTGCCGAAGACGGCCAAACCGGTGGGGCCGAGGATCAGCATCCAGTTCCGGCCGCGCGGCGTCCGTTGAGGACACGCGGCATCGCGCATGTCCCACAAGCAAGCTAGGAGCGCACCAACCGCGCGATCGCCTCGCTGGCCTCGCGAACCTTCTCTTCCGCGTCCTTGCCGCCATCGACCAGCGCCTGCGCCACACAGTGCTTCAGGTGCTCGTCCATCAACCCGAGTGACACCGCCTGCAAGGCCTTCGTCGCCGCCGAGATCTGGGTCAGCACATCGATGCAGTACTCGTCGTTCTCGACCATGCGCTGCAGTCCGCGGATCTGGCCCTCGATGCGGCGGAGGCGCTTGAGGAAGCCATCCTTGTCGCTGGTGTAGCCCCGCATCCGACGTCCCTTTCCCGCTGTGTCCCTCGTCCGACCACCAAGCATACCCGCAGGGGGTACCGGCGTCGATGTGTCGCCACGTCAGGGTACGGGGCGCGGGGCTCATGAGGCGGATGACCTTGCCTCCGGCCTGCCCGATCCCGTAAACGTTACGACGTGTTCACTACCCGTCCGGAACTCGCCGGCACCTTTGGCATGGTGGCATCCACCCACTGGCTCGCCTCGTCCTCGGGCATGGCGGTCCTCGAACGCGGTGGCAACGCCTTCGACGCGGCCGCGGCGGCCGCCTTCACGCTGCACGTGTGCGAGCCGCACATGAACGGCCCTGGCGGCGAGGTGCCCGCGATCTTCGTGACCGCCGAGGACCCCACCCCGCGCGTCCTGTGTGGACAGGGCGTGGCACCCGCCGCCGCCACCACGCGGCGGTTCCGGGAGCTGGGGCTGGACCTCGTGCCGGGCACCGGGCTGCTGGCGGCGACCGTGCCCGGCGCGGTCGGCGCCTGGCTGACGCTCCTGCGCGACCACGGCAGCCTGCCGCTGCGCGACGTCCTCGGCTACGCCATCGGTTACGCCGAGCACGGCCACCCGGTGGCGCAGGCCGTGGTGGACACGATCGCCGCCGTCGAGCAGCTGTTCCTCGGACACTGGCCCACCTCGGCCGACCTCTGGCTGCCAACGCCCGCGCCAGGCGGGCTGATCCGCAACCCCGCCCTCGCCGCCACCTACCGCAGGCTGGTCGACGAGGCCGAGGCCGAGGGCGGCGACCGCGAGAAGCAGCTCGACGCCGCCGTCACCGCCTGGTACGAGGGGTTCGTCGCCGAGGAGATCGACGCCTTCTGCCGGACCGAGGTGGTCGACGACTCCGGCCGCCCGCACACCGGGCTGCTCACCGGCGCCGACCTGGCGGCATGGCGCCCGAGTTACGAGCCGACCGTGAGCCAGGACGTGTTCGGCTGGCAGGTCCACAAGGTCGGCGCGTGGAGCCAGGGCCCGGTCCTGCTGGCGCAGCTGGCGATGCTGGCGGCCATGGGCGAGCCGCCCGGCGCGGCCACCGCCGAGGAGATCCACCGCGTCGTCGAGGTCGCGAAGCTCGGGTTCGCCGACCGGGACGCGAACTTCGGCGACGGCGCCGACCTGACCGCGCTGCTCGACCCCGCGTACCTCGCCGAGCGGTCACGCCTCGTGACCGGCGAAGCCGGTGCCGCGCTCCGCAACGGGCTAGGCACCCTCCCCCGGTACGTGCTCGAAGGTGGCGGCCCGGCCGGGCCAGCAGGCCTCGGTGTCGGGGAGCCGACGCTGGGCGGTCTGGAGGTCTCCCCGCAGGGCACGACCCGCGGCGACACCTGCCATCTCGACGTCGCCGACCGGTGGGGCAACATGATCTCCGCGACGCCGTCCGGCGGCTGGCTGCAGAGCTCACCCACCATCCCCGCGCTCGGCTTCTGCCTCGGCACGCGGGCCCAGATGTTCTGGCTTGAGGAGGGCCTGCCGAGCACGCTCGCCCCCGGCAGGCGGCCCCGCACCACGCTGTCCCCGTCGTTCGCGACCCGCGACGGCACGCAGCTCTCGTTCGGCACGCCCGGCGGCGACCAGCAGGACCAGTGGCAGCTGGTGTTCTTCCTCAACCACGCCGTGCACGGCATGAACCTGCAGGCCGCGATCGACTCGCCGAGCTGGCACACCACCGCGTTCGCGTCGTCGTTCTACCCTCGGCAGACCGGCACACAGCTGCTCCTCGAGGCGCGGGCCGCGGCCGCGGCCGACGAGCTGCGCAGGCGCGGTCACGACGTCGAGATCGTCGACGGCTGGTCGCTCGGCCGCATGTCCGCGATCGCCCGCGACACCGGGTCAGGGCTGCTCCGCGCGGCCGCCAACCCGCGCGGGCAGCAGGGCTACGCGGTCGGGCGGTAACCGCGCACCCCGTCGACCATGCGCGGCACGTCGAGCGGGTTGCCGTCGCGCAGCACCTCGGGCAGCAGCGCCTGCGGCATGTTCTGGTAGACGACCGGCCGCAGGAACCGCCGCACCGCCGTGGTGCCCACCGACGTGTGCCCCGGCATGGTGGTCGCCGGGTACGGGCCGCCGTGCTGCATCGCGTACGTCACCGACACACCCGTCGGCCAGCCGTTCCACAGCACGCGCCCGACCCGCTCGGTCAGCAGCGTGACCAGCGGCTCGACCTCGTCGTCGGCGAGTGAGCCGTGCACGGCGGCGGTCAGCTCGCCGGTGAACCCCCGCGCGCACGCCAGCAGTTCGTCCGCCGACGAGTACCGCACCACCATCGACGTCGGGCCGAAGCACTCCGTCAGCAGTTCGGAGCGCGCCGCGAGGAAGTCCGCCGCGTCGCAGCCGAGCAGCGTCGGCGCGATGCCCTCCCCCGCCACCAGCACCCGCACGGCCGGGTGCGAGCGCAACGCGTCGAGCCCCTCGGCGTACCGCGTCGCGATGCCCTCGTTCAGCAGCGGCGCGGCGACGTGCCCGGCCAGCGCGGCTGCGACGTGTGACTCGAAGTCACGCGCGGCCGCCGCCGGCACGAACACCAGGCCCGGTTTCGTGCAGAACTGGCCCGCGCCGAGCGTGTAGGAGTCGACGTAACCCTCCGCGATCCCCTCGGCCCGCTCTTCGGCTGCCGACGCGGTCACGAACACCGGGTTCACGCTGCCCATCTCCGCGTGGAAGGGGATGGGTTCCGGCCGCGAGCAGGCCAGGTCGAACAGCGCCCTGCCGCCCCGCGGCGACCCGGTGAACGCACCCGCCTTGATCCGAGGGTCGAGCACGAGCGCCCGCCCCTCCTCGACGCCGTGCACGAGGCCGAACACCCCGTCCGGCAGCCCGGCCGACGACAGCGCGCCGCCCACCAGCTCACCGACGCGGTCGCTCAGCAGCGGGTGGCCGGGGTTCGCCTTGAGCACCACCGGGCAGCCGACCGCCAGCGCGGCCGCCGTGTCCCCGCCCGCGACGCTGAACGCGAACGGGAAGTTCGACGCCGCGAACACCGCCACCGGCCCGACCGGCACCAGCATGCGCCGCAGGTCGGCACGCCCGCCCGCTGGCCAGCAGGTGTCGGGTGAGTCGACGGTGACCGACAGGTAGCCGCCGTCGACGACCGTCTCCGCGAGCAGCCGCAGCTGGAACGTGGTCCGCTCCAGCTCGGCGTACAGCCGGGGTTTCTCCGGCAGGTTCGTCTCCCGGTGCGCGAGCGGCACCAGCTCACCCGCGGCCGCGTCCAGCACGTCGGCCACGCGCCGCAGCGC
>NZ_JBARWZ010000096.1:0-54595 GCF_049647105.1 Actinophytocola sp.
CCCCGAGCGGTGTCGCGCCGACGCGGGGCGCGGTCGCGGCCCCGACCGGCGGCGCGGGACACCCGCTGCTGAGCGGCGACAACCTCGGCGGCGACCTCGGCCTGGCCAACTCGCCACAGGAACAGGAGCTGATCGGCACGCTGCTCGCGCCCGCGGTCGGCGAGGTGCCCGGCTGGTCGAGCGTGCTGGTCGGCCCGCTCTACCGCGGCACGGAGGTGACGCTGCGATGAGGAAACTGGCCGCCCCGCTGATCAAGGGCCTGATCTTCGTGCTGGTCACCGGTCTCGCCACGGCCATACTCGCGATCTCGATCGGGAACACGAACGTGGGTGACACGCTGACCTACTCGGCGAGGTTCACCGACGTCACCTCGCTGAACCCCGGCGACGACGTGCGCATCCGAGGTGTGCGCGTCGGCCAGGTCGACGAGATGTCCGTTGTGGACGGTCACCTCGCGCTGGTGCGGTTCTCCGTCGACAAGTCCAAGGCGTTGCCCGCGGACGTCACCGCGACCATCAAGTACCGCAACATGGTCGGCCAGCGATACATCGCGCTCGACCGCGGCGAGAAGCTGTCGGCGGCGCTGCTGGCGGAGAACGCCGAGATCCCGCTCGACCGCACCCGGCCCGCGCTGGACCTGACCGACCTGTTCAACGGTTTCAAGCCGCTGTTCCAGGCGTTGTCACCCGACGACGTCAACGAGCTGTCCGGCGAGATCGTCCAGGTGCTGCAAGGAGAGGGCGGCACGGTCGACTCGCTGCTCGCGCACACCGGTTCGCTGACCAGCACGCTCGCCGACCGCGACCAGGTCATCGGCAACGTGATCAAGAACCTGAACTCGGTGCTGGCCAACATCAACGGCCAGGGTGACGCACTGTCCACACTGGTCTCGACACTGCAGAGGCTGGTGACGGGCCTCGCGGGGGACCGGGCCGTCATCGGCGACGCGATCTCCGGTCTCGCCGACCTGACCGGCGCCACCGCCGGGCTGCTCGACCAGGCCCGCCAACCGCTCAAGGAGAGCATCGCCGGGCTCGGGATGCTCGCATCGAACCTGGCCACCGGGCAGGAGGACCTCGAGCAGTTCCTCACCGCGACCCCCGCCAAGTTCGAGTCGGTCGGCCGCGCCGCGTCGTACGGCTCGTGGCTCAACTTCTACCTGTGCGAAGCGATCCCGGTGGGCCACGAGGACCAGACCTACCAGAGCGCCGCGCCGAGGTGTCACTCGTGAAGAAGTCCTTCCGCGAACGCAGGCCGGTGCCGATCGGCATCATCGGCACCGTGGCGCTGCTCGCCCTCACCGCGCTCGTGTACTTCTGGCCGGACCTGCCAGGGATCAACGGCGCCACGTACGAGGCGGAGTTCTCCGAGGCCGCGGGGCTGCGGCCGGACGACGAGGTGCGGGTGGCCGGCATCAAGGTCGGTGAGGTGACCGACGTCGAGCTGGACGTGGACCGGGTCCTGGTCACCTTCCGCGTCGAGGACACGTGGGTTGGCGACCACACCACCGCCGCCATCAAGATCAAGACATTGCTGGGCCGCAAGTTCCTCGCACTGCACCCGACCGGTGACCGCGACCAGGACCCGGACGTGCGCATCGGGATGGACCGCACGGTCACGCCCTACGACGTGACGCAGGCGTTCGAGGGCCTGGCGGACACCGCGGGCGCGATCGACACCGACCAGCTGGCGATGAGCTTCCGCACCATCTCCGACACGTTCGCGAACTCGCCAGAGCACGTGCGGTCGGCGCTGGACGGGCTGACCGCGTTGTCCCACACCATCTCCTCCCGCGACGACCAGCTGGCCGAGCTGCTACGCAACACCCGCCAGATCACCTCGACGCTGGCTGGCACGAACGAGGAGTTCGACAAGCTGCTCGACGACGGCGAGCTGCTCCTGACCGAGCTGTCGAACCGGCGGGAGGCCATTCACAACCTGCTCACCGGCACCACGGACCTCGCGGAGCAGCTGTCCGGGCTGGTGGCGGACAACCAGAGCCAGCTCGCGCCGGCGCTCTCGCAGCTCGAGGTGGTCACCGACGTGCTGATCAAGTACGGGAACAAGCTGGACCAGAGCCTCAAGCTCGCCGGGCCGTACTTCCGCGTGGTCAACAACGCGACCGGCAGCGGCCGCTGGATCGACAGCTACGTCTGCGGCCTGGTCCCGGAGAACCGGGAACCCTGTGTGCCGCCACGGATTCCGGACAGGGGGCCCCGGTGAGCGGATCTTGCGGAGCGTTCCGCCGCCACGTAGCGGGCGAGGTGGCGTCATGAACGACACGAGGGCACGCCGCCGCCTCGGCCGGTTCGTCGCCATCGCGACGGTGCTCGCCGTGGTCGCGGCCGGCGCGCTGTGGTGGATCTTCGGCGGCGACGACCAGAAGCGGATCACCGCGTACTTCTCCCGTGCGGTCGGCGTGTACGCGGGCTCGGACGTGCAGGTGCTCGGCGTGCGGGTCGGTGCGGTCGAGTCGGTGACCCCGCGCGGTGACCGGGTCGAGGTCGTGTTCACGGTGGACGGCGAGGTCGGCGTTTCGCGGGAGACCAAGGCGGTCGTGGTCGCGCCGAGCGTCGTGTCGGACCGGTACGTGCAGCTCACCGACCTGAGCCGCGGCGGGCCGGTGATCTCCGATGGGGCGGTGATCCCCGAGTCGCGCACGGCGACCCCGGTCGAGCTGGACGAGCTGTACGCGAGCCTGAACACACTGGTGACGGCGCTTGGCCCGGATGGGGCCAACTCCGACGGTGCGCTGTCCGAGCTGCTTGACACGGGTGCCGCCAACCTGGAGGGCAACGGCAAGGCGTTCAACGAGAGCGTCCGCAACTTCGCCGAGGCCGCGCGCACGCTGTCCGGCTCGGCGGGCGACCTGTTCGGCACGGTCGACGCGCTGCAGAAGTTCACCACCATGCTCGCCACCAACGACAAGCAGGTGCTGGGCGTGAACAGCCAGCTCGACCAGGTGTGGCGCACGTTGTCGGCCGACCGTGACGAGCTGAGCACGGCGCTGAGCACGCTCGCCTCCGCACTGGCCGACATCCAGGCGTTCATCCGCGACAACCGCACCGCCATCAAGTCCAATGTGGACAAACTGGCGCGGACGACGCAGCTGCTGGTCGACAACCGTGCCTCGGTCGCGGAGGCGCTCGACGTGATACCCATCGCCGCCACCAACGTGCACGCCGCCTTCGACCCCGCGACACAAACCCTGCAGGGCCGGGGACTCCTGCTGGAGTACCTGAGCGACCCGGCGGCGCCGGTCGTGCCGCTGCCGTTCACCGACGGTGTGCCGTTGGAGGGTCCGCGATGAGTGGAACTTGCGGGGCACAGCGGCGCGGTATGAGGAGACTGGTCGCCGCGTGTGCCGCGGTCCTCCTGCTCGCCGGGTGCACCTCGACCGGCGTGAACGGCATCTACGACATGCCGCTGCCCGGCGGCGCCGACCTCGGCGACCACCCGTACCGGGTCACGGTGGAGTTCGCCGACGTGCTCGACCTCGTGCCGCAGGCCGCGGTGAAGGTCAACGACGTGGTCGTCGGCCGGGTCGAGTCGATCGAGCTCGGCGGCGCCGACCGGTGGACGCCGCAGGTCGTGGTGGTCGTCAACGGTGACGTGGCGCTGCCCGCCGACGCGTCGGCGAGCCTGCGCCAGTCGAGCCTCCTCGGCGAGAAGTTCGTCGAGCTGGCCGCGCCGGACGACAGCGCCAACCCGGCGAAGCTGGCCGACGGCGCGATGATCACCGCGGACCGCACGAACCGGCACACCGAGGTCGAGGAGGTCTTCGGCGCGCTGTCGCTGCTGCTCAACGGTGGTGGCATCGGCCAGCTGCGGACCATCAACCAGGAGCTGTCGAAGGCGCTGTCCGGCAACGAGCCGGAGATCAAGGCCTTTCTGTCCAATGTGGACGAACTGGTGACGAACCTCGACGAGCACCGGGGCGACATCACCGCAGCGCTCAACGGGCTCAACACGTTGTCCACCACGCTCGCCGGGCGGGGCGAACAGATCCGCGGCGCGCTCACCGGCCTCACTCCCGGCCTGCGGGCGCTGACCGAACAACGCAGCGCGCTCGTCACCATGCTGCAGTCGCTGGACACGCTGTCGGACGTCGCGGTCGACACGATCAACCGCAGCCGTGACGACATGGTCGCCGACCTCAAGGCCCTCGCGCCGGTCCTCGACCAGCTGGCCGCGGCGGGGCAGAACCTGCCGAGGGCACTGGAGATCCTGCCGACGTTCCCGTTCACCGACTCGGTGCTCGATGCGACGAAGGGCGACTTCATCAACGTGTTCTTCACCCTCGAGGTCGACCCCGACTTCCCGGAGCCGCTCCCGCCCCTGCCGATCCCGGAAGGGGGCAACTGAATGCTCACCAGAACGGTCCGGGTGCAGGTCATCGCGTTCGTGGTGCTCGCGCTCGCGGCGGTCGCGTTCGTCGGCGCCAACTACGCAGGGCTCGGCAGGCTGTTCGGCGGCGGCACGTACACCGTGCGGTTGCAGCTCGACGACGGCGGCGGCCTGTTCACCAACAGCGAGGTCACCTACCGGGGGGTCGCGGTCGGCCGGGTCGGGCAGCTGCGGCTCACCGACGACGGCATGGAGGCCGACCTCGTCATGGAGGACGACGCGCCGAGGATCCCGGTCGACGCGAAGGCCGTGGTGGCCAATCGGTCCGCGATCGGTGAGCAGTACGTCGACCTGCAGCCACGCGGCGATGGCGGCCCGTTCCTCGAGGACGGGGCGGTGATCCCGAAGGAGTCGACGACCGTCCCCATGCCGGTCACCACGCTGCTCGGCAACCTCTCCGACTTCAACCAGTCGGTGCCGACCGAGTCGCTTCGGGTGGTCGTCGACGAGCTGTACACGGCCATGAACGACACCGGCCCGAGCATGCGCCTGCTGCTCGACTCGACCATGTCGTTCACCGACGAGGCCCGCGACCACCTGCCGCAGACCACGATGCTGATCGACGACGGCGCGACCGTGCTGCGGACACAGCTCGACTCGTCGGACGCCTGGCGGTCGTTCGCGGGCAACGCCAAGCTGTTCGCGCGCGAGCTCGCCAGTGCCGACGGCGACCTGAGGGAGCTGATCGGCGCCGCGCCGGACGCCGCGACCCAGCTGTCGGCGCTGCTGTCCGACACCAACCCCGGCCTTTCCGTGCTGGTGGCGAACCTGCTGACCACCTCGGAGATCTTCGAGTCGCGGATCGCGGGCATGCGGCAGCTGTTCGTGAACGTGCCGAAGGCGGTCGCGGCGACGTCCACGGCGATCACGCCGGAGAGCGGGAACCTGTCGATCGTCATGAACTTCACCGACCCGCTGCCGTGCGTGCGCGGCTACCACACGCCCTACCGGCAGGGCGAGGTGGCGACGCCGCTGCCGTTCGACACCGCCACCGCGTGCACGCTTCCGTACGGCGACCCGCGCCTGGTGCGCGGCTCGCAGAACGTGCCGGACAGCGGGGTGCCCGCGCCAGCGGTGCCGGGTGGCGGGGTGCACATGCCAGGGCCCCTCGGCGCACCGGACCTGCCGCTGGTCGCCAACCTGGAGGAGTTGCTGTGGCTCGGGAAGTGAAGGTGATGCTTGGCGTCGTCGTGGTGGCGCTCGCGTTCGCCGGGTGGGGTGGTTTCACCTGGTGGCAGGCGTCCCGCGACGACTCGCTCGCCTACGCCACCGCCCGTGAGGAGGTGCTCGCCGCGGGCCGCACCCAGGTCGCCACGCTGACCACGCTGGACTACCACGACGTGGACGGTGGCATCGAACGCTGGCTTTCGGTGTCGACCGGTGGCTTGCGCGACGAGCTGGCCGCGACCGACGCCGAGACCCGGGGGCAGCTGAAGGCGAACGCCACGGTCGCCACCGGGCGGGTGCTGGACGCGGCCGTGAGCGAGCTGGACACCCGCTCAGGCTCGGCGAAGCTGCTCGTGTCCGTGGAGATCTCGACCGCCAAGGACGGCTCGCCGCCATCGGCGAAACGCAACCGGTTCGTCGCCGGGATGTCGCAAGTGGACGGTGAGTGGAAGCTGTCCGCGCTGGACCAGGTGCCGTTGGGAGCGCAATGACCACACAGGTGGACGACCTCGACGAGACCGACCTCGACGACGTGGACACGGGTACCGACACCGAGGCGGACCCGCCCGACGAGGACAGCGACCCGCCGGAGCCGACCGGGTTCTTCCGTCCCCGGCGGGTGGCGGTGGCGCTCGGCGTGCTGGCCGCGCTCCTGGTCGGCGCGGGCACCTGGGCGCTGGTGGCGGCCGGTGATCTGCGTTCCTCCGGTGCCGCGCACAACAGCGCGCTCGTGGACACCGGCCGCACCGCCGAGGTGAGCGCCGCCGTCAGCAGTGCGCTCAGTCAGATCTTCTCCTATTCCTACGACAAGACCGAGGTGACGGAGGAGGCCGCTGCCGCGGTGCTCCGGGGTGCGGCACTCGAGGTCTACGACAAGCTCTTCGCCGAGGTCCGCGACAAAGCGCCAGGGCAGAAGCTCGTGCTCACCACCCGCGTCGTGTATTCGGCCGTGCAGTCGCTGGAAGGCGATCGGGCCCGGTTGCTGGTGTTCCTCGACCAGTCCGCGACCCGGGTCGACACGAACACCACGAATGCCGCCGCCGCGCAGTTGTCAGTAACGGCCAAACGTGAGGGCGGCCATTGGGTGATAACGGACATGGCCCCCCGCTGAACTATCAGGAGATGACAAGAAAATAACTGCGGACTGTGCGTCCGGCAGAAAGGGCAAAAATGACTTGATCCTTTTGCGGTAGGCAATTGTGTTTCCTGTTACCGGCAGGTAACGTCATTTGTGCGAGGGCTTGCAAAAGCCGAAATTGCCTTCCGTAGTAATTCCTCACGGAAAGGAACATTCGAATGCGTGGACGATTGATTGGTGCCATTGCCACCGGTGTGGCTTTGGTCGCGACGACCGTGTTCGCGGGGACCGCCTCGGCGCTGCCGCTGGTGTGGGACGTCTCCCGGGACGACGGTGGCACGGGCACCGCCTTCACCGGCGTGGCCGGTGTGACCGTCCTGACCACGGCATCCGGCGTCGAGCTGACCTGCGACTCGGCTACGGCGGCCGGTACGGCGAACCTCGGCGTTGGCGTCTCGAACCCGATCGCGACGCTCCCGCCCGGCAGCACGCAGTTCAACGAGTGCACGGGTCCGTTCGGCCTCACGTTCACCGTTGCCCACCAGGGCACGTGGGCACTGAACGGCGGCACCTACGCCTCGGGTGTCACGACCGGCCAGATCACCAACATCGACGCGGACATCTCGGGTCCGTTCTGTGAGGCGACGGTCACCGGTGCCGTGAACGCCACGTTCACGAACTCCAGCAACGCGCTGGCGGTACTGCCTGCCCAGACGTTGACGGTCAGCTACGTCGACCCGGCGAACGACTGCCTCGGGTTGATCACCCAGGGCGAGGCGGCCGGGTTCTCCGGCACCTTCGTCATCACTCCCGGGCTGACGGTCGTCGGCCGGTAGGACCGGTGGGGCCTGCCCGGCCGCACCCGGGCAGGCCCCACACACTCCCGAAAGGCGGGTAGATGAGGCGGAACCGACGGGCGCTGGCCATCGCGGCCGCGGCGACCTCGCTGGTGGTCGTTCCCGGCATCGCCGGGGCGCAACAGGAACCGCCGCGCTCCGAACCGCTGGTGATCGACACCTCGCTCGGCTACCTGTGTGGCGAGGCGGGGCCGGTCACGCTGCGGGTCACCGCGACGCTCCCGCCGTCGGCCGTGGCCGGCGTGCCGATCGCACCCAAGGACGCCGGTCTCCAGGTGACGGTCCCGGCCTCGGCATTCGCCGGGCTGCCGGGCGCGGCCAGTGTCGCGGCCGTGACCAGGCTCGACGTACTGCCCGCGACGTGGACGGCAGTGCAGTCCGACCCGGTGCCACTCGCCGGCTCCGTGGTGCTCGGCGCCACCGTCACCGCCCCGCCGGTGACCGCCCCGCCGGAAGGCGACCTGGCTTTCGCCGCGGGCGACATGACCGTCGAGATCACCGGGTACGCCGAGGACGGCGCGCCGACCGAGCCGCCAACGATCGGGCTGACCTGCGTGCCCGACCCCGCCGAGACCGCCGAGTTCGCGGTCGTGCCGGTACAGGTGCCAACGCCGGAGCGGGGCTCGTCGCCCGCGCCCGGCGAGCCGGGACAACCCGACGCGGGCGGGCCGTCCGCCGCCCCGCCGTCCATCGCCGCGCCGCCGCCGCCGGAGTGCTACCGCCTCCCCGACGTGCCCGTGGAATACCGGGCGCCGTTCTGCGCGAAGGTGAACGGCCGCGCCAACATCGCGAAGCTGGACGCGGCGGTCTACCAGCCCACCGGCCTGGTGAACATCACCGCGACGAACCTCATGATCAACAAATGTCCGGAGAAACCGCCAGTGGGGTGCCAGGACGCGCTCGTGCTGCCCGAGTTGAACGGTGAGTCCAAGTACCCGCCCGCACCGGGGTCGTTCTACGCGTTCGGTTTCATGCCGGCCACCGGCACCATGCAGCTGACCCAGGTCGGACTCGCCAATGTCCACCAGTGGTCGAAGCTGACCCCGATCCCGGGGCAGCCCGGCGAGTACGACGGCCTCACCACGGTCAAGGTGAAGCTGTCCGCCCAGATCCTGGCCGCCACCGTCAACGGCGTCCCCGTGCCGGTCGGGCCCGACTGCCGCAGCGCGGCGCCCATCGACGCCGTGTTCACCGCGACCTACAGCGGGTCGGACAAGTACTCGATCACCAAGGGCGGCCCGCTGATGGGCACCGTGACGATCCCGCCGTTCAGCGGCTGCGGGGCCGACGAGGACCTCGACCCGATCCTCACCGGCCTGATCTCGGGGCCGGGGAACTACGTCCGGCTCTACCAGGGCGCGGTCTGCACGATCACCGGCAACAACGTCGGCTGCCCGCCGGTGGAGCCGACGGATCCGAAGTATCCGAAACCCTGAGTCACGTTCCGGGCTCGACGTGCCCAGCGCGTCAGTTCCTGCTTTCCGACCCTGACGAAAACCGGCTGTTCCCCTTTTGAGAGGTGACCTATGTCCCGAATCCGAAGAACCGTGCCCCTGGTCGTCGCGGCGGTCGCCGCGTCACTGCTCGCGGTCGTCACTCCCGCCTCGGGCGCCACGCTCGCCGGCGCGTGGGCCCCGCTGAACCGGTGCCCGGTCGACGACCCCGCGATGCTCGCCGCCGACGGGGCGACCGTCTCGGCGCTGTGCCTGTCGTCCAGCGCCGCGACCGGCACGTTCAAGCTCGGCGGGACCACGCTCACGACCGGCGCGACCGACCTCCAGGCCGGGCTGCTCAACCAGAGTGGCACGTACTCGCTCGTGGCCCCGCAGGGCGGCGCGGTCGTCGGCGCGCCGGTCGACATCCCCGGCGGGCTGCTCGGCCTCATGTGCCCGAGCAAGATCCCGGTGATCTCCGACATCTGCGAGAAAGTGGTGAACAACCCGCTCAACCGGGTGACCGCGACCATCCAGTCCGCCGGCGCGCCGAGGGACTTCAACCTCTCCGCTGGCGCTGGCGCTGGCACACCGATCGTGACGCTGCCGGTGAAGATCAGGCTCAGCAACCCGTTCCTGGAGCCGAACTGCTACATCGGCTCGAACAGCAACCCGATCCTGCTGAAGCCCGCGAACAGCACGCGCCCGACGGCCAGCTTCGTGCGGTTCAACGCGGACGGCACGGCGAACCCGACCGGCGAGATGGGCTACCTGTCGCTGTCCGGCGCCGCGCAGACCGACACCACGTTCGCGGTGCCGGGCGCCAACGGCTGTGGTCTGTTCGGACTGCTGTCCGGCGCGGTGAACCTCAAGCAGGGCCTGCCGTCGCCGGCCGGTGCGAACAGCCTGGTGCTGAACGACGCCACGACCAACGTCGGCGGGTTCCAGACCCCGCGCAACTTCGCGCCGACGCAGGGTCGGCAGCTGGCGGACCGCTGGCACGCGGCCGCCACGGGCTGACACCCGCCATGAAGGTGCCCTTCGGGACGGTCAACGTCCCGAAGGGCACCGTCAGCGTCTGTCTCGTTGCGCGGGGAGCACGAGGTCGTGCTCCTTGCGTCGTCCCGGTGCGGTGCGCAGCACCAGTTCCAGCTCGAACCGCTGCTGGGGATCGTGCAGCAGCGAGCCGAGTGACTGCTCCAGCTGCCGCATGCGGTAGCGGACGGTCTGGGGGTGCACGTCCAGCAGCGCCGCCATGTCCGGCACGCTGCCCTGCGCGTCCAGCCACGCACGCACCGTCTCCAGCATCCGTTCCCGCTGCTTTGCGGTGAGGCCACGCAGCGGGGCCAGTATCCGGTCCCGCAGCGTGGCGAGCAGCCGGTCGTCGGAGTGCACGAGAACGGTCGACAGGTGCTGCTCGCAGCGGATCACCTGGCGGTCCGGCAGCACGCCCTGCTGCGCGAGCGTGAGTGCCTTCCTTGCCCACCGCAACGCGTGCGCGGCCGCGTCGAGCCGCACACCGGGGCCGACCGCGAGCCTGCACTGCGGCAGCGCCGCCCGGATCGCCGCGAGGCGCGCGTCGGTCACCTCGCCGGGCACCAGCATCCGTGGCTCGATGCCGTCGAGGTCGGCGAGCACGTCCGCGTCGAGCGTCGGTTTCCGCTGGTTGTGGCCGGTGCCGGGGAGCGTGTGGACGGCGATCGGGGACAACTTGTCCGGCACGGTCCACCCGATCAGCTGCGCCAGCTCCGCGATCGCCGCCGCCGGTGCGGGCGGGGTCTGCAGGATCATGCCGAGCAGACGGCGGCGCCACGTCTCCAGTGCGCCCGCGGACGTCGCCTTGGCCTCGAGGTAGCCGTCGAGCGCGACCGAGGCGAGCTTGTCCATGTACGCGAACACGGCGTCGGCGAGCTGCGACATCACCGCCGACGACAGGCCGTTGCGTTTGCCGATGCGCATCATCCGCTGCCACGCCACCCGCGCGCCGACCCGGTAGGCGGCCTGCAGGTCGTCGAGGCTGCGGCCCTCGCGCATCTCGTTCTGCCCGAGCTTCTGGTGGACCTCGTGGCACTTCTGCGCGGAGGCGTCCGGGTTCGCGATCTGTTCGATGAACAGCGTCAGTGCGTAGTGCACACCCGCCCGGATCGACTTGCCGTACGGGCCGTCGAGCGGGCGCGCGTAGTTCGGGATCTTGGCGCGGATCTCGTCGACGATCTCGGTGGCGAGGCTGGCGAGCTCCGGTCTCAGTACGTCGGCCAGCGGCCTGGGCAGGGCGTTGTTGTCGAGCTGGTACTCGACCGTCATGTGCTGCCCCCAATCGCCACCGTGCGGCGTCGAGCGGTGGCACATCGTGTATCGGCCCGGGACTTCGAGATGTCACATCTGCACGGAACAAACCGACGGTTTGTTTTCCCGGTGACAAGTTCACCCCATCCGTTTGTAGGCAGTCGACAACCCGCGACCCCACGCCCCAGAACCCGCGAGTCCACGGTTCAGAACCCGCGAGTCCACGGTTCAGAACCCGCGAGTTGGCCGTTCGGGACCGCTGAGTTGG
Organism: Actinophytocola sp.; assembly: GCF_049647105.1. Taxonomy (GTDB): domain Bacteria; phylum Actinomycetota; class Actinomycetes; order Mycobacteriales; family Pseudonocardiaceae; genus Actinophytocola. The sequence continues at coordinate 11,497 of NZ_JBARWZ010000096.1, forward strand.
CGGTTGGCGCCCTTCTGCGCCGACGGGCTCGCGTTCGACGTGGTGCCGTGTTAATATCGAACAGGCGTTCGAGTTCGCTGCCTTCCCCGCAGCGCCTGGCGGGGGAATGAGGTGCGTGCGAATGCCGGCGTTGGGTGCAGCGTCGTCGCTGGCCACTCCTGGTGCGGTGGGAGTGGCCAGCGACCTCGCGTCCAGCCCGGACGACCGGGCCAGAATGCTGCCGGTGCACCCGGCCCTCGTCGACCTGTTCCCGTGGGGCGGTCTGCGGCGAGGTGTCACGGTGGCAGTCCGCGACTCGACGTCGCTCCTTTTCGCGCTCCTGGCATCGCCGACGGACACCGGTTCGTGGGCGGCGTTGGTCGGCATGCCCGACCTCGGCCTCCGGGCGGCGGCCGAACTGGGGGTCGCGGTGGAGCGGCTCGCCGTGGTCCGCCATCCCGGTGCGAACCTGCCCTCGGTCGTGGCCGCGTTACTGGACGGCATGGACCTCGTCGCGGTCGATCCTGCCCGTCTCACCGACTCTCACCTCCGCCGCCTTTCGGCGCGCGCCCGGCATCGCGGCGCCGTGCTGATCTCGACGGGCCCCTGGCCGGGCGCGGATCTGGACCTGACCCCGGTGCGCACCCGGTGGGCCGGCCTCGGCGACGGCCACGGCTTCCTCGAGGCACGCGAAACCGTGGTCGCCGCCCGGGGAAGGGGCGCGGCGGCCCGTCCCACGCGGGTCGAGGCGTACCTTCCCTCGGCGGGCGGCGCGGTGGCCCCGTGCCGGAGGCACCTGCCGGTGCCCCTGTTCGACAGCGACTGGCGCCGCGAGCGCGCGGAGGTTTCCTGACCGCGTTTTCCCTTGCCACGCATGGGTTTTCACTCGTCAGGGGGAATATCGCCATTCCGCTTGACGCGTTGATCGTTCGAACGTATGTTCGATCACGTGGAACGGATGCTCGTCGTGTGGTGCCCCGACTGGCCGGTGACGGCGGCCGCGTCGGCGGCCAGGCTGACCCCGCACCAGCCGGTGGCGGTGGCCGCGGCCAACCGCGTGGTGGCCTGCTCCGCGCCTGCGCGGATCGAGGGTGTCCGCAGGGGGATGCGCCGTCGTGACGCGCAGGGCCGTTGCCCGGAGCTGGTCGTCTTCCCCGACGACCCGGTGCGGGACGCGCGGCTGTTCGAACCCGTCGCGGCCGCCGTCGAGGAGATGGCGGTCGGCGTCGAGATCATCAGACCTGGCGTGGTCGCGGTCCCTGCCCGCGGCCCCGCCGGCTACTTCGGCGGCGAGGAGCGCGCCGCGGAACGCCTGATCGACCAGGTCGCCGACCGCACCGGCGCGGAGTGCGAAATCGGCGTGGCCGACGGGCTGTTCGCGGCCGTCCTCGCCGCCCGGCGCGGGCGGCTGGTCCCGCCGGGCACGAGCCGGGAGTTCCTGGCGCCGCTGAGCGTCCGCGAACTGCACCGGCCATCGGAGGGCCACCATCGTGCCGACCTCGTCGACCTGTTGCGGCGCCTGGGTCTGCGCACGCTGGGCACGTTCGCCGAGGTGCCGGAAAAGGACGTGTCGGCCCGGTTCGGCGCCGACGCGGTGGCTGCTCACCGGCTGGCCCTCGGCGAGCAGGAACGACCGCCGTCGCGCCGCAGACCGCCGCCCGACCTGGTGGTCACCGAGGCACTGGACCCGCCGGTGGAGCGGGTGGACGCGGCCGCGTTCGCCGCCCGCACGCTCGCCGAGAAGCTGCACGCCGGCCTCGCCGCGCACGGCCTGGCCTGCACCCGCCTCGGCATCCACGCGATGACGGCCAACGGGGAGGAACGCGAGCGGGTCTGGCGGTGCGCGGAACCGCTGACCCCTGGCGGCATCGCGGACCGGGTGCGGTGGCAGCTGGAAGGGTGGCTGAGCGGAGCTTGCGGAGCGAAAGATCAGGCACTGAGCGGAGCTTGCGGAGCGAGAAAGCAGGCACAGGGCGGAGCTTGCGGAGCGAGAAAGCAGGCACTGAGCGGAGCTTGCGGAGCTGGCGGAGCGAAAGATCAAGCACTGAGTGGAGCGGGGGGTCGGCCGTCCGCGGGGATCATCAGGCTGCGCCTCGAACCGGCTGAGGTCGTGGAAGGGTCCGCGCTGCAACTCGACCTGTGGCGTGGCGAGGGCCGCGCTGAGGCCGACGAGCGAGCCGGTCGCGCCATGGTCCACGTGCAGGGCCTCCTCGGTCCGGACGCCGTGGTCACGCCGGTGCTCGGCGGTGGCCGTGAACCCGGTGAGGCGGTGCGGCTGGTCCCGTGGGGCGACGAACAGTCCCCGCGCCGCGACCCGGACGCGCCGTGGCCGGGCCGGTTGCCCGCCCCCTCACCCGCCACAGTGCTCGCGAAACCGTTGCCCGCCAGGGTGTTCGACGCGGCAGGCCGCGTGGTCGACATCAGCGCGCGGCACGAGCTGACCGGCAGACCGTGCCATGTCTCTGTCGACGGTGGCCGCCCTCGGCGGGTGCGTGCGTGGGCAGGCCCGTGGGCCACGGACGCGCGCTGGTGGGTCAGCCCGTGCAGGCGCGCACGCCTGCAGGTGCTGCTGGCGGACGAGGAACAAGAAGAAGACGACACACAGACCGCGCTGCTCCTGGTGCTTTCCGAGGAGCGGTGGACAGTGGAAGGAATCTACGACTGATGGCCAAGTCCTGCCCGGAATGCCGCTTCGCCAACGGGAGCTGCCGGCAGTTCGTCATCGGGCACCCGAACCCGGTGTGCGTCGCGGGCTACCCGCAACGCGTGACTCTGTCGGACGGCCTGGCCGACGACCTCGACCACCTGGATTTACTCGTCCCGGCCCCGCGCCTGTCACCGGAGAACCTCCGGGTGCGGTAATGGGCTGGCACAACCCGCCGGTCCGGTGGTCGGAGGTGGAGCGCATCCTCTCCGGCCGCCCGGAACCGCGGCACGGGGACGGTGGTGACAGTCCCGCGTGGACACACAAGCGCGAGCGCTACACGGCGCCCTCGGGCGTCGGGCCGCCCAGCGTCACCGACCTCGCGGGCAGTGAGGTCCGTGTCCCGTACGCGGAACTGCACTGCCACTCCAACTTCAGCTTCCTCGACGGCGCGAGCCATCCCGAGGAGCTGGTGGAGTCGGCGGCGCTGCTCGGCCTCGACGCGATCGCGATCACCGACCACGACGGCATGTACGGCGTGGTCCGGTTTGCGGAGGCGGCGCGGGAGCTGGGGGTCAGCACGGTGTTCGGCACCGAGCTGAGCATGGGCCTCACCCAGCCGCAGAACGGGATCCCCGACCCGGAGGGCGATCACCTGCTGCTGCTGGCGACCGGTGTGCCCGGCTACGGCAGGCTGTGCCACACGATCACCGACGGCCAGCTCGCGCACGACGGTGACGACGTGGCGGAGAAGGGCCGCCCGGTCTACCGCTTCGACGACATCGTGGACCAGACGCGGGGCGAGGTCGTCGCGCTCACGGGCTGCCGCAAGGCGTCGGTGCGGCGCGCGCTGCTGGCCGACGGCCCGGACGCGGCGTTCGCCGAGCTGTACCGGCTGGCGGACGCGTTCGGCCGCGACAACACGTTCGTCGAGCTGATCGACCACGGCCTGCCGCTCGACACCCGGCACAACGACCTGCTCGCGGAGATGGCGCTCGAGCTGCGCCTGCCACTGGTGGCGACGAACGCCGTGCACTTCGCGCAGCCGCACCGCGGCGAGCTGGCGGCGGCGATGGCCGCGGTGCGGGCCAGGCGCAGTCTCGACGAGCTGGACGGCTGGCTGCCGCCCGCGCCGACCGCGTACCTGCGGTCCGGTGAGGAGATGAAACGCCGGTTCGCGCGCTACCCGGGTGCCGTGCAGCGCGCGGCGGTGCTCGGTGTGCAGCTGTCGTTCGACCTGAAGCTGGTCGCGCCGGAGCTGCCGCCGTTCGATGTGGACGGTCACACGGAGATCAGCTACCTGCGGGAGAAGACGTTCGCTGGCGCGTTCGTCCGGTACGGCACCCGCGAGCAGTCGCCGAAGGCGTACGCGCAGCTGGACCACGAGCTGAGGGTGATCGAGGAACTGGGCTTCCCCGGCTACTTCCTGATCGTCGCGGACATCGTGGACTTCTGCCGTGGCCAGGGGATCTACTGTCAGGGCCGCGGCTCGGCCGCGAACTCGGCGGTCTGCTACGCGCTGGGCATCACGAAGGTCGACGCGGTCCGCTGGGACCTGCTGTTCGAACGGTTCCTCGCCCCGGCCCGCGACGGTCCGCCGGACATCGACCTCGACATCGAGTCGGACCGGCGGGAAGAGGCGATCCAGTACGTCTACGAGCGCTATGACCGGCGGCATGCCGCGCAGGTGGCGAACGTGGTCGCGTACCGGGCGAAGTCCGCGGTGCGTGACATGGCGAAGGCGCTCGGGTACTCGCCGGGCCAGCAGGACGCGTGGAGCAAACAGATCGACCGCTGGGCGCCGGTGAAGGAGACCGTCGGGGAGAACGACCACGACGTGCCGGTGCCGGTGCTGGAGCTGGCGGGTCAGCTGGAGGACTTCCCCCGGCACCTTGGCATCCACTCGGGCGGCATGGTGATCTGCGACCGCCCGGTCAGCGAGGTGTGCCCGGTCGAGCGGGCCCGCATGGACAAACGCACGGTCCTGCAGTGGGACAAGGACGACTGCGCCGCGATCGGCCTGGTGAAGTTCGACCTGCTCGGCCTCGGCATGCTGTCCGCGCTGCGGTACATGGTCGAACTCGTCGCGGAGCACCATGGCGTCGAGGTGAACATCGACAAGCTGGATCTGGCTGACGACAAGGTCTACGACATGCTGTGCCGAGCCGACTCGGTGGGTGTGTTCCAGGTGGAGAGCAGGGCGCAGATGGCCACGCTGCCGCGCCTGAAGCCGAGGAAGTTCTACGACCTGGTGGTGGAGGTCGCGCTGATCCGCCCCGGCCCGATCCAGGGCGGCTCGGTCCACCCCTACATCCGCAGGGCCAACGGGAAAGAGAAGATCACCTATGATCATCCCCTGCTGGAGAAGGCGCTGAGGAAGACCAAGGGTGTCCCACTGTTCCAGGAACAGCTGATGCAGATGGCGGTCGACGTCGCCGACTTCACCCCGGCGGAAGCCGACGAGCTGCGCCGTGCGATGGGTGCCAAGCGCTCGACGAGACGCATGGAACGCCTGCGGGAACGCTTCTACGAAGGCGCGGCGGAGCACGGCATCGAGGAGGAGTTGGCTGGCCGGATCTACGAGAAGCTGATGGCGTTCGCGAACTTCGGCTTCCCGGAGAGCCACGCGCTGAGCTTCGCGTACCTGGTGTTCGCGAGCGCGTGGTTCAAGCTGTATTACCCGGCGGCGTTCTGCGCCGCGCTGCTGAAAGCACAGCCGATGGGCTTCTACAGCCCGCAGTCACTGGTGGCGGACGCGAGACGCCACGGCGTGACGGTGCGGGGTCCGGACATCAACAGGAGCGAGCCGCAGGCGACCCTGGAAGCGGACGAGGCAGGCGACCAGACCGTCCGGACAGGACTGGCCACGGTCCGGAAGATAGGCGAGGACCTGGCGGAGAAGATCGTGGTGGAAAGACAGCACGGCCCGTACCGGAACATGGCCGATCTGGCACGAAGAACCCAGCTGACCAGGCCACAACTGGAAGCACTGGCGACCTCGGGCGCGTTCGCCTGCTTCGACCTGGCCCGCCGCGAGGCGCTGTGGGCGGCGGGCGCGGTGTCAGGCGAACACCCGGACCGCCTTCCTGGCACCACGGTGGGCGCGGCAGCGCCACCACTGCCCGGCATGGACGGCATAGAGACCGCGGTGGCGGACGTCTGGGCGACGGGCCTGTCCCCGGACAGCTTCCCGACCCAGTTCGTCCGCGAGTGGCTGACCAGCCAGGGCGCGTTGCCGGTGGTGGAGCTGCCGAAGGTGAAGAGCGGCACGAGGGTGCTGATCGGCGGCGCGGTGACCCACCGCCAGCGCCCGGCCACCGCGGGCGGCGTCACGTTCCTGAACCTGGAAGACGAGACCGGCATGGTGAACGTGGTGTGCACGCAGGGCCTGTGGACGCGTTACCGGAGAACGGCAAGGAACTCGGCCGCTCTGCTGGTGAGAGGAACGGTGGAGAACGCGGAGGGGGTGACCAGCCTGCAAGCAGACCAGCTGGAGAACCTGGACCTGCGCATCCCCAGCCGTTCCAGGGATTTTCGCTGATCGGATGGCCCTGCTCAAAGTGCGCAACGCCTTGGCGACCCGACGCACGGCCGAGGCCGCCGAGCGGCTGGTCTTCGAGTACCTGGCCGCCACGCGGGTCGAGACCGGGTGGCCGGAGCCGACCGCCATCGGCAGGCTGCCTCCGGTGCTCCAACAGGAATGCCGCGACCTCGGACAGGTCTACCGTCCACCGGGTGGCTTGTGGCTGGCCTACCTCGACGGCAAGCCCGTCGGCTGCGTCGGCCTGGTGTCCCGCGCGCTGGGCACGGCGGAGATCAGGCGCCTCTACGTGCGGCCCGCCCATCGCGGCGGGATCGGCCGCATCCTGATGAACCACGCCCACCAGCACGCCGCGGACCGGTACTTCAACCGCGTCGTCGTGAGCGTCCCGCCCGCCAGCACGACCGTGATCGACTTCTGCCGCCGCCTCGGCTACACCGACGCCGAGCCCTACGACGCGTCCCCGAGTTCGATGGTCAACCTGCAACGGCCGGTCACTCACGTATAACGACCGTTCAACTGTCGGTGGTCACGGCTCTAAGATCCGGACGTGCGTGACTACGAGGTCGGTAAGGACGGGCTTGCCGTGATCGTCGTCGGCGTCGATGGGACGCCGCGCGCACTGCATGCCGCCGCGTGGGCCAGTGGGCTGGCGCGACGGGAACGGGCGCGGCTCGTGTTCGTCTACGTTGAGCCGCTGACCAGCCCCGCGTACTGGTCGCCGTTCGGCATGGCGACCGCCGCGGAGGCGGCAGGCGAGCTGGTCGCCGAGCTGCGCGGCGCGATCGCCGACTACTTCGGCAGCATGGGGGTGCGCTGGGAGCTGGTCCACCACCGCGGCGACCCCGGCCACGGGCTGGAGAAGGTCGCGGAGGAACTGCACGCGGACTGCATCGTCGTCGGGCGCGGCAGCGGTGGCGTCGCGAAGTACCTCATCAACGACGCGCGCAGACCTGTCGTGGTCGTTCCCTAGTCTGCGGGTATGACCGACGAGGACTTCCGCGACGCCGACCTGTCCCACCAGAACTGGGAGGGCAGGCAGTTCTCGCACACCGAGTTCGTCGACGCCGACCTGCGCGGGCTGGTCACCAAGGGCTGCACGTTCGACCACTGCGACTTCACCCGCGCCGACCTTGGCGAGTCGAAGCACACGGCGTCCGCGTTCCGGTCGTGCAAGTTCGAGCGCACCAACCTGATGCACAGCGAGTTCGGCGGCTGCACGTTCCTCGGCGCGAACTTCTTCGAGTGCCGCTTCCGCCCGTGGAAGCTCTCCGACACCGACCTGACGCTCGTGAGTCTCGCCGGTGCGAACCTGCGCAAGACCACGTTGTCGGGCCTGCGTTTCCGGGAGGCGAACCTGTCCGCCGCCGACCTCCGCGACTGCGACCTGACCGGCACCGACCTGCGCGGGGCTCGCCTGCTGGAGACCCAGCTCGCGGGCGCCGACCTGCGTGGCGCCCAGCTGGACGCGAACGGCCTGCGGCAGGCGGCGCTTTCCGGCGCCCGCGTCGACGTCGACACGGCCATCGCGTTCGCCGCCGCCTACGGACTCCAAGTGGGTGAATGACCGGCCCAGCCGTCACGTGGCGGGCCAGCGACCCTCTATCAGTAGGTGGACCTCGAGGTGCGCCACTTCCGGCTGGTGCAGGCGATCGCGCAGGCAGGCAGCATCACCAAGGCGGCGACGGCCCTGGGTGTCTCGCAGCCCGCGCTGACCGCGCAACTGCAACGCATCGAACGCCGCGTCGGCGGCCCGCTGTTCCGCCGCGACCGCCATGGCAGCCATGCGACGGCCCTGGGTGAGGTCGTACTGGCCCACGCGAAGTCCGTTCTTGCGACCGTGCATGAGCTGGACCGCAGCGTCCGCGTGCAGCGCGCGGGCACGCTGACGGTGACGCGGGTGGCGGCGACCCCGGGCACGATCACGTCGGAGATGACCACGCTGGTCCCGGCCGTCGTCCCGGGGACCACAGTGGACCTGACGGTCACCGGCGACCGCGACCACCAGCTCGAGCTGCTGGCGGACGGGCGCCTCGAGCTGGTCGTGTGCCAGGAGGCGCCGGGGCACGAGGTCCAGCTGCCCGCGACCCTGGTGAAGGCGGAGGTGGCGACCGAGCCGCTGTTCGTCGGCGTGGCGGAGGACTCGGGCCTCGCGGCGTGCGAGGAGATCCCGCTGCCTGAGGTGGCGGCGCGGCGCTGGTACACGGCGGCGATCACCGACGACTGGTTCGCGGGCTACGTCCGGGACGTGTGCCTGCGCCACGGCGTGCCGATGCCGGAACTGCAGAGCCTCGACCTGGAGATCGCGGCCGAGCTGGCGGCGACCGGCGCGGGCGTGATGCTGCTGCAGGCGGCGAGCCGGGCCCGGCCGGGCGTGGCGACGCGCCCACTCGCGGGGGCGCCGCTGCGGACCCGGCACCTGATCGTGTGGTCCGAGGAAGGCCCGCTGACGTCGGCGGACATGCGTGACCTGATGGCCCGCGCGACCGAGTGCTACTGGCACAAGGCCCCGGCTCGGCAAGAGGTGTACGCGCGATGGCTGACCAGGCACAGCCACCTGGAGACGTGAAACAGGGTGGCAGGTCGCCTGACCTGCCACCCCGTTTCGCTGATCACTAGGACCGAGGCGGTTCCCCGCTGTCGACCTCCACGATCTGGCCGTGCGCGATCAGGTCGCCGACGGTGTCCGGCAGCAGGTACGCCGTCCCGCCGCCGGGCTGGTCGAACCACGGGATCGCGGAGCCGGTCAGCACCTGCACGGGCTGGCGCACGCGGTACACGTGGTACGGCCGGTCGATCCACTCCGGCACCAGCGACCGCTCCGTGAACGGTGTGCCTGCCACGTACACGAGGTTGCCGTCGTCCTCGCCGAACCGGTCGAACTCCATGCCCGGCTCCAGTTCGACCATCCGCTTGCCACGGAACAGCGTCAGCGGCGGCTCACCCGGCAGCGGCGTGATCGGCCACTCCGCTCCTGGCCCTGCCGCGGCGGCACCGTTGGTGGGCCGCGGCGCGAGGACCGTCGCCTGCTGCTCGCCACGCGGGGGTGACGGCGGCTCCTTCGAGTGCGCGGGCTCGCCACGCGGTGGCGTGCCGGGCGGCGGGGTGAACCCGGGCGTGCCGGGCGGCGGACCGACCGGACCAGCCGGACCCGGCGGCGGCGTGAAGCCCGGCGTACCGGGCGGCGGGCCGACGATCCTGGTCCCGAACTCCTCGCGGCCCCCGGACCCACCGAAGTCGTTCCGGCCGGGCGACCCGAACTCGCCTGGTGAGCCGAAGTCCCTGCCGGGGCCGCCGTCTCTTCCGGTTCCGGATGATGCGAAGTCACCCGGCGAGCCGAAGTCCCTGCCGGGACCGCCGTCCCTTCCGGACCCGGACGATGTGAAGTCGCCTGGTGAGCCGAAGTCCCTGCCGGGACCGCCGTCTCTTCCGGTTCCGGACGACGCGAAGTCACCCGGCGAGCCGAAGTCCCTGCCGGGACCGGCAGCGGCGAAGTCGTCCCGGCCCGATCCGGATGAGCCGAAGTCCCGACCGGCACCGAAGTCGCGCCCCGGCTCTCTCGCCGCACCTGCTCCGGCGAAGTCCTCGACCGGCGCGGACATCGGTTCGAACTCCTCGATCGGGGCCGACATCGGCTCGAAGCCGTGGCTGTCCGCGGGAGGCACGGGCAGCGGCACCGGCGGCGGCAGCTCCGGGTTCTTCGGCCCGGCGGCCCACCTGTCGGTGTCCAGCAGCAGCTTGCCCAGCAGGAACGCCGACGCGTCCGCGACGTCCTCGAACACCGCGGGCGCGACCCAGTCCTGGTCGTGCCAGCCGACGCGCCAGCCATCGTCCGTCTGCTCCATCGTCCAGCCGCGGCCGGTCGGCGGGCCGACCCGGTATGCCGTCTCCGGCACGTCCAGGTCGTCGAGCCGCGCACGCAGATGGTCGACCTCGGCCGAGGCGGGCCCCTGCGACGGCAGCGCGGCGCGCGGCGGCGTCATCGGGGACATCTTCGGCGCGGGGACGGGTGCGGGCACCGGCATGGCACGGGTCGGTGCCGCGGCCGGTGCGGGTGGCGGCGGTCCCGGGCGCGGCCCGGGGCCTGGCGGCGGCGGGCCGAGGAACTGCTGTGCCGCCACGCGGGTCTGCTCGTCGACCGTCGGCAGCTGGAAGCGCATCCGGCGGATGTGCTCCACCAGGTCCGGCTCCGGTGCGATGTCGTGCTCGCGCAGGAAGTAGTTCACCGCGGCCGGCCAGATCCACGTGCCGTCCGTGTGGAACGCGACCGGCACGGACTGCTGGCCGTTCGGGTCGAGCCGGTCAACGTCGTAGCCGCGGGCAGGACCCACCAGCGGGCCGTTGTCCAGGTAATCCAGGATGTCCTGGATGTCCATCTCGTCGACCTGCGGGCGGTTGACCGACGGGCGGCCGTCCTCGCCGGGACCGTCGAAGATCCGGGCGACCCGGAACCTCGGCGGTCCGGGGGCCCGGTCCGGCATGGGGGCGCCCGGTGGCGGTCCAGGTGGCGCCGAGGCGAGCCTGCGCCGCAGCCAGTCCGGCACGTTGTCGTCCGTGCGCGGGAACAGCCGCATGTCGTCGGGGTACGCCTGAGGCGGCGGCGGGAGGTCCCAGCCCGGCTCCTCGCGGTCGTACTCCAGGTTGTAGCTCGACGGGTGGTCGAGCTTGTAGCGCGCGTTGAACCAGGTCCCGCGCCCCTCCCGGTACATCCCTGCCCGGAGGCGTGCGAACAGTCCCTGCAGGTCGGCCGGCATCGTCCACGGCTCTGTGCCGCCGTCGGAGTAGGTGACCTGGCCGGTCGACTCGGCGTAGCGGCCGACCGCGCGATAGTCGACGGTGAGCTGCTCCCAGTCATCGGGGGCGACGCGCAGCATCGCCAGCCCGATCTGTTTGACCAGGGCGTCCTGCTCAGTCGGGGTTAGCTGGGTCGGTTGTGCCACGGTGACATCTTCCCTTGTCCTTCGGTCGGCGTCACAGCCCGCTTATCTACCTGGCCCTCGTGGCACTCGCAAGGCCGCGTGAACGAGGATGACGACACGTGACGACGCCCGCTCTTTCCTCAGCACACCACCCGACCGCCCGGCTTCGTGCGGCGGGGGGCGCACTGGCCGCTCTCGGCGGGGTGGGGCTGGCAGTGCAGGGCCGGATCAACGGCCAGCTCGGCCAGCAGCTGCACGACGGGGTTCTCGCTGCTCTGATCTCCTTCTCCGTCGGGTCTGTCCTGCTGCTCGCCGCGTTGCCGATCTTGCCAGCTGCTCGTGCCGGTGTTGGTCGTTTGCGGCAAGCCCTGCGGACGATGGCACTACGCCCGTGGCAGCTGTTGGGCGGCACCTGTGGCGCGTTCCTCGTGTCCACCCAGGGCTTCACGGTCTCGATCCTCGGTGTCGCGGTCTTCACGGTCGCTGTCGTCGCAGGTCAGATCGTCTCCAGCCTGCCGGTCGACCGTGCCGGGCTCGGACCGGGCGGCCCGCAGCCCATCACGTTCCCCAGGGCTGCCGGCGCGTCACTCGCTGTGATCGCAGTGATCGTTTCGGTCTCCGACCAGCGCGTTGTCACCGATCCGGGTGGACTTTGGTGGGCGTTGTTACCGGCAGTAGCCGGGGTGGGCCTCGCATGGCAGACGGCGGTGAACGGGCGGGTCCGCGCGGCGGCGGACAACGCCGTCGTTCCCACGATCGTGAACTTCCTCGTAGGCACCTCCGCACTGCTGTTGGCGGCCGTGATCGACGTTGTCGTGAACGGCCTGCCTGAGTCATTACCCACCCAGTGGTGGCTCTACACCGGCGGCATGTTGGGCATCGTCGCGATCATGACCGCGGTTACGGCCGTCAGGTGGACCGGCGTGTTGCTGCTCGGCATGTCGTCGGTCGCGGGGCAGCTGTCCGGCGCGGTGCTGCTGGACCTGTTCGTCCCGGCGCGGGGCGCTGGGCTGTCGCCGACGAGTCTCGTCGGCATCGCGCTCACGATGGTCGCGGTCGGCATCGCCGCCATCCGCGTCCGGCCGCGCTCCGCCCGGTGAGCGGCCGGTGAGAAGATGGGCCACGTGACCGCGACGATCCTGGACGGCAAGGCCACCCGAAACGCGATCTTCGAGGACCTGAGCGTGCGTGTGCGGGCGCTCGCGGCCCGGGGTGTGGTGCCCGGCCTCGGCACCGTGCTGGTCGGTGACGACCCCGGCTCCCACTCCTATGTCCGAGGCAAGCACAACGCGTGCGCCAAGGTCGGCATCACCTCGATCCGCCGAGACCTGCCTGCCGACACCACCCAGGCGCGGCTCGGTGAGGTCATCGACGAGCTGAACGCGGACCCGGCCTGCACCGGCTACCTGATCCAGCTGCCGTTACCCGCCCACCTCGACGCGGGCGCCGCGCTGGAGCGCGTCGACCCGGCGAAGGACTCCGACGGCCTGCACCCCATGAACCTCGGCAAGCTGGTTCTGGGGGAGACGGGCCCGCTGCCGTGCACGCCGCTGGGCATCATCGAGCTGCTGAAGCGCTACGACGTACCGCTCGCCGGTGCGAACGTCACGATCGTCGGCAGGGGTGTCACGGTGGGCCGCCCGCTCGGTCTCCTGCTGACCCGCCGCTCGGAGAACGCGACGGTCACCCTGTGCCACACCGGCACCAAGGACCTGGCCGCCGAGGTCCGCCGCGCCGACATCGTCGTCGCGGCGGCGGGCAACCCCGCCCTGATCACGCCGGACATGGTCAAGCCGGGTGCCGCGGTCCTGGACGTCGGCATCACCCGCACCGACGATGGCCTCGTCGGCGACGTGCACCCCGGCGTGCGCGAGGTGGCCGGCTGGCTGGCCCCGATGCCGGGCGGCGTCGGCCCGATGACCATCGCGATGCTGCTGACCAACACCGTGCTGGCGGCGGAGCGGTCATGAGTACCCCGCACCGCCGCAGGCATCCGGTGGTGGCACACCTGCCGTTCGGCATGGTGCTGGCGGTGGTGGCGTTCGGCCTGTTCCGGATCGTGCTCTACCACTGGCGGCAGGGCACCGTGCTCATCGGCCTGGCCCTGTTCCTGGCGGCGGGCCTGCGCGCACTGCTGACCGACGAGCAGGCGGGACTGATCCGGATCCGAGGCCGAGGCGTGGACGTGCTCACCTACTCGGCCTTCGGCGCCTGCATGATCTTCGTCGCGATGACGATCGAAGGCGGCCCGCTGGGCAACTGAACGGGCGGGTCGTGCGTGTCCGTCACATGTACGAGGTGCTCGACGCCAGGGGCCTGCGGTGGACGATCGAGCGGCGCGGCACGCCGTGGCGCCGTGCCGTGCGCCCGGTGTCGCTGGTCGCCGGGCGGTATCCCAGGCACACGCTGGACTGGCCCGTCGAGGAGCCGCCCGACGAGCCCCGGGAGCGCACCCGGCTGAGCCGCGGCGAGAAGGCCATCGTGGTGGCGCTCGCGCCGTTGGCGATCTTCGACGCACTCAAGGCGGTCGTCGGCTACGTCATCGGAGGACTGCTCGCGCTCCCCGTGGTCGTGCTGGAGCTGGCGCTCCTCGCGGTCGCCGCGGCCGGTCTCGCGCCGCTGCGGGCGGTGGGCCTGGTCCGGTACCGCGTCGACGTGACCTGCCGCACCGGGCGCTACCTGCACGCGGAGACCGTGCTCCTCGTGCGCGGCCGCCGCCGTGCCCGGCAACTCGCGCACGAACTGGCGGCGGGCCGCCAGGGCGCCAGGAAGTCGTTCTGGCCGACCAGGCTGCCCGACGACGTGACCGTCCGCGCGCACCGCAGCATCTGGCAGTCGTCGGCGGAATGGGTCACAAAGTGATCTGGCACCCGCGTGACCCGCGTAAACCCGGCGCCTTGATAGCCTCGCCGCACCGGTTTTTCTCTTCTTATTCGGGAGGATCTTCCCCGTGGCAAGCAAGGCTGCCGTCAAGGTCACCGTCACCGGTGCCGCCGGCCAGATCGGTTACGCACTGCTGTTCCGCATCGCCTCCGGGCAGCTCCTCGGGCCGGACACGCCCGTCCGGCTGTCACTGCTGGAGATCCCCCCGGCGCTGAAGGCCGCCGAGGGCACCGCCATGGAACTCGACGACTGCGCGTTCCCGCTGCTCTCCGGCATCGACATCACCGACGATCCGAAGCGTGCCTTCGACGGCGTGAACGTCGCACTGCTCGTCGGCGCCCGGCCCCGCACCAAGGGTATGGAGCGTGGCGACCTGCTCGAGGCCAACGGCGGCATCTTCAAGCCGCAGGGCGAGGCCATCAACGCGGGTGCCGCCGATGACGTGCGGGTCTTGGTGGTCGGCAACCCGGCCAACACCAACGCGCTGATCGCGCAGTCGCACGCGCCCGACGTGCCCGCCGAGCGGTTCACCGCCATGACGCGCCTGGACCACAACCGCGCGCTGTCGCAGCTCGCGGCGAAGCTCGACGTCCCGGTCGGCGACATCGCGAAGCTGACGATCTGGGGCAACCACTCCGCGACCCAGTACCCGGACCTGTTCCACGCCGAGGTCGGTGGCCAGACCGCGGCGGCCGCCGTGAACGACGACGAGTGGCTGAAGAACACCTTCATCCCGACCGTCGCCAAGCGGGGCGCCGCGATCATCGAGGCCAGGGGCGCGTCCTCGGCCGCGTCGGCAGCCAACGCGGCGGTCGACCACGTCCACGACTGGGTGAACGGCACCGACTGGACCTCCATGGCGGTCGTCTCAGACGGCTCCTACGGCGTCCCAGAGGGCCTGATCTCGTCGTTCCCGGTCCGCTGCGCCGACGGCAGGTGGGAGATCATCCAGGGTCTGGAGATCGACGACTTCTCCCGCGAGCGCATCGACGCGTCGGTGCGTGAGCTGTCCGAGGAGCGCGACGCCGTTCGGGGACTCGGCCTCATCAGCTGAAGGTAAACCGCAGGTCGCGCGTTAGTGGTGTGGCCCGGTTCATACCTGATGGCGTGAA
Source organism: Actinophytocola sp. (assembly GCF_049647105.1). GTDB lineage: Bacteria > Actinomycetota > Actinomycetes > Mycobacteriales > Pseudonocardiaceae > Actinophytocola. Next base: position 26,575 of record NZ_JBARWZ010000096.1, read on the forward strand.
CATCCGGCATCGTTCGTCAGACCTGGCGCTAGACCGCATCTCACCCTTGACCGACCCACGCAGACATGGGCGCCGTCGAGGAGGAGGGCCAGAGATGACCACCGAAGCTATTCACGCAGAGCTTGTCGCGTTGTACGACGGCAGCACGCCGGTCCGTTCGCGCTGGTCCTACCGCGGTGACCACCCGTACACGGTGGTCGCCGCGTTCCAGACCGATCGCGAGCACTGGGTCGAGTGGGTGTTCTCCCGCGAACTGCTCGTCGCGGGGCTGACCGAGTCCGCCGGTGTCGGCGACGTCCGGTTCAGCCCGATCGAGGAAGGCGGGATGCGCATACTGATCGTCGAGATCGAGTCGCCGGAGGGCTACGCCCTGCTGGAGCTGGACCACCAGTCGGTCGCCGACTTCCTCGGTGCCACCGAGAAGATGGTCCCGCTCGGCGGTGAGGACGAGCACTTCGACGTCGACGCGCTGATCGACGAGCTCACCAGGGTCTGACCGGTCGGCCGGTCGGCCACGGGCGGTGTGCCCAGGGGCTCTGGACAGCCCCGGGGCGCACCGCTCATGGCGCTTCTTTCTCCACGACGCAGTCGGGGCCGGGGAAGACGAGGCCCTCGTGGCCGTCCGGGTAGCGGACGAGGTATGGCGGCGCGCCCTCCTCCCCTCGTACCTCGAGGATTTCGGCGGTCTGGTCCGGGTTTCCTACTGTGCGACCGTGCACGTGCAGCCGGTCGCCGGTCGTGGCCTGCATGTCCCCAGGGTAAGTCCGGGCCGTCATGATCGCTTCTAGGCTGTTGGGGTGGTCTCCGAGGTTGTGGCGCGTGTCGACGGTGTGTGCGGCGAGTTGGTGCTGAGGCGCGCGGGCCCGCACCACGAAATCATCGCGAACGGCGTGTTCCTGATGGACACCCGCAACGGCGAGTCCGAGCGGCTGATGGTCGCCGCGGCGGCCGACCGTATGCCACCCGGCACGACGATGCTGATCGGTGGCCTCGGCGTCGGCTTCTCGCTCCGGGAGGCCCTCGACCATGCCGTGATCCGGTCGGCCGTCGTGGTGGAGCGGGAACCCGCGGTCATCGAGTGGAACCGGGACGTGCTCGGCAACGCCGACCTGCTCGCCGACCCGCGCGTGCGGCTGGTGCGTGACGACCTCCTCAGGTGGCTGCCGACCGCGGGCAGGTTCGGCGCACTGTGCCTCGACATCGACAACGGTCCGGAGTGGACGGTCGACGAGGCCAACGCGTCGCTCTACGGCCCGGCGGGCCTCGCGATGCTCGACGCCGCGCTCGCGCCCGGCGGCGTGCTGGCGGTGTGGAGCGCGGCCAGGGCACCGGCGTTCGCCGCCGCGCTGGCCCAACGGTTCGGGCCGGTGGAGACCCTGGCGGTCCCGGTGCCGCGCGGCGAGCCCGACCTCGTGTTCCTGGTGATCAGATCGAGATCGGGACGGGGTAACTGACCATCGGCGAACCGCGATCTCCGGAGTGAAGCCCTGGAGGTGCGATGCTCCGCCGCCGACCGCGCCGAACCGCGCCATCGTGGGTGCGCCACCCGGCGGCCGGAATGCTGTTGCTGGCGGCGCTGTACCTGACCGCGACGGTGGTCAACGTGCTGCTGGCCGTCACCATGAACACGTGGTGGCCCGCCCTGTTCGCGACGCTACTGGCACTGGTGAGCGTGCTCTGTGCGACCACGGCGTGGCGCCGCCTGCGGTAGTGCGGTGCCGATCAGGCTACATAGGCCGAACGGGTGACTTTCCGTGCTGCTCAGAGTAGAAGTTCGTGATCAGCGGCGGCGTGCTCACCTGCGCAGGTGCAGATGCACCCGACACCGATACGTCGTTTTGTGGATAGAGGTCGGCGTTTACCCATGTGGAAGGCATCGCTACGCTGGGCCGGTCCCACGAGTCTTCTGCCTGCGAGGTTGCGATGTCCGACACGGCGTCGAAATACGAAGCGCCGAGCATGGTTCCGGTCGGGGTGGATCCGACCAGGGCGAGCATCGCTCGCGTCTACGACGCGTTCCTGGGCGGCAAGGACAACTACGCGATCGACCGGGAGGTCTTCCACAAGGTGCGGAAGGTCGCGCCAGAGGCGCAGGACCTCGCGTGGTCGAACCGGAACTTCCTGACCAGGGCCGTGCGGTTCCTCACCGACCAGGGCGGCATCCGCCAGTTCCTCGACTGCGGCTCCGGCCTGCCCACCGCCGAGAACACGCACCAGATCGCGCAGCGCGTCGACCCTGAGGCGCGGGTCGTCTACGTCGACAACGACCCGGTGGTCATCGCCCACGGCGAGGCATTGCTGGAGGACAACGACTTCACGCACTTCGTGGCGGCGGACATCTTCGAGCCGCAGGATGTGTTGCAGCACCCGGTCGTGCGCAAATACCTCGACTTCACCAAGCCGATCGGCCTGCTGCACGTCGGCACACTGCACCACTACACAGCCGAGAACGGCGGCGACCTGATGAAGGAGTACATCGACGCGCTGCCGTCCGGCTCCTTCGTCGCGATGTCGCACTTCCTCGACCCGGAGACCCCGGGACACAGCGAACTCGCGCGACGCATGGAGGACGTGTTCATCCACAGCCCCATGGGTTCTGGCCGGTTCCGCAACAAGGAGAAGCTGCGGGAGTTCCTGCCCGGCCTGGAGATCATCCCACCGGGCCCCGGCAAGGACGCCGACTTCGAACTGTCTGACCTCTGGTGGCCGGACGGCCCGCGCCTGCGCCCGCTGAGCCAGGTCGAGGAATGCAGCGCGGCGGCTGTGGGCCGCAAGCCCTGACGTCCGGTTCGCCTCGGGCGAACCGGTACGGTCGCCGCCGTGCCGACATTTCTCGAACTCCAGGACGACGCCGCGCTGCTGTCGTTCGAACACCAGCTGCACCTCGCCGAGACCATCGGTGAGCACTCGTGGCAGGTCGACTTCGCCGTGCCGAGGTTCAGCTTCACCGGCGACCACCCCGTGACGGCCACCGCGGTGCACCTGCTGGGCAGCGCCGCCCCGGGCCCGCGCTCCTGGCTCTGGTCGTGGGCGAACCCGACGGGCTACCGGCAGGAGGTCGTCTGGCTGGCCGAGCAGCTGCGTGACTTCGGCAAGCAGCACGGCATCGCGGAGTTCTCCGAACCCGAGGTCCCGTTCGGCGACCTGCCCGGCTCGCCGACCGATCCCGTGCAGGTGACGTCGTTGATGACCGAGGCCGCGAAGGCCGTCATGACACGCTGGACCGGCTACCAGGGGCCGGTTGGTGGCGGCACGCGCGCCGGCATGCTGATCGAGCACCCGGACTTCGCACTGCCCGCCCCGGAAGGTCCTCGGGTGTCACGAGTGTTGCAGCAGGGCCTCGCGGAGCTGCGCTTCACCGACCAGCGCCGCGGCTTGCGCTCCTACGCGGTCAACCGGGGCCTGCGGCTGGCCGAGCACGAGACGCAGATGCTGATCGAGGGCCCGGCCTTCTTGCTGACCGTCGAGTTCACCGAGCATGACCTGGTGAAGGTCATGACCATGAACATGGGTGGTGCGCGGTAGGTTCCGAGGGCTCGGATCCAGTGTCCCGGTTCGGGACACTAGGCCGTCGCGGCTTTCGCGGCCGCCTTCATCTGCTTCTTGTAGGCACGCACTTCCAGCAGGCTCGCCTGATCGGTGATGTCCGCGACCGACAGGTGCGTGCCCTTCCTGCCGAACTCGCCTGCCGCCTTCTGCCAGCCGGTCGCCTTCAGGCCACGCTGCTTGCCCAGCAGGGCAAGGAAGATCTGCGCCTTGATGTCGCCGTAGCCGGGTAGCGCCTTGAGCCGCTTGAGCACCTCGGCACCGTTCGGGTTGCCCACCGTCCACAGTGCTTCCGCGCTGCCGTCGTACTCGTCGACCAGGCCCTGGCACAGCGTCTGGATGCGCTTGGCCATGGAGCCGGGGAAGCGGTGGATCGCGGGCGGTGTCGAGCACAGCGCCGCGAACTTCTCCTGGTCGTACTCGGCGATCGTGCGCGCGTCGAGCGAGCCGATGCGGTCGAGGATCTTCTTCGGGCCGAGGAACGCGACCTCGATCGTGATCTGCTGGTCCAGCAGCATCCCGATGACAAGGGCCAACGGGTCGCGTTCGAGCAGCTCGTTGGCCTCGGAGTCGGTGGTCAGCCAGATCGCCATGGCGCCATCATGGCACGCCCGCCTACCTCCGGGAGAGTAGCCACGGCCGGTTCGCTACCCCGGCGGGCGCACCGCGAGTGTCGCGCCGACGCTGACGACACGGCGGCGGCGGGAACCGACCATAGTGGGCATGACCATCACCGCGCGTGCCACGAGAAGACTGACCCCGACGAGGCACAAGTTGCTGCTGTTGCTGCACATCGTCGTCTCCGTCGGGTGGCTCGGCCTCAACGTCGGCAACCTGACGCTCGCGGTCACCGGTCTCACCACGGACGACCCTGGCACACAGCACGCCGCGCTCGGCGCCATGTACCTGGTCGGCGGGCCGCTGCTGATCCCCGTGAGCCTGCTGACGCTGGTGTCCGGGGTGTTGCTGGGGATGTACACGAAGTGGGGTCTGGTCAGGTACCGGTGGGTGCTGGTGAAGCTCGTGCTGACGGTGATCGCCGTCGTGCTGATCCCGTTGTCGCTACTGCCGGGTCTCGCCGAACTGTCGCGGCTGATCGCCGGCACCCCGGCCGGCCGGCTGGCCGACACCGGGCCGCTGGCGCTGGACATGCTGGCGGCCGGCGTCGTGTCGACGTCGATGTACGTGACGAGCGCGGTGTTGTCGGTGCTCAAGCCGTGGGGCCGCACACGCAGGCTCGCGTAACGTGGCTGGTGTGCTCAAACCCGATTATCCGATCAGGACAGCCCGGCTGATCCTCCGCCAGTTCGCCGATTCCGACCTGGACACCCTGCACGCCTACCACAGCCTCCCCGAGGTCGCCCGCTTCCTGTTGTGGGAGGCGAGGACGCGTGCGGAGTCCGCGAAGTCGCTGAAGTTCCGCATCGAACACCCGACGATCGAGAAGGAAGGCGACGGCGTCGTGTTCGCCGTCGAGCACCAGGAGACCGGCGAACTCGTCGGGGAGGTGAACCTGCGGTGGTTGTCGGTCGAGCAGGGCAGCGGCGAGCTGGGGTTCATCTTCGATCCGCGCCACCAGGGCCACGGGTACGCGAGAGAGGCCACAGTGGAGGTGCTGCGGATGGGGTTCGAACAGCTGGGACTGCACCGGATCATCGGCAGGGCAGACGGAAGGAACGCCGCGTCGGCGAAGCTGATGGAGCGACTCGGCATGCGCAAGGAGGCGCATTTCGTGCAGAACGAGATCGTGAAGGGCGAATGGGCCGACGAGGTCGTGTACGCCATGTTGGCGCGGGAGTGGAAAGCCCGGTCCTGAGGGCTGCCCCCTTATCGGCCACCGGCAGGGCACCTCCGGCGTCTCCAATGTCCACATTGGACAGAAGGTCCGCATCGACGGCCGGTGCCGGATCGGCAGCGTGACCAAAGGCGTTCACCGCGACCGCCGCGCGCCGGCTCGTCGCGCGCGGGAGGCTCGGCAGCCGTCGCACCGTCCAGTCCTGCGTGCCGGGCCTCCTGCCCGCCGAGTTCCCGCCCATCGCCGTCGGCCACCCGCTCACCTACACGTCCGGCCTGCCCGGCAAGTGAGCAGCCGGTGGTCACGCAGAAGATCATCGCGGCGGTCTCGGGCCTCGCGTGAGCGGTGCTAGCAGTACGCGTGTACCGTTTGCGGCGGCTGAAGGTACCGCACGCGCGCACCGAAGACGCGGAGAGGAGCATCCCGGCACATGGCCAAGATCAAGGTCCAGGGGACGGTCGTCGAGCTCGACGGCGACGAGATGACCCGCATCATCTGGCAGTTCATCAAGGAAAAGCTGATCCACCCGTACCTGGACGTCAACCTGGAGTACTACGACCTGGGCATCGAGCACCGGGACGCGACCGACGACCAGGTCACCGTCGACGCCGCGAACGCCATCAAGCAGCACGGCGTCGGGGTGAAGTGCGCCACGATCACCCCGGACGAGGCGCGGGTCGAGGAGTTCGGCCTGAAGAAGATGTGGGTCTCGCCCAACGGCACGATCCGCAACATCCTCGGCGGCGTGGTGTTCCGCGAGCCGATCATCATCTCCAACATCCCCCGGCTGGTCCCTGGCTGGACCAAGCCGATCATCATCGGCCGTCACGCCCACGGTGACCAGTACAAGGCCACCAACTTCAAGGTGCCCGGCGCTGGCGAGCTGACGATCACCTTCACGCCGGAGGACGGCTCCGAGCCGATCAGGCACGTCGTGGCGAACTACGGCCCCGACGGCGGCGTCGCGATGGGGATGTACAACTTCAACAAGTCCATCGAGGACTTCGCGCGGGCCTCGTTCTCCTACGGCCTGCAGCGTGAGTACCCGGTCTACATGTCGACCAAGAACACCATCCTCAAGGCCTACGACGGCGCCTTCAAGGACATCTTCCAGAAGATCTTCGACGAGGAGTTCAAGGCCGACTTCGACGCCAAGGGGCTCACCTACGAGCACCGCCTGATCGACGACATGGTCGCGGCGGCCATGAAGTGGGAGGGCGGCTACGTCTGGGCGTGCAAGAACTACGACGGTGACGTCCAGTCCGACACCGTCGCGCAGGGCTTCGGCTCGCTCGGCCTGATGACCTCCGTGCTGTCCACCCCGGACGGCCGCACGGTCGAGGCCGAGGCCGCGCACGGCACCGTGACCCGGCACTACCGCCAGCACCAGGCGGGCAAGCCGACCTCGACCAACCCGATCGCGTCCATCTACGCGTGGACAAGGGGCCTCGCCCACCGGGGCAAGCTGGACTCGACCCCCGAGGTCACCGGCTTCGCGGAAGCGCTGGAGCAGGTCGTGATCGAGACCGTCGAGAGCGGCAGGATGACCAAGGACCTGGCCCTGCTGATCAGCAAGGACCAGGAGTTCCAGACCACCGAGGAGTTCCTCGCGACCCTGGACGAGAACCTGCAGAAGAAGATGGCCTCGGCCTGATCGCACGTTCGAGGAAGCCACGCCCGCACGTCAGCGGGCGTGGCTTCCTTGGTTTCACGGAGCGTGCTGGGCACCCCCGGTCGCTGCGTCGAGCGAGTGGATCGTCGCGCTGTCCATTTGATTCTCGAAGCGCCTGCGTTATACAGGTTGTGCAGTCTCCGCACGTTGAGGAGCGATGCCGGTGAAGGTCAAGTGGAGTGGCAAGCGGACGCTGGTCACGCTCGTGCTGCTCGGCGGGATCGGGTTGCTGTACGTGCAGGGTTCCGATCAACGCCGTGAGCAGGGCCAGGAGGGCGGGGCGCCCGCGTCAAGCGACACGTCCGCCTGCCGGGTGGAATCGACCGAGGACGGGGTGCGGGTGCGGTCCGCGCCTGCCATCGACCCGGCCAACGTGGTCGACGAGCTGGCCTCGGGCGAGGAGGTGGACGCCTCGACCGAGGTCAAGAACGACTTCCGCAAGCTCAGTGAGGGCCGCTGGGTGTCGGTGGACTACACCCGTCCGCTGGAGGGCACCACCTGTTAGCCCACCCGGCACACGCCCGCCCGGGTTCCGGCCAGGCTGCGCAGCTGCCGAGCACGGTGACCTTCACGACGCGGCAGCCTAACCGGCTTGCCCAAGCTTCTGCGGGAATGACAGGGTCGCGGACGTGGACGAACCCTTGCTTGTCGAGCGTCGGCCGCTGCCCATCGACGGGCGGCTCGGGCAGCAGCTGGCCTTCCTGATCGAGGTGGACCGGCTCAAGACGGTGCTGCGGGCGTCGCCGCTCGCGGCCGCCGAGCGGCGGGAGAACGATGCCGAGCACTCCTGGCACCTCGCGCTGATGGTCCCGGTGCTCGCCGAGTACGCCGATGAGCCCATCGACGTCGGGCACACCATCCGGCTGGTCGTCGTGCACGACCTCGTCGAGATCTACGCGGGCGACACGCCGATCTACGACGACAAGCTGCGCATCGACCAGGCCGAGCGCGAGCTGGCCGCCGCCGACAGGCTCTTCGGGCTCCTGCCCGCCGACCAGGCGCGGGAGTTCCGCGCGCTGTGGGACGAGTTCGAGGAGCGCAGGACACCGGAGGCCCGGTTCGCCAAGGCCATCGACCGGCTCGAGCCGAACCTGCTCAACTGGATGGCGGGTGGCGGCACCTGGCTGACCCCGGGCGTCACTGCCGATGTCGTTCGATCAAGAACCGCGCACATCGGCGACGCGTCTACCGCATTGGGAGAGGCAATGACGGCGCTCATCGCGGGCGCGGAGCACAACGGGTGGGTTGCCGCTGGTCAGCAGGGTGTCACCGGACCCGCGTGATCGCCAGCGCAACCAGGGGACTACTGTCCCGCGACGTACCGATTGGGCTAACTACACGCCACCGTGTGTAGGGTTCCCAATCTGCGGTCCCCCAAACGGGGGCGGCCCAATGGTGACGAGCGCAGGAGGCTCTCCAGTGCGCAACCGAGTTGTCTTGGCGGTCGCCAGGCTGGTTCGGCTGAGTGCGGTCCTGGCCATGGTGCCGGTGGCCCTGGTAACCAGTGCGGTGACGGCGAGCGCAAGCGCGGCAGACGGCGTCGCCGCCTCCACGATGCAGTTCCCCATCGGCCCGGTCGGCATCGCGGCCGTCGTGGTCGGTCTGGGTGGGCTCGTGACGGGTCTGGTGCGCCACCACCGCCGCGTCGCCGCGGCGCAGCCCGCGCCCGCTCCTGGCGTCGAGCAGGGGCCCGCGAGCGGCTAGGCCGCTGCCTGACGGTGTCTTTCGGTCATCGGCGGTCCTCGCGTGGATCGAGGGGGTCCGAGGTCACGGCCATCCGGCTCTGGGAGAATTGATCTGTGCCGGAAACGCAAGAGCGTCGCCCCCGAGTCCTGTCCGGGATCCAGCCGACAGCCGACTCGTTCCACCTCGGTAACTACCTCGGCGCGGTCCGCCAGTGGGTGGCGCTGCAGGAGACACACGAGACGTTCTACTGCGTGGTCGACCTGCACGCGATCACCGTCGAGCACGACCCCAAGCTGCTCCGCAAGCGGACCCGCGTGTCCGCAGCGCAGCTGCTGGCGCTCGGCATCGACCCCGAGCGGGCCACCCTCTTCGCGCAGAGCCACGTGCCGGAGCACGCGCAGCTCGGCTGGGTGATGCAGTGCCTCACCGGCTTCGGCGAGGCCAGCCGCATGACGCAGTTCAAGGACAAGTCCGCGAAGCAGGCACAGGACCGGATCACGCTCGGCCTGTTCGGCTACCCGTCGCTCCAGGCCGCGGACATCCTTTGCTACCAGGCGAACCACGTGCCCGTCGGGGAGGACCAGCGTCAGCACCTCGAGCTGACGCGTGACCTCGCGCAGCGCTTCAACTCCCGGTTCGGCCGCACGTTCGTCCTGCCGGAGCCCTACATCCTCAAGGACGCGGCCAAGATCTACGACCTGCAGGATCCCGGCTCGAAGATGAGCAAGTCCTCGTCCTCGCCAGCGGGCATCGTCGACCTGCTCGACGACCCGAAGGTGTCGGCCAAGAAGATCCGGTCCGCGGTCACCGACGCCGAGCGGGAGATCGTCTACGACCCGGAACGCAAGCCGGGGGTGTCCAACCTGCTGGTGATCCTGTCGGCGTTCACCGGCCGCACGGCGGCCGAGCTGCAGGCGGACTACGACGGCAAGGGCTACGGCGATCTCAAGAAGGACGTCGCAGAGGCGCTCGTGGAGTTCGTGACGCCGGTGCAGGCCCGCGTGAAGTCCTATCTCGATGACACGACCGAGCTGGACAAGATCCTCGCGCGGGGTGCAGAGCAGGCGCGCGAGGTGGCGTCGCGGACGCTGGCGCGCACGTACGACAAGCTGGGCTTCCTGCCGCCCGCGTAACGGTATTCGCTCTGCGAACGCGGTCCGTGAAGGCTAGCGTTTGTCTGTGGCGGACAAAGAATCCTTCCTGGCCCGGCAGCGCGCGAAACGACGGTGGCTCGACCATCTGGTGCGGTCAGGCAAGTCGTACACCGAGCGTTACGGCGACCACTACGCCGCCGCGATCACCTACTTCAGCGTGCTGTCGCTGATCCCGCTGCTGATGATCGCGTTCGCCGCCGCCGGGTTCGTACTGGACGGCAACGAAGCGCTGCTGAAGCAGATGAGGACCGACATCACGGAAGCGGTGCCGTCCGGACTCGGCGTGGCGATCAACGAGGTGATCAGCCAGGCGATCGAGTCCCGGGGCGCCGTTGGCATCTTCGGTCTGCTCGCCGCGCTGTACGCGGGGCTCGGCTGGATGTCGAACCTGCGGGACGCGCTCACCGCCCAGTGGGGCCAGGAGTACAAGCAGCGGCCGTTCCTGTCCACGACCGCCAAGGACCTGCTCTCGCTGTTCGGCCTCGGCCTTGCGCTGGCCATCTCGTTCGGACTGTCCGCCGCGGGTACCGGACTCGGCTCGTGGCTACTGGACCTGATGGGCCTCGACGACGACGCGTGGGCGCTGTTCCTGTTGGGAGGGGCCACGATCGCGCTGGCGCTGGCCGCCAACTGGGTCGTGTTCCTGTGGGTGCTGTCCCGCCTGCCACGCGAACGGGTGGGCGCCCGGTCCGCGATGAGGGGCGCCATCGCCGCGGCGATCGGGTTCGAGGTGCTGAAGCAGGTCTTCACCTTCTACCTGACGATCGTCACGGAGTCGCCGTCCGGCAAGGTGTTCGGCTCGACCCTCGGCCTCCTGTTGTTCGCGAACTTCGTGTCCCGCTTCCTGCTGTTCATCACGGCCTGGACGGCGACGGCGCGGGAGAACATCGTCAGGGAGCCGCCACCGCCGCCCGCGCCCGCGGTGATCAGCCCACGCGTGGTTGTCAGCAAAGGACCGAACACGGCCGGCGCGGTGGGCCTGTTCGGCGCGGGCGCGGTGCTCGGCCTGTTGCTGCGCAGGAAGAAGCGCCCGGTGGAGTAGACGGCGTGTCTCGAAGGCGACGCGGAACGCCAGGCCAGTCGCCGCGCGGGTCAGCCGTGGCTTGCGGCGCGGGCGGCGCGGGCCCGGCGGCGGCGTAGCCACATGGCCAGCGTGGCCAGGATCGCGATGCCCGCGAGGATCACCAGCGGCAGGCCCACGTTGCCGAACGCGGAGCGCTCCGATTCCGACTCGTTCGACGAGGACGCCGTGTCGTCTTCGCCTGCCGACTCGCTGGCCTCGCTCTGCTTGTTCGGGTTCGGCTTGGGCTGGGCCTCCGGCGACTTGGTCACCAGCTCGCCGACCGGCTTCGTGTCCTGCGCCGCCAGGCTGAAGCCGTAGTCCAGCAGCGACGCGCCCTGGACCGCGAGCGGGTCCGTTTCGCGTTCGCCGCGCAGCAGGACCACCACCAGGCGACGGCCGTCGCGTTCCGCGGCGCCGACGTAGGTGTGGCGTGAGTCGTCCGTGAAGCCGGTCTTGCCACCCAGGAAACCGTCGTAGGTCCCCAGCAGGCGGTTGTCGTTGTTGACCTGGAAGCCGGGCTTGCCCGCGTAGCCGGGGAAGTCGATCTTCCTGGTCTTCACCGCCTCCTCGAACTCCTCGTGCGCCATCGCGGCGCGGAAGATCAGGCTCTGGTCGTACGCCGACGTCGTCATGCCGGGGCCGTCGAGGCCGGAGGGGGTCGCCGCGCGGGTGTCCAGCGCGCCGAGCTCGCCTGCCAGCGAGTTCATCTTCTCGAGCGCGGCCTCGGTGCCGCCGAGGGTCCTGGCCAGCGCGTGCGCCGCGTCGTTGCCGGAGCGCATCACCAGCGCGTGCAGCAGCTGGTCGACCGTGTACCTGCCGCCGGGGCCGATGCCGACCCTGGTGCCCTCCTGGTTCGCGTCCTCCTGCGTGCCCTCGACGACCGTCTCGGGACGCAGTTCGCGGATCACCGCGATGGCGAGCAGCACCTTGATCAGCGACGCCGGGCGTTCACGGGCGTGCGGGTCCTTCGCGGCGAGCACGGCGCCGGAGTCGAGGTCGGAGACGATCCACGTGGCCGAGGTGACGGGTGGCGGGGCCGCACCGCCCTCGGGCTGCACGAGGCCACACTCACCCATGCGGGTTCCCCCGACCGGGTCCTCCGGTACGGGGAGTGGCTCCGGGCTGGGTTGGCCGGGCTGCGGCTCCTCCGACGTGTCGATCGGCGGCGGCGGGAGCTGGCGGTTCTGGCATGCGCCCTGCGAGGGATCGGTATCCCCGGCGGTCGGCTGTGCCTGGCGTGCTGAGCGTGCGGCAACGGCGCCCGGAGCGGCGACAATTGCGGAGATGACCAGGGCACACAACGACAGGACGAGTGCCGGAACGAACCTGGTGGCTGCAAGGCGCACGATGGCAGCCTAGGGCGTCATTGTCGTGTTGCGACGCCGACCCTCTAGGAAGCCCGGAAAGTGGGCTTTGCTAGCCAGCGGCTCACAAAGCCCCTTCCGGGTGAAATTCCGGGTCAGGCGGTGGTCTTGTCGTCGATCTCCGCTTCGGCGGCGGCTCGCTTGACCGCGTCGACGCCGTTGATGACGCCCGACTTGGTCGTGTAGCTCTCGCCGGTGGCGACGACCTCGCCGTTGCCGGCCTTCAGACGGAACCGGAACTCGTTCTTCGCGTCTGTGTAGATCTCGAACTTCGCGGCCATGAGGTGCTCCAAGTACGTCCGACGTGTGGGTCGCCGCGGCCACGGTGGGGATCATGGGGACGCGGGCGCCGCAGTTTACGTCCGCTGACTACCCGGTGGGGGCTAGATTAGGCATGTGAACGCGCCGAGCCCCGGACAGCAGGCGAGGGTGTCCTCCAGGCAGCAGTCGAGGCTGCTCGCGCTCCTCCGCGACGAGGGCCCGATGTCGCGGGTGGCGCTGGGTGAGCGGCTCGACCTGCCCCGGGCGAAGCTGACCGGCGAACTGACCAGGCTGGTCGACACGGGTCTCGTCGAGATCGGTGGGCCCGCCGCGAGCCGGGGTGGTCGCCGGTCGACGCTCGTGCACCTGGCCGACGACCTCCGTTTCGTCGCGGCCGACGTCGGTGCGACGTCGGTCAACGTTGCCGTGACCGACGGCCGTTGCGAGGTGCTCGCGAGCCAGAGCGAGGAGTGCGAGGTCCGCCTCGGGCCGACGCCGGTGCTCGGCCGCGTCGTCGACCTCGCGGAACGGGTGCTGGAGAAGGCGCCCGGCCGGTTGATGGGTGCCGGCATCGGCCTGCCGGGTCCGGTGAGCTTCCGTGACGGCATGCCGGTGGCGCCGCCGATCATGCCCGGCTGGGACCGCTACCCCGTGCGAGACGAGCTGGCGGGCAAGTGGGGCTGCCCGGTCACGGTGGACAACGACGTGAACGTCATGGCGCTGGGTGAGCGGCACGCCGGGGTGGCACGGTCGCTCGACGACCTCATCTTCGTGAAGGTCGGCACCGGTATCGGCTGCGGGATCGTGCTCGGCGGCAAGGTGTACCGGGGCGTGGCGGGCACGGCGGGCGACATCGGGCACATCCGGCTCGACGACTACGGGCCCGCGTGCGCGTGTGGTGAGGTCGGCTGCCTTGAGGCGTACTTCGGTGGCGCGGCGCTGGCCCGTGACGCGCTGACGCTGGCGCGGTCCGGCCGGTCGACGATGCTCGCGGAGAAGCTGAACGAGCACGGCAGGCTCAACGCGATGGACGTCGGCGAGGCGGCGGTGGCGGGCGACTTCGCGGCGGCGAACCTGGTCCGCGAGGGCGGGCGGCGGCTCGGGCACGTGGTCGCGTCGCTGGTGAGCTTCCTGAACCCGGGGATGGTCGTGATCGGCGGCGGCGTTTCGCGGCTCGGCCACCCGCTGCTGGCCGAGGTCCGCAGCTCGGTGTACCGGCGGTCGCTGCCGCTGGCGACGGGGAACCTGCCGATCGTGCTGTCGGAACTTGGCGACCTGGCAGGCGTGACCGGCGCCGCGTGGTCGGCAACCGACCGCGCCTTCGCCCCGATGAACTGACCCTCGACCCCGCCACCCGCGGGGTGAGGTCGGCTTCGCCGCTGGGCCTCGCCTTTCAGCACCGCGTCTGTCCTCCACTCCTGACCGGGCCGGGCGCTGCGCGCCCGGCCCGCGCGGCGGGCCGTCAGCGGAACCAACCACTCGTGCATCTGCGTGGCCCTACTTCCAACCGGTTCGACCCGACTTTTGCCTAGACTGCGCGAAAGATCGATCGGGATGTTAGGCCAAATGGGGTATTGCGAGATCCAAGACCCCTGGGACACCCTTCATTGTGAGTTAGAGCACCGGTCTTCGATCGGGCACTCAACGAAGTGGAGCACCGGTGGGCCAGAGTCGCCCAGCAGATCAGGCTGGTCTGCGCCGAGGGAACCTCGCGCTGCTCGTGCGTACCCTCCGCGAGCACGGTGCGTTGTCCCGTGCGCAGCTGGCCGTGCGGTCGGGGCTGTCCAAGGCAACCGTCTCGAGCCTCGTCACCGACCTCGACGCGCGCGGCCTCGTCCACGACGCCGGGGTGTCCGCCGGCGGGCAGGGCAGGCCGGGTCAGCTCGTCGACCTGCGGCCCGACAGTGTGTGCGGCGTCGGGCTCGACGTGCACGTTGGTCACGTCGGCGCGTTCGTCACCGATCTCGGTGGGCAGGTCCTGTTCCAGCGGCGCGTCGTGTGTGACGTGCCGGGCATGGGGCCGGAGCGGGCACTCGACCAGGTCGCGCAGCTCGCCGCCGAGGCCATGGCCGGGCTCGAGAACGCCGTCGGTGTCACCGTCTCGGTGCCGGGGCTGGTCGACACCGCCGCGGGCATCGTCACCTTCTCGCCACGGCTGCGCTGGCGGGACGTCGCCGTCGCAGACGGGCTCGCCGCGCGCACCGGGCTGGCGCTGGACCGGATCGTCGTCGACAACGACGCGAACCTCGCCGCGCTCGCCGAGCTGGCCGAGATGGACGTCGCGGACCTCGTCTACCTGACCGGCGACTTCGGCATCGGCGGCGGGGTGATCGCGGGCGGGCGCCTCGTGCGCGGCTCGATCGGGTTCGCGGGCGAGATCGGGCACATGGCCATGGACCCGCTCGGTCCCTACTGTTCCTGCGGCCGTCGCGGGTGCTGGGAGACGCAGGTCGGGCTCGGGGCGCTGCTGCACGCGTGCGCCGACCCCGACGACCCGATCCGCGACCCCGCGCTCGACCTCGACCAGCGGATGCGCATGGTCCGTGCCCGCGCCGAGCAGCAGGACCGGCGCACGCTCGACGCGCTCCACCAGATCGGCACGGCGCTCGGGCTCGGCGTCTCCTTTCTGGTGAACCTGCTCAACCCGGCCGTTGTGGTGCTCGGCGGGTACTTCGCCGCGCTGCCAGAGTGGCTCGTCGAGCCGATCCGCAACCAGGTCGTCGCCAACGTGCTCGCGCCAGGCGCGGGCGGCGCCAGGGTCGTCGGCTCGCGGCTCGGCTTCACCGCGGCCACCACCGGCGGCGCGCTGGCCTCGCTGCGCCGGGTGCTCGAGGACCCGACGGTCGTGCCCGTCATCCAGACCGAGGAAGAACCCGAGGAGGCGCCGGCATGAGTGATCCTGGCGAGGTGTTGCTGACGATGTCCGGCATCGTCAAGACCTTTCCCGGCGTGCGTGCTCTCGACGGGGTGGACCTCGAGGTCCGCGCCGGTGAGGTGCACTGCCTGCTCGGGCAGAACGGTGCGGGCAAGTCGACGCTGATCAAGGTGCTGGCGGGGGCGCACCAGCCGGACGAGGGCCTCATCACCTGGCGTGGCGAGCCCGCCACGCTCGGCTCGCCGGTCGCCGCGCTCAAGCTCGGCGTCGCGACCATGTACCAGGAGCTGGACCTCGTCGAGGGCCTCTCGGTGGCGGAGAACATCTTCCTCGGCCACGAGCCCGCCACGTTCGGCTTCAGCAACCGCCGCGCGGCCCGCAACAAGGCGCGCGAGCTGATGACCCGCCTCGGCCACCCGGAGATCCCGGCGAACCGCGAGGTCGGCCTGCTGTCCTCGGCCGGGCAGCAACTGGTGTCGATGGCGCGGGCACTCGTGCACGACGCGCGGCTGATCGTGATGGACGAGCCGACCGCGGCACTCGCGGCCGACGAGGTCGACAACCTGTTCCGGGTGGTCGAGGACCTCACCGACGACGGCGTCGCGGTCGTCTACATCTCCCACCGCCTCGACGAGATCCGCCGCATCGGTGACCGGGTCACCGTGCTCAAGGACGGACGCACGGTCGGGGCGAACCTGCCCGCGGACACCCCGACCTCCGAGCTCGTGAACCTGATGTCCGGCCGCATGGTCGAGACGGTGTTCCCGCGCCGCGAGGTGAGCACCGTGGACGAAGACAACGAGGTGCTGCGGGTCGAGCACCTCACCCGGGGCAGCGAGTTCGCCGACGTCAGCTTCACCGTGCGGGCCGGTGAGATCGTGGGCATCGCCGGGCTGGTCGGCGCCGGGCGCAGCGAGGTGCTCGAAACCGTCTACGGGGCGCGCAAATCCGACTCCGGCGCGGTGTGGGTGAACGGGAAGCGCCTGCGGCCGGGCAGTGTCACCGCCGCGGTCGCGGCCGGGATCGGGCTCGCGCCGGAGGAGCGCAAGAGCCAGGGCCTGCTCCTGGACCAGTCGGTGGCGAACAACGTGACGCTGGCGAGCCTGCCCGCGTACAGCAGGGCCGGGTTCACCGACCGCCGCAAGGAACTGCGTGACTCCCGCGCCACGCTGGAGCGGCTTGACCTGCGCCCGGCCGACCCGCGCCGCGACGTCCGCACGCTGTCGGGCGGCAACCAGCAGAAGGCGGTGGTCGCGCGCTGGCTGGTGCGGGACACGAAGGTGCTGCTGCTGGACGAGCCGACCCGCGGTGTGGACGTCGGCGCCAGAGCCGAGCTGTACCGGCTGATCAACGAGCTCGCCGCGACCGGTGTCGCGGTGGTGCTGGTCTCCAGCGAGGTGCCGGAGGTGCTCGGGCTGTCCGACCGCGTGCTCGTCATGAGGGAGGGCCGGATGCTCACGGAGGCACCGGCCGGTGAGCTGACGGAGGCAGCCATTTTGGACATGGTGATGGAAGGTAGCGAGGTCATGACATGAGCGGCGTGAGTGAACAGACTCCGTCCACTGTGGAGGAGCCGGAGCCGGTCCAGACCGGGCCGACCAAGGGTGTGCGCACGCCGAGCGGGCTGCGCATGGACATCCGGCTGATGATCCTCATCGGCGTGCTCGCCGCGCTGTGCGCGGTCGGCTACATCCTCAGCCCGGAGACGTTCCTCGGCGAGAGCAACATCTCCATCATGCTGCGGCTCGCCGCCGCGATCGGCGTGGTGAGCGTCGGCATGACGTTCGTGATCATCTCGGGCGGCATCGACCTTTCGGTCGGCTCGATGGTGGCGCTCGCGAGCGTGTGGATGACGACGCTGGCCACGCAGGAGTACGGCCCGTTCGTGATGGTGATCTGCGCGCTGGTCGTCGGCCTCGGCGCCGGTCTGATCAACGGTGTGCTGATCGCTTACGGCAAGATCGTGCCGTTCATCGCGACGCTCGCCATGTACGCGTCCGCGCGCGGTCTGGCCGAGCGCCTGTCCGGGCGGCAGACCCAGACCGTGTCCGAGCAGGCCTACCTGGACTTCTTCCGCGGCGACTTCCTCGGCATCCCGGCGCTGATCTGGATGCTCGCCATCGTGTACGCGGTCGGCTGGGTGCTGCTGAACCGCACCACGTTCGGGCGCCGCACGTTCGCCGTCGGCGGCAACGCGGAGGCCGCGCGCCTGGCGGGCATCAACGTCAAGCTGCACACCGCGTTGGTCTACGGCATCGCCGGCCTGTGCTGCGGCATCGCCGCGGTCATGGTCGTCGCCCGCACCACATCGGGTTCCTCGACCAACGGCATGTTCTACGAGCTGGACGCCATCGCGGCGGTCGTCATCGGCGGCACGCTGCTCTCCGGTGGGCGCGGCACCCTGATCGGCACCCTCATCGGCGGGCTGATCTTCACCGTGGTGAACAGCATCTTCACCCAGAACAACCTCGACACCGCCACACAGAACATCGCGAAAGGCGTGATCATCGTGGCCGCCGTGCTGTTGCAGACCGCAAGCGCACGTACCCGCAAGACCGCGAAAACCTGAAGACCTGCAACGAAAACCCGACACCCACAGACCACCAGTACAAGGGAGTACCCATGACCATGGACCCGTCCCTGGCCCGCCGCCGGTTCCTCTTCGGCGCAGGCGCACTCGGCGCGAGCGCCGTGCTCGTCGGCTGCACCTCCAACGAGTCCGGCGCGGACCAGCCACAGCAGGTCGCGCAGGGCGGTGGTGACAACGCCGCGAAGGGCAAGCAGGTCATCATCGGCTTCTCCGCGCCCGCCGCGGACCACGGCTGGATCGCGGCCATCACCAAGAACGCGCAGGCGCAGGCCGAGGCGTTCGAGGACGTCACGTTCAAGGCCACCGAGGGCACGAACGACGTCAACCAGCAGATCGCACAGGTCGAGACGCTGCTCAACGACAAGGTCGACGTGCTCGTGATCCTGCCGTTCGACGGCAAGGCACTCACCGCGACCGGCCAGGAGGCCATGGACGCGGGCATCCCGGTGATCAACCTGGACCGCATCTTCGACACGCCGCTCGCCTACCGCACCTGGATCGGCGGCGACAACTACCGCATGGGTGTCAACGCGGGCAACTACATCGCCGAGCAGATGAAGGCGAAGGGCGTCACGAACCCGATCATCGGCGAGGTGGCGGGCATCGACTCGCTGCCGCTGACCCAGGAACGCAGCAAGGGCTTCAAGGACGCGCTCGCCAAGGCCGGTCTCAAGGTCGGGCCCCGGGTCGCGGCCGAGTTCACGGTGGAGACCGGTCAGAAGCAGACCGCGAACCTGCTGCAGGGCGCGCCGAAGCTCGACGCGCTGTGGAACCACGACGACGACCAGGGGGTCGGCGTGCTGGCGGCCATCCAGGAGGCCAACCGCACCGAGTTCATCATGGTCGGCGGCGCGGGTTCGAAGGCCGCGATGGACCACATCAAGGCCGACGACTCCGTCCTGAAGGCGACCGTCCTCTACAGCCCGTCGATGGCGTCGTCCGCCGTCTCGCTGGCCCGCCTGCTCGGCCAGGGCAAGGGCATGGGCGACCTCGCGGAGCACGAGATCCCCTCGTCGATCACGACCTACTCGGCCGTGGTCACGAAGGAGAACGTCGACGACTACTTGGACGTCGGCTTCTCCTGATCCCGGGGACCACGAAGCGGGTGTGACGGCGTTCTTCTTGTGACACAGACGGAGGGTGAGATGACAGAGGGCAGCGGGGGACGGATCGGGGTCGGCATGGTCGGCCACGCGTTCATGGGAGCGGTGCACTCCCATGCGTGGCGGACCGCGCACCGGTTCTTCGACCTGCCGGTGACACCGGAACTCGCCGTGCTCGGTGGGCGTGACCTCGCGCGCACCAAAGCCGCCGCGGCGAAGTTCGGGTGGGCCAGCGTGCAGACCGACTGGCGTGAGCTGGTCAGCTCGCCCGACGTGCAGATCGTGGATGTCTGCACGCCGGGCGACACGCACTGCGAGATCGCCATCGCGGCACTTGAGGCAGGCAAGCACGTCCTGTGCGAGAAGCCGCTCGCCAACACCGTCGCGGAGGCGGAGGCGATGACGGCCGCGGCGGAGGCCGCCAAGGAGCGGGGGGTTCGCTCCATGGTGGCCTTCAACTACCGCCGCGTGCCCGCCATCGCCTATGCCCGCAAGCTCATCGAGGCAGGCCGCCTCGGCGAGATCCGGCACGTCCGCGCCCTGTACCTGCAGGACTGGCTGTCCGACGAGAACGCGCCGATGACGTGGCGGCTGCGCAAGGAGACCGCGGGCTCCGGCGCGCTCGGCGACCTCGGCGCGCACATCGTCGACGCGACGCAGTACCTCGTGGGCGACCTGCTCACGGGTGTCTCCGCGATCACGAACACCTTCGTCACCAAACGGCCGGACGAGAGCGGCGAGCAGGTCGACGACGTCACCGTCGACGACGCCGCCGTGTTCCTTGGCCGTTTCGGGAACGGCGCGCTCGCCACCTACGAGGCCACCCGGTTCGCGCTCGGCCGCAAGAACGGCATGTCCGTCGAGATCAACGGCTCGCTCGGGTCGCTGCGGTTCGAGTTCGAGTCGATGAACGAGCTGTGGTTCTTCGACGGCGCGAACGGCGCGGAGGAGGCGGGCTTCCGCCGCATCCTGGTCACCGAGGACACGCACCCGTACGTCGGCGCCTGGTGGCCGCCGGGGCACCTCCTCGGCTACGAGCACACCTTCACCCACGAGGTCGTGGACTTCGTGCGCGCGATCCACACTGGGATCGACCCGGCACCGTCCTTCGCGGACGGGCTACAAGTGCAGCGGGTGCTCGGTGCTGTCGAGAGCAGCGCCGCGAACGGTTCGGCATGGACGGAGATCCAGGCATGAGATCAGGTGGAGCGACGGAGCGGGCGCCGTCTGGACTGAGGAGCGCGCGCAGACCCGAGGAACGAGGGCCGAGCACGCGACGAGGGAAGACGGCGCGTGAGCGAAGGAGCGAAGCGATCCGATGAACACTGATTTCACCCCACGACCTGAGCACAGGTTCAGCTTCGGGTTGTGGACGATCGGCTGGCAGGGGGTCGACCCGTTCGGGGTCGCGACCCGTGCCCCGATGGACCCCGCGTACGCGGTGGAGAAGCTGGCGGAGCTCGGCGCGTACGGCGTCACGTTCCACGACGACGACCTGATCCCGTTCGGCTCGTCGGAGTCCGACCGGGACTCGCGGATCGCGAGCTTCCGCAAGGCGCTCGACGCCACCGGCCTTATCGTGCCGATGGCGACGACCAACCTGTTCTCCCACCCGGTGTTCAAGGAGGGCGCGCTCACCGCGAACGACCGCGACATCCGCCGGTACGCGCTGAAGAAGATCCTGCGCAACCTGGACCTCGCGGCCGAACTGGGTGCGAAGACCTACGTGCTGTGGGGCGGCCGCGAAGGCGCCGAGTCCTCGGCGGCGAAGGACACCGGCGCCGCGCTCGACCGCTACAAGGAGTCGCTCGACATCCTGTGCGCGTACGTGCGGGAGCAGGGCTACGACATCCGGTTCGCGCTGGAGCCCAAGCCCAACGAGCCGCGTGGCGACATCTTCCTGCCGACGATCGGGCACGCGATCGCGTTCATCTCCGAGCTGGAGGAGCCGGACCGGGTCGGCCTCAACCCCGAGGTCGGGCACGAGCAGATGGCGGGCATGTCCGTCGTCCAGGGCTACGCGCAGGCGCTGTGGCACGGCAAGCTGTTCCACATCGACCTGAACGGCCAGAACGGTCCGCGTTTCGACCAGGACCTGCGGTTCGGCAACGGTGACGTGAAGTCCGCGTTCCTGCTGGTCGACCTGCTGGAGCGCGGTGGCTACGAGGGCCCGAGGCACTTCGACTTCAAGCCGGGCCGGATCGAGGACGAGTCCGGTGTGTGGGAGTCGGCCAGGGGCTGCATGCGCAACTACCTGATCTTCGCGGAGAAGGCGCGGGCGTTCCGCGCCGACCAGGAGGTCACCGACGCCCTGGCCGCGGCCAGGGTCGACCAGCTGTCGGTGCCGACCCTCGGTGCCGGCGAGAGCCTCGCGGACCTGCGCGCCGAGGAACTCGACATCGATGCGGCCGCCGCTCGCGGTGCGCACGTGGAGAAATTGGACCAACTCGCACTCGAGCACCTTTTCGGCACTCGTTGACGTCCGCATAGAAAAGCGGCGTCGCCCGACCGGCACGTCAGGCGACGCCGCATCACGGAAAGGAGTGACAACCCCTTCTCGCGGTCCCCATATCGGTGAGAACAAGGAGAAACTACCAGTGCGAGGGAACAGCAACAGTAATAATGCGGTTAAACCACCCGGGGTGAGGCGGGGACTACGCCGCGCATCGCGATTCACCGTGGCCGGCGTGGCATTGCTCACTACCATCGGCGGCGTCGCTTCGGCCGAACCCGTTGGCGCCCCTTCGGCCCAGCACGATACATCCGTCCTGGTGTTCTCGAAGACCGCCGGCTTCCGCCACGACTCCATTCCCGCGGGTATCGCCGCCATCCAGGCGCTCGGTGAGCAGAACGACTTCCACGTCGAGGCCACTGAGGACGCGGCCGCGTTCACCTCGGAAAACCTGTCGCGATTCGCCGCGGTCGTCTTCCTTTCCACGACCGGCGACGTGCTGAACGCCGAGCAGCAGACCGCGTTCGAGAGCTATGTCGACGGTGGCGGCGGGTATGCGGGCGTGCACGCCGCGTCGGACACGGAGTACGACTGGCCCTGGTACGGCGACCTCGTGGGCGCGTACTTCAAATCGCATCCGCAAATTCAACAGGCCACCGTGGACGTCACCGCGCGGGACCACCCGTCGACCGCGCCGCTGCCGGACCAGTGGACCCGCACCGACGAGTGGTACAACTACCGGTCCAACCCGCGTGCGAGCGTGAAGGTGCTGGCCACGCTGGACGAGTCCAGCTACGACCCTGGCGGCGACGCCATGGGTGACCACCCGATCATGTGGTGTCACGCGCAGGAGTCGGGCCGGTCCTGGTACACGGGCCTCGGCCACACGCAGGAGTCCTACGCCGAGCCCGAGTTCCTGGCCTCGCTGGCCGGTGGGATCAGGTACGCGGCGGGCCTGGAGGCCGCCGACTGCGCACCCGGCGGCGGTCCGGCCGAACCGCCGGTCGACGCCGACTTCGACCAGATCACCCTCGCGAAGGGTGAGCCGAGCACCGGTGAGCCGATCGCGCTCGCCGTACTGCCGGACCGCAAGGTGATCCACACCTCCCGCGACGGTCGCGTGTGGCTGACCACCCCGGAGGCCACGACCACGCTCGCGGGCCGGCTCCCCGTCTACAACCACGACGAGGACGGCCTGCAGGGCGTCGCGATCGACCCGGGCTTCGCCACGAACCGCTGGGTGTACCTGTACTACGCGCCGCCGCTCGACACCCCCGCCGGTGACGCACCGGAGAACGGGGCCGCTGCGGACTTCGAGCCGTTCAAGGGCCACAACCAGCTGTCCCGCTTCGAGCTTAGTGAACAAGGCTCGCTCGACCTCGCGAGCGAGCAGCAGATCCTGCGGATCCCGGCCGACCGCGGCCTGTGCTGCCACGCCGGTGGCGAGATCGACTTCGACGGTCATGGCAACCTGCTGCTGTCCACCGGTGACGACACCAACCCGTTCGCCTCCGACGGCTACAGCCCGATCGACGAGCGCCCGACCCGCAACCCGGCGTTCGACGCCCGCCGGTCGTCGGCCAACACCAACGACCTGCGCGGCAAGATCGTCCGGATCACCGTGGCCGACGATGGGTCCTACACGGTCCCCGACGGCAACCTGTTCGCCCCCGGCACCGAGAAGACCAGGCCCGAGATCTACGCCATGGGCTTCCGCAACCCGTTTCGGTTCGCCGTGGACAAGGCGACCGGCTGGATCTACCTCGGTGACTACGGCCCGGACGCCGGCGCGGCCGACCCGGCACGCGGCCCGGGGGGCACCGTCGAGTTCAACCTGATCAAGGAGCCGGGCAACTACGGCTGGCCGCTCTGCGTCGGGGACAACCAGCCGTTCATCGACTACGACTTCGAGACCGGCACCTCCGGCGCGGCGTTCGACTGCGCGGCACCGAAGAACGAGAGCCCGCACAACACGGGTCTCGTGGACCTGCCGCCGGTGCGGCCCGCGTGGATCCCGTACGACGGCGGTTCCGTGCCCGAGTTCGGCACCGGTGGCGAGTCGCCGATGGGCGGCCCGGTCTACCACTACGACGCGGACCTGGAAACGGTCACGAAGTTCCCCGAGTTCTACGACGGCAAGAACTTCGCCTACGAGTGGGACCGAGGCTGGATCAAGACGATCGAGGTCGGCGCGGACGGCGAGCGCGGCGCGATCGAGCCGTTCTTCGACTCGATGACGCTGACCAGGCCGATGAACCTCGAGTTCGGCCCGGACGGTTCGCTGTACGTGCTGGACTACGGCAGCGGCTACTTCGGCGGCTCCGAGGACTCTGCGGTCTACCGGATCGACTACACCAAGGGCAACCGGACCCCGGCCGTGCGGCTGGCGGCGGACAAGACGTCCGGCCCGGCGCCGCTGACCGTCCGGTTCGACCCGGCGGGCACGTCCGACCCGGACGGCGGTGAGCTGACCTACGCGTGGGACTTCGACGGGGACGGCACGACGGACTCCACCGAGGAGACCCCGGTCTCGCACACCTACGAGACCCCCGGCCAGTACACCGCGCACCTGTCGGTGACCGACGAGACCGGGCTGACCGGCGCCGCGAGCGTCGTGATCACGGCGGGCAACACCCAGCCGGCCGTGACGCTCGACCTGCCGGTGAACGGCGGCTTCTTCGGCTACGGCGACACCGTGCCGTTCAAGGTCACCGTCAGCGACCAGGAGGACGGCACGATCGACTGCTCGAAGGTGACCGTGGAGTACATCCTCGGCCACGACAACCACGGGCACCCGCTCTCGCGTGCCACGGGTTGTGATGGCGAGATCGTGACACCGGCCGACGAGGGCCACGGCCTGGACGCCAACGTGTTCGGTGTGCTCAACGCGAGCTACACCGACGCGGGCTCCGGCACCGTCCCGCCGCTGACCGGCTCGGACGAGATCGTGCTGCAGCCCAAGCTGAAGCAGGCCGAGTTCTTCACCGAGCACAACGGTGTCCAGATCGTCAACGCCGATGGTGCGAGCGGCGGCAAGCGCGTCGGCTACATCGACGCAGGCGACTGGATCAAGTTCGACCCGATCAACCTGACCGGGGTCGACGCGATCGGCTACCGGGTGTCCTCCGGCGGCACCGGCGGCACGATCACCGTGCGCAAGAACGCGGTGGACGGCCCGGTGGTGCAGACGGTGGACGTGGCAAGCACGGGTGGCTGGGACACCTACGTGGACATCCCGCCCGCGCCGATCACCGACCCGGGCGGCACCGGCTCGCTGTACCTGGTGTTCTCCGGCGGCTTCGACGTGGACAACATCCAGGTGCGGGGCGACGGCGTCGCGGGTGGTCCGACCGGTCCGCAGGAGTGCACGCCGTTCACGCCGGACGAGGGCTACCGCGCCATCTACGACGGCACGGCCGCGAGCCTGGACGGCTGGAAGATGTCCGGGCCGGGCGAGTTCGTCCAGCAGGAGGACTGCACGATCCTCTCCACGGGCGGCATGGGCCTGCTCTCCTTCAACGAGGAGTTGGGCGCCTACAGCCTGAAGCTGGACTGGAAGATGGGCGGGGACGACAACTCCGGTGTCTTCGTCGGCTACCCGGACCCGGGCGACGACCCGTGGGTGGCGGTCAACCAGGGCTACGAGATCCAGATCGACGCCACGGACGCGGAGGACCGGACCACCGGCTCGGTCTACACGTTCCAGGCCGCGGACATCGCGGCCAGGGACGCGGCGCTCAACCCGCCGGGTGAGTGGAACGCCTACGAGCTGGTCGTGGTGGGGCAGACCATCAAGGTCCACCTCAACGGGATGCTGATCAACGACTTCACCAGCACCGACCCGGCCCGCGACCTCACACAGGGGTTCGTCGGCATCCAGAACCACGGCAACGGCGACGACGTCTGGTTCCGCAACGTCCAGGTCAAGGAGATCGTGGACGAGACCGCACCGGTCACGACCGCGACCTTCGCCCCGCCCGCGTCGACCGGCTGGCACCCGGGCACCGTCCCGGTGTCGCTGGCCGCGGCGGACGATGGCCAGGGCGTCGCCTTCGTCGAGTACAAGCTCGACGGTGGCGAGTGGACCCGCTACACCGACACGGTCACCGTGACCGGCGACGGCGAGCACACGCTGCTCTACCACGCGGTCGACCGGGCAGGGAACTCCGAGGCCGAGAAGGCGGCGACCATCAGGATCGACGGCACCCGGCCGACGCTCATGGTGGCGGGCGTGGCCGACGGGCACATCTACGGCGACGCCGCCGACGTGGTGCTGTCGTGGCACGCGGAGGACGCCACGTCCGGGGTCGCCTCGGTGACCGGTGCGCTGGACGGGGAGACGGTCACGTCGGGCCGTGTGTTCGCGCTGTACCAACTGCCGCTCGGCACGCACGGGTTCACCGTGGCGGCGACCGACACCGCGGGGAACGTGACGTCGCAGTCGCTGACGTTCGCGACGACCACGTCCACGCGGGACATCGGGCAGCTGCTGACGCGCTTCCGCGCGACCGGCCGGCTGTCGCTGTCGGCGTACCAGCAACTGTCCGGCCTGCTCACCAAGGTCCGCAAGGCCGAGGCGAGCGGGAACGACGCTAGGGCGGCGCGTTTCCTCGGCACGTTCGTGCGGCTGGCCATCGACGAGACGCTCGTCGGTGATCAGGACGTGCGCTCGGTTCTGGAACGCGACGCCGAGGCGGTCATCGACGATATCGAAGGGGTAGCGGTGCTGCCTCGGGCCGCTCGATGACCGGGTGAGGCAGCCGGTGGACCGGCGGCGCGGCTCGGCGCCGCCGGTTCGGTCGGAGTCACGCTTTTCGTTCGAGGAAGGAATCGCGGGATGGCGGGAACGGGTTTATGGCTGGTCGGGGCGCGCGGCTCCGTGGCCACGACGGCCGTGGTGGGACTGCTCGCGTTGCGGGCCAGGCTCGTCGAGCCGGTCGGCTGCGTGACGGAACGCCCCGAGTTCACGGGGGTGCCCCTGCCCGCGTGGGAGGACATCGTCGTCGGCGGCCACGACGTCGTCCACACACCGCTCGAGAAGCGGGCTGAGCAACTGGCCGACGCGGGCCTGATCCCGCACCGCGTCCTGGCCGCCACGGCGACCGGACTGCGCTCGGTCGACGCCCGCATCCGCGACGGCTACCACCCGGCGACCCACACGGGTGCGCAGGAGGACGCCGTCGCCAGGCTGGTCGAGGACATCACCGCGTTCCGCAGCACCCACGGGCTGGACCGGGTGGTCGTGGTGAACGTGTCGTCGACCGAGCCGCCGGTGCCGGCCCTGCCGGAACACTCGGACCTCTCGCTGCTGGAAGCCGCGCTGGCGGACCCCGCACGGGCCGTGCTGCCGCCCAGTTCGCTGATGGCCTACGTCGCGTTGCGGGCCGGCTGCGGCTTCGTGGACTTCACCCCGTCGCCGGGCATGCGGCTGCCGGTGCTGCACGACATGGCCATGTCGCTGCGCCTGCCGTACGCGGGCTCGGACGGCAAGACCGGCGAGACGCTGCTGCGGACCGTCCTCGCGCCGATGTTCACCGCACGTGCGCTGCGGGTCCGCTCGTGGGCGGGCACGAACCTGCTCGGCGGCGGCGACGGCGCCAACCTGGCCGACCCGGTGCAGGCGGCCGGAAAGCTGGAGTCGAAGGCACGCGGCCTCGCCGCGCTACTCGGCGAGGGCGTGACCGCGCCGCTGCACATCGACAACGTGCCCGACATGGGCGAGCAGAAGACGGCATGGGACCACGTGTCGTTCGAGGGTTTCCTCGGCGCGCGGATGAACCTGCAGTTCACGTGGACCGGCCTCGACTCGTCGCTGGCCGCGCCGCTGGTCCTGGACCTGGCCCGCCTGACGGCGGCCGCGCACGCGGACGGGCAGTCGGGCCCGCTGGCGGCGCTGGCGTTCTTCTTCAAGGACCCCGTGGCCACCGACGAGCACCGCCTCGCACAGCAGACGGACCTGCTCACGACATGGGCCAAGGGACTTGTCCACAGCGAGGCGAGCTATCCACAACCGACCGGTAACAACCCGCCAACGTCACCCCCAGCCGATACGCTGGCAAGGCGGGACGCCCCCGGGACAGGGTGGGGGCTGGGTACCGGCGGCGACGATGATCAACTGGGTGCTGGGGCGTCGTCGTGAAGGCGTATCTGCAGCTTGTGCGGGCGCCCGCCGCGTTGACCGTCATCGGTGACACCGTCGCCGGGGCCGCCGCCGCCGGTAGGCCGTTGCGCGGGCGGCGTTTGCTTCTTCCGCTTTCCTCGGCATCCTTCTACTGGGCCGGGATGGCGCTCAACGACTGGGCCGATCGCGAGCTCGACGCCGTCGAGCGCCCCGAGCGGCCCATCCCGTCGGGACGCGTCAGTCCCGACCAAGCACTCGCGGTCGCCGGCGGGCTCACCGCCGCGGGCCGGGGCCTGGCCCGCGCCGCCGGCGGCCGCGACACCCTCAAGATCGCCGTGC
>NZ_JBARWZ010000097.1:0-48632 GCF_049647105.1 Actinophytocola sp.
GCGGTGGCGGTGGCGGTGGCTACCGTCCCGGTGGCGGCGGCGGTGCCCCGGCCGGTGGTGGCGGTTTCCGCGGTGGCGGCGGTGGCCGTCCCGGCTCCGGCGGTGGTCGCGGTGGCGCGGCGGGCGCGTTCGGCAGGCCCGGTGGGCCGTCCCGGCGTGGTCGCAAGTCGAAGCGGCAGAAGCGCCAGGAGTACATGGAGAACATGCAGGCGCCCAGCGTCGGCGGTGTTCGCCTGCCCAAGGGCAACGGCGAGTCGATCCGTCTCCCGCGTGGCGCCTCGCTGACCGACTTCGCCGAGAAGATCAACGCCAACCCGGCCTCGCTGGTGCAGGTGCTGTTCCACCTCGGTGAGATGGTCACCGCGACGCAGTCGGTCTCCGACGACGTGCTCGAGCTGCTCGGCACCGAGATGAACTACAAGGTGCAGGTCGTCTCCCCGGAGGAGGAGGACCGCGAGCTGCTCGACTCCTTCGACATCTCCTACGGCGAGAACGCCGGTGGCGAGGAGGAGCTGCAGGCGCGGCCGCCGGTCGTGACCGTCATGGGTCACGTCGACCACGGTAAGACGCGACTGCTGGACACCATCCGTAAGACGACGGTGCACGAGGGCGAGGCCGGTGGCATCACCCAGCACATCGGTGCCTACCAGGTCGCGGTCGACGTCGACGGCAACGAGCGGCTGATCACCTTCATCGACACCCCGGGTCACGAGGCGTTCACCGCCATGCGTGCTCGTGGTGCCAACTCGACGGACATCGCGATCATCGTGGTCGCCGCCGACGACGGCGTCATGCCGCAGACGGTGGAGGCCATCAACCACGCGCAGGCCGCTGACCTGCCGATCGTGGTCGCGGTCAACAAGATCGACAAGGAAGGCGCCAACCCGCAGAAGGTGCGCCAGCAGCTCACCGAGTACGGGCTGGTGGCCGAGGAGTACGGCGGCGACACGATGTTCGTCGACATCTCCGCGCGGCAGAACGTCAACATCGGCAGCCTGCTCGAGGCGGTCGTGCTCACCGCGGACGCGGCGCTCGACCTGCGGGCCAACCCGGAGATGGAGGCGCAGGGCGTCGCCATCGAGGCGCACCTGGACCGCGGTCGCGGTCCGGTCGCCACGGTGCTGGTCCAGCGCGGCACGCTGCGTGTCGGCGACTCGATCGTGGCGGGCGACGCCTACGGTCGCGTGCGCCGGATGGTCGACGAGTTCAACGACGATGTCATCGAGGCGACCCCGTCGCGGCCCGTCCAGGTCATCGGCTTCACGTCGGTGCCCGGCGCGGGTGACACCTTCCTGGTGGTCGACGAGGACCGCACGGCACGGCAGATCGCCGAGCGCCGCGCGGCCCGCATGCGCAACGCGGCCAACGCCTCGCGGCGCAAGCGGATCAGCCTCGAGGACCTGGACTCGGCGCTCAAGGAGACCAGCCAGCTCAACCTGATCATCAAGGGCGACAACTCGGGTACCGTCGAGGCACTCGAGGACGCGCTCACGCAGCTGGATGTCGGTGAAGAGGTCGAGCTGCGGGTCATCGACCGCGGTGTCGGTGGCATCACCAAGGCCAATGTGGACCTGGCGATCGCGTCCGACGCGATCATCCTGGGCTTCAACGTCCGCGCCGAGGGCAAGGTCACCGAGCAGGCCAACCGCGAGGGCATCGACGTCCGGTACTACTCGGTCATCTACCAGGCGATCGACGAGATCGAGCAGGCACTGAAGGGCATGCTCAAGCCGGTCTACGAAGAGGTCGAGCTCGGCCGCGCCGAGGTGCGCGACGTGTTCAAGTCCTCGAAGGTCGGCACGATCGCGGGTTGCATGGTGCTCTCCGGTGAGATCCGTCGTAACGCCAAGGCACGGCTCATTCGCGATGGCGTGGTGATCCACGAGGGTCTGCCGATCAGCTCGCTGCGGCGGTTCAAGGACGACGCCGTCGAGGTCCGCGAGGGCTTCGAGTGTGGTCTGACGCTCGGTTCGTACGGCGATCTCAAGGTCGAGGACATCATCGAGACCTACGAGCTGCGCGAGAAGCCGCGCGACTGAGTCGACGTATCCCGGCGCCGCCCGTGGTGGCGGCGCCGGGACCTACTCGCTTTCGAGGATTCCGTTGTACGTGGGGGCTCTCGAGCTGGATGTGCTGCTAGGTGACATCCACTCGTTGAAGGAGAAGCGCTCGGCCGTGCGACCGATCATCGCCGAACTGCGCAAGCGGTTCGAGGTGACCGTCGCCGAGGCCGGGCACCTGGACAAGCACCGGCGATCGCTGATCGGCGTCGCCGTGGTCGCCGCGGAGGCGTCCCATGTGGACGACGTGCTGGACGCGTGTGAGCGGCTGGTCGCGGGACGGCCGGAGCTGGATCTGTTGTCGGCGCGCCGCCGGTGGCTGGGTCCCGAGGACTGACCCGTGCTCCGCCAAGGACGGTTCGGCACGTTTCTCGGCGGCCCAGACGCCCGCTGGCGGCGTTGGCCGAAAGCCCAAGTACAACCCGGTACGAGCGGCTTCCGGCGGCCTTGCCAGCGAACGTCTGGACCACCGAAAAACGCACCAACCATCCTTGACGGAGCACAGCAGAAGGAGACCGTCGTGGCTGACGCACCACGCGCCCGCAAGCTCGCCAAGCGGATCGCGCAGATCGTCGCGTCCGCGCTGGAGCACGAGGTGAAGGACCCTCGGCTCGCCCGCGTGACGATCACGGACACCAAGGTGACCGCGGACCTGCACGACGCGACGGTGTACTACACCGTGCTCGGCGACCGGCTGGACGTGCCGCCGGACATGCAGGGTGCGGCCGCCGCGCTGGAGTCCGCGAAGGGTGTGCTGCGGTCGATGGTCGGCGCGGGTACCGGCGTCCGGTTCACCCCGACGCTCACGTTCGTCGCCGACCCCATCCCGGAGGACTCGAAGAACATCGAGGACCTGCTGGCCCGCGCGGCCGCCGCGGATGCGGAGGTGGCACGGCTCGCCAACGGCGCGAAGCCGGCCGGCGACCCGGACCCGTACCGGGCACCACGCGAGGACGACGAGGACGATGAGGACTAGGGACTGCTAGTTCGCCTCCCCGGGATCAAAATTGCTGGTCCCGGGGAGGCAGCCCTTTCGATCGCAGGTGGTTGGTGGCTGGGTGCCGTCACGTTCCCATGAGGTCACTGTTGGTCGGGCCCAGACTTCGCACAAAGAGCCGCGAAGCGCCGAATCTTATCGACGTTAAGATCCTGGCATGCCGTACCACCACGGGGATCTGCGGCGTGCGATCCTGGCCGCCGCGATCGAGGCGATCACGGCCGTCGGGTCGGCGAACCTGAGCCTGCGTGACGTCGCCCGCCGGGCAGGGGTCTCGCACGCGGCGCCGGTCCACCACTTCGGTGACAAGGCGGGGGTGCTGACCGCGCTCGCGGAGGAGGGCTTCGACCTCCTGGCCGAGGCACTGTCCTCGGCCGGTGACGACTTCGCCGAGGTGGGCGTCGCGTACGTCCGGTTCGCGGTCACGCACCCTGCGCACTTCGAGGTGATGTTCCGCCCCGACACCCACCACCGCGACGACCCGGCACTGTCGGCGGCCCGGTCGCGGGCGGGGGCGGTCCTCGCGCGCGGCGCCGGTCCGAGGCCGGGCGACTACACGGAAGTGGCGGCGTGGTCGCTGATGCACGGCTTCGCGACGCTGTGGCTGACCGGTGCGCTGCCGACGAGCCTCGGCGACGACCTGACCGCCGCGGCCCGCGGCGTGGCACGGACCCTCTTCCGGAACTGACGTTCCCGGTACCCGGGTACGGGCCTACTGTGGATGCATGGAGTGGGTGCCACCGTCCTGCACGCTGCCGACGGCGGACCGGCCACTGCGGGTGGCCGAGTTCGACGGTCTCTTCGCGACCGCGGTGCGGATGGACCGGCCCGCGCCGGGGGAGTTGCGGTTCGCGTTCCCGGCATCGCCCGAGACGGCGGGAATCGCGGCGACGCTGGCCGCTCGGGAGACCGAATGCTGTTCGTTCTTCACGTTCACCCTGACCGTCGCG
Source organism: Actinophytocola sp. (assembly GCF_049647105.1). Lineage (GTDB taxonomy): Bacteria > Actinomycetota > Actinomycetes > Mycobacteriales > Pseudonocardiaceae > Actinophytocola. The sequence continues at coordinate 4,008 of NZ_JBARWZ010000097.1, forward strand.
GCGGGGGAGCTGACGCTCGCGGTGTCGGTGGACGAGCGGCACGTCGAGGTGCTCGACGCGCTCGCGGCCCGGGCGTGAACGGGTCGCGCCGCCGGTGATGGCTGGATAGAACTACCCGGATTCGTCGGAGCAAGGCACCGCGTCGCCGCTATCCTCGTGACACCGCGGTGGGCAACTGGATGTCCACTATGGATCCGACGCATCTCGACGAAGGTGGTTGTGCCTGTGGCTGCGGTGGTCTCGGCGTTGGCGGAAGTCGTCACGACGTGGTGCGAGCCCGGCGCCGGTTCGCTGAGCTCCGGCTCGAACGGCGAGCCATGAGGTGGTCGATCCCGGCGCTGGCCGTGGCGCTCGTGCTCGCGGGGTGCAGTGCGAGCGCTGACGTCGAGACGGTGACCGAGTCCGAGGCCTACGAACGGGTCGAGAGCTATGTCCGTCGCGCCGCCACCGCGCTGCCGGACGGCAGGATCGAGCCCGCGGCGGCGCCGGTCTCCGGCCCGTGCCGGGGAAACCCGCCCGACCGCGTGGTCGTCCGCAACTCGTACTGGGTGCGTGAACTCGTCGACGAGGACCGCCACTTCGACACGATGGTGCGCTGGTGGGAGAAGCACGACTTCGAGGTGCTGGACGACCTGCGGCCCGAGCGGCACTACGTGTGGGTCGAGAACACCGAGGACGGGTTCCGGATGTCCTTGCGGAACAACGACAAGGGCGAGCTGCTGCTCAGTGCCCAGTCCCCGTGTATCGCCTCCGGGTAGCAGGCCGGTGAGCCGCCACGTCGTCCACGGCCGCGCACGGCAACAGCGGGACGGTCACCCCACCGGCAACGGCCTGCCTGGTCAGGCCCATCGTGCGGGCCACGTGCGGCGGTCACCATGGCGTGGTCGACCACGCCGGGCCCCTGTCAACATCGCGGGTGCGCCGACTTCCCTCTGGACGCCACCGCCCGGTTGCGTGAGGCTGTGCGGGTGCTCACCGCCGATCTTCGTGCGGCCGCGGACCTGCTCCGGACCGCGACCGACGTGACCCTGCTCGGGCATGTCCACCCGGACGCGGACGCCCTGGGCAGCGCGCTCGCGCTCGGTCTGGCGCTGCGCAGGCGCGGCGCGGACGTGCGCGTGTCGTTCGGGCCGCCGGCCGGGGTGCCCGAGTCGCTGCGTGGTCTCGACCCTGCCGGGCTGGTCGTCCCCGCGGCCGAGGTGCCCGCCGCCCCGGAGCTGCTCGTCGCCCTCGACACCGCCAGCGCGGCCCGCCTCGGCTGGCTCGAGGACCGGATCGCCACGAGCGGGCACGTGCTGGTCGTCGACCACCACGCGTCCAACACCCGGTTCGGCACGCACCACGTCGTCGACGACACCGCAGAGGCGACCGTCGTGCTGGTGCTCGCGCTGATCGACGAGCTGGACATCCCGCTCGACGCCGACATCGCCCGCTGCCTGTACGCCGGGCTGGTCACCGACACCAGCTCGTTCCGCCGCGCCACGGCGGCCACCCACCGGACCGCGGCCCGCCTGGTCGAGGCGGGTGCCGAGCCGACGGTCCTCGCGCGGGAGCTGATGGACGCGCACCCGTTCGCGTGGCTGCCGATGCTCGCACGGGTGCTCGGCCGGGCCGTGCTGGAGCCGGAGGCGGCGGGCGGGCACGGTCTCGTGCACACCGCCGTGACGCTGGCCGACATGACCGGCGTGCGGCCCGAGGAGGTCGAGTCCGTCGTCGGCCTTCTGCAGGCGACGGGCGAGGCGGAGGTCGCGCTCGTCATCAAGGAGATGGCGCCCGGCGAGTGGTCGGGGTCACTGCGTGCGAAGAGTGCCGTGGACGTGCGGGCCACGGCCGCAGGCCTCGGCGGCGGCGGGCACCGGCTCGCGGCCGGGTTCACCACGACCGGGACGGCGGCCGACGTCGTGGCCCGGGTGCGGGAGATGTTGCAGAGTGTTCGATGATCGCTCCGCGAGCCCGGTGAAACCGGTGCCGCTCGTAACCACTTGAGGACGATGAGCGGCGTTCGGGTGAACAAGTGGTATAAACCAATCGCCGTACCGGACCGCCTGGTTTCAGACGGGCCGGGACAGCGACCCAGCCAGGCGGACCGGACCGGCCAGGCGGAAACGGAGGACATCTTGAGGCGCGTCACAATGGCAGTCGCGGTGGTGACCGCGGCAGCGCTCGGACTCGCCGGCTGCGGCAGCGACTCCGACAGCGGCGGCGACGGCGAGAACGTCAGCCTGGAGCTGCTCGTGCCCATCTACGGCGACAAGACCAAGCCGTACTGGGAGCAGTTGGTCTCCGACTTCGAGGCGGAGAACTCGAACATCGACGTCAAGCTCGAGACCCAGAGCTGGGACGACATCTACAACGTCATGACGACGAAGATGCAGAACAACAAGCCGCCGGACATCCTCGAACTGGACGCCGCCGGCCCGGCCTACGCCACCGACGACGCGCTGTACAAGGCCGAGGAGATCGTCTCCCCGGAGACGTACGAGGACATCGAGCCGGCGTTCATCGACAGCGCCAAGATCGACGGTCAGGCCTACGGCGTGCCGACGGTCGCCTCGACCCGCGCGCTGTTCTACAACAAGGCGCTCTTCACGCAGGCAGGCATCGCCGCGCCGCCGAAGACGTGGGACGAATTGCTCGCGGCCGCGAAGAAGATCTCCGCCCTCGGTGGCGGCGTCTACGGCTACGGCATGCCGCTCGGTTCCGAGGAGGCGCAGGCCGAGACGTCCATCTGGGCGTACGGCAACGGCGCGTCCTGGGAGAAGGACGGCAAGATGACGATCGACACGCCGGAGGCCGCGGAAGCCCTCACCTACATGAAGAAGATGATCGACGAGGGTGCCACCCAGCCGAACCCGGGCGCGACCGACCGCACCCCGCTGCTGGACGTGTTCATCCAGGGCAAGATCGGCATGATCGAGGGTCTGCCGCCGATCGTCGGCCAGATCAACGAGAAGGCCCCTGACCTCGACTGGGCCATCGCGCCGAGCCCGACCAAGGACGGCAAGCCGGTCACGCTGGGTGTCGCCGACTACTTCGTCGGCTTCAACAAGGACGAGGACAAGCAGGAGTCGATCGCCAAGTTCCTCGACTTCTTCTACCAGCAGGACAACTACGTCAAGTTCAACGACAACGAGGGCTTCATCCCGGCCACGAAGTCGGGCGCCGAGGCGGCCGCCAGCAAGCCGGAGCTGAAGACGTTCCTCGAGTCGCTGCCGGACGCGCAGTTCTACCCCGCCACCAACCCGGCGTGGGGCCAGACCTCGGGCGCGTTCAAGTCCGACGTCGGCCAGATCGAGACCAAGCCGGTCGACGAGGTGCTCAAGTCGATCCAGGCCAAGGCTGACGTCGAAGGCTGAGGCGTACGAACAGCAAGACGGCCGGCGCGGGGACCTGCCTCAGGCAGGCCCCCGCGCCGGTACCCAGAAGGGCGCTCGGGTGGCAACAGCACGTAACAAGGCACTGCGGCGGCAGGCTCGCAGGCAGTCGACGCTGCAGGCACTTCCCTGGCTGGCGCCCGCGCTGGTCCTGATCGTCGGGGTGGTGATCTTCCCCGCCGGCTATATGGTCTACACGTCGTTCCGCGATCTGTCCCGGTTCGGCAAGGACCGCGGCTGGGCCGGGTTCGAGAACTACGTCCGCGTGTTCGGGCTCGACCCGCTGCCGACGGTGCTCACGAACACCGTGGTGTGGACGATCGGCACGGTGGTGGTGACCGTGGTGGTCTCGCTGGTGCTCGCCCAGTTCCTGAACAAGCGGTTCCCGGGCCGCAAGGTCCTGCGGATGGTCATCATCGTGCCGTGGGCCGCGTCGGTCGTGATGACCTCGACGGTGTTCGTCTACGGCCTCGACCCGTTCTACGGGATCATCAACAAGTTCCTGGTGGACGTCGGGTTCATCGACGAGCCGTACGGGTTCCTCAAGAACGCGACGTCCGGGTTCCTGTCCGCCATGGCGGTCGCGGTGTTCGTGTCGGTGCCGTTCACGACGTTCGTGGTGCTCTCGGGCCTGCAGACCATCCCGCACGACGTGCTGGAGGCCGCGTCCATCGACGGCGCGGGCAAGGTGGCGACGTACTGGCAGGTGGTGCTCCCGATGCTGCGGCCGGCGCTCGCGGTGGCCGCGATCATCAACATCATCAACGTGTTCAACTCGCTGCCGATCCTCAAGACGATGACCGGCGCGATACCTGGCAACGACGCGGACACCACCACCACGTTCATGTTCAAGCTCATCCAGAACGACCGCCAGATCGACACGGCCAGCGCCCTGTCGGTGGTCAACTTCCTGGTGATCATCGTGGTGATCGGTGTGTATCTGAAGGTTGTCAAGCCGATGCGGGAGGTGCATTCGTGAGGGAGCTTGCGACCGAACCATCAACGCCGACCAGCGGAGTGCTCGATCCGCCGAAGACGGTCGCGGGCTCGGGTCGTGCGACCGCGCCGCGCAGGAAGGACCGCAAGCGCTGGGGCCTCACGATCGTCGGCGGGATCGTCGCGCTCGTGTTCCTCGCCCCGTATCTGATCATGCTCTCCGGCGCGTTCAAGTCGCGCCAGGAGATTCTGAAGGTGCCGCCGGAGTACCTGCCGACGGACTGGAAGTTCGACAACTTCGTCACCATGTGGGGCACGCCGGAGACGCCGCTGCCGGACAACATGTTGTCCACGGTCGTGATCTCGCTCTGCGGCACCGCACTGGCGCTGCTGGCCGCGCTGCCCGCCGCGTACTACACCGCGCGGCACAACTTCCGGCTCAAGCTGCCGTTCATGCTGCTCGTGCTGGTCACGCAGATGCTGCAGCCGACCGTGCTGGCGTCCGGCCTGTTCCGCGAGTTCGTCACGCTGGAGATCAACGACACGTGGCTCGCGATGATCCTCGTGAACGCGGCGTTCAACCTGTCGTTCGCGGTGTGGATCATGCACAGCTTCTTCGCCACGGTGCCGAAGGAGATCGAGGAGGCGGCCTGGCTCGACGGCTGCTCCCGCGGTCAGTCCATGCGGCGGATCATGCTGCCGCTGGTGTGGCCGGGTATCGTCACCGCGATCATCTTCACCTTCATCGCGTGCTGGAACGAGTTCGCGGCGAGCCTGATCCTGTTGCCCACGGACACCAACCAGCCACTCACCGTGGCGCTGACCAGGTTCATCGGTCAGTACGAGTCGGCGTGGCAGTACGTGTTCGCCATCTCGATCATCGGGATCCTCCCGGTCGTCGCGCTGTTCGCGATGATCGAGAAGCATCTCGTCTCGGGGCTCACGGCGGGCGGAGTGAAGTGAAGTCGTGATTCTGAATCGTGGTAATCAGTTGTTTGTTGCTCTAGATTGTGCTTCGCGCGCCGGTTTCGCGGAGCTCGCGGAGCGAGCATCGGACACAGTCGACCGGGCCGACAACGAGGTGCGGTCTTTGACCGGCGGATGGAAAGGATCACCATGGCGACAGTGACCTTCGACGGCGCGAGCCGTTACTACGCGGGCACGGAGCGTCCCGCGGTCGACCAGCTCAACCTCGAGGTGGAGGACGGCGAGTTCCTCGTACTGGTCGGGCCGTCCGGCTGCGGCAAGTCCACCACCCTGCGCATGCTCGCGGGGCTGGAAGGCGTGGACGAGGGTGCCATCCGCATCGGCGAGCGTGAGGTCACCGACCTGCCCCCGAAGGACCGGGACATCGCGATGGTGTTCCAGAACTACGCGCTGTACCCGCACATGACGGTGGCCGACAACATCGGCTTCCACCTCAAGATCAAGAAGGTGCCGAAGGCGGAGCGCGCCGAGCGAGTGCTCGAGGCCGCGAAGCTGCTGGACCTCGAGCAGTACCTTGACCGCAAGCCGGCCAAGCTGTCCGGTGGTCAGCGCCAGCGCGTCGCCATGGGCCGCGCGATCGTCCGCAGCCCGCAGGTGTTCTGCATGGACGAGCCGCTCTCCAACCTGGACGCGAAGCTGCGTGTGCAGACCCGTACGCAGATCGCCTCGCTGCAGCGCAGGCTCGGCGTCACCACGATCTACGTGACGCACGACCAGACCGAGGCCATGACCATGGGCGACCGGGTCGCGGTGCTCAAGGACGGTCTCCTGCAGCAGTGCGACACCCCGATCGGTCTGTTCGGCAAGCCGAAGAACCTGTTCGTCGCCGGCTTCATCGGCTCGCCCGCCATGAACCTGATCCCCGCCGACGTCAACGGTGAGGGCGCGGTCATCGGTGGCCAGTCCATCGAGCTGACCCCGGCCCAGCGCTCGGCGCTGACCGGCTCGAACGTGGTCGTCGGCATCCGGCCGGAGGGCTGGATCCTCAAGCCGGCGGGCGAGGGCATCGCCGCGACCGTCGAGGTCGTCGAGGAGCTGGGCTCGGACCAGTTCCTGTACTGCTCGACCACCGCGCCGCAGCTCGCCACCGACGACGACGCCGGTGACGACGCCACCGCGCCGCCGCCGATCACCGTCCGCGCGCCGGGCATGTCGGCGTTCCAGCGTGGCGAGAAGGTCGGCCTGGTGCCGCAGACGGGTGCGGTGCACCTGTTCGACGCCGACACCGGCCTGCGCCTGCCCGACTGATCCTGTTCTGAGCATCGAGCCCGGGGCCTGCTGGTCCCGGGCTTTTTGCTGCCGACCCAACCTGCTCGAACGTGCTTGAAGCTATGATGAAACGAGCAAGTTCACGCAACAGGGGAGTGGCACATGACGTACCTGCGGGACGAGATCGCCAGCCAGCCGTCCGTGTGGGAGCGCACATTGGGCGTGTCCACCGGGGCCCTGCCGCCGGCGGGCGAGCGGGTGGCGGTCATCGGCTGCGGGACGTCGTTCTACATGGCGCAGGCGTACGCGGCGCTGCGCGAGTCGGCGGGCCACGGCGAGACCGACGCGTTCGCGGCCTCCGAGTTCCCCGTCGCGCGGAGCTACGACCGGGTGGTCGCGCTGACCAGGTCCGGCACGACGACCGAGGTGCTGGCCGCGCTCGAGCGGACGTCGGCGCCGACCGTGGCGGTGACCGCCGACCCGGCGACGCCGGTCGCCGGCGCGGCCGACGCCGTGGTGGCGCTCGAGTTCGCCGACGAGAAGTCCGTGGTGCAGACCCGGTTTGCGACGGCGGCGCTGGTGGCCTTGCGTGCGTCACTGGGGGAGCGGCTCGACGGGCTTGCCGCGGCCGCGACCGCCGAGCTGGCGACGCCGCTGCCGAGGGAACTGCTCGACGCGGCACAGTGGACGTTCCTCGGCACTGGCTGGACGATCGGGCTCGCCAACGAGGCCGCACTGAAACTGCGTGAGGCCACGCAGTCGTGGACCGAGTCGTACTACGCGATGGAGTACCGCCACGGACCGATCTCGATCGCCGCGCCCGGCCGGGTGGTGTGGGTGTTCGGCGCCGCCCCCGCGGGACTGGTCGACGAGGTGCGGCGCACCGGCGCGCACGTCGAGCTGTCGGACGGGGACCCGCTGGTGTCGCTGGTCCGCGCGCACCGCGTGGCCGAGGCGGTCGCGGAAGCGCGTGGCCTCGACCCGGACCGCCCCCGCAACCTGGACCGCTCGGTGATCCTGAAGTAGTGAGAAGACTCCCCGGACAGGCCCGTCCCACTGATTGCGCGAAGGTCTGAGGCGGGACTGGCTAGGCCGATTGGCCGTAGCGTCCGCGAGTGCTCTGTGTGATAGTGCTTGCAAGCGAGCAATTTCACGCACTAGAGAGCGGGGATCTTGCAATGGGTGATCAGTCGGGTGTCTCGCGCAGGTCGATGTTGCGTGGTGCGGCGATCGCGGGGGTCGGGCTCGCCGCCACCGCGGGTACGGCCGAGGCGGACACCGGGACAGACACCGCGGTGGCGCCCTCGGCCCGTGGCAGGTCGATGATCGGCGTGCCGTTCGAGGGTGTCGCCAACCCGAGGTTCGGCATCATCGGCCTCGGCAACCGCGGCGGCGGGATGCTGCCGCTGCTCCTGGCGATCCCGGGCGCGAAGGTGACCGCGCTGTGCGACATCCGGCCCGGGTTCGCACAGGCCGCCGCGAAGGCGGTCACCGACGCGGGCCAGCCCGCACCCGCCGTCTACACCGGCGGTGACGAGGACTTCCGCAACCTGGTCCAGCGCGACGACGTGGACTTCGTGTACGTCGCGACGCCGTGGGAGTGGCACACGCCGATGGCGCTCGCCGCGATGCGTGCGGGCAAGCACGTGGGTGTCGAGTGCCCGATCGGGTTGACGCTCAAGGACCTGTGGGACCTGGTCGACACCTCCGAGCGGACGCGGCGGCACTGCATCCAGCTGGAGAACTGCTGTTACGGGCAGAACGAGCTGCGTGCGCTGCGGATGGCGCACGATGGTCTGTTCGGCGAGCTGCTGCACGGAGCCGGTGCGTACCTGCACGACCTGCGTGAGCTGCTGTTCTCGAAGACGTACTACGAGGACCAGTGGCGGCGGAAGTTCCACACCACGACGAACGGCGACCTGTACCCGACGCACGGCCTCGGTCCGGTCGCCGCGTACATGGACCTGCACCGCGGTGACCGCTTCGTCCGCATGACGTCCATGAGCACACCCGCGCTGGGCCTCGCCGAGTACCGCGCGGCGACCATGCCGCCGGACGATCCGACGTGGCAGGAGGAGTACGTCAACGGCGACGTCACCATGAGCCTGATCCAGACCGCGCGCGGCCGCGTGATCCACATCGTGCACGGGGTGTCGAACCCGCACCCGTACTCGCGGCTCAACCACCTGGCGGGCACCAAGGGCGTGTTCGAGGACTACCCGCCGCGGATCTACCTGGAGCCGGCGCAGTCGAACGACGAGTGGGGTTCCTTCGACGACTACGCCGAGCACGACCACTGGCTGTGGACCGACGTCGGCCCCGGCCCCGGCGGGCACGGTGGCATGGACTACATCATGCTGTGGCGCCTCGTGCAGACGCTCCAACTGGGCCTGCCGCCGGACATCGACGTGTACGACTCGGCGGCGTGGAACGCGCCGTACCCACTGTCCGTGCTGTCGGTCAAGGGAAAGAGCAAGTCGGTCGAGTTCCCGGACTTCACCCGTGGCCACTGGAAGACCCCGCACCCCGGCACGGACTCGGAGAAGCCGGTCTGACGCTCGACGCGCCAGGACGTTCAGTTCCGGGGAGTCGGGCCAGGGCGCTTCCTGGAGCGGAAGGCGGCCACGTGCACGCGGTTCGCGCAGCGTGGTGAGCAGAACCGCTTGGCGCGGTTGGTCGACGTGTCCAGGAAGTAGTTGTCGCAGTCCTCGGCGCCGCAGTGGCCCCACCGGTTCAGCCCGTGGTGGACGACGCCGTGTGCGATGCCCCATGCCGCCGCTGCCGCCACCTCCGTTGCCGGGGACGCGTCCGGGTCGGCCATGTGGATGTGCCAGTTCGGCTCGGCCGAGTGTCCCGCCGACAGCCGAGGCCCCGGCGGGAACGTGGCCAGCAGTGCGTTGATCTCGGCCAGCACGCCGTCGTTGTCGCCCGCCACGGCACACGCCAGCGTTCTGCGTAGTCCTTCCGCGACCGGGCGCAGCGCGACGAGGTCGTCCTCGTCCGCGCGGGCGGACCACCACGGCTCCTCGTGCAGGGCCGCACGCAGGTCCGCCACGTCGTCGAGTGTGGCGTTCGTCAACCTCAGTGCCACATCCAGGTAATCGGCGTTGTCCATCCACGGTCCTTACGGCTATCGTCAGGGGTGAAAACGTATAACACACCTTACTGGAGTTGTGGTGGACGATCGGGTGAGCCTGCGCCAGGTGCTCGGTCTCGCCGTACCCGCGCTCGGGGTGCTCGCGGCCGAGCCGCTGTACCTGCTGGTCGACACGGCCGTGGTCGGGCACCTCGGTGCCGTGCCGCTCGGCGCGCTCTCCGTCGGCGCGATCGTGCTCGCACAGGTCTCCACTCAGCTGACGTTCCTGTCCTATGGCACCACGGCCCGCACCGCCCGCCTGCACGGCGCGGGCCGCAGGGCCGACGCCGTGGCAGAGGGCGTGCAGGCGACCTGGCTCGCCATCGCGGTCGGGCTCCTGCTCGTCGGCGTCGGCCAGGTGCTCGCCGCGCCGATCGCGCAACTCCTTGCCGGACAAGGAGAAGTGGCCGACGCGGCGGTGAGCTGGCTGCGCATCGCCTTGTTCGGCACGCCGTTCATCCTCGTCACGATGGCGGGCAACGGGTGGATGCGTGGCGTGCAGGACGCCCGCCGTCCGCTGCGCTATGTGCTGGTGGGCAACGGGATCTCCGCGCTGCTGTGCCCGCTCTTCGTCTACAGGCTCGACTGGGGCCTCGAAGGTTCCGCGATCGCCAACGTCACGGCGCAGGTGATCAGCGCGTCGCTGTTCCTCGGCGCGCTGCGGGCCGAACGGGTGCCGCTGTCGCCCGCGCCGGCGAAGATGCGCGCGCAGCTCGTGCTCGGGCGCGACCTCGTGCTGCGTGGCCTCGCGTTCCAGGCGTGCTTCGTCTCCGCGACCACCGTCGCGGCCCACCACTCGACGGCCGCGGTCGGCGCGCACCAGATCGTGCTGCAGCTGTGGACGTTCCTCGCGCTGGTGCTCGACTCGCTCGCGATCGCGGCGCAGTCGCTCGTCGGCGCGGCGCTCGGCGCGGCAGACGACCGGCGGGCCCGGCGGCTCGCCTGGCAGGTCACCGGGTACGGGCTCGTGTTCGGGTGTGTGCTCGGCGTGGTGTTCGCCGCGCTCGCGGGGGTGCTGCCGAACGTGTTCACCGCCGACGCGGCGGTGCTCGGCGAGATCCCGCACGCGTGGTGGTTCTTCGTCGCACTGCAGCCGATCGCGGGTGTCGTGTTCGCGTTGGACGGTGTGCTGCTCGGTGCGGGCGACGCCGCGTTCCTGCGCACGGCGACGATTTTCGCCGCCGTCACCGCGTTCCTGCCGTTCGTGTGGCTGTCGTTCACGTTCGACTGGGGACTCGCCGGGATCTGGACGGGCCTGTCGGTGTTCATGCTGGTGCGGCTGGGCACCGTCGTCGGCCGGACCAGGTCCGGCCGCTGGGCCGTGCCGGGCGCCGTCCGCGTGTGACGGTGTGGCGAAGCGCACGGTTAGCTTCGCTAATGATTTGATGATCGACTGCGCTGTAGCGAGTGGACATTTCTGCCTTCGACCCGCGAACGGAGAGTTTTGGCCCCGCAGCGCTACCGACGGGCAATGTTGATCTGGGTGACCGCGGTCCTGGTCTATCTGGCCGCTGTGTTCCACCGCACTTCGCTCGGGGTCGCGAGCCTGGAGGCGAGTCAGCGGTTCGGCCTCGGGCCGGCCGCGCTTGGCACGTTCACGGTGCTGCAGATCGGGGTGTACGCGCTGATGCAGGTGCCGACCGGCATGCTGGTCGACCGCTACGGTGCACGTCGCGTGCTGACCGTGGCCGCGGTGCTGATGGGCCTCGGCCAGCTGCTGTTCGCGTTCGCCACCTCCTATCCGCTCGGCCTGCTCGCCCGTGCCGTGCTCGGCGTCGGCGACGCGATGACCTTCGTCAGCGTGTTACGCCTGGTCGCCGCGCACTTCCCGGCACGGCGCTACGCCGCGGTCGCGTCGTTCACCGCCGCCTTCGGCGCGCTGGGCAACCTGGTCTCGACCGTGCCGCTGTCGATGCTGCTCGACGGCGTGGGCTGGACCGATCACGTTCGCCGTCGCGGGCGCGGTGACCGCCCTGTACTCGGTCGTGCTGGTGCTGCGGGTGCGTGACAACCCGATCGGTGTCGTCCCGGAGCCGGTCGATCGCAGCGAGTCGCTTCGCACCGTGCTCACGCAGGTGGGTCACGCGTGGCGGACCCCGGGCACCCGGCTCGGTTTCTGGGTGCACTTCTCGACGATGTTCGCGCCGGCGATGCTCGGCCTCCTCTGGGGTTTCCCGTACCTGGTGCAGGCGCAGGGCCTGCGTGCGGCGACGGCGGGCGTGCTCCTGTCACTGCTGGTGGTGGGCGCGATCGTGGGCGGCCCAGCGGTGGGCACGGTGATCGGCAGGCACCCGGAGTGGCGGATCCCGATGGTCGTCGGCTATCTGGTCGCCGCACTCGGTGTGTGGGTGGTCCTGCTGGGCTGGCCAGGCGGGCACGTGCCGCTGTGGGTGCTGGTGTCCGGCTTCGGTTTCCTGTCGCTGGGTGGCCCGGCGTCGACCATCGCCTTCGCGCTGGCCCGTGACTACAACCCCATGCGCCGCGTCAGCACGGCGACGGGTGTGGTGAACGTGGGTGGTTTCGTGGCGATCACCGTGTCGGCACTGGCGGTCGGCCTGCTGCTGGACATGGCCGGGTCGCTGGCTCCGGCCACGGCGTTCCGCATCGCGTTCCTGTCGGTGCTGGCGGTCCTCGTACTCGGCCTGTGGCGGACGTCGATCTGGTGGCGCCGCGCCCGCGCGGCGGTCTTCGACGCGGAGTCCCGAGGCGAGGAGGTCCCCGTACAGATCCGCCGCCGCTCCTGGGACCTCGCCCCTGCCTAGGGTGAGGTCGGCCGGGTAGGCCAGTTCAGCCATCCGTCGACAGTAGGCGGCGTGGCACCGGTGACCCGAACCATTAACGGGTGGGCGGCTGCCTGCCGTCGCGGGCGTGCCAGGATATTCGACCGTGTCTCCCGCAGCCGCCAAACAACGTGTCATCGTCCCGCCTGGGCTCGTCGTCGTCGACAAGCCGGACGGGATGACCTCCCATGACGTCGTCGCGAAGGTGCGGCGGATCATGGGCACGAGGAAGGTCGGTCACGCGGGCACCCTCGACCCGATGGCGACGGGCGTGCTGGTGCTCGGCATCGAGCGTGCCACGAAGCTGCTGGGACACCTTGCGCTGGACACCAAGGCCTACCTCGCGACCATCCGGCTCGGCTCGTCGACCACCACCGACGACGCGCAGGGCGAGACACTGTCCACTTCGGACGTTTCGGCGGTGGCGGACGAGGCGGTGGCCGAGGGCATCGCGAAGCTGACCGGGCACATCCAGCAGGTGCCGAGCGCGGTCAGCGCGGTGAAGGTGGACGGCAAGCGCGCCTACGCGCGCGTCCGTGCCGGTGAACAGGTGGAGCTTGCCGCCCGTCCGGTTGAGGTGTCCCGGTTCGACCTGCTCTCGGCCCGCCGCGACGACGGCGGCCTTGAGCTGGACGTGATGGTGGAGTGCAGTTCCGGCACCTACGTGCGTGCGCTGGCCAGGGACCTTGGCGCCGATCTCGGCGTCGGCGGCCACCTGGCCGCGCTGCGCCGCACCCGCGTGGGCCCGTTCGACCTGCGGACGGTGACGACGCTGGAGAAGCTCGCCGAGAACCCGGTGCTGTCGCTGCCGCTCGACGATGCGGTGGCCGCCGCCTTCCCGCGCCACGACGTGCCAGTCCGGCAGGCCAAGTCACTGCTGATGGGCCAGCGCCTGCCCTCGGCGGGCATCGAGGGCACCTACGGCGTCTTCGACCCGGACGGCCGCGCGATCGCACTCGCCGTGGACGAAGGCGCGGCGGCACGCTCGGTAGTCGTCCTGATCACCACGTGACTCGTTCGAGGGTGGGGTAAACCCCACCTGAACCGGGTGGTATTCCGCAGTGTGCGTGCCGCCGGATTTCGGCAGCATCTCCGTCATGACAAGGAACTTCTCCCGGCGCAGCATGATGGTCGCCGGCGCGGCCACCGGACTCGCGGGCGCCGCCGCCGCACTGACCCGGCCCGTGGTGGCGGTGGCGCAGCGTGGCGGCGGCACCGCCTTCACGCACGTGACCGTGATCGACCCGGCCTCGGGCCGGGTACTCCCGGACGTGACGGTGCTGGTCCTCGGCGACACGATCGCCGACGTCGGCAGGCACGTCCGGCTGGACGGTGCCACCGAGGTGGACCTGCGTGGCCGCTTCGTCATCCCCGGTCTGGCCGACATGCACACGCATGCGCTGGCAGAGGGCATCGACACCGGTCTGTACATCGCGAACGGCGTGACGACCGTCCGCGAGATGGCGGGATCACCGCTGGCCCGCGACTGGCGGACCCGCATCGAGGCCGGCACGCTGCTGGGCCCTCGGTACACGGTCGGCAGCAGGATGATCGACGGCGCACCGAGCATCTGGGACCCCAAGTGGCTCGACGTCGTGCAGGTGGACGACCCGGCGTCGGCCCGCGCGGCGGTGCGCGAGGAGATCGCGAGGGGTGCCGACTTCATCAAGGTGTACTCGAGGGTGCCCAAGGACGCCTACCGGGCACTGGCAGCGGAGGCGCACCGCCACGACGTGCCGTTCGTGGGCCACTGCCCGGACGTGGTCTCCCTCGAGGAGGTCGCGGATCTCGGGCAGGCGAGCGTCGAGCACCTGTTCTGGACCCCGTTCGAGACGTCGACGAAGGAGGCGTGGATTCGGGCGGAGATCCAGCGGATCCGCCTGGGCCTGGGTGACTACGCGGGCTGGTTCGCGGCACTGCACCCACTGGAGTGGACCGCGGCGCACACGTACAGCCCGGTGAAGGCCCGCCACCTCCACAGCAAATTAGCCCGTCGCCGCGTCCGCCAGGTCCCGACACTGGCGATGCACCGGGGCCTCGACTTCGCCCGCACGGTCGACACGAACCACCCGCGCGACAAGTACCTGCCCGCGTCCGCGCTGGCGAGCCAGGAGCTGGCGAAGCAGGAGTTCTACCTGAAGAACCGCAAACCGTCCGACGACGCGCGATGGGCAGCGATGTTCGATCACCGCCTGCGCACGGTGCACCGGTTGCACGAGGCGGGCGTTCCACTGATGACGGGCACGGACACCGGCACGCTGGCGGTGTGGCCAGGCTTCTCCGTCCACGACGAACTGGAACTGTTCGTAGCGGCGGGCATCCCGCCCATGGCGGCATTACACGCCGCCACAGCCGAACCGGCAGCGTTCCTGGGCACGCGGACCGGCCGGATCGCCCCCAACCACGCGGCAGACCTGGTCATCCTCGACGCCGACCCCCTGCACGACATCCGCAACACGCAGAAGCTGTCCGGCGTCGTGGTCCGAGGCCGCCACATCGACGCGGAAGAACGAACCCGCCTCCTGGCCGACGTGGAACACACGGCAGCGACGACGCCCGAGGAGACGGTGGCCACCGGCTGCCCGTGCCACACGGGTTGAGCCGCGCTGGGACCGCGCCGAGCTGCGCACACCTGGCGACGCACGCTGTTTCGCTCCGGCCCCGTCGAGGCTATCCACGGTGTGTGAGTGCGGCGCGCCTCCCTCCTCTATGGAGGTGCTGCCCTTTCGCTGGAGCTGCGTCCACGGCTGGGGTGAGTTGCCGTGGGCCGGCGTGGACAGCTCTCGTAGGCTGGGGACGTGCAACGCTGGCGTGGGCTGGAGGACCTGCCGGGTGGTTGGGGACGGTGCGTCGTCACCATCGGGACCTTTGACGGGGTGCATCTCGGCCATCAGGAGCTGATCCACCGGGCGGTGACGCTCGCCAAGGAGCGTGGGGTGAAGAGCGTGCTCGTCACGTTCGACCCGCATCCGTCCGAGGTGGTGCGGCCCGGTAGTCATCCGGCGCAGTTGACGACGCTTCGGCGTAAGGCGGAGCTTGTCGAGGGGCTGGGTGTGGACGTGTTCTGCGTGCTGCCGTTCACACCGGAGCTGTCGAAGATGCCCGCCGACGAGTTCGTGCACGAGACTCTGGTCGAGAAGCTGCACGTCGCCGCGGTGGTCGTGGGGGAGAACTTCCGGTTCGGGCACAAGGCCGCGGGCAAGGTGGAGACCCTGCATCACCTCGGGCAGCGGTTCGGGTTCTCCGTCGAGGGCGCGAAGCTCGTCACGGTGCCGAACCACGCGGCGGGCGAGGAGATCACCTTCTCCTCGACCTACATCCGGGCCTGCATCAACGCCGGGGACGTGGCCGCCGCCGAGGCCGCGCTTGGTCGGCCCCACCGGCTCGAGGGGATCGTCGTGCGGGGGGACCGGCGGGGCCATGAACTGGGCTTTCCCACCGCCAACCTGTCGACGCCCCGGTACGCGGCCATTCCGGCCGACGGGGTGTACGCGGCTCGTTTCTCCTTGTTGAACTCACCCGGCCGGGACTCGCTCGTCGCGGCCGTCAGTGTGGGGACCAACCCGACGTTCTCCGGGCGGGAGCGGCGGGTCGAGGCGTTCGTACTGGACGTCGACGAGGACTTCTACGGGCAGCGGGTCGCGGTCGACTTCGTGGCGAAGCTGCGTGACATGGAGCGGTTCGAGTCCACCGAAGCTCTGGTCGAGGAGATGCACAGGGACGTGGCGAGGACCCGCGACCTGCTCTCGTGACCCGTGCAGATGCGAACAGCTGTCCGGATTTACCGCGCTTCGCGAACTTGCCTGGCAAGATGCTCTGAGGTCGGGATTGAACACAGTGCGTCAGGGTGAGCGGGACCAGGGGAGCCAACGTGGAGGACCACAAGATCGTCCAGCGCAACCTCGCGCTGCAGCGCGAGTGGTATGGCGAACCGTTGGGCGACCGCGTCCGCCGCCTGGTGGTGGCGTTCGACATCTCCCAGGCGTTCCTCGCCGACGTGCTCGGCATCAGCGCGCCGATGTTGAGCCAGGTCATGAGCGGTCGCCGCGCGAAGATCGGCAACCCGGCGGTGCTGGCGCGGCTGATCATGCTCGAGCGCAAGATCCTCGTACCGGACGTGGCGGCGGGCAAGAAGGAAGCCCTCATGCGCGCCCTCGAGGAGGTCCGGGCCTCCCGTCCGTCGGTGACCAGGGACAACCTGCCCGTCGACATCGGGCGCAACGACCGGGTGGCGGTGGCGGCGCTGCGGCGGGTGGCGGAGGCAGGCGACCTGAACGCGGCCGCGTCCATGTTGAACGGACGGTTCCCCGAGCTCGCGGACCTGCTGCGGAGGGCGGGTCAGCCACAGTAGACATGGTGCGGCTCTTCTCTGCGATCGAGCTGCCGGACCCGGTCCGCGACGAGCTGGTGGACCGGCTCGCGGCCGTCCGCGCGGCCACACCCGAACTGCGATGGCTCCCCCCGGAAGCGTGGCACATCACGCTCGGCTTCTACGGGGACCGCGAGCACGCGGACCGCCGCGGCGCGTGGTTACGCGAACGCGCGCGAACGCTGCGGCCGTCGCGGGTGCGGCTGCGGTCGGCGGGTCGTTTTCCCGGCGTCCTGTGGGCCGGGGTCAACGCGCTCGACGGCGACAACGCGGCCGCGCTGCGCAGACTGGGGGCCACCCTCGGTGACCAGCAGGTCGACCAGCTGGCGTTCGTCCCGCACGTCACGGTCGCGCGGTGGAAACGAGGGCCGGCCGCCAACGCGGTCGCGATCCGGGCCGCCGCCGCGCTGGGCGGGTATCGTGGCCAGTGGTGGCTGACCAGCGAGGTAGTGTTGTTCCGGAGCGACCTCACCCCCGACGGGCCGGTGTACACGGCCCTCGACCGGGTGGCACTGTCCGGCGCGCCCGGTAAGCAGCGCTAACGACACACCTGCTAACCTCGCTCTTTGGGTCCGGCTGCGGTCCGTGGCGGCTGTTACCCAGGTCCCGTCCACCGGGGCACCCATGAACACGGCACATCTCAAACCCGAGGAGAACGACGCGTGGCGCTGTCCACCGACCAGAAGAAGACCATCCTGGACGAGTACGGGGTCCACGAGAAGGACACCGGTTCGCCGGAGGCCCAGGTCGCGATGCTGACCAAGCGCATCAGCGACCTGACCGAGCACCTGAAGGTGCACAAGCACGACCACCACTCTCGTCGTGGCCTGTTGCTGCTGGTCGGCCGTCGCCGCCGACTGCTCAACTACCTGACGAAGGTGGACATCGAACGCTACCGGTCGCTGATCCAGCGACTCGGCCTGCGCCGATAGGACCCAGAGGGGGAGTGGTCACCTGACCGCTCCCCCCGCGTCTATTCGGACACGAAGACAACAAAGAGGGCGGACGCTCGCCACGTGCGGGGACCAGATCGCCGGTCCTCGGTAGTGGTTCCCGGGTGATGAACCCCGGGAGCTTCGATCGAAGACCGGCCTCGTATGAGCGGAGCTTGCGGAGCGGCCATTGTCGTAGACCGCGAATCCGTGCCCTGTAGCCCCCAGACGTGGGGTGTGCACGCGCCCGTGATTTAACGAGGAGTCAACTACATGACCGACTTCAGCCAAGCTGGAGTGCACGAGACGACAGCCGTGATCGACAACGGCAACTTCGGCAAGCGGAGCATCCGCTTCGAGACCGGCCGGCTCGCCCGGCAGGCCGCCGGCAGCGTCGTGGCCTACCTCGACGAGGAGACCATGCTGCTGTCCGCCACCACGGCGTCGAAGCACCCGAAGGAACACTTCGACTTCTTCCCGCTGACGGTGGACGTCGAGGAGCGCATGTACGCGGCGGGCCGCATCCCCGGCTCGTTCTTCCGCCGGGAGGGCCGTCCGTCGACCGACGCGGTCCTCACCTGCCGCCTGATCGACCGGCCGCTGCGCCCGTCGTTCGTCGACGGCCTGCGCAACGAGATCCAGGTCGTCATCACCGTCCAGAGCCTCAACCCGCAGGACCTGTACGACGTGGTGGCGATCAACGCCGCGTCCGCGTCCACGCAGCTCTCCGGCCTGCCGTTCTCCGGCCCGGTCGGTGCCGTGCGCGTGGCACTGATCGGTGACCAGTGGGTCGCGTTCCCGACCTACGAGCAGCTCGAGAAGGCCGCGTTCGACATGGTCGTCGCCGGCCGCGTGGTCGCCTCCGGCGACGTCGCGATCATGATGGTCGAGGCCGAGGCCACCGACAACGTGCTCGACCTGATCGCCGAGGGCCAGAAGGCGCCGACCGAGGAGGTCGTCGCATCCGGTCTCGAGGCCGCGAAGCCGTTCATCAAGGTGCTGTGCGAGGCGCAGTCGCGCCTGGCCGAGGTCGCCGCCAAGGAGACCCGCGAGTACCCGACGTACCCGGCCTACCAGCCGGACGCGCTCGAGGCCGTCACCGCCGCCGTGTCCGACGAGCTGGCGCAGGCGCTGACCATCGCGGGCAAGGCCGAGCGTGAGGCCAGGCTGGACGAGATCAAGGCCGCCGCCCTGGAGAAGGTCGGCGCGGTCGAGGGCGGTGCCTTCGATGGCCGCGAGAAGGAGATCGGCGCCGCGTTCCGGTCGCTGAACAAGAAGCTGGTCCGCCAGCGGATCCTGCGCGACAACGTCCGCATCGACGGTCGCGGTCTCACCGACATCCGGCAGCTGTCCGCCGAGGTCGCGCTGATCCCGAGGGCGCACGGTTCGGCGCTGTTCGAGCGCGGCGAGACCCAGATCCTGGGTGTCACCACGCTGAACATGCTGCGCATGGAGCAGCAGATCGACTCGCTGTCCCCGGAGACGCACAAGCGCTACCTGCACCACTACAACTTCCCGCCGTTCTCCACCGGTGAGACCGGCCGCGTCGGCTCGCCGAAGCGGCGTGAGATCGGCCACGGTGCGCTCGCCGAGCGGGCGCTGGTGCCGGTGCTGCCCAAGCGGGACGAGTTCCCGTACGCGATCCGCCAGGTGTCCGAGGCGCTGAGCTCCAACGGCTCGACGTCCATGGGCTCGGTGTGCGCCGCCACCATGTCGCTGCTCAACGCCGGTGTGCCGCTGAAGGCACCGGTGTCCGGCATCGCCATGGGCCTGGTGTCCGACGAGGTCGACGGCGAGACCCGTTACGTCGCGCTGACCGACATCCTCGGCGCCGAGGACGCGTTCGGCGACATGGACTTCAAGGTCGCGGGCACCAAGGAGTTCGTGACCGCGCTGCAGCTGGACACGAAGCTCGACGGCATCCCGTCCGACGTGCTGGCCGGTGCGCTGAAGCAGGCCAAGGACGCGCGCTTCACGATCCTCGAGGTGATGGCCGAGGCCATCTCGTCGCCGGACGACATGAGCCCGTACTCGCCGCGCGTGACGTCGGTGAAGATCCCGGTCGACAAGATCGGCGAGGTCATCGGGCCCAAGGGCAAGATGATCAACTCGATCACCGAGCAGACCGGCGCCGACATCTCCATCGAGGACGACGGCACGATCTACGTCGGTGCCGCGGACGGCCCGTCCGCCGAGGCCGCGATCGGCCTGATCAACGCGATCGCCAACCCGCAGCTGCCGAAGATCGGCGAGCGCTTCCTCGGCACCGTGGTGAAGACGGCCGCGTTCGGCGCGTTCGTCTCGCTGCTGCCGGGCAAGGACGGCCTCGTCCACATCTCGAAGCTGGGCAACGGCAAGCGCATCGGCAAGGTCGAGGACGTCGTCAAGGTCGGTGACAAGCTCCGCGTGGAGATCGCCGACATCGACCAGCGCGGCAAGATCAGCCTGGTGCCGGTCAAGGAGGACGCCGCCGAGAAGCCGGCGGACGCCCCCGTGGCCGACGCTCCCGCGGAGGCGTAAGCACGTTGGCACGTAACGGTGGCACCCGGGTCCTCGAGCGGACCGACAACGGGTGCGAGGTCAAGCGCACGGTATTGCCGGGTGGCCTCCGGGTGATCACCGAGCACGTGCCGGGTGTGCGGTCGGCCTCGGTCGGCATCTGGGTGGGTGTGGGTTCCCGCGACGAACAGCAGTCCGTCGCGGGGGCCGCCCACTACCTCGAACACCTGCTGTTCAAGGGCACCGCGAAACGTTCCGCGGTGGCGATCGCCGAGGAGATCGACGCCGTCGGCGGTGAGCTGAACGCGTTCACCGCCAAGGAGCACACCTGCTACTACGCGCACGTCCTGGACAGCGACCTGCCGCTGGCCATGGACCTGGTGTGCGACGTGGTGTTCGACGCCCTGCTCGCCGAGCGTGACATGGAGATCGAGCGCAGCGTGGTCCTCGAGGAGATCGCCATGCGTGACGACGACCCCGAGGACCTGCTGCACGACAACTTCTGCGCGGCGGTGATGAACGACCACCCGCTGGGGCGGCCGGTGCTCGGCACCGAGGAGTCGATCACCGGCATGAGCCGTACCGCGCTGAACGGGTTCTACAAGCGCCGGTACGTGATGCCGAAGATGGTGCTGGCCGCGGCGGGCAACATCGACCACGCGACCGTGGTGCGGCACGCGCGCAGGCTGCTGCGTGACCGGCTGACCGGTGACAGCCCGCCGGTCGGGCCGCGGTCGGGCCGCGCAAGGGTGGCCGCGCCGAGGAAGCTGGCGTTGCACACCGACGACACCGAGCAGGCACACCTGATGCTCGGCGTCCGCGCGCTGGACCGGCACGACCCGCGCCGGTGGACGCTCTCCGTGCTGAACACCGCGCTCGGTGGCGGAATGAGCTCGCGGCTGTTCCAGGAGGTGCGTGAGCGGCGAGGCCTGGCCTACCAGGTGTACTCGTCGGTCGCGTCCTATTCGGACACCGGGCATCTGTCGGTGTACGCGGGTTGCCAGCCCGACCGGCTTGGCTCGGTCGCGGGCGTCGTGCACACGGTGCTCGCGGACGTGGCCCGCGACGGTTTCGCGGAGTCGGAGGTGGCCCGCGCCAAGGGGCAGCTGCGCGGGAGCCTCGTGCTGGGCCTGGAGGACACCAGCTCACGCATGTCGCGGATCGGCAAGGGCGAGCTGAGCTACGGCGAGTACCTGACCGTCGAGCAGACCCTCGAGAAGATCGAGACGGTCACCGCCGACGAGGTGGCGTCGCTCGCCGCCGTGTTATTGGACCGGCCCTCCGCGACCGCGCTGGTGGGCCCATTCGCGCACCCGGACGACGTGCCGGCCGAAGTGCTGGGGTGATCTCGTGACGATCCGGGTCGGTGTGCTGGGTGCTCGTGGGCGCATGGGCGCCGAGGCGTGCCGTGCCGTCGAGGCCGCGCCCGACATGGAGATCGTCGCGATGATCGACGCCGACGACTCGGTGCTCGACCTCGCGGACGTCGGCGCCGAGGTGGTCGTGGACTTCACCCACCCCGACGTCGTGATGGACAACCTGCGGTTCTGCGTCGAGCACGACATCGCCAGCGTGGTCGGCACGTCGGGCTTCACGCCGGAGCGCATGGACACGGTCCGGGGTTGGCTGTCGGAGAAGCCGTCGCTTGGCGTGCTGATCGCACCGAACTTCGCGCTCGGCGCGGTCCTGTCGATGAAGTTCGCGCAGCTCGCCGCCCGGTACTACCCGTCGGCGGAGATCATCGAGCTGCACCACCCCGGTAAGGCGGACGCCCCGTCGGGCACGGCCGCGCACACGGCGTCGCTGATCGCCGAGGCGCGTGCGTCGGCCGGGGTCGGCAAGGCACCGGACGCGACCACCTCGGCCATCGAGGGTGCTCGCGGCGCGCTGGTCGACGACGTGCGTGTGCACTCGGTGCGGCTCGCCGGTTTGGTGGCGCACCAGGAGATTCTGTTCGGCGGCGAGGGCGAGACGTTGACCATTCGCCATGACTCGCTTGACCGGAAGTCGTTCATGCCCGGGGTGTTGCTGGGAGTGCGTGAGGTTCTCGGGCTGACGGGGCTGACGGTGGGCCTGGAGAACGTGCTGTCGCTCTGAGTTCGCGGGGCCGGTTTTCTGTCGGTGCTCTCCTCGGTCCCGCGTGTTCGCACTGATCACAGTGTTGGATCCCTCAACTGTGACGGAAATGGTCCGCTTGCTCCCCTCGGCTACTCCGGTTGGCCGGTGCGTGATCAAGGAATCACGCAGTAGCGTCGAGAACCGTCAGTAGCTAACCAACTCTTGTCTGTTCGTGCGAAAGTCCCACCCTGCCTTCCCTGCCGGGACCGTTGTGCGATGAGGGCCAGACGAGATACGAGGGTGAGCTCGCGTCCCCGCGCGGGCTCACCCCTGCTCAAAATGGGTCCGACATCGCGCGCGGATCGTTGGGAGGCCAGGGAACCCCGAAGGGAATGTCCCATGGCACAACCAGATCCGAGGGCACCCACGACCGCCGAGGCGTCGTGGTTCTGTTGCGGCGCAGCCTGGGGTCCTTGTGGCTCCGCAGGCGGCGGCGCGTGTGGCAACTGCAAATCCGGCAGTCGTCACTGTGCATGGCCGAACACGTCCGACAACTGCTTCGCGATCACCCGTCCCGACACCTGTGGTGACACGCTCGTGCGTAGAACGTGCGGGCACACCTTCTACGTCAAGGGCCTGTGTGGCAGCACGGAGATCGGTGTGTCGATCGCCGACTGCGGGCCGCAGACCGACCTGTGGTGCGGCGAACGCTCGTGCTGCAACGGCAACTGCGCGACCGACCGCCTGATCGACCTGACGCCGTCGGGCTACAGCGCGATCGGCAACCTGTCCACCGGCATCATGCCCGTGACGATTCGGAGCTGAGCAGTGTCAGACATCCTGGGACGCAGGCGTTTCCTGTCCGGCGCCGTGCTCGGTACCACCGCGACGGTGATCACGGCGACGACGATCGGCTCGGTCGCCCCCGAGGCCGTGGCCGATCCGAAACTCGACGTCGAGCCGGGTGCGGTCGACCCGAACTTCGTCGAGGGCCGGATCACCGGCATCGCGGGTGGGCTGCTGATGGTGACCGGCACCGACCGCACCATCAACCAGATCCACATGACCAAGGCGACGAGCGTGTGGAAGCTGCGACCGACCACATCGGACGCGGCGAAGGTCGGCGACGGCCTCTACGCGCGCGGCGTGCGGATGCCCGACGGCACCCTCGCGGCCGACGCGATCTGGCTGAACATCGTGAACCTGCAGGTGCACATCACCTCCATCGGCCGGAGCGTGATGCACATGGACCACCGCGGCGACCGGATCGTCGGGCACGTCGTGTCCGGTACCACCGCGGCGGTCTACAACAGCACACCCGCGGTCAGCGACCTGTCGCTGCTGCAGGTGGGCAAGCACGCGCAGGTGATCGGCGCCTGGCGGCCCGACACGAACGAGGTCGACCTGGCCACGGTGTACGCCGCCGCGTGAAAGGACCGTCATCGTGATCGAGTGGTTGGCGAGCACACAGCAGGCCGTCGTCGGCGGCGTGCTGCTGTGGGCCAGTGCGTTCAAACTGGTGCACCGCAATGCTTCCGCCGCGGCCAGGCGGTCGGTGCTGGCGCGGCTCACCGGCAAGGATCGGGTCGTCGGCGCCTACCGTGCGGTCGGCGTGGTGGAGGCGCTCATCGGGCTGCTCCTGCTGGCGCCGCCCGTGCTGGTCGTCGAGGCCTACGCCGCGGCAGCGCTTTCCGTTGGCATGCTTGGTTATCTGGCCTACGGGAAGCGAAAAGCGCCGGACGCGGGATGCGGCTGCCTCGGCGACAAGGAGGCACCGATCACGGCCCGCGGGTTCGTCCGCGCCGGGCTGCTGGTCGCGCTTTCCCTCGTCGCGGTGGCGGGTTCGGCATGGTGGCCGACGGAACGTCCACTTGCGACGATCGGGTTGGTCGTCGTCGAGCTGGCCGTTTTCGCCGCGCTGTCACCGGAGCTGGACCACCGGTGGCTGTTCCCGTTGCGGCGCTGGCGGGTACGGATGAGTCACCCGCTGGCGAGCCGTGAGGTCGTGGTACCGCTGGAGTCATCCGTGCAGCAGCTGTGGAAGAGCGCCGTCTACCAGTCGGTGGTCACACAGCTCAGCTCGGACCTGCTGGACCACTGGGACGAGGGCGAGTGGCGGCTCCTGTCGTACGCGGCCCGCACCCCGGACGGCCCGGCGACCGCGGTGTTCGCGGTGCCGCGCCTCGCCTACCGGCCTGACGACGTGCGGATGGCGATGGTGCGGGAGGAGCAGGAGGCACTGGTGTGACCGGTGGGGCGGCGGGGACTCCTCGTCGCCCCACTTTCGTCAGAGGATCCAGTTCGCGAACACGGCCGGGGACGCGGCGACGAGGCTGAACCGGATGAAGCGGCCGATCAGGCCCGCGCTCAGGAAAGCGGACAGGCTCATCCGCACCATGCCGGCCAGCACGGAGGTCGCCATGAACGGCGGCAGGCCGATCACCGAGCTGACACCGTAGGTCCCGACCATCCAATGTGGATGGCGGTGGCACTTCTCCCGCAGGAACTCGACCCACATGCGGACCCGTTTGGTGCGCTGCCGCCACGCGACCCTGCGCGGGGTCTCCACCCTCGTCTTGCGGTGCATGAACGACGGCAGCCGCAGCGTGCCCTTGGCCGCGTAGTAGTACAGCAGTTTGCCCGCCACCTGCCCGACCGCCACGGTCGCGCCGAGGCACAGCCACGGGATGTGCGGCTGCTGCATGGCCAGCCCCACCAGGAAGATCTCGATGCTGATGAGCGGAAGAAGCGCGGACCCGAAAGCGACGCCAAGCGTCAGTCCGAGCCACGCGATCACCAGCGAACCTCCAGCCGTGGTCGAGGACGGCATGCAGCGTACCTGAGCCTCAGACCGCCACGGGGCAAAGTCGGGGCGAATGGTCGCCCTCTACTGAGACGTCGCGCGGACCCGGCCGGTTGTGTCGGGTCCTCCGGTGGTGACGCTCAGTCCTCCAGCTCGAAGCGGAGAGTGCCCGTCAGGCGCACCTCACGCAACGGCTTGCCACTGGCATCCAATGTACGCACCGTCCCGTCGACCACCCAGCCGGCGCGCTCCCAGAACCCCAGCGAGGCCTTGTCCGCCTCGGCGACCCACGCGATCCCGCGTGCCATCCCGGCGGCCAGCATGGCCTTGCCCGCCTCGGCGACCAGCCGGCCACCGTGACCGCGGCGGCCCCAGCGTGGCTCCACGAGCAGCGTGCTGACCAGCGCGACCCGCTCCGCGTCCGGCACCGGGATGCCGGTCGCGTCGGCGGACTCGTCCTCCGGCGCCTGCCCGGCCGCGCAGAAACCGACGCACCACTGGCCTTCGAACGCCAAGAACACCCTGGCCGGACCCTGTTCGATGGTGTGCAGCCAGGTCCCGGCCGCCTCGGCGGCCGCTTCTTGCCCGCCGAGCGCGTCGAGTACCTCGGCGGGCAGCAGGTCGGCATAGGCGGACCGCCACGTGGTGAGCTGGATCCTGGCGATCTCCGCCGCGTCGGACGGTTCGGCTGGGCGGACGGTGGCTTCGGCCATGCACAGGAAACTAGACGGTGCCGTGACCAGGTCTCCCGGCAGGCACTGTTCGCGGACAACGCTCGGCTACGCTCTCCGACCGTGACCGTCTCCGTGCCCGGCTACGAGATCGTCGACGCACTGGGGCGCGGCGGTTTCGGCGTGGTCTACCGCGCCAGGCAGCTCACGATCGACCGCGAGGTCGCGATCAAGCTCGACTCCCGCATCATCCTCGACGACCGCGACCAGCGCCGGTTCCTGCGTGAGGTGCGGGCCGCAGGGCGGCTGTCCGGGCACCCGCACGTGGTCGAGATCTACGACGCCGGTGTGCTGCCCGACCACCGGCCCTACCTGGTGATGGAGCTGTGCCCCGGCGGCTCGCTCGCCGACCGGCGCGCGCCGGGGCAGCCCCGCGAGGTCGCCGAGATCGGCCAGAGGATCGCCGACGCGCTCGCCGCCGCCCACGACCTCGGCGTGTTGCACCGGGACATCAAACCGGCGAACATCCTGGTCAAGCGGTACGGGACGGTCGGGCTCGCCGACTTCGGGCTCGCCGCGCTGATGGACACCGGCCGGGACACGTCGGTCACGCTCGCCGCGCTGACGCCCGCCTACGCGGCGCCTGAGCAGTTCCACCTCGCGCCGCCGACGCCGCAGTCGGACGTGTACGCGCTCTGCGCAACGCTCTACACGCTGCTCGCGGGCCGCCCGCCGCGCTATCCCCACGAAGGGGAACTGAGCGTGCCGGAGATCGTCCGCCGCCACGACCTGCCGCTCGAGGACATCCCGGGCCTGCTGCCGGAGTTCATGGCCGTGCTGCGGCGCGGGCTCGCGAAGGACCCCGCACACCGCTACCCGGAGGCGGCGGCGCTGCGGGCGGACCTGTCGCAGCTGACCGTCGGCGGCTTCAGCGGGCCCCGGCACGTGGTGACCACGCCGGTCGTGACGGTGGCGCACGCCCGCCCGTCCACGCCGCCGCCCGGCTTTCCGCCGCCGATGGGGCCGTCGCGGTCAGGGCCGCCACCGTCACGACCGGCGCCGTCGGGACCGCCGCCGTTCCAGCAGCAGACCGTGCCGCCGAAGCGGAACCGGACGGCGATCTGGCTGGGGGCGGCGCTCGCGGCGGTCCTGGTGCTGGCCGGGGTCTGGTACCTCACGCTGCGGAACACCGGCGACGGGCAGCGGCAGGCCGGGTCGTCGCCGGGTGGCGGCGGCACGACCACGGCCGAGCAGTCGTCTACCGACGTCTACGGCGTCGCGACCGTGACGGACGACTGCCCGGCGGCCGCGGTGCCCGACGGGCAGGCGCAGTGCGTGCGGAAGGCCGAGTGCTGGTCCGGCTGGGTCATGATCAACGGGGAGATCAACAGCATCAGGAGGATCCCCTGCGACCAGGGGCACATCTGGGAGGTCTTCGCGATCGCGGTGGTGCCTGGAGACGTGTCCGATCCGTACCAGGACGTGCTGGCCGAACACCCGGTCGTCAAGCAGGTGTGTTCGGAGGAGAACCTGCTGGCGTCGCGGTTCGGGGACGCGCTGCGGTACGGGCCGGAGCGGTGGGAGTTCGAGATCATGCCCCCATCGAGTGACGACGTGTCCCGTGACCTGGGCGTCTACCGCTGCGTCGGCAAGATCACCGACGTCACGGGCGTCACCGGCTCGGTCTTCCGCCCACGCTGACCGGGTTTTGTCGGTGGTCCGTGTCATGGTGTCGCCGTGACTGTGGCAGCGGGCGATGGAGTTGGTGAGCGTGACGGAGGGTAGTCCACGATGACCGTGCTCAGTGCGGACGCGGCGCGGCGGATCGCGTTGGGGGCTCAGGGTTTCACCGAGCCCCGGGCGGGTGGCGACGTGTCGCGGCGGCACCTGAAACGGGTGCTGGACCGGGTGCGGCTGATCCAGCTCGACTCGGTGAACGTGGCCGTGCGCGCGCACTACATGCCGCTGTTCTCCAGGCTGGGCCCGTACCCGACGGACCTGGTCGACGACGCGGCGTGGACTCACCGCGCCCGCAGACCGCGCATGCTGGTCGAGTACTGGGCACACGAGGCGAGCCTGTTACCGGTCGCGGACTGGCCGCTGTTCCGCTGGCGCATGCGTGAGAACGAGGCGAGGTACGCGCACCGGTACGCCTCGATGTTGAAGGACGCGCCCGGCCTGTTCGACGACGTGCTCGCGGCGGTGAAGGAGCTGGGCCCGATCGGCGCCGGTCCGCTGGAGGACGCGCTGGGCCTGGCCGAGGGCCGCGCGAAGAAGGCGCCGGGTGGCTGGTGGAACCGCTCCTCGGTGAAGCACGCGTGCGAGTGGCTGTTCGCGACCGGCGAGCTGACCACGGGAACCCGCCGCGGCTTCCAGCGCCTGTACGACCTGCCGGAACGGGTGCTGCCGCCGGAGGTGCTCTCGGCGTCCCCGGTCTCCGACGAGGAGGCGGCCCGCGCGCTGATGCTGCGTGCGGCCGAGGCCCACGGCGTCGGCACCGAGCCGGACCTGCGGGACTACTACCGCCTCAAGCCGGGCCGCAGCCAGGTGGCGCTGGCGGAGTTGGTGGCCGAGGGGCTCGTCGAACGGGTCGAGGTACGCGGCTGGCCGCAGCCCGCGTACCGGCACATGGCGGCGAAGACCCCGCGCAAGGTGACGGGCGGTGCGCTGCTGTGCCCGTTCGATCCGCTGATCTGGCGGCGCGAACGCACCGAGCGGATCTTCGACTTCCACTACCGCATCGAGATCTACGTCCCGGAACCGAAGCGGATCTACGGCTACTACGTCTTCCCGTTCCTGCTGGACGGCGAGCTGGTGGGCCGGGTCGACCTGAAGACGGATCGTGCGGAAGGCGTGCTGCGTGCGCGTGGCGTGTTCGCCGAACCGGGCACCGACCCCGGCCGGGTGGCCGCCGAACTGGCCGACGAGTTACGCACGATGGCCAAGTGGCTGGGCCTGGACACGGTCGCGGTGGGCGACAGGGGAAACCTGGCCAAGCCACTGGCGAAGGAGCTGCGAAGGCGCTGACGGCCTCGTGGGTGCCGGGCGAGGGGGCTCGGCAGGCCCGGACACAGGCCTGAGCGGCGCCTCGAGTGCTGGGAGCGGAGGCGCCGCTCAGGTTCTTTCCCCCTGTGGAAGTGGTCTACTCCGCGGCGGCGGGCGTGACCACGGCAGCGCCCGAGCCGGTGCGGCCGCGGATGCGCAGCGGCGGCTTCGACGAAGGCGGGCTGGTCGTCAGGTCCAGGTCGCTGCGGGCCTCACCCGACCCGGACGACAGGTCGACCTCGGCCGGGCTGCCCTCGCGGACACCGACCTGGATCGCACCGGAACCCGTGTGGAGCTCCAGCTCGCCCGACGCGGCGTTGGCGATGGTGACGCGGCCGCTGCCGGTGCGGGCCAGGACGTCGCCCGTCACCGCGCCGAGCCAGACGTCGCCGCTGCCCGTCACGACGGTGCTGGCGGCGCCGATCGCGGTGATCTCCACGTCGCCGCTGCCGGTCTTCGCGCGCAGGCCGGCGGCCATCGGGCCCAGCCGGACGGTGCCGGAGCCGGTGTCCACATGGACCGTGCTCTCGGCCTGGTCGGCGCTGATGCGGCCGGAACCCGTGTGCAGGTTCAGACGGCCCGCGCCACCGTTGACCATGACGTCGCCGGAGCCGGTGCGGGCCTCGACGTGCGAGCCGACCGGCGCCTGGACCGACACCTGGATCGGCACGTTCCGCAGCTGGAGGTCCTTCGGCGTCCGCACCACGAGCCTGCCCGCGGTGAAGTCGACGCGGGTCTGGCGGACCGCCTCGGCCTCCGCGCTCGAGCCCTGCGGGACGGTCTCGCCGAACTGGCCGCCCAGCTGACCGCCGAACTGGGTGCTGACCCAGCTCATCAGGTTGGTGACGCCTTGTGACCACGGGCTCGCGGCACTGGGGTCGTGGCGGATCTCGACGTGCACCCCCGGCTCGTCGGCCAGCCGCACCGTGACCCCGCCGCCTCCGGTGCCCAGGTCCAGCTCGACCGGGCCATCGGCGTCGAAACTCTGTCTGCGCACCACGTTCTCGTCGCTCATCCGCGTCACCCCTCGTACCAGCCGTGTACGCGGGAGCCACTCTGCCCGCGTTCGGAGCCGCCCCAGCCGCGCGGGCCGCCCCAGTCCTTGCCGCCGCCGAACGCGCGGCTCTTGCCATGCAGTGCCCCCTGCACCGCCTGCTGCACGAACGTGTTCAGCGACACCCCCTGTGCCGCCGCCGCCTGCTCGGCCTTCGACTTCAGCTGTTCGAACAGCCGCAGCGTCATCCGGCTCATGTCGCCGCCCGCGGTCTCGTCGACCGGCGGGAGGTCGCTCCCATGGGGGTCGTCGTGCGGGGCGGCCCTGCCGGTCACCACGACCTGGACGTCGCGGCCGGAAAGACGGACGTCGACGACGTGGTCCTCCTGCGCGGCGGTCACCTCGGCGGCGAGGTCGGACAGCGCGTTCATGATCGCGAGGCGTGCCGCAGGCTCCAGGGCCGCGGCAAGCACCTCCGCCGTGCGGCGGGTGTTCTCGTCGCCGGCCGACGCGGCCGTGGCGAGATCCTCCCGGAGCGAGGCGATATACGGTGTGAGATCCATGATGTCACTATGACACCATGATTGATGTCATGCAACTGTCGCAGGTGACAGCACGCGTCGTTCCGAAACCCCGCAACCTGCGCCGGTTACCCTTTCCGGCATGACGGAGACGGTGTCGCCAAAGGTTCAGCTCATCGCGAAGACGGAGTTCTTCCCGCCCGAGGACGTCCCGTGGTCGACCGACGCCGAAGGCGGTGAGGCGCTCGCCGAGTTCGCCGGCCGCGCCTGCTACCAGTCGTGGAAGAAGCCGAATCCGGCCACCGCGACCAACGCCGGCTACCTGCGTCACATCCTCGAGGTTGGGCACCTGTCGGTGCTGGAGCACGGCACCGTCAGCTTCTACATCTCCGGCATCTCCCGCTCGCTGACCCACGAGCTGATCCGGCACCGCCACTTCTCGTACTCGCAGCTCTCGCAGCGGTACGTGCCGGAGCGCAAGGCCGCCATGGTCGAGCCCGCCGTCATCGCGGAGGACCCGGTGCTGCACGAGAAGTTCCTCAGGGCGGCGGAGGCGAGCGTCGCCGCCTACACCGACCTCCTCGAGGGCCTCGAGGAGCACTTCGCCGACGTGCCGAACGCGACCCTGCGCCGCAAGCAGGCCCGCCAGGCCGCCCGCGCCGTCCTGCCCAACGCGACCGAGACCCGCATCGTCGTCACCGGCAACTACCGCGCATGGCGGCACTTCATCGCCATGCGCGCGAGCGAGCACGCCGACGTCGAGATCCGCGAGCTCGCCGTCGAGTGCCTTCGCCAGCTGCACAAGGCGGCCGCCAACGTGTTCGACGACTTCGTGATCTCCGTGCTGCCGGACGGCACCGAGGTCGCGTCGAGCCCGTTCGTCACGGAGGGCTGACGCGGGTGAAGCGTCTCACCGTCGACGTCGCACCGGGGGACTACACCGTCAGCCGCCTGCCGGCAGGCACCGAGCCACCCCGCATCGCGGCCGCCGGACTGGTGTCGATCACCAGCACACCGACCGAGGTGTCGGTCGTCTGCCCGAGCGAGCACGCGCCGGAGACCGAGCACGCGCATCCCGGCTGGCGGCTCCTCACCGTCCGCGGCCCGCTCGAGTTCGACCTGACCGGCATCATGGCGGCGCTCGCTGGGGAGCTGGCCGCGGCGGGCGTCAGCCTGTTCGCCGTCTCCACCTACGACACCGACCACGTGCTGGTGAAGGCCACCGACCTCGACCGCGCGGTGAAGGCACTGAGCGAGGCGGGCCACGAGATTTCCAGTGTCCCGCGCCGGAAATTGGGTGCGTGAGTCGGTGGATCCAGGTTTCTGCCGGCAAGGCGCCGATCCTCTCTCGTACCGGGTTGTACTTGGGTGGATCGGCAACGCCGCCAGAAGGAGGCTGGGCCGCCGAATCATGTGCCAGATTTCCGGCGCGGGACACTAGACGTCCCCGAACTCCGCCCGGACGCCCAGCAGGCGGATGGGACGGTCCAGGTCGAACTTCGCCAGTACGTCGAGCGCGGCCGCCGTCAGCCGCCCGGCGTCGTCGGTCGGCGACGGCAGCGTCATGCTGCGGGTGTGGGTGAAGAACGGCGCGAACCGCACCTTCACCGCCACCCGTGCGGCGGGCCTGCCCTCGTCGGCGACGTCCGCCGCGACGCGTTTCGCCAGCGCCACCACCTCGGCCGCGATCTCGTCGCGGCCGGTCAGGTTCTCCTGGAACGTGGTCTCGCGGCTGCGGGACTTCGCCACCCACGGTGTGGCGGTGACCTCCGCGCTGCCCGCGCCCCGTGCCAGCCCCCGGTACCACGGGCCCATCCTCGGCCCGAGCCGCGCGGCCAGCGCCTCCGGCTCGGCCTGTGCCAGCTCCGCCACCGTCGTGAACCCCAGCTCAGCGAGCTTGCGGCCGGTCTTCGTGCCGATGCCCCACAACGCGGTGGTGGGCCGGTCCGCCATCACGGCGAACCAGTTGTCCCTGGTCAGCTGGTACACGCCTGCAGGCTTGCCGAACCCGGTCGCGAGTTTGGCCCGCGGCTTGTTGTCGCCGATCCCGACCGAGCACGACAACCCGGTGTGCTCGCGGACCGCGTCGGCCACGGTGCGGGCGAGCGCGACCGGGTCGTCGGTGGTGACACCGAGGAACGCCTCGTCCCAGCCGAGCGCCTCCACCACGATGTCGTCGAAGGACCGCAGCACCGCGTAGACCTCGGCGGACGCCGCGTCGTAGGCGGGCGCGTCGTGCGGAAGGAAGATCGCGTCCGGGCAGCGTTTGGCCGCCAGCCGCAGCGGGATGCCCGAGTGCACGCCGAACTCCCGCGCCTCGTACGACGCGGTGGCCACGACCCCGCGCTCGGCCGGGTTGCCCCGACCGCCAACGACCACCGGTTTTCCGGCCAGCGACGGGTCCCGCAACACCTCGACCGCCGCGATGAACTGGTCGAGGTCGACGTGGAGCACCCATGCCGCCATAGCGCCATCTAACATCCTGCGCGTGACACAGCAGCCCGAAGCGACCCGGCAACGGGTGATCGCCGGCCGATACGCCATTCTCGAGGAGATCGGCCGAGGCGGCATGGGCGTCGTATGGCTCGCCGAGGACCGCACGATCGGCAGGCGCGTCGCGATCAAGGAGCTGCACCTGCCCTCGGGTGTGCCCGCCGAAGAGCGGCGGGTGCTCGAGGAGCGGGTGCTCCGCGAGGCCCGCGCCGCGGGCAGGCTCAACGACCCGGCCGTGGTCACGGTGTTCGACGTGGTCCAGGAGTCGGGCGCGACCTACATCGTGATGGAGCTGATCCAGGCGCCGACGCTGTCGGACATCGTCGCCCGCCAGGGGCCGCTGCCGCAGGAGGCCGTCGCCCGGATCGCCGAGCAGCTGCTCTCCGCGCTGGAGGCCGCGCACGCCGCCGGTGTCGTGCACCGCGACGTGAAGCCGTCGAACGTGATGGTCCAGGCGAACGGCCGGGTCAAGCTGACCGACTTCGGCATCGCGCAGACCACCGACGACCCGCGCCTGACCAGCAGCGGCGTCCTGCTCGGCTCGCCGACCTACCTCGCGCCCGAGGTGATCCACGGCCAGCAGGCCGACGCGCGCTCCGACCTGTGGGCGCTCGGCGCGTCGCTGTACTTCGCGGTCGAGGGCAGCTCGGCGTTCGAGCGGCCGACCACCGCCGCGACCATGCACGCGATCGTCAGCGAGGTGCCGTACCTGACCAGGAGCCACGGCCCGCTCGCCTCGGTGATCATGGGCCTGCTCAACGCGACCCCGCAGGCGCGGCTGTCCGGGCAGCAGGTGCGCGGGCTCCTCGCGCAGGTCGGCACGCCGACCGGCGAGCAGACCGTGGCGCACATGGCGACCGCCATGTACCCGAGCCCGCACGCGACCCGGTTCGCGACCGGCCCGCAGCGGCGCAAGCGCAAGCCGCTGTGGCCGCTGCTCGCCGTCGGCGTGCTGCTGGTCGCGGGCGCGTTCGCGGGCGGCTGGTTCAGCGGGCGCGCCGGGCTGGTCGAGCCGGTCGTCGACGCGGCGAGGGGCGAGACGTTCACCTACGGCGATGGCGGCGACATCCCCGAGCTGCAGGTCTCGACCGGCAGTTGCGGCAGCTCTCCGCTCCAGCGCGGGCGGGGCATCCCGTCGAGCGTCACCTGCGACGAGACGCACGACTTCGAGATGGTCTACAGCACCGAGCTGTACCAGTCGGAGAACCTGGGTTACCCGGGCGTGGACCGGCTCAAGGCGTTCGGCGAGAGCGTGTGCGCGGTCGTGTTCAACGACGACGCCTATGTGCTGGAGAACCAGCGCCGCGATCTGGTCTACATGACGCTGGTGCCGACGGAGGCGGCGTGGACCGACCTGGAAGATGGCAACCAGTCCGTGTTCTGCGCGGTCCGCGACGCCGACCGCGCACAGCTGTCGGAGTCGGTGATCCCGCAGGACTAGTTACCCACGGGTAGGCTCTGGCGCATGTCTGTTGCCGAGGACGAGCGTGCCGCGCTGTGTGACCTGTTCGACGAACTGGGCCCTGACCAGCCGACGCTCTGCGGGGGCTGGCAGACCCGGGACCTCGCCGCGCACCTCGTGGTGCGTGAGCACCGGCCGGACGCGGCGCCGGGCATCCTGTTGTCCGCGTTCGCCGGGCACACGAAGCGCGTGCAGGACTCCTACGCGCGCAGGCCGTGGGCCGAGCTGGTGAACCTGGTCCGTGGCGGCCCGCCCGTGTGGTGGCCGACCCGCATCCCTGCCGTGGACAGGCTCGTGAACACCGTCGAGTTGTTCGTCCATCACGAGGACGCGCGCCGTGGCCAGGAGGGCTGGCAGCCGCGCGACCCCGACGCGAAACGCGACGCCGCCCTGTGGACCGGGCTGACGCGGGTCGGGAAGATGACGCTGCGCCGGTCACCGGTGGGGCTGATCCTGCGACGCCCCGTGTCGGCGCACGCGCCGCTCGGTGACTCCGCCGGTGACTCGGCCGGTGACTCCGTCGTCATCAAGCGTGGCCCGGACACCGTGACGGTCACCGGCGAGCCAGGTGAGCTGTTGCTCTTCGCGTTCGGGCGGGACGCGGCCCTGGTCGAGTTCGACGGTGACCAGCCCGCGGTCGCCGCCGTGCGGGGCCTCGACCGGGGTATGTGACCCCCGGTCTCCACTTCGACGGAACCCGCGGTCCTCCCCACCGGTCCGAGTGTCCGACACGGGAGGAGTGGTGAGGTGACGGAGCAACTCGAACGGGTGGTCGCCGGCCGGTACGCCCTGCTGCACGAGATCGGCCGAGGTGGCATGGGCGTCGTGTGGATGTCGGAGGACCGCACGATCGGGCGCCGGGTCGCCATCAAGGAACTGCACCTGCCCGACGGAGTGGCGCCCGCCGAGCGCCAGGTGTTCGAGGAGCGGGTGCTCCGCGAGGCCCGCGCGGCCGGACGGCTGAACGACCCTGGCGTCGTCACCGTCTACGACGTGGTCCGCGACCTGGGCACCACGTTCATCGTGATGGAGCTGATCGAGGCCACCACGCTGACCGAGCTGGTCCAGGACCGGGGGCCGCTGCCGCAGGACGAGGTGGCCAGGCTGGCCGAGCAGTTGCTGTCGGCACTGCGGACCGCGCACGCGGCGGGCGTGGTGCACCGGGACGTGAAGCCGTCGAACATCATGGTGCAGCGCAACGGCCGGGTGAAGCTGACCGACTTCGGCATCGCGCAGACCACCGACGACCCGCGCCTGACCACCAGCGGCATCCTCGTCGGCTCACCGACCTACATGGCACCGGAGCGGCTGCGCGGCCACGACGCCGACGCGAGCTCCGACCTGTGGGCACTGGGCGGGGTCCTCTTCTTCGCGGTCGAGGGGTACGCGGCGTTCGAGCGCGCGTCCGCGGCCGCGAGCATGCACGCCATCCTCAACGAGGTCCCGTATCTCACCCGCTGTCACGGCCCGCTCGCGTCGGTGATCATGGGGCTGCTCAACGCGCACCCCGAGGCCAGGCCGTCGGCGGAGCAGGTCGCCGGGCTGCTCTCGCAGGTCACGATGACCCCGCCGGACGGGTTCGCGGCACCGACCGCGCACCTGGCACCGCAGGCGACCGCCCACTACGCGCGGCCCGCGCCGCGCAGGCGGTGGGGCGTGGTCGCGACCGTCGCGGCCGTGCTCGCGGCGGTCCTGTTCGCGGCGGGGTTCGGTACCCGCGTCGCCACCGAGCCGAACCCGGGCGACGACCGGCCCGAGAACATGGACACCGCCCTCACCTACGGCGACGGCGGCTACTTCCCCGAGCTGTCGTACAACTCCTATCCGGAGGGTGGCTGCGTGAGCAGCGACCTGACCGAGGGCAGGCACATCACGGACAGCGCACACGTCGAGTGCACCGAGCCGCACGTGTTCGAGGTCTTCCAGACCCGGACGTTCTTCAGTCCGCCGGAGGAGTACGACAAGTGGCCGGACATCGCCTACCCGGGCCGTGCCGGGCTGGTCGAGTACACCGAGGCGGTCTGCCGGATGATCTTCAACTCGAAGTCGATGATCCCCGGGACCGGGGAGGCCGGACTGCGTTACCGCGCGCTGGTGCCCACAAAGGACGCCTGGGACTCCCACCGCGACTCCCACTGCCTGCTCTACGCGGCGGACAACCACCAGCTCGACAAGTCCTACCTGGCCGTGGAGTAGCGTCTTCCGCATGAACACGTGCCCGACCGCCAAGCCAGGGCGGCCGTTCGGCCAGGTGCTCACCGCGATGGTGACCCCCTTCGACGCGAGCGGCAAGCTCGACCTCGGTGCCGCGCAGAGCCTCGCGAACCACCTGGTCGACCTCGGCAACGACGGTCTGGTGATCAGCGGGACCACCGGCGAGTCGCCGACCACCTCCGACAACGAGAAGGCCGAGCTGGTGCGCGCCGTCGTGGACGCGGTGGGGGAGCGGGCCACGGTGGTGGCGTCGGTGGGCACCTACGACACCGCGCACTCCGTGCACCTGGCCCAGCAGGCGGAGCAGGCCGGCGCGCACGGGCTGCTCGTGGTCACCCCGTACTACTCGCGGCCGCCGCAGGCCGGCCTGTTCGCGCACTTCACGGCCGTCGCCGACGCGACCGGCCTGCCGAACATGCTCTACGACATCCCGCCGCGCTCGGTCGTGCCCATCGAGGTCGACACGCTGCGCAGGCTCGCGGAGCACCCCAGGATCATCGCCGTGAAGGACGCCAAGGGCGACCTGTTCGCGGGCAGTGAGGTCATCGCGAGCACCGATCTCGCCTACTACTCGGGCGACGACGCGCTGAACCTGCCGTGGCTGTCGGTCGGCGGCGTCGGGTTCGTCTCCGTCATCGGGCACGTGGTGGCGGGCAGGCTGCGCCGCATGCTCGAGACGTACGAGAACGGTGACGTCAGCACCGCGCGCACCGTCCACCGTGGACTGCTGCCGGTGTGCCGGGCCATGGGCCGGGTCGGTGGCGTGATCTTCTCGAAGGCCGCGTTGCGGCTGCGCGGCCACCAGGCGGGCGATCCCCGGCTGCCGCTGCCGCCCGCGACGAGGGAGCAGATCGCGCTGATCGCGTCCGACCTCGGCGACGCCGGTGTGCCGCTCACCAACGCCGCGCCATCCGACGTGGCCGCCGCCAGGGTCGCGCACGCCGACGCGGCCGCCGCGTACGTCGCCACCACCACCCACACCAGCGCCGGGCAGGTTCATCAGTGAAGCCATTGGTCGCACCCGGTCCGCTTGCCGACGGGGGACTGCGCATCGTCGCGCTGGGCGGGATCGGCGAGATCGGCCGCAACATGACGGTCTTCGAGTACGGCGGCCGCATGCTCATCGTGGACTGTGGGGTCCTGTTCCCCGAGGACCAGCAGCCCGGTGTGGACCTGATCCTGCCGGACTTCCGCGCGATCGAGTCGCGGATGGACGAGATCGACGCGGTCGTGCTCACGCACGGCCACGAGGACCACATCGGCGCCGTGCCGTTCCTGCTGCGCCTCCGGCCCAACCTGCCGGTGGTCGGGTCGCGCTTCACGCTCGCGCTGGTCGCCGCGAAGTGCAAGGAGCACCGGCTCACCCCGAACCTCGTCGAGGTCACCGAGGGCGGCCGCGCCGTGTTCGGCGAGTTCGAGTGCGAGTTCTTCGCCGTCAACCACTCCATCCCGGACGCGCTGGCGGTCGCCATCCGCACCCCGGCCGGGCTGGTGCTGCACACCGGCGACATCAAGCTGGACCAGCTGCCGCTCGACGGGCGGCTCACCGACATCGCCGGGTTCTCCCGCCTCGGTGACGAGGGTGTCGACCTGTTCCTGGTCGACTCCACGAACGCCGAGGTCCCCGGGTTCGTGATGGCCGAGCGCGAGATCGGCCCGGTGCTCGAGGGTGTGGTCTCGCGGGCGAAGCAGCGGGTGATCGTGGCGTGCTTCGCGAGCCACGTGCACCGCGTGCAGCAGGTGTTCGACGTCGCCGTGCAGAACGGGCGGCGGGTCGCGCTGGTGGGCCGGTCGATGGTCCGCAACATGGGCATCGCCGTCGACCTCGGTCTGCTGCACGTGCCGGAGGGCCTGCTCGTCGACCTGAACGAGGCGTTGGAGCTGCCGGAACACCAGGTGCTGTTCGTGTCGACCGGGTCGCAGGGCGAGCCGCTGTCGGCACTGTCCCGCATGGCCCGCGGCGAGCACCGGCAGATCCGGATCCTCGCGGGTGACACGGTGGTGCTGGCGAGCTCACTGATCCCCGGCAACGAGACCGCGGTGTTCGGGGTCGTCAACGGACTCGCGCGGCTCGGTGCTTCCGTTGTGCACCAAGGGAACGCGCGGGTGCACGTGTCCGGTCACGCGTCGGCGGGGGAGCTGCTGTTCCTCTACAACGCGGTCCGGCCGTCGAACGTCATGCCGGTGCACGGCGAGTGGCGGCACCTGCGTGCCAACGCCGCGCTGGCCGTGGCGACCGGGGTGCCCGCCGACCACGTGGTGATCGCCGAGGACGGTGTGGTGGTCGACCTGGTGGACGGCCGCGCGTCGATCACCGGTCGCGTCGAGGTGGGACACGTGTACGTGGACGGCCTGTCCGTCGGCGACGTCGGCGAGTCCACCCTGTCCGACCGGCTGATCCTGGGCGAGGGCGGTTTCATCGCGATCACGGTGGCCGTCGACTCGACCACGGGCCGCGCGGTGGCGCCGCCGACCGTCTCCGGCCGAGGCTTCTCCGACGACCCGAAGGCGCTCGACCAGGTCGTGTCGCTGGTGGAGATGGAGCTGTCCCACTCGGAGTCGGAGGGCATCACCGACACCCACCGCATCGCACAGTCCGTGCGCCGCGTCGTGGGCCGCTGGGTCGCCGACACCTACCGCCGCCGCCCGATGATCGTCCCGACGGTGATCCCGGTCTGAGTCGTTCGGGGCGCGGTCAGCGCTTCGCGAGCGCGACGACCACGGCGCAGCCCACGGTGAAGACCTGCCGCAACAGTGCTCGCCGCGCCTTGCGCTGTTCTCGCCTCGTCGGCCTCATGGCTGTCACCCGCTTCGACGCTCGTCCTGGTTGTTGTATCGCCAGAATCGTCTCGTTGTGACGGGTGCCACGTCATCAGACCTGCGGTGGAACGGGGTCCGCCGGTAGTGCGACGTTTGGTCGACGGGCCGCGAGCTGCACGACGGTCGCGCCGGCGAGCAGCACCAGCGCGCCGGCAATCTGCACGACCGTGAGCGCCTGGCCAAGCACGAGCCACGCGAGCGTGGTCGCCACGATCGGCTCGCACACGGCGATCACGCTGACCACGTTCGGCGGCAGGTACCGCATGGCGCTGATCGACAGCAGGTACGCCATCGCCGTGCTGATCACCGCACAGGCGACCAGCAGCACCCACACGGGCACGGCCAGGCCGCCGAAGTCCGCGTCGGCGGCCATGATCTCGCCGGGCAGCGACCACGGTGGCGCCATCACGGCGACCGCCACCGCGCCGATGACCATGCCCCACGTGACGAGACCGACCATGGGCATCGTGCTGACGCCGCGTTCGCCGATGAGGAAGTACGCGGCCGCGCACAGTGCCGCGCCAACGCCGAACAGCAGGCCGAGCGCGTCGAGCCGCAGACCCTGCCACACCTCGGCGACCATCGCGAGCCCGAGCAGCGCCAGCGCGGTGCCCACCCACATGCTGGCGGGGAGGACGACCCGCCGGACGAGGCGCACCCACAGCGCCACCAGCACCGGTGAGGTGAACTCCAGCAGCATCGCCACCCCGATCGGGATGCGTGACACCGCCGCGAAGTAGAGGAACTGCACGCTGGCCACGCCGATCAGTCCATAGCCGATGAGCACCGGCAGGTCGGACCGGCGCACAGCCAGCAGCTTCGGCCGGGTCACCGCCACGCACACCAGCAGCATCGCCGCGGCGAGTCCGATGCGGAAGCTCACCACCTGCTGCGGCGACAGCCCGGCGTCCATCGTCGGTTTCACCAGCGGGCCGGACGTGCCGAAGCAGATCGACGCCAGCACGATGAGCACCGTGCCGCGAGTAACCATCGTTCCGGGTTCACCGGTCGCGGAGGTGGTCGATCTGGTCGCGGTGCTACTCGTCATGACCCGTCTTTCCTTTCCCTGGCACTGCCTGCACGGTATGTCAGGGACCGCGGATCGCAATTGAATTTTTTCCCGGCCTGACGCAATATTTTTGCGTGAAGCTGGACGAGATCGATCACCTGCTGCTGGACGAACTGCAGACCGACGCCGGACGCACCCTCCGCGAGCTTGGTGAGGTCGTCGGCCTGTCACCGAGCGCGGTGCAGCGGCGGATGGAGCGTTACCGCCAGAGCGGCCTGCTGGCGCGCACCGCGGCCGTGCTCGACCCGAAGGTCAGCCACGACCTGGTGGTCGCCGTGTGCCTGGTCTCCGTCGAACGCGAGTCGGTCCGCCTGCACGAGGCGTTCCAGCGCAGGCTCCTCGCCGCGCCGGAGGTGCAGCAGGTCTACTCGGTGTACGGCGAATGGGACTACGTGGTCGTGCTGACCACCTCGGGCATGGCACACCACAACGAGGTGGCCGCGCGGCTGCTCACTGGTGCGCCGAACGTCCGCAGGTA
The DNA here is from genome assembly GCF_049647105.1 of Actinophytocola sp. Lineage (GTDB taxonomy): Bacteria > Actinomycetota > Actinomycetes > Mycobacteriales > Pseudonocardiaceae > Actinophytocola. The sequence goes on from NZ_JBARWZ010000097.1 coordinate 44,858, forward strand.
CTCGACGCTGTTCGTGCTCGACCCCATCCGCACCGGCTCGGCGATCCCGACCCGCGCGCTGCGGTTGTAGCGCCTACCGCGCCGGGCGCCATGGGCTCGTGCTGTCCGTCGGCCGGGTGGGGTCGTGGAACTTCGGTGTGTCCGGCTCGTCGGCGCGCAGCGGCACCAGGTTGTCGGTGATCGCCAGCATGATCCGCTTGTGGGCGCGGACGGCGTCGCCTGGCTTGGCGGCCGACAGGTCCGACAGGTCCACGACCGGGCCGAAGTGGACCTGGAACGTCGGCCGGTGCCGGATCGCCCGCAGCAACGACGTCAGGCCCGGCATGAGGTCCCGCCACCCGGTCACGACCTCGGTGCCCCAGTACACGGCCTCGTGCGCGCCCCACTGGCTGATCGTCAGCACCGGCACGTCACCGGTCAGCGCCATCCGCGCGACGCCGGTCTTCCCGCGCTCCGGCCACAACCCGGGTTCGCGGCTGACCCGGCCCTCCGGGTAGACCAGCACCGGGCCGGGCGTCTCCCGCAGCGCGGTCGTGACCCGGTCGAACGCCTCGATGACGTTCGCCTTGCCCCGGTCCACCCGCAGGCTGCCGCCCTGCCGCAGCCCCCAGCCGACCACCGGCGCGTCCAGCAGGCCGCCCGTCAGCAGGAACCTCGGGTTCACACCCGCCTTGCGCAGCGCCGCCGTCAGCACGAACGGGTCGAACATGCCGATGTGGTTCGCGGCGACCAGCATCGGCTGGTGCCGCAGCTCGCGGGGGATGGACCCGGTGATCTCGAGCTTCCCGACCAGCCGGACGACCCCCACGTCCACCAGGGTCATCGCCCGCCAGAGCGGGGAGACCTTCTGTGGCTTGGGCCGCCGCGCGAACGTTCCGCGGCGGGGCCACCGGCGTGTCGGCTCGGAAGTACGGCGAGACAGCGCGACCATGAGCGGAGCATCGCACGACCCCTGTGGGGGTTCGCCAGCGGATCAGTCAATCCCGGTGCTTCTGTGCCGAGAGTGACTCCTGTGGCTGATGCGACTACCGTGGGGGGTTGTGGCGAACCGGACAGCAGCTTCCAGAAGCTCCAAGGGCCGCGGCTCGGGTGGCGGCTCCGGAAGCGGTGCCCGCGCCAAGACCGGGACGACCCGGTCGACCCGGTCCGCCAAGACCCCCGCCAAGACTCCGGCCAGGTCAACGGCCAAGTCTCCGGCGAGGTCGTCGAGGCCCGCCGCGCGCCGCCCACCGGCACGCAGGCCCGCGAGCAAGGGCTCGGTCGGCCGCGGCCTGCGCGGTGGCTGGAACCTGCTGGCCAAGGGCGTCGGCGGCATCGCCCGCACCGTCGGCCGCACCAAGGAGCTCGACTCGGCGCACCGCCGCGACGGCCTCGCGTTCGGGCTGATCGCCGTCGGCGTCATCGCGGGTGCCGGCATCTGGTGGCACGCCGGCGGACCCATCGGCACCTACCTGGAGGTCGGCGCGCGGTCGGTCGTCGGCGCCGCCGCGATGGCGCTGCCGCTGACGGCGCTCGTCGTCGGCATCACGCTGATGCGGTCGGATCCGCAGCCGGAGAAGCGGCCGCGCCTGGTCATCGGCTCGCTGCTGTTCGTCCTCGCCATCCTCGGCGTGCTGCACATCTTCGCCGACCAGCCCGCCGACAACCTCGGTCGCATGTACGCGGGCGGCGCGTTCGGGTACATGTCCGGCGGGCTGCTCGCCAAGGGCGTCACCGCGTGGGTCGCGCTGCCGCTGCTGGCACTCGTGCTCGGTTTCGGCGTGCTGGTGTTCACCGGCACCCGGTTCCGCGACATCCCCACCCGGCTGCGAGAGCTGGGCATGGACCCGGAGGACCGCGAAGGCTACGAAGGCGTCGACGGCATCGACGCCGATGGCCTCGACCTGCCCGGCCAGGAGGATCCCGGGGAGGCCGAGCAGGAGCCGGTCCGGCTGCGCCGCCCGTCGCGCCGCCGCCAGGCCGCCATGTCCGACGGTGACGCCGAGCCCCCGCAGGCCGAGACCGGCGTCGGCGAGGAGATCCCGCCACCGCCGGAGCCCGCTCCGCCGCCACGCAAGCGCAAGAAGCCCGTCGAGGTCGCGGAGATCCCGCAGATCAAGGACCAGGGCGGCCAGGGCCAGCTCGCGCTCACCCCGAGGGTCGTCGACGGCGACTACACGCTGCCCGACCCGAACCTCCTCGAGGCGGGCGACGCGCCAAAGACCCGCAGCCGCGCCAACGACGCCATGATCGAGGCGATCACCGGCGTGCTGGACCAGTTCGCCATCGACGCGCAGGTCACCGGCTTCACCCGGGGCCCGACCGTCACGCGGTACGAGATCGAGCTGGGCCCGGCCGTGAAGGTCGAGAAGATCACCGCGCTGACCAAGAACATCGCGTACGCGGTGGCCACCGACAACGTGCGGCTCCTCGCCCCGATCCCCGGCAAGTCCGCGGTCGGCATCGAGGTGCCGAACTCCGACCGCGAGATGGTGCGGCTCGGCGACGTCCTGCGGTCGAACACCGCGGTCAAGGACGGTCACCCGATGGTGATCGGCCTCGGCAAGGACATCGAGGGCCACATGGTCACCGCGAACCTCGCGAAGATGCCGCACCTGCTGTGCGCGGGCTCCACCGGCTCCGGCAAGTCGAGCTTCGTCAACTCCATGCTGGTGTCGCTGCTCGCGCGGGCCACCCCGGACGAGGTCAGGATGATCCTGATCGACCCGAAGATGGTGGAGCTGACGCCGTACGAGGGCATCCCGCACCTGATCACCCCGATCATCACGCAGCCGAAGAAGGCCGCGGCCGCGCTGACGTGGCTGGTCGAGGAGATGGAGCAGCGCTACCAGGACATGCAGGCCAACCGGGTCCGGCACGTCGACGACTTCAACAGGAAGGTGAAGTCCGGGGAGATCACGGCGCCCCCTGGCTCGGAGCGCGAGTACCGGCCCTACCCGTACATCCTCGCGATCGTCGACGAGCTGGCCGACCTGATGATGACCGCCCCGCGCGACGTCGAGGACGCGATCGTGCGGATCACGCAGAAGGCACGTGCGGCCGGCATCCACCTGGTGCTCGCGACCCAGCGCCCGTCGGTCGACGTGGTCACCGGCCTGATCAAGACGAACGTGCCGTCGCGGCTGGCGTTCGCCACGTCGTCGCTCACCGACTCGCGGGTCATCCTCGACCAGCCGGGCGCGGAGAAGCTGATCGGCATGGGCGACGGGCTCTACCTGCCGATGGGCGCGTCGAAGCCGATCCGCGTCCAGGGCGCGTTCATCACAGACGAAGAGATCAACGCGATGGTCTCGTTCGTCAAGGAGCAGGCGCAGCCCGAGTACACCGACGGCGTGACCTCGGCGAAGGCGGCGGAGAAGAAGGACGTCGACGAGGAGATCGGCGACGACCTCGAGGTGCTGATCCAGGCGGCCGAGCTGATCGTGACCTCGCAGTTCGGGTCGACGTCGATGCTGCAGCGCAAGCTGCGGGTCGGGTTCGCGAAGGCGGGACGGCTGATGGACCTGCTGGAGAGCCGCGGCGTGGTCGGCCCGTCGGAGGGCTCGAAGGCCCGCGACGTCCTGGTGAAGCCGGACGAGCTGGACTCGGTCCTGTACACGCTCCGCGGCGGCGGCCCCACCCCGTCAGACGACGAGGACTTCGACGACGAGTAGCCCAGCACAACCCGCGAGTCCACGGTTCGGGACCCGCGAGTCTTCGGTTCGGGACCCGCGAGTCCACGGTTCGGGACCCGCGAGTCTTCGGTTCGGGACCTGCGAGTCTTCGGTTCGGGACC
>NZ_JBARWZ010000098.1:0-57986 GCF_049647105.1 Actinophytocola sp.
CCAAGAAATCCAACGGGGGCAGGGAAACCAGCGACGGCTACCCGGTCATCCCCCGTGACTGGCTTCCGGAACATGCGGACCGTCGCCCACACCACCATGCGAAGGACGAACTTCCAGTGCAGAAAGAAACTCGCCCGCAACGGAGCACTCACCGGCGAAGGAAAGCCTGTGTCCTGATGCTCGCCGCACTGACAGTGGCCGTCACGGCGGCCTGCGCGGCGCGCACTGGCGATCAGGAGCGTCAGGACGATCAGCGGACTGACGTCGCAGCTTACGACTCGCGTTTCGCGGACATTCTGCCGCCGCGGCCCGGGGAGCTGGACCTGACCGGTGTGGATCCCTGCGCGGACCTGCTCACCGAGCCACAGCTCCGAGAGCTGCGCTACGACCTCGGCTACGCCCGCCCGCCGCTGCCCGACCACAGCGACATCCACGGTGGCGACGACTGCACGTTCTCCTCCACCGGCGGCGCGGGCGGCGTTGACCGCAACTTCGGCACCCTGGTCGGTATCTCCACCACCGAAGGCGCACTGACCTGGGTCACCGACCCGCACCGGGCACCAGACACCCGGCCCGACGTCGTCACCGTCGAAAAGTACTCCGCGATCGTCCTGCCGCACCCCAAGTTGCCCGACGACTGTCTCGTCGTGGTCGACACCGCCGAAGGCCAGTACCTCGAAGTAGCCGTCAGCCCAGCCGTGGGTGAGGACGACAGTGCCGACCCGTACTGCCAGGAAGCCGCCCGGGTCGCAGGTATGGCGATCCAGACCATCTCAGCAGCCCGCCGAGCAGACCCGCCAGGCAATCACCCCCACGACTCGGGGTTCGCGGACACCCTGCCGCCACGGCCCGGCCAGTACAAGCCCGCGACCAAGACGCTCAGCGAACGACACACACCGACCGCAGAACACTGCGCGACCGGCACCGTCGACGCAGGGAGGTCCGAGTGAACATCCGCCACCTCCTGGCCGTCGTCTGCACACTGGCCGTGCTCACCGGCTGCGCTGTCCGCAGCAACATCGGTCCCGCCGCCACCGACACCCGCAAGCCGGACCCATCCGCCGCCGACACATCCGAGCCGCTGCTCCCCCCACGCTCCCGCGAGTTGGACCTGTCCGGGGTGGATCCCTGCACCGACCTGCTCACCGACAAACAGCTCCGCGGACTGGACTACGACCTCGGCTACGCACGTCCGCCGATGCCCGGCCGCAGCTTGGTTCACGGTGGCCCGACGTGCACGTTCTCGTCCAGCGAGCTGGCCGGCGGCCAGGGCACCGACCGGAACATGCTCACCCTCGTCGGGATCTCCACCACCGCCAGCGCGTCATCCGCCGCAGCCGGTACCGAGAACCCCGACGTCGTGACCATTCACGGATTCTCCGCACTAGTGCTTACGAATCCCATGCTTCATTACGCCTGCCTGGTTGTGGTTGACACGGCCGACGGCCAGTACCTCGACGTGTCCTCCAGCCCGGTCAAACCGGCAGGAACAGAAAAGGCGGAACCGTACTGTCACGAAGCCAGGGTTGTCGCTCGCATGGCCCTCGAGACGATCGCGTCATGACGATCTCGGTAGCCCGCCCAGCACGACTCCCGGTACGCGGACACGGTAGATCCCGAGTGAGCATCCGCCACCTCCTAGTCGTCTGCGCGCTGGTTGTGCTCACCGGCTGCGCAGTCAGCAACACGGGTGATCCCGCCACCGACGGACCCCACTCGTCCGACTCGTCCGACTCGCGGTTCGCGGATCTGCTCCCCCCACGCACCCGCGAGCTGGACCTGTCCGGTGTCGATCCCTGCACCGACCTGCTCACCATCCAGCAGCTCCGGGAACTGCGCTACGACCTCGGCTACGCCCGCCCGCCGCTAGCCGACCACAGCGACATCCACGGGGGCGTCGACTGCACGTTCTCCTCCACCGGCAGCGCGGGCGGCGTCGGCCGCAACCTCCGCGTCCTGGTCGGTATCTCCACCACCGAAGGCGCACTGACCTGGGTCACCGACCCCAACCGGACACCGGAGACCCGGCCCGACGTCGTCACCGTCGACCGGTACTCCGCGCTCGTCCTGCCACACCCGCTGCTGCCCGACAACTGTCTCATCGTGGTCGACACCGCCGAAGGCCAATACCTCGAAGTGTGGGTCAGCCCTGCCTTGGGTGAGGACGAAAGTGTCGACCCGTACTGCGCGGAAGCCGCCCGTGTCGCAGGTATGGCGATCCAGACCATCTCGACAACCCTCCCAGCAGACCCGACAAGAGGACCGGCCGGATGACCGCCCAGAACATGGTGACCGACAAAGCCTTCGCGGACATCCTGGGGCAGGAACTGAAGCAGGCCCGCGAATCCAGAGGACTCACCAAGGCGCAAGTCTTCGAGCATATGCCCTCCGGCATTGGCATCTGGGCATTGATGGCCCATGAAAACGGCAGGCGCTATCCGACCGTGGTGCGGTTCGTCGAGATCTGCCACGTTCTCGACGTCGCCGCCGAGTAACGTCGTACCGGCACAGGTTGTGGCACGAGACGGCCCCGCAGATGCACGGCGCCGCGCATTCGACGGCCACTTCTCGCCGGGTGCTGGCCGCCCCCGGAGCAGCGCCTCGCCAGAGGCGGTGGGGCAGCGGGTCCGGTCGTGACAAGCTCGTCGGGTGTTCGATGACATGACCGCCGAGGAGCAGGCGTTGGTCGACGCCACATCTGCTGGGCGGGTGCTGACCTGCGGTGACGGCACGAAGATCCGTGCGGAGTTGATCCGGGAGCTGCTGCTCGGCCGGCGCGGTGAGCCGGATCCCCGCGGTGTCCGCCTCGCGGGCGCCCACGTGGTTGGCACACTGGACCTGGCGCACGTCACCGCGGTGGTGGGTTTGAGCCTGGTCGATTGCGTGGTGACGAACCGGGTGGTGCTCACTGCGGCCACGCTGCCCTGGCTGGTGTTGCAAGGGAGCCGGCTCGATGGTGGTGTTCGCGCGTCCGTTCTCCGTGTCAGCGGCGACGTCGACCTCAGCCGATCGACCATCACCTGCTCGGTCGACGAGGGCGCGGTACGGCTGCGCGACGCGCACCTGGGCGGCATCGTCCTGGATGACGCGGACGTGCGCGGTGGTCCCGGCCCGGCGCTCTCCGCCGATCGGCTGACGGTGAACAGCATCATGCGCCTGTCCAGGACCCGGCTGACCGGCCGTGGTGAGCAGGGTGCGATCCGCATGCACGGTGCGCACATCGCCGGCGAGCTGGACCTGCGGCACGCGACGGTCCACAACGACACCGGCCCGGCCATCAACACCACGAACGTCACCGTCGACACCAACCTGCTGCTGTCCGGGGCCGAGGTGTCGGGCCGCGGCGCCCGAGGCGCTGTCCGCTTGTCCGGCCTGCGCGCCGGTGGGCTGCTCGTTCTCGACGGCGCGGACCTGCGCAACCCGTCCGGTCCCGGTGTCCGCGCCGACGGCGCGCACGTTGGCGGCGAGCTGACCATGCGCAACACGCGGGTATCGGGAGAAGGGGCACTCGGCGCGGTCTTTCTCCGTGTCGCCCGCGTCGCCTACGACCTCCAGCTGGTCGACGCGGTCGTGCGCAATGACTCCGGCCCCGCCCTGTACGCCAACGGCCTCCACGTCGAGGACACCGTCGTCCTGGAGCGGAGCCAGGTGTCCGGTGGCGGTGACGGCGGCGCGATCCGCCTGCGCGGCGCGCAGGCCGGCGGGCTGCGCTGCGTCGACAGCAGAGTCCGTGCCGCGCGGGGGCCCGCGGTGGTCGCCGATCAACTCCAGGCCAGGGGGTCGGTGTCGGTCGAACGCACGCGACTGATCTGCGCCAGCGCGTACGCCGCGGTCACCCTGGCCTCGGCGCGGGTCGGCCAGCAGCTCTCCGTGCTCGACACGACGATCGTCAACCCGTCCGGGTCGCTGCTCGACGTCACGGACTTCGCCTACGGCACCCTCACCGGCATGGACTGGCGGGGCTGGCTGCACCTGATCCGCGACCACACCCCGGCGTACCGGCCGTCGCCGTACCAGCAGCTCGCCGCCGTCGAACGGGCCGCCGGCCACGACGGCAACGCCAGGGACATCCTGATCGCCCAGCAGCACGACCGACGCCGCCGCGCGCCTGCCGCGTTCGGCAGCCCGCTCACCCGGTGGTTCCACTGGCTGTGGGGCGCGCTCGCCGGCTACGGCTACCGGGCCCGCCGGACCGCGCTGGCGCTGCTGGTCGCCCTGGCGGCGGCGAGCGGCGTGAGCCTCCTGGCCGGCCACGTCACCACCGAACCCGGCCGACACGCCGCAGCACACACCACCACCGCCACCACCACCCCGGGCGCGCCCTGCTCCACCATCGAACTCATCGGCCTCGGACTCGACCGCGGCCTCCCACTCGGACCAACCGGCCTCCGCACCCGCTGCGACCTCGACACCGACACCACCGCCGGCCAGGTATTCACCGCATTGCTGTGGCTGGTCCAGGCCGCCGTCTGGGGACTGGCCACCCTCGCCCTCGCCGGCTACACGGGCCTGATCCGCAAGAGCAGCTAGTCGTGCCTTGTTAGGCGCTGTTGAGCTGGGGCTTCTTTGTGGGGGTTTGAGTCGGGCCGGGTTGTCGGCAGGTGTGGCAGAAGCCCGTCCGCGGCGAACTCCTCGATCACCGGCCGAACCCGAGCCATCTCCTCCGGAAGCATCAGCGGACTGGTATGCCCGGCTGTTGGTGGTCCTGCGTGGGCAAACACAGTGGGCATCGATTGGGGCGCGCTGGGACCGCTCTTGGTCTCTCGAAACGTCGCTCCCGACGAGCGGGGGCTGAGCGCCGAGATCCAACTTCGGTGAGTACCAGTTGCCAGTCGGCGGCTGCCGCAGACCGCGATTGAGCCGTGACCGAGTCGTTGCCGCCCGCACGCTTCAGTCGATGGTCGACCTGGCCGCCCACCTGATCCATCGGGTGAGGGTGTTCCCCGAACCCGGCGTGACCTGCGAATACGGCGACGTGGCGTGCCGCAGACCCAGTCCGGACGACGAACGTGTGGACGTACCGCATCACGCCCGACCGGGTCGCTGGCCGCGGCAGGTGCTGGTGTCGCAACCAGCGATAGGCGCAGTCGTCTGTCGACTCCTGGACACGCTCTCACCCCTTGCGGTCACCATGTGGCATCGTGTGACATCGATCTGGCAGACCGTTGGTCGGTCGGCTGTGCGCAGAGTTTGCGGGGCGATCGGGGCGCAGCGCTTCCGGGGGCGGGGAGGTGAGAACGATGACGCGTGCCAACAGACGGGTCACGTTTCTCGAAGTGCTGTCCAACCGGGAGTTCGCCGGGCTGTGGATCGCGTGGGCTCTGTCGGTGCTGGGAGACCAGTTCGCGCGGGTCGCGTTGAGCTTGCTCGTCTTCGACCGTACCGGCTCGCCCGCACTGACCGCGGCGACCTACGCCATCTCGTTCATCCCCGACCTGGTCGGGGGCCCGTTCTTGGCCGGACTTGCCGACCGTTTCCCCCGTCGTCAGGTCATGATCGTCACCGACGTGGCCCGTGGCCTGCTCGTCGCCGTCATGGCGATCTCCGGGCTACCGATCGCGGTACTGCTAGTCCTGCTGTTCGCGGTCCAGCTGCTGGCGGCGCCGTTCACCGCAGCCCGCATCGCGATGACCGAAACCATCACCGAAGACTCCAGGTTCACCGTCGGGTCCGCCCTGATGGATACGACCTACCAGGTCGCGCTCGTCGCCGGATTTCCCTTGGGGGCGGTCGTGGTGACCCTTGTCGGGACATCGGGTGCCCTGGTCGCAGACGCCGCCACCTTCCTCGCATCCGCCGTCCTGCTGCGCATGTGCGTGCGCGACCGGCCGCCAACCACGTCCTCGGACGGCAAGCGGAACAGCGCCTGGTCTGCCATCCGGGGAGGCCTCAAGCTGCTGCGCGGCAGTCCGAAACATCAGGCGTTGCTCGCACTGGCCTGCCTTGCCGGGTTCTACGTCGCACCAGAGGGCCTCGTCGTTCCCTACGCCGACCAGCTTGGCGTAGGTCCCATCGCTGTCGGCCTGCTCCTCGCGGCCAATCCCGTCGGGACAGCCATCGGCATGGTCGTGCTCGCACGCGTCGTGCCCAACGATGCCACTCGGGCTCGATGGCTGGGGGCGCTCGCGATCGTCACCTGCGCAATGCTGCTGCCCATGGTCCTGGTGCCAGGAATCGCCATCTCGCTGGTGCTGTGGACATTGGTCGGGTTCTTTTCCGCGCACGACACGACCACCAAGGTCGAGTACGTCAAGGCCACACCCGACGATCAAAAAGGACAGCTGATCGGGCTGGCTGTAGCCGCGATGCGCGGCGCGCAAGGTATCGGCGTCCTTCTCGCCGGTGTCCTCGCGCAGTTCCTGGACCCCGCTCGTGTGATCGCCTTGATGGCCGTCATCGGGGTCGCGGTGGCTGTGGTGGCGGCGAGGGCGTGGCGGCGCGCGTCCGCAATACCCCCGCCGCCAGGTCCCCTATCCAGCGATCATTAACGGTGGGCACCCCAGTGGTTGTCCCGCCAGTGATTGTCCTCACGGAAGCCACGCCAGTGGTTGTCGCGGCTAGTGCCGGACCAGTGGTTGTCACGCCAGTGGTTGTCACGCATGGGGGTCACACCTCTCCGTGTCCTCCTGGGGACATGTGCTCAAATTCAGGGCTCGGGCCAGGACCCATTACTCATTGTCGCTGGTGAACGGCGTTATCCTGCGGTTCGCAACAAATCAGCTACTGACGGTGACAGCCGATGGGCTCGATCAGCCGAAGTCGTCGACAGTATCCCTCATATTGGGCCATACGGGTGAACAAGGCCAGTATGGCGAGCTTCTTTTCGCGTCGGGATGACCACTTGTGAGTGATTGATTACGCTCAAGGGTCGGCAGTCGAGGAGGCGAACATGGGGGATGCGTCGGCGACGGGATGGCGTCGCCGGACCTCTGGATGTGTCCGGTTAGTCATGGCCCCGGGCCGGTGGATGCGGCGCTGGCGCGTGTGGATGTTGCCGCGTCGCGTCCTGGCACTTGTCCTCGTGGTCCACCTGCTGACTCTTGGCAGTGTTCTGGGCTCGGCGTGGGCGTTCCCGCTGCACGCCGGGCATTGGACAGTCGCGGCGATTCTCGCCGTGGCAGGGGTGCTACATCTGGAGATGGCACGCGGCATCGAGCGGCTCCGGGCGAGGGAAGCCGGCCAGGGGCCATACCATGACCTGAAGACCGTATGGAATGTCGCTGCGTTGCTCTTGCTGCCGCCGCTGTTGGCCACCGTCGTCATCGTCGCCACCCACACCTACGGCTACCTGCGCATCCACCGAGACGACAATAACCCGCACCGATGGGTCTACTCATGTGCGACCGTCGTACTCGCCTCCCAGATCGGTGCCCTGATCCTCACCGCGGGGGTGGACACGTTCCCTGGGTTCCCATCGCCGGACCTCACTGACTGGTTGATTGTCACCGCTGCCACGTTCGTTCGATGGCTGGTGAACTACCTCCTTGTGATCATCGTCGCCGGCCTTATGCGGCCCGAGATGACCTTCAAAGATGCCTTCGTCCAACTCAGCGAACAAGGATCCGAGGCAGCGGCTACCTGCCTCGCGATCGGCGCGGCGATGAGCATCGCCTTCGGATACTACCCGGTCCTGCTAGGTGTCTACGTCATCATCGCCGTGCTGCAGCAGACCTCCTTCTATCACCGCTGGAAACGAGAACGGCCATTCGACCCAGCCACTGCTGTTTACACCCGAACCGCCTTCATCGAGATCGCCCGATCCATACTCGACCGGGCGAATTTCCGCGGCGGTGACCAGGTCGGCTGCCTCCTCCTGGATCTCGACCGCTTCAAGAAGATCAACGATACCCACGGACACCACGTGGGTGACCAAGCACTGGTTCAGCTCGCCAAAGCCATCAAGCACGAGATCCGCGAGGACAAGGATCTGGCCGCACGCTGGGGAGGAGAGGAATTCGTCGTCCTCGTCCCCGAAGTAACCCATGCCCAGTTGTGTGAAGTCGCAGAACGGATCCGCCACCGCGTCAGCATCACGCAGGTCGTGTACACCGTTACGGACGAAGATACCGGTAACGCAGCTACACGCAACGTTGAAATGACCGTCTCCATCGGCGCTGCGATGGGACCCAACCCTGACAACGCCACCGGCCGTGAAGGACTTCTGGAAATCATTAACGAGGCCGACAAGCTGATGTACTCGGCCAAGAACAGTGGGCGAAACAGGGTGTGCTCGACACTTCCCCCACACCCGACCGATACGTCCGATCCTATCCAGCCGTCCGTACAATCAGCAGTCGCCGAAGAGGCCTCGAGATACCTTCAATAGGGATCACTTGGCGCACCTGGAGATCCCAATTGGTTGATCATGAAGGCGTGAGGTGAGCTGCCGCCCTGGATCGTGCCCGCCGACAATGATGCCGCGGTCGAGTACCGACCCCCGAGAAGACGACATGGCCGCGGGCCCTGTCAAGTTGGCGGGGCCGCGGCGGGATTTGACCGCGGAATCGGGCTTCGCTGACACAGGAGGTTCACTGCAAGGTCGGCGGCCGGCAGCGGTTCGCCAAGCAGACACAACTCCCTGGGCGGGACGTGGTGTCTGGGCCGCCGGAAGCGGATACGACGGTGGACACGACGCCTGTCGCGAAGCCAGTGCGATGGAGTTCGAGACTGACGAGTACGTCGACGATCCGCCAGGCCGACCTGTTCTTGATCGGCCGGTGTAGCGCTGCGTGGCGGGACGTCGACGGCTCCATCTCCGACCCCCGTTCCACCGTCCGGCCGAACACACTCTGCGTAACGGCCCCGAAGTAGCTCGTTGAACGTTGATCTGTTCGGGTGACTCACACAAAAATTGGCCAGCATGGGTAGCGGTGACTCTGCGCAACCATGTACTTGTTATCGTCACGCGAAACCCCAGGTAAAGGTGACGGAAAGTGACAAGACGTGTCGATCGCGCTCGGGGGGCGTGATGATCGTTTGCTCGGCGGTCATGACACAACCGCAAGGCGAGTTCCGGGAAGTGGCGACACACGGTGACCACGCATCAACAATGACGTACGCGAGAGGGCCCTGCAGGACCGTTAGCCTCGTGCACCGCGCAGTGAACGTGGGCTCGGATGTCGGGGCGATTATGCGCGGCAGAGTGTTCGGCGGGCACGGTTTGGCCGGACGCGGGCAGGCGAGGCCCTGATGGCTCAAGGGACCAGAGAAGGCGATCGCCGGAACACGCCGTTCGGCGACGCGTTGCGCTACTGGCGGAAGCAGCGGGGCTTGTCACAGCGGGCGCTCGCGCCGAAGATCGAGACGGACCATTCACGGCTATCCCGGATCGAGACCGGCCAGATCGAGGCGAGCCGTGATGAAGTCACGCGAGCCGACCGAATTCTACGGACCGGCGGGGCGTTGGTCGCGGCGTATCAGCGTCAACGTGGGGGGCGCCCCCGCCCGCGCGAGCTCCCGGCTGCTCCCGGGTGGCTGGGCGGACGCGATACGCAGTTAGACGCGCTGGACAAGGCGCTGGCAGGCCGCAACTGCGATGCGCCCCTGCTGGTCGTGATCGACGGACCGGCGGGAGCGGGCAAGACCGCGCTGGCGTTGCGGTGGGCGCACCGCAACGCGCACGAATTCCCTGACGGGCAGATCTACGCCGACCTGAAGGCATTCGCACCCGAAGGACAGCAGATTGACCTGGCGACCGTGTTGTTCGGGTTCTGCCGTGCCCTGGGTGCGTCCGCCGAGGAGATCCCCGACACCCTGAACGACCGTGCATCGTTGTGGCGCTCGCTGATGGCGGGCACCCGTCGCCTGGTCATGCTCGACAACGTCGCTACCGCGGACGACGTGCGTCTCCTGATGCCGGGCGCGGCCGAATGCACGGTGGTGGTGACCAGCCGCCGCGTGCTGTCCGCTCTCGCTGTCACCCACGAAGCACACCGTGTGCCGGTCGGCCCGCTCGAGCCCGACCACTCCGCGAGTCTCATGACCCACTTCATCGGCGAGCGAGCTCTCGGTGAGTTCGCGGCGGTCGCTGAGCTGACTCGCCTGTGTGGACACCTGCCCTTGGCACTGCGGGTCGCGGCTGAACTGGCGGTCGTTCATCCTGCGAGGTCGCTCGCCGATCTTGCTGACGAAATCGGCGCTGAGCGCCTTGAGGCATTGGAAGCCGACGAGTCGACCGCACCTCGCGCAGTCTTCTCCTGGACCTACCGGGACCTGCCGGACGACGCCGCCAGGGTGTTCCGGCTGCTGGGGCTGCAGCGCGGGCGGCGCATCAGTATCCCCGCGATCGCCGCACTCGCGGGGATCAGCGTGCGGCAGGCCCGCTCCGCAGTGCGGCAACTGCGGGCAGTGCACATGCTCGACACCACGTCTAATGACGCCGCCGAGGTAGTCGGTGTGCATGACCTGCTCCACGCCTACGCCATGGAGTTGGTCGAAGCCGCCGAGACACCTGCCGCCCGGGACGCGGCCCGCCATCGCCTGGTCCTGTGGACCTTGCACACTGTGCGTGCCGCTGGCCAGGCCCTCGCTCCAGACGGGACCACGAACCTCGACCTGCCTGACCTGCCCACCGGGCTGGAGCCGTTGACATTCGCCGACCCGGAGATCGCACTATCCTGGTGTGACCGCGAACGAGAGAACCTGCTGGCCGTCAGCAACCTCGCGGCCACCCATGGACCGCCGGGGGCGACATGGCGGCTCGCGATTGCCATGTGGGACTGGCTCTCGATCCGCCGGCCATGGGATCTCTGGCGAGACACTCACCTACTTGGTATCCGCGCCGCGAGCGCCGAACACGACAGCCACGGCGAGGCATGGGTCACCGGCCACTGGGCCGAAGCGCTGCGCCGCCAAGGGCATCTCGACGAAGCCCGCGAACTCAGCGATCGTGTTCTCGAATTCCAGCGCCGCGGAGGCGACAACCACAAGAAGGTCTGGGCCGTGGTCGTCGCCGCGAACATCGCTCTCGACCAAGGTGACCTCGAACGCGCCCACGACCTCGTCGATCAGGTCCTGCGGCATGATCGCGACGAACAGGTCGTTGCCGACAGAGACGCCAATGCCAGCATCCATGTCGTCGCCGCCCGAACCCTGTCTGCCCGCGGCGAACACGACGCCGCACTGACCTATCTGGACCGCGCTGACGACCTTCTCCCGCACGGGAAAGCCGCCCGCCGCCACCACCTGCTGCCCGCACGCGCAGCCGTCCACCTCGCTCGGGGCGACTACACCGCCGCTTTAGAGGCACTCGACCGCGCAGCCGATGGCCACGCGGCCGTCCAGGACTTGTGCTCGGAAGCCGAAGCGCGCACACGCTGCGGCAATCTGCGCGCCGAGCTCCCGGAAGGGGATCCGGACCGTAAACCGGTACCCGACTGGGCACGTGCCCGAGATCTCATGACCCAGCTTGGCGAACATTGCGCCCTGCTCGACGACAAGATCCTTCGCCATCTGGCATCCGCCCAGCAGGACGAACCCCGAGCCTGCTGACTCTCTCCACGCAGGCCGACACCTGCGAACGGGGCCGTTCCCTGCTCCAATGGAATAGCCCCGTTCCTTGCGCAAGTGAGGATCGCGTGTTGGCAACATCGTGCAACACGCCGCAACATCAGCACAGAGGGTCCGCGAAAGGTGCGCTCTTCCTGCGGTGCAGTGTATCCAGACGTCCTGACCTTGGATTGCGGTTTCGCGCAGCACACTCCGTGGTGTTTGGTAATCACGGGTCCATGGTGGACAGTGTGAATCGTGCTCGACGATCCTCCAGGGCTCGGATCGGATGTCGGGCATCGTCATCGGATCGGGGTCGGCGCGCAGACCCCTGTTTCCGGGGGGAACCCGGTGGCGGCCAGCGACTGCTCCGGTCACACCGGATCCCGGTGTCGGAACGCTGGGGTGGACAGTCGCGGCATGAAGCGGTGCTCAGCGGGGCCTCTCCAAGGGAGGAGAGAGGTCCCGCTGAGCACCCAAGTCGGACAACCCTGTCGGTGTCCAGCTGATCGACTGTGTAGCGAACCCAAGGAACTGCAGATCCTCGTCGGTCAGCCGGCTCCGATCGCCGACATACTGGCGCATCTCGTGGACGCGGTCGAGGACCTCGTTGCGACGCTTCTCGCCGGGCTCTGGCGCTGGAGAACCATGTAGCCGGTGTGCAGTGCTTCCAGAGCTGGAATCACAGCCATCAAGCAGGCTCGATCACTGGCGTGGGGATCCGTACGGGCCATGATCAGGTAGTCGTAGAAAGTGCGGTGCTTCCCACGTAGCTCACGCCACCGCGAAGGCAGCATCGCCAGATCGACTCTGGCGGGGCCGAGGGGGATCAGGCTGGAGTGCGTCTCGCTGATCATGCACTCGGGTTGGGCTCAGTGGCGTTGAAGGCAGCTTGAACCTCGACTGCGGGCCCGAACACCTGCCCGACGCGACAGACCGGATACCGATATCGCTGCCACCGTCACCCATGCCACCTGCTGGCGTCGGGCAGGGCCACCCGCGCCGAAGACTTGGAGGCGACGGGATGCCTTCCCTGCAGCTGTGGGCGCAGACTGCGGCTCAGCGCCGGCGAGAACCTGCTTCGACGCCAACCCCGACGCGCGTTCCGCTCGGGTGGGCGATGTCCCCATCGAACCGGTCGCGGCAATCCTCACAGCCAAGCGACATTTCGGTGAACTATTCCCAGTCTCAGCGCTAGAGAGCCCATAGGTAGTCGTCGATGTGCAGCCGCTCGACGATCCTGAGCACCCGCCATTCAGATGCATGGGGGTCAGGAACACCGTTCGGGACAGTCCCGTCCGTAAGAGTAAGCGGTGGCTGCGTCGTCCATATCTACAGGAGCGACAGTTGTTCTTCTTCGGGGAGATCGAAGTAGATGACTCGATCGGAGGTGATCTTTCCGGTGTTGGTGAAGAGGGCGGCTTCGCGGGCGTTGCGGGCAAAGATGGTGATGTGGCGGGAGAGTCGGTGTAGTGAGGCCGGGCTGGGACGTAGCACGCCGCGGATCTCACGACTGTCACGTACAACGACGCCGTAGGCGTCGGCCGGGGTGGTCTTGGTCGAGTCGAACTCGACATGGATGGCTCCTTGTTGCCGCAAGTGATCGATTACTTTGGCTCGGAACTGGTCAAACTGTGCTGCGGACACCGGCTTCCACCATGCCTGAGCGGCAACGTATTCCTCGCGTTCGCGGCGGAGTCGTTCTTGTTCTGCGGCTTCGGCGAGTTCCCGTTGTCGGCGTTCGTCTGCTTCCTGTTGCCGTTGCCGTTCCTCGCGCTCGATCGCCCACTGTCGCTCCTGTTCTTCGCGCAGCGCGGCCAGCCGCACGCGTTCGGCCTCCCGGGCGATCTCGCGTTGGCGTTCCTCTTCCTGTCGCCGATCTTCGGTTTCCTGTTTGCGCTGCTGTTCGGCGCGCTGTTCTTGTTCTGCTTGTTGTTGTCTCCAGATGTCTTGTCGTTGTCGCATGGTTTCGTGACGGGCTTCCGCGTCGAGGCTGCGTTGGCTGGTCCAGACCGCTGCGCGACGTCGGTACCCGCGGTCGAGGTTGGACCAGATACGCCGGTATCGACTTCCGACCGTCCGAAAGAGGGCCTGCCCGCGAAGAGCGCGGGTGACGAACTCGGACAGGAGCAGATCCTCGTAGGCGTTCCAGCGGCCACGGGCGTAATTGAAGGTGGCAACTCCGTCTGCCACCGTCAACTCTGTCCCCTGGCCGGCATCGGCGACCCGGACGGCGGGCACAACATCGATCCAGGGGACTCGGCCGCTGGTACTGACCCAGCACACGTCGACATCGTCATTCCAGTAGCGCTCGGTTCGGGCGCTGATGTCGTCGTCGGTGATCGGGGAGAGCTGAGCTTCCCATGCGAATTGATCGCCTTCATGGAGGTTGCGGGCGAGGACGTCAGCGCGCCATGTGCCGTCCGGGCCGGTGACCTCAAGCTGTGCGTCCCAGCCGGCAGCACGGACCGCGGTGGCCAGGGCGAGCTTGAGCAGGTGGTGGTCGAGCGACTCATTGAGCCAGGCACAGTCATCGGGTCGACCGGGGTCGTGAGCGAAGTAGCGCAGTTTTCTGCTGGAGACCTTGGCGTGGACGCCATGGCCGCACTCGGGGCAGGTCAACGCGATCCGAGGGCGGGTCTTGTGCACGGCGTTCCAGTCCAGGCCGCACCCTAGGTCCGACGCGGTTGCGTCAATCCGGCCGACGACAGGATGAATCGCCGAGAACGCCACTATGCGTCCCTGTGTTGCAGGTGGTTGCCGTCGGGGTGCTGGTTGATCCAGGACAAACCACCGAGGTCGAGTTGGTGCTGGGCGCGGGTGACCGCCACGTAGGCAAGACGGGCATCCTCGGGCTCGATCTCGCAGCGAAGCGCCGCGGCCGCAGCCTCCTGTTCAGGTGTGGGACGACGTGACCGCATCCTGCTTCCTCCTCGCAACATCGGGCAAGAACACGATCACACAGGGATACGACAATTCGATAGGTGGACCAGCTGGATTCACTGAAGCCGTACCAGCGGCTCGAGGTTCTCGCTGACGACCTCGGGGTCCAAAGCCGGCACGACTAGCTGCACAAGGAACGCTGCGGCAGCAGCGGCTGCGCCACACGGCGCGGTGAATCCCCAGACCGCCAAGCCAATTAGGCTATATGCATACAGGCATGCCTGTATGCATATAGCTGTCGCTACGCCAACCACTCGAGGGAGTACGCAACAGACGCTTCCCTCCCCCGCATGAAGTCTGGGAATGTTGAGTTGGTCCCGCCTCGCATCCGGGCCGTCCGGTGGGCGTAGCTTTCAGATCCCCTCTGGATGTCCTCGGTAGACCGGATCAGTCGAGCACCCGGGCCCAGCCAGCTTGAATCACCGGGTGCTGGACAGCACCCGGGTGGTCTTCCGCCTGGACCCCACCGGCGACGAAACAATGTCGACGGTCATCGCTTGATCCACTCAAGCCGGCGACGCAATGGGGAACCCCGTGACGCGCCGGGTCAGTTGGGTCGACCGGCTCGGGACGAGTGCTGGCGAACTCGCCTCTACCAGGTAGCGGGATGCGGCGATCCACTCGGAAGTTGGCCGCGTAGCTGACTCATGGCCCGAGATCGATGTCCGGCCCCGCGCCGAGCCCGGTGTCGACCTCGACGTCCGAGTCGAGATTCGGATCGGTGCGCCGCGCGTCCGGTCCGTGACTCATGCGAGCCTTGAGTGTGTCAAGCTGGCTTCGGACGCGGTTGATGCGTATTTCCTGGCTGTCGTGGTCGACAATGGACTCCGGCAGCGCATGCTGAGCGAGGTAACGGGCCACCCACTCTCGCGCCCGGCCCTGCTCACCCTGGTCGCACGGTGGCAGTGCCTCGGCGATGTCGTCGGTGATGTGCCAGCGTTCGCGGTACGCGGCGACGTGTCCGGCGCGGCGGATCCACACCTCGCGGACGGCCGGATCGTCCGACACGTCGCCCAGCCCGGTCGCCCACGGAGGTCGTAGATCGACAGCGCGCTCGCCGAGGTGCTGCACTCGGTCGGCGATGCGGTGTGCTCGGTGTCTGAGCCAGTCTGCGAGTTCGGCGTACTCCCGGTCGGTGTCGTTCGAGTCGGAGGTGGGTGGGCTCATGACCCAGCCGGGCAGGAGATTGGGGCGGTCGGCGCCGGCCTGGGGATAGGGCAAGTCGTCGATGAGGCGGTAGTGGAGCACCTTGGCCGCGGAGCGGGCTGGGTTGCTGGGGTCGGAGCTGAACGCGCGTTCGTCGGCGCGGTCGCGCAGAAGGTTGACGGGATCGACGCCTGTGGCGGCGATTCTGTGGAGCATGGCGCGTAGAGCAGGCCAGGCGTCGTCGGCGAGCACGTCCTCAGCGTCGACTTCGCCGCTTGGGTCGGGGAAGGCGTAGCGAATCCACCGTTCGGCGTATTCGACGGCGAGTGGGCCGCAGTGAACGTCGAGTCCGTAATCGTACTCCGGCACGATCGTGGAGAGGGTGTCGAATTCGGTGAGCGCTTTGCGGAGGGTCTCGGTCGCGGACGGTTCGGCGCCTTCGCGGGCGAGGATGGCGCCCAGGGCGCGTACGGCTGGGGTGGCTTCGCGGTAGCGGTAGAACAGGTCGCCGGGCAGGATCGTGGGTTCGTCGGGGTGGAGCACGGTTTCGGAGTCGAGGTAGGCGTAGTTGCCGTGGACGCCGCGGGAGAGGGCGACGAGGGCGGCTTCGCGGGTGGCTGCGGTGGTGAGGAAGGCGCGGGCGGTGTCGACGGTCATGCCCTGGCTGCGGTGGACTGTGGCGGCATACCCGAGTTCGACCCACTCGGCCACGTACCAGGCAGGCAGGGTGCGCCGGCCGCGGTGTTGGACGTGGTGGACGGTGAGCCGGCCGTCGGCGTGGCGTTTCTCGACTTCCCACAGGTCGCCGTTCTTGACGTAGTCCCGGCCGCCGAGCACGGTGAGTTGGCGGCGGTTCTTGCGGGTGACGATCCGATCGCCGACCCCGGCGTGCGTACCGTCGTGCAGGTCGACTCCACCGAGTTCAGCTGCGCCGGTGGCGCGACGCTCGGACTGCGCGCGGGCGGAGAGTTCGCGGGCGACGTCGGTCGAGTCGGACATCATGATCGACGTGCGCCCGGCGGCGACGTCGGCTTTCCAGTCCGCGTAGAGCCGGTCCAAGGCGACCGCGCGGACACCGCCGACCAGGCGGCCATTGTCGGCGTAGAACTGCAACGCCTGCTTGTCACCCACCCGGAATTGCAGGACGGCGGCGGCTTCGGCGGGATCGGCGAAGCGGCGGACGTCGGTCAGCTCGACCCCGCCGGTGTCGTGGTAGATCAACCGCAGCGCGCCACCTGCTTCGACGGCGGAGAGCTGACGATGGTCACCGAGCAGGCGGACGACCGCGCCGTGTTCGGCGGCGATGGCGCGGACGCCGTCCAGGGAGCGGGTGTCGGCCATGCCGGCTTCGTCGATCAGGAGCATGTCGCCGGGCTGGATGTCGAGGTCAACGCCGAGGGTGTGGGCGAGCAGCAGGCTGTGGATGGTGTTGGCGCGGACGCCGAGCTCGTCACCGAGGACGCTCGCGGCGACGGCAGACGGGGCGAAGCCCAGCACGCGGCCGCCGGTGGACTGCCATGCCTCGCGGACCGCTCGCATCGCGGTGCTCTTGCCGGTGCCGGGTGGTCCGATGCCGACGGCGAGGAACAGGCCGCTGGAGACGAAGTGCTCGACGAGCGCACGTTGGCCGGGGTTGAGCCGGACCTTCTTGCGGCTGGTGGTCTCGAACCGGCGGATCGCGAGGTCATGCGCGAACCGGGTCACCACGGGGCCGACCATCGTGTGCGCGGCGTCGACCAGGCGTCGTTCGGCGGCGAGTATCTGTTCGCTCGTGTAGCGCTGGGAGCCATGCCGGATGAACACCGACTCCCCATCCGGCCGCTGGAGCAGGCTCGGCGCGGGCTCGACCTCGACGTCGAGCAGCACGGAGTCGCGGTCGAGCGCGAGCTGGGCGACCGTCTCCACCGCGGCCATCCGCTCCTCGGCGCCGGCGAAGTCGACTGGCCGTAGCTGGCGGTGGGCCTCGGCCCGGATGTGGAAGACGTTCCAGGTCGCCCGGTTGGCCGACACCACGTCGACCACCGCGGCGGCTACGCGCTCGGGGTCGTACTCGACAGACGTGGTCTGCCGGTGCAGACACTCGGCGATGACGTCGGGGATGGAGGCGCCGGGGAGCAGGTCGTGGGCGTGGCGGGTCCAGTCGGCGATCTGGTCGGCCAGGGTACGAAGCGCGGACTTGGTCGGGCGGGTAGCGAGCGTGGCCTGCTGCGCGAGCTGGATCTGCACCGTGCGCGGTGGGGTGTGGCCATGGCGGCGGACGTAGTCGCGGACCAGCTCGTCGAAGCTGGCCTCGACCTGAGTACGGCGGCGGCTGAACCCGCGGATCCACTCCCCCGGCATACCCGCGATCTCCCGAACCGGACGCTTACCGGCCCCCTTCGACACCTCGACAAAGTCCGCGCCGAAACGGTCGACAATTCCCTGTTCGATCGCGGAATTGTAGACTTCGCTCATACTGACGGCAGCGGCATGCAATTGTTTGCTGTCCAGCGTGCGCCATCGACCGTCCTCCCCCATCACCCGATTCGCCACGGTCACGTGGGTGTGCAAATCCGGGTCACCCGCACGCGAATCACGATGCACAAACGCGACCGCGACAAAGCCGTGCGACGGGACTTGAGCGATACCACCCGCGCCCATTCTGGTGAACGCTGCGACCTGTTCGCCGTAGGCCAGCGCGCGATGCCAGGCGGCCTCGTGGATCTCCTCCACCGCAGTCCGGATCTCATGGCCACCCAGCGCCCACAACAGCGACACGGACTTGACCGGCGAGAAGACCAGGTCGAACCCAGCTACGGCGTGCCGGGCGCGGCCCAACTCGTCGGCTATGTACTTCTTGACGTCTTCGGGAGCGATGACCTCGCCCGGCCGCCGATCGGCAAGCAGCGCCTGCGCGATCCCTTCCTTGAGCCGCCGACGCTCCTGCACAGTCGGCCGACGGTGGTGCTCGCGCTCGAACTGCCCGTACGCTGCGGCCGCCTTCTTGACCAGGGGGATCTCGTTGTCGTACTGCGCGAACCGGCGCCCCAGCCGGGCCTGCGCACGGGCCTTCTCGAACGACATGCCACCGGCGACCCGCCCGGCGATGAACGCGTTCGCGTCCGGCCGCAGTCCTTCACCGAACAGGGCGAGCATCTGCTCTTCGGAGACGGTCCCGGCCACGTCGAGATCGGCGATCCCGGACCCGGCCCACTGGCCGGGCGGGTTGCCTTCAACGGTGTAGTACGCGACGAGAGGATCGTGGGCGGAGCGCTGCACATCCCCACTGGCCACCTGACGCGTCAGGTACTGATAGCCATCCCCGGCGTGCAGCACGTGACACGTCATGGTCACCGTGCGGGCCTGTGGCCCCTTCCCCCCAGGACACCAAGTCTACGCGACATCGCGAGTGAATTTGCTTCCGCTACCGGTACCGTCCCGAATTCGATTGTCCCGGGTTCTCTTCCGTGTGAACGGTGCAGTGACGGCGTCCCGAGCTGGCGAAGCGAATCCCTCGGCTCTTTTTGGCGCTGAGCTACTGACGGAGGTCATACCCCACGGAGGACCATCCCGGCGTTGAAAGCGGGCCTGCCGGTGAGGTTCAGTCCTCCAGCCAGCCGCGCGTCAACGGTTCCGGAGTTGAGCGCGATCGGTACTTCCCCTTTGAACGTCGACACCCTGGGTCACCGGTGACGCAGTGGTGACGTCGTGGTCGCGGCACCGTGACGCGCGGCTGCAACCCTCGTGCCACCAGCACATCCGGGGGGATCAGCGCCGCATGACGCCACCCGTCAAGATCCGTACGTCGCGCCCGGCGAAGGCGGTGTCGCCCGCACCGGACGTCGCGACACTCACCGACGTGCGCGGCCCGCAGGGCGGTACGGCGATGGAGTCCGGTCCGGCCGCTGTGGTGGCGGCACGGGCGCAGGCGGGCAACGCGGCGGTGACGGCCGCGATGGGTGGCCTGCCGCGCGGTGCGAAGCCCGACGCGTCCGGGTGGGCCGGGCAGATGCTGCTGGCCGGGCAGGACCTGGTCGGCAACCAGGCCGTGGCGGCCCAGGCCACCGCGGCGCCGGAGCAGCGGCAGCAACCGGCGAAGCAGCAGCCGCCGAAGCCCGTGCAGAAGGCCAAGGCGCCACCCGCGCCGGCGCCCGGCAAGAAGGACACGGGTGAGGTCTCGGCACGCGGCGACAAGGAGACGAAGGAGGATGCGGCCGGCCCTCGGTCGCCGGGCGCGGACCCGAAGTTCCAGGCGTTGAAGAAGGACGTCGGGGCCAAGAAGCGCCGCGTCGGCACGAGCCACCCGCCTGCGGCGACGGAGGCGGACGCGGCGCAGGGCGCGGCGGCGGCGCCCGACGACGACCAGGAGGCCCGCGGCAAGGCGGCCCACGCCGAGGACATGGACGCCGCGCAGCCGAAGGAGTTCGACAAGGCGTCGTTCATCGCCGCGGTGGAGAAGGCGATCAAGGACCGGGCCCCGAAGAACCTCGACGAGGCCGACAACTTCGGCGACTCGGGCAAGGCGGAGGAGGTCAAGACCGAGGTCCAGGACAAGGTCGGCGAGGGCAAGGACGCCGCGGCCTGCGAGATCGCGGACACCACCGCCGCGACGCCGCAGCCGGCGCCGGATGCCAAGGCGGTCGTGCCGCTGGCGGCCGACAAGGTGCCGGGTAAGCCGGGTGCCCCGAACCCGACCCAGGCCGCGCCCGACGTGCTGCCGCCGTCGGCGACGGACATGTCGGCGGGCCCGAAGAAGGTCGACGACCAGATGGCGGCCGCGGGCGTCACCGAGGAGCAGCTGTCGTTCAAGAAGTCGAAGGAGAAGTCCTTCGACAAGGCCGTGGGCGACAAGAAGGAGCTGGAGGCCCACTCGGAGGCCGCGCCCAAGGAGCTGCGTGCCGGTGAGTCCCGCGAACTGAAGAAGGTCAAGGGCGCCGCCGCGCAGAACGGCACGGCGGCGATGGGCGGCATGCACGCCACCCGCGTGAACTGCGGCAAGCAGGTCACCACGGGCAAGGAGGGCACGAAGGGCCGCGACGAGGACAGGCGAACCCAGGTCACCGCGCTGCTGCAGAAGGTCTTCGACGACACCAAGTGCGACGTCGAGAAGATCCTGTCCGACCTGGACAAGAAGGTCGACGACCAGTTCACCAAGGGGGAGAAACGGGCACGGGACCGGTTCACCGACGAGCACACCCGCGGCATGGACGAGTACAAGGACCGCCGGTACTCGGGGCTTACCGGCAAGGCCCGGTGGGTCAAGGACCTGTTCGCGGACCTGCCGGAGGAGGCCAACCGGATCTACGAACGCGCCCGCGACAACTACCTGACCGCGATGCGCCAGGTCATCTCCGACGTCGCCGACACCGTCGTCGGTGAGCTGAAGAAGGCCAAGGACCGCATCGCCAAGGGCCGCAAGGAGCTCAAGGACGCGGTCGACAGACTCCCCAAGGACCTCAAGGCCATCGGCAAGGATGCGGCCGCCGACTTCGAGGGCCAGTTCGACTCACTGCAGGACTCGGTCAACGACAAGGGCACCCAGCTCGTCGACACGCTAGCCACCAGGTACACGGATGCGGTCAAGGCCGTCGACGAGGAGATCGCGGCGGAGAAGGAGAAGAACAAGGGCCTGGTCTCCAAGGCCGCGGCCGCGATCGGCGGCGTCATCAACACGATCAAGGAACTGGGCCGCCTGCTGATGGGCGTGCTCCGCAAGGCCGCCTCGGCGGTCGGCCTGATCCTGCGCGACCCGATCGGCTTCCTCGGCAGGCTCGTCTCCGGCGTCGGCGGCGGCCTGCGGCTGTTCATGAAGGACGCAGGCCGCTACCTGCAGCAGGGTGTGCTGGCCTGGCTGCTGGGCTCGGGCGTCGGCGGTGGCCTCCAACTGCCCGCCACGTTCGACATCCTCGGCATCCTGGTGATGATCGCCGGGCTGCTCGGCCTGAACTGGCCCGCGATCCGCGCCCGCCTGTCCCGCAAGGTCTCCCCGAAGACCATGGCCGCGGCGGAGACCGGCAAGGACGCCATCCCGATCGTCGTCGAGGTGAAGAAACGCGGCGTGGCCGGCATGTGGCCGGACCTGAGGTCGCGGGTCGGCGACCTGAAGAAGGACCTGATCGGCAAGCTGGTCCAGTACCTGTTGCCGACGATCATCATCGCGGGGGTCACCTGGATCGTGTCGCTGTTCAACCCGGCCTCGGCGTTCATCCGCGCCTGCAAGATGATCATCGACATCGTCCGCTTCATCGTGACGCAGGCACGCCAGATCATCGAGTTCGTCAACGCGGTCCTGGACGCGGTGATCGCCATCGCCCGCGGCGCCGCGAACGTCGCGGTACTCGTCGTCCAGGCCCTCGCCCGCTCGATCCCGGTGCTGATCGGCGCACTGGCCGCGCTCCTCGGCATCGGCGGCATCGGCGGCCGGGTCAAGCAGATCTTCCACCAGATCGCACGACCAGTGAAGCGCGCCATCGACTGGGTCATCGACAAGATCGGTGGCCTGCTGAAGAAACTGGGCGTCAAGCTCAAGCCCAAGGCGAAGCCGAAGAAGAAGCGCCCGGACAAGCCGCGCCGTCCCGCCCGGGACCGGGCACGCAGGCGGCGCCGCCGCGACGACGACCGGCGCGGGCCGAGGAAGAGGGGCCCGGACCGCCGCAGGGACCGCCGCCGCGACAAACGCGACGACAAGCGTGACAAGCGCGACGCGCGCGACAAGAAAAAGAAGAAGCGCTCCCTGGACGCTGCGCTGCGCGAGGCCACCCGCCTGCTGAAGGACAACGAGGCGACGCCGGAGAGCATCAAGCGCAAGCTCCCCGCCATCAAACGGCGGCACAAGCTCAAGTCGATCCAGCTGAAGAAGATCGGCAAGGACTCCTACGCGATCCGGCTCTCCATCAACCCGGAGGCGGAGACCCGGCCGGAGGAGCTGTTCCCCTACGAGATCGCCAGGGCCAAGGGCGAGTTCACCATCAGCAGGCGCGAAGGCGCCTTCGAACAGCTCAGCCCGCACCACATCCCGATGGAAGGGCTCGACCGCCGGACCGGCTTCGTCATCACCATCGCGGCCATCCCCGACGAGGTGACCAAGAAGCCGGACATGGCCACGCGGTACCTCACCGCGGGCTGGGAGGGCGGCACCAAGGACATCGCGGCGGCACGGACCGCGGTCGTCATCGGTGTCAACGGGCTCGAACACCTGGACCCGGCGAAGGGCAAGGAAGAGATCAGCACTGCCGTCGGGGACGTGAAGAAGACGCCTGAGCTCCTCCTGGCCGTGTTCGGGTTCGTCTGGACACCGAGGTGGGTCAAACGCGGCACGCAGGACACGGTCCCCTTCTCCGAGGTCCGCTCGGCCTACAACGACCTGCAGGACGCGGACCTGCGGAAGTTCGCCGAGAACAACGAGAAGGGCCTGCGGGACAAGAAGGCGCTGCCGTACGGCCTCTTCCGCCAGGAGGTGCTCAACTCGTCCTACACCGACCAGGCGGTGAGCGTGCTCAAGGACATGAACGACGCGGTGTACATCGTGGGCCAGGACGCCGACACAGAGGTCGCCGCCAAGAACGCGATGGGTGTGCTCGCCGCGTACAAGAAGGTGCTCGACGAGATGGCGGAGGACCCGCTGCTCGTCGTCGGCGGCTACCACTTCGCCGGGTACGAGTGGAAAGGGCAGGGAGCCAAGCGCAAGGAACAGCTGACCGTCCAGTTCAACGAGATCGACCGGGCCGCCCGGGTTGCGATCAACGAGAAGTACCCGCAGATGCTCTACCCGACCGAGCCCAACATGCTGATCAAGGCGTTCGAGAACCGCGCTGGCCGCCTGCGCGGCATCTTCCAGGACACCAGGGCCAGGGCGCTGATGGCGGCACAGGGCGAGATCTACGGCATCGGCGCCGCCGAGGGCCGCTTCCTGCGCAACCGGCTGATGGAGGTCTTCGGCCCCGACTTCAAGATCGTCTTCGTGCCGGAGGTGAGCACGGTGACGAGCCCGGCACCCGGCGACGTCGCGCGCCGCCTGGAACAGACCCCCGCCCACGTCCGCGCCGCGCAACGAGGCAAGGAGCTCACCCCCGACGCCGCGGGCAAGCCCGAGGAGACCGACACCATCCGCCGCGCACACAGCGCCTACGCGATGATCATGCAGTCGCAGACCATGCTCAGCGCTGTTAACCTCGCCAGGGAGTTCACCATGGCCACGCCGGGACTGGCCGGGCTGTCCAGGAGCGGGCAGGAGAAGTTCAGGGGCGATCTCCAGGACAAGATCTTCGTCCACGTCGAGGACGTCGTGCTGCTGATGGCGGACAAACCGAAGCTGACCGCGAGCAGCCCCGAGATCCAAGCTCTGCTGGGCAGGCTCGGCGACGGCGTCCGTACCATGGCGCTCGAGCTGCCTGAGCGAGGAAGAGAACAGGCACAAGAGGCGCTCGCCGCGGCGAACGAGTTGGCCAAGGAGATCATCGACGCAATGACGGCCGACGAACTCAAGAAAGTCTGGCGCCCACTGAGCAGTCTGCTGAAGACGATCGACCGCGAACGGCGCAGGCGCGAAAGAGGGTAGTGGTGAGCATCGAAGACCTTCGCGCGGCGGCGTCGCGGGACGACTACCCCTCGATGGCACGCCTGGCGCGGGCGCTGTACGAGACCGGACTCGGTCCCCGCGAGGTGCTGCGCGAGTGCTACGGCGTCGAGCTTCCCGACGAGTTCTTCCTGCTGCACGAGGTCGACCCCGAGCTCATGTTCCACTTCACCAACCAGCCGGCGAAGCTGGCCGTGTCGCTCGACCGCGGCGGTCCGCCGGAGGCAAGCCCGATGAGCAAGAACGAGCGGGACGTCTTCGTCCGCGATCCTGACCTCCTGCCGGTTGTGCTGTGCGTCAACAACTACGCCGGCTTCGGCGGCAAGTTCCTCTGCTATCGCCTCAGTGAGCTCGGGGCGGGTAGGCCGACCGTCTTCGTGGTCGAGTACTACCCGACGGCGGGCAGCCCGGTCACGCGCGCCGGGGACTCGCTGCTCGCGGGCCTGCACGCGCACCACACCGCGCACCTCGCCTGGCTCGAGAAGGAAGAACGCGCCACGGCGAGCCACAGCGGCGGCGGCACGGTGACCGAGGAGTCACTCACGGTAGCGCAGGAGTTCCTCCTGGAGATCGAAGACCTGCGACGGCGGCTCAGCCGACCTCACTGACAGTAGTTTGGATGCCGGAAACGGGCGGATGCGGTCGACGTTCTGCGCGAGGCCATCGACACCGCGCTGCCGCCACTTCAGCTCGTAGACGAGGACCATTAGAGCAAGCTGCCATGCTGAGCACCCTCGCGCGTTTCACCTCGCCGATACTGGACGACCTTGCCCGCCCATGGCCACGGCGGAGCCGGACGGGTTGGTCGCCGTGGCTCTCCGCCGCCTTCGTCGGGCGTTCAACCACTGCAGGGAGCCCGGGCGAACAGCTGCACGAACAGGGAGTGACGTCGATGGACACGAACAGCGTGGGCTCGTCTGGGAAGTTACCGCAGATCATGTCGGCGATTCGTACAGACTCCGTCGTTTTGGACTTCGTACCGGTCCGCTCAGCGCCCCTTCCGACGTTCATCTTGCCTTGCTCGGCTGACGGCGTAGCGCTGCCAGTGAGCGCTGGCAGCTGCGGCGATGTTCTCGGCCGAGGTCTGCTGGTAACCGAGCATGCTCGCGATGACCGAGGCGGGTGCTTCCTGGAGCATGTGCCGGATCGCGGCGGTGCGGCTGTTGAGGATGGGGACGCCGAGAGTGTGCATGCGCAGCCGCAGGGAACCAGGGTGGATGGGCTGGTCGGCGCGGCGCCCGGGGAACAGCCACGCGCTGGCTGGGTTGGTGGCGGTGGTGCGATTCGGTCGGTCGGCGAGGTGGTCGGTGAGCACGTGGTCGAACGGCGAGGGGATGGGGACGGCCGGCTCGCCGAGGCGCAGCAGGACCTGCCCGTTGTTAATCACGACGTCGGCGATGGTGAGGCGCACGATCCGGGACAGGGGTTGGGCGTAGAGCAGGATCAGCAGCGCGACGAGCCGGTCGACTAGGTCGATGGTGTGGTCATCGTGGATCCGGCGGATGAGGGCGAGCCGCTGCTGCTGGTCCAGCGGCGTTGCGACTGTTTGCGGAACGGGCGGTAGGCGCAGCTTGTGGCTTCGGCGGCGGCAGATCCAGGTCAGGAACGGGCGCAGCATCTGTTGTTCAGTTCGGGTGGCTTTGGCGTGCCAGTGGTCGAGTTCGGCCTGGTTGAGGTCGTCGAGAACGAGTCGGCGGGCGGTCAGCTCGGCGAGGAAGGTGGCGGCTTGGCGTAGCTGACCGCGGCTGTTGATGTTGCGGTATGGCCCGATCGGCGCGGTCTCGGCGACGGCACGGAGGTGCCGCACGGTGTGCCAGGTGGCGAAGCGTCGGAGGATCTTGCGGTGCTCCTGGTCGGGGATCGTGTCGAGCCATTGGTTGAGCCATTGTTCGAACAGGAGCAGGAACCGATCGACGGGCGGGAGCACTCCGCTGCTGATCAGCAGGTCACGGATGTAGATCACGGATCGCCACGGGATGAGCGTGGCCAGTCCGTCGTGTGTGAGGGGAACGTCGCCGTGGGCCAGGGCGCGCAGGATCGGTGGGACGTGGGGTTTATTCAGCCAGACGATGCCGCTGCGCGGGCGGGGCATCGCGCAGAGCTTGTCCCGCAGCCGCACCAACTCGGGCCGAACACGCCCGGTTCCATCGTCGAGGGCCTCGTCGAGTCGGTCGGCCAGCACGCACCTGCCGCAGGTGTCGCGTTTCTCGAGCCAGCCTTCCTGGCCGCAGCGGCGGCAACGGAAGTTCGTGGCCAGTCCGGCGCAATCGGCGCATGCCGGCGTGCCGTGTTCGGTCAGGCCGGGCAGGAGCCGGTCGACGCCGCAGCCGGGGCAGCGGCCGTAGGTCTCGCACGCTTTCGCGTGGCATCCAGAGCAGATGTAGCCCTCCGGCCAGCGCCTCGTGGCAGCGACCACGGTGCCGCGCCAGCGCCGTTGATGCCCGTCCGGGCGGCTCCGGCGCAACCAGACCGGGCGTCGGCAACGGGCACAGAACAGCTGCTCGTCGGTCAACTCGTTCCTGTGTTCGCTCATGGAAAGGCACCGGCTATCGGTCGGTGATCCGGGCGCGCTTGGGACGTAGTCCGGCGAGTGATGCCGGTGAGGGCACGTCACCGTCGGCGGTGAGGCGAACGCCGGCGGTGGCCGCGGTGGTGGTGATCAGCGCGGCCGGATCGGTCTCGAAGATGTCGCAGAGCGCGGCGAGGACGGTCAGGGAGAGCCGTTCCGGCTTGCCGGTGACCATGCGGTGCACCTGGGAGGTGGACAGGTCGATGCCGCGCTCACGCAGCAGCGGCACCAGCTCGGTGGTGGCGTACATGCCGTGCTCTGCCATGACCTCCCGCAGCCGCCAGCGGTAGCCGACTTTGCGCTTCACCGACTGCCTCCTGGAACGGTCGTGATGGCGCTGGCGAGGATGTTGTCCAACGCCGTGCGCAGCGTGCGGGTCCGGTAGTCGGAGGACACGCAGGTGTAGATCGAGGTCGTGCTGGCATGGTTGTGGCCGACCTGTTCCTGCACGAACCGCGGGTCCCAGCCGTCCTCGATCAGGTGCGTGACATACGAGCGGCGCAGCGAGTGGAAGTCCAGCGCCGGGTCCAGGCCCAGCTCATCGCGGTAGGCGGCGAGCCGGTTGTCCAGGGTCTTGCCGGCGATCCGGGAATTGCGTTCCGAGGGCCACGCCGCCCGGCTGTCCCAACGGAACAAAGGTCGGGCCTCGGTGAACCACTGCTCGAGCACATCGACCGACCACGTCCAGACGGTCAGCACGCTGCGCCGCTTCGGCGGGGAGCCACGTTGTGCCTTGCCGTAGCGGACGTAGCAGACGCCGAAATCGCCGAACTCCGGTCCACGTGGATTGCGGCCGAAATCGACCGCGTCGAGCATGCGGGTCTCGTTGCGGCGCAGGCCGTAGGCGTAGGCCGTCTTGAGCAGCGTGGCGTCGCGGAACGCCGACAACCACCCTTTCTTGCCCAGCGCGCGCTTGCGAGCGACCTGGTCGTCGACGTGGTCGAACAGCGTCTGCAGCTCCTCGCGGGTGAACGCACGCTTGGCCGCGTCGGCCTCCGAGTCAGCGACGTGCGCCGCGCTGTTGATGTCGTAGATGATCTGGATCGGGTGCGTGCCGAATCGCTGCTCACACAGCTCCGGCCACCCGTACGCCGGGTCGGTGATGTAGCTGCAGAACCCGCGGATCGCTACCTGGTACCCGCGGACCGTTGACTTCACGCAGTGCCGGATCGCCCTCAGATCGGTGAACCACTCGTCGGCCAGCTGCGGCATCCAGGCCCAAGGATATGCCTCGGTGTGAGCGGTGAAGACACGCACGGTGCGCTCGCGTTCCTCCACCGTCGTGTACGCCAGGTTCCGCGCCAACTGCTGACTGCGCCACCCGTCCAGCATCGCCTCGAACACCTGGTCCTCCGGGTGCAGCAACGGCAGGTTGCCCACCACATGAAGGTGCGCAGCACCCGGAATGTCGCCATATCGGCCCACGGAACCCTCGCTTCTCGGCTCGCATCTGACGCGAGCTTGTCGCATCAGATGCGCGGCCGCCGGGGCAAGCAGGTCAGTCCAGCCGATCGAGTGACGCGACGGTCGGCTCCGTGGCGGTCGGTTCGGCTACGGTCGCCTCAGCGCCTCCCAGGCATTCGTTTCGCCAGTTCAGGCCGGCCCACGCAAACCGTCCCGGGTTCGCATCTGACGCAACACGGGACCGTGACACTGCAAGTGCCAGAGGTGTGTGATCTTTTGATCTTGAGCGAGTGAGAGGTGCTGAATGATCTTGAGGTGAGCGGGTGTGGTCAGTTGGGAGTGCGAGGGGTGACGGCTGGCGTGAGGTGCTGGGGATGGTCGTTGGATGGTGCGTGGCCCCAACGGGTTGGGGCCACGCACCACGCGCGGTCAGGCGACGATGGTCGCCATGGCTGCAAGGGGCTGGAGGGCTCCGCGACCTCGGTTGGAGTTCACGCGCGGGCCAGCGATCGACCTGGGGGCGAGTTCTCGGCAGTCGGCGCACAACCCGTCGCGCACTCGCTTCGTGCTGGTGCACGCGCAAGCGGCCGTGACGGGGTCGTCCTTGGGCGGTTCGGCGTTGACCAGCTCCGCGTTCGCCGCGCACCATGCCCTGATGAGCGCCTTGGCCTCGATGCCGACGGCGTGCCACTCGCTGTTGAGCAAGGTTCGTGCGGTGGCGGGGCGGTGGCGGGCTGCGATGTAGGTGCAGCGGGCGGCTACGGCGTCGGCGGCGGTGAAGTCGGCGGGCAGGCTGGGGATGCCTTCGCGGCCCTTGTCGCGGCATTCGGAGCACAGTCCGTCGTCGGACAGGTCGCCTTCGCGGACCCGGGGGGCGTGGTCGGCGCGGGTGCGCTCGGTCCAGCACGTCACGCAGTCCAGTCCGCGCAGGGCGTAGAGGGCGGCGTTGTCGTAGTCGATGGCGTAGGCGTCGGACCGTGGGCCGTATGCGGGCTGGTCGTCGACGCCTGCACGGTGCTCGGTGTAGGCGGCGGCGTGCTGGTCGGCGCGGCCACGGATGCGGCGGGCGCGGAGATCGCTACGACTTGCCGGGGCGCTGCGGCGGGTGCCAACTGGACTACTGGGCCGCGTACTGTCCCGGCAGGCGGAGGTGACCTGCGGGAGGTCCACCACGCGGGTCTCCCATTCGTCGCGCGCGGGCGCGCACGCTGCGATGATCTTCAGGGCGACGGGGTGTGCCTGGTGCTCGCCCCAGAGGGCGAGCAGCTTAGGACGGGCAACGACGTTCGGGCATGACAGGATGTCCGCACACTCGGCGAGCAGGGCGAGAACGTGCGGCTCGACGTTGTCGAGCAACCGGGCCATGAGGTGCTTGGCGTCCCGAAGCTTCCCATTCTTAATCATTACGGCAACGTCGGTGATTGCATCAGAAACACAAGGTGACTGAGTCATTTCGAGTAATTCCTTTAATCAACTTTGGCGACCGCCGAGCTTGGTCGTTCTCGGCGTTTCTTTCAGTCTCGATTCTATCGGTCTACATCGCAATTAGCAATGTTTACATGCATTAAATGCAGCCTATTGTAACGGGGTAGGTGTGCGCAGCTCAAAATGAGGGAACAAAATACTTACATTTGTTTGTTTTACCCTCTTTTTCCTGCCGTCCCTTCGCGCTTTTCGGCACTGGTGGCGGGGTGGTCGGGTCAAGGGTCGAGCTTGCTCGATCGGCGAAGCCGACGCCGTCAGGCGCCCTTGAGGCGACCACCCCGCCATGAGACGCTCAAAAGCGAAGGGTGCTTGGTGACGCGCGGCTGCGACCCATTCGGGGACGGACACGACACGAGCCCTGGCGCGTCGGCTGAGACTGGCTGTCTGGATAGACTGATCGAGCCTGTCGTCCAGGGTGTCAATCAGCCCGGTGACGCGGCAGGCATCGTGCCAGCGCAGCTTGGTCGGCCGACCCTACGGGATCGGTAAGCCCTCGGGCTTCTGCGCTGGCACACCCCATCTCGCCTCTCTTGGGCTTACCGATCGCCGCGTAACCCGGCGTAAGACGATCCAGTGGCCTGCCGTCGGAGCGGTTCTGACCGCCCGGCTGAGGACGCAAAACCACTTCGCTTGCAGCGCCCGCGATACCGCTCACAGCGCATTCGTACAGGGGAAATGCGTCAGTCGTGTCACGTCATGCGCTGCCCTACTGTCCGTCGGCTGCGCCGTTCCGGCGAGGATCGAGGTGACAGTGGTCCACCGGCTCCCTGCGCCCGCGCACCGGGTCGGCGACGGGCAGGTGACCGGATCGCCGGGCGCGATGTCGTGGCCGAGGTAGAAGGTGTGACAGCCGCAGGCCAAGAGAGCGAAGGTAGCTGGACCTCCACTGGGGATGCTGTGCTCGTGCACCATGAGGATCTTTCGTGGGGTCGGGATGGGTGTTGGGATGCCAGGCTCGGGCGAGGACGGGGGTCAGGTCCCAGCTCGAGTTGCTGCGGCGCGGAGGCCCGCAGTGACGTAGCCTTCGCAGCCGACGACGACCCAGCCGCCGACGACGCCGTGGATGGCGAGGTCCTCCGCGGTCATGGCCATTACTGCGGTGTCGCACTCTGGGCAGTAATCGATGAGCAGTGCGCAGGTCCAGCAGCGACGTGGTCGGTAGCCGTCGATGCGGAGGTGGGCATCGAGCTGTCCGATGGCGTGGTTGACATCGGCGGGCGTGGGCAGCCCGACACGCGGGCCGTCGCCCTCGTCGCAGCAACGACGGACGCAGCCTGAACACCAACCGTGGTAGGTCAGACGCGCGGGTGCACTGCAGTGCTGGCAGCGTCGGCGGAGAGGCCAAAGCCGGAGCGACACGTCAGCTCCTCCCCCGTGGCGGTTGGGTGGAGACGGCCTGGTCCGGCGATTCGCCGAGGGCGAGATAGAACCAGGTCACGGCCTGGTTCTAGTCAGTCACGCAGAGCAGACAGTCGAACAAGGTGCGGCGCACCCTGCCGGGCTGGCGGCGGATGTGAGTGCGGGTGCCGTGGCAAACCTCGCAGTCGCTGCGCCAGAACCGGCAGGCTGGTGAGACGTCGTAGTAGCGGCCGCTTAGGCAGGCGGGGCAGCCGCACAAGTCGGTCTTCGGGTCGCCTGCCGGTGGTGGGGTGCTCGGGAGCGGCTGGTGGTAGGGCGGCCTGGGGATGAGTGAGTCGTGGACGGCGTAGCCGAAATCGAACCGGCCGACGGGCTCGGCAGTCGATGGGAGGAGAGTTCGCACGGGAAGGGCTCCTGGAACGGCCTCGGCCGGGCCCCTCGTGAGGGGCCCGGCCGAGGGTGAGCAGGCGGCATCCCGTGGGGTCTCGGGCGCCACCCTGCTCGGTTAGTTGGTCAGGATTTGGTCAGGCTGCGATCAGAACGGCGGCTTGTCGCCACCGCCAGCGGCCGCGCCGACCAGTTCGCGCTCCGCCTCGGGCTTGCTCCACGGGTCCTCGGTGGTGGACGACGCCTCGGCGCGGGTCGGAGCGGAGCCGCGGCCGGCCTTCGCGACCGTGGCGACCTGCCACCGCAGGTCCGGGCCGATCGCATCGACCTCCAGCTCGATCACCGAACGCTTCTGGCCCTCGCGGGTCTCGAAGTTCCGCTGCTTGAGGCGCCCCTGGACAATGACACCCATCCCCCGCCGAAGGCTTTCAGTGACGTTCTCGGCCATGTCCCGCCAGACGGTGCACCGCATGAACAGGGCGTCGCCGTCCTTCCATCCCGCGCCCTGGACGAACTGGCGGGGCGTCTCCGCGACGGTGAAGTTGGCGACGGCGTGCCCGTTCTGGGTGAACCGCAGCTCGGGGTCGGCGGTGAGGTTCCCGACGATGGTGACGATCGGCTCGTTAGCCATTGTTCTGTCTCCTTCTCAGTTCGACCCGCACACTTGGTGCGGGATCGTGGTGCTGTCGATCTGCCGCATGCGTGATCAGGTCGGGCTGGGGCCCCGAAGGGGGTGGCGGGGGTTCTGGGTCGGCCGGTCGGGGAAGATCGCCGGAGGCGACCGAGCGAAGCTCGGCTTGTCTTCTCCGGGCGGGTGGCCCAGGTTCATCGCCACGGACCCCAGCACGACCTGAGAGCATCTGGGCAGATCGACAGGACCACGATCACGGGCCTGAACCTCTCCCCCGCCGCATGCCTGGCCACGCTCCGCAGCCGTCCAACGGGTACTGGACATTAATTGGGAGCGAAGTTGGGCGTCCGGTTTCGGCTGTTTGAGAATCAGGTCGCTGAGCGGCGACGCGCCAGCCCTCGAGTTCGAGGTCGTAGACGAAGCGGAAGAAGTCTACCGGTCTGGCATGACGGCGCACGCGCGCAAGAACGCGGACGCGGCAGCCAGCACGTTGTCGTCGAAGGCTGTCGCAAGGTCTTCCATGGTGAGGTCCGTCTCCTCCAGGTCCTCGGGATAGACGAACCAAGCCACATACAGGTCGGTCTCAATCCCATACCGTGCACCGGTCTCGACGCATTCGATGACACCATGCGCGAGGCCGTGGATGCTGCCGATACCGATCCCCCACTCCTCGGCGTTCAGAGTCCAACGGAAGCCAGACGCCTCATGCTCCTCGTCGATGACGTGACCGACAGCAGCCGGAACTCGCCTCCAGTCGTCCGCATCCGCGACGACGGCAACAGCCCGTTGATCAGTCCTTCGGCGTAGAGCCGAGCGGTCTGCAACGGCGCGGCCAGCCAGGTGTTCAGTTGACGGGCAATGACAAGCTCAACGGGTGCGGCCGATGAGGACATAGTTCCTCGCAGACGTCGTTAGATTCCAGGTGCAACAGAGAGGGCGGATTTCGAAGCGAATACCCTTCCTCGTGACACGTCACATGGCCAATAAGCGGTGTGGCACCTCCGCCGTGGACTGGCTGAGTCCGGTTGTCGATGCTCACCGCTACCTTCCGCAAGCATGACTGCATACCTCGGGCTCATCACCTCCCTCGTCTCGTCCACCGTTGCTCTCGGGATCGCCATCGTGGGCTGGCGAAGATCCGATCAGCGGGCTACCAAGGACAAGCTCACCGCCGAGGCGCGTCACCGGGCGGAACTGCTTGCGCAGCTGCTCGAACTGCACCTTGAGGCCGAACCTGCGGGGCCGTTGACGATCCACCCAGCCGCGACCAAGAACGACGTCAAGATGAAGGCGATCCTGCTGCAACTGCCGGGTCACCTGGCCACGGTGCTGCGTGTCCGACTGAGGCTGGAACACACGATGAAGGGCGTCCGGCTCGACCGGGCAACCGCCGCCCGGCTGCGATCAAACGACAAGCACGACGCGGGCCACAAATGGCTGATCTTCGACCGCAACTCGGTTCTGATCAACCGTGGGTTCCTGCCCTACGGGGAGTGGGTCGAGACCGAGCTCGTCTACGACATCGCCGGCGAGCTCCACGGCGACCAGGACGCCGTGCTCCAGGCCCTATCCAAAGACGTCCGCGACCCGAAGGACGCGGAGGTCGCCGGGCTGAGGGACGCCAAGGAGCAGCGGGAGCTGGAGGCCGGTGACCAGAAGGACGCGGCTTCCTAGAGCGCCGGGCCGTCCCGACGACCGCCCCGGCGTCACCCAGCGCACCGCCGCACGACTGAGCACACTGGGGTCGCGCGTTCGCCGACGCCGCCGCGACCAGCCGGAACGCGCTGCGATCAGCGGCGGTCGATGCCTTTCTCACCGTGGTCAAGCCGTCCGGCGCGGTGGACCTCACCGCCACCTGGCTGGCACGTCACATCATGGCGGTCAACTGCTGGTGGCCGGGCTCGACACGAACCTGGCCGACCGTCAACCCCGTGAGGGAATGGTCGCCCAAGTCATCCACACGAATACTGGCTCCGAACGAGAGCGGTGGATGTCGGAGAACTTGGGCGACCATCGGGATCCAATTAGGACACGGACCACAGGCTGTCCGCCCCGTTACCCCGAGCAATGCGGCCGCGAGAACGTGCCCTCGTAGACGATTTCTTGCGTAGTGGCGGTGATGCGGATGTCAGGTTGTCGGCTCGGAAGTCCAGCCGGGCGCCGCCTCGAGTTGAGCGCGGAGGCGGTGGTGAGGGTTAGGTATTTCAGAATTCGTCTGGCTCAGTTCCAGTGAACGGTGCCCAGCTTGACAGGAGCGTGCTGAAGGCGAGCCTGCGGGAACGGGGGAATAGGCGCTGTGCTCGGTCGAGTACTGCGGTCCACTCGTCGCGCGAGACCCAGTCCGGTTGGGGCGGCGGCCAGTCCGCCGGGTCGACACGCCGTCCTCTGTCGGCGGATTTGGATCCGACGGATCTGGACGGGAAGTCACTCTCCGGGATGAGCACGCCGTTGGCGGGACGGCTCTCGACTCCCGCAGTGGTGAGCGCCCAGTTCGAGCCGACCATCTCGTAGAGAGGCTCCTGAAGCTCCCATGTCGCTCCTTCGCGTCGACGGGATGTAGTGGCCAGTCGGAGGCTGTCCTGCAGGTTCCGCAGGGCCAGTGTCCAGTCCACGGTGTCAGACCCATCCCACAGTCCCTGGCGCATGAGCTCGGCGTTCATGCGCTCCGCGAACACGTCGATCGGCTCGTCCGGCTTCCATTCAAGCTTGATCACCGGTTGGCCACCTGGACCGGGCAGAAGGCGACGAGCCTCGACATCGAGACGAAGGCCAGGAGGATCGAACGAGCCGTCGGCATAGGTTCCCCACCAGAACTTCAAACTCAAGCCGACAGGGTCCGCGCTTGCCTCGACGGTCGCGGTGCCACCAGCGAGAGCACCCAGGCGATTGGCTTCGGTCAACGCGTTGGTCACCGTCGTGAACGTGGGCGTGACGAGGTCCTCGACAAAGCTGTCCTGGGCTCGTGCGCGAGCATCCATCCGTCGATCGACCTGGGTCTGCAACTCGTCGATGCGCGCAGACAATTCGTCAGCCCGACGCTGCAGGTGCACCTCCACCTCCGCAGCAGCCTCCCGAACAGCCTCCCGGCCAGCTCGGACGACGCGCCCCGTGAACAACGGTTCGAGCAGCACAAGGACACCGGCGAGACTGAGGGTAGTACCGACGTTGACCAGCACAGATGGCATCGTTCCTTGCCAGACCCATCGGTCTTCGAGGAACAGGGCAAGCCCGACGAGACCGGCTCCAAGCACAAAACAAATCACGACCCAGCCCCACCGCGGGCGGCGCGCGTCTTCACTCACGGTGCCACCTTATTTGACTGACCGCCCGCGGCCACGGTAAACAGTGTCAGGGGCACAGTCAGCTGCTCAGCCCTCTATCCGAGGCGTCGCCCGTGTGGCACCTGGGTCAGACAGGAAGCGCGCCCGATCATTGACCGAACGTGCACAAATCTGGGTATCTGCGAAGAGAAGCACGAGATCCTTGGTTCCGTTCGCTCGGGCGACCCGGCGGGCGACCGCCCAGCTGGTGATGCCGCCGCTGAACTGAACGACCCTCATCACCCGCACGGCAGACCGTCGCCGCCGACGCCGACATCATGGTGCGACGACGGCACGTCTTCATCACCTCCGCAGTGGCCTACCGAGTCGATGATGTCGTCGACCGAGGCCACCGACACTGCGGATCGGTCGCGCAGCAAGTTGTGCGTCCCGAGCGACAGTGTTGAGGTGATCGGTCCTGGCACTGCCATCACCGCACGACCGAGCGCATGCGCGGTCTGTGCGATTCGGAGGCTTCCGCTCCGCAGCCCTGCCTCGACGATCACGACGCCGACCGAGAAGAGTGCGAGGCGGTCGGCGCGCGTGAGGAACCGGCTCCGTGAAGGAACGCAACCAGGCGGGTACTCACTGATCAGCACCCCATGATCCGGCACCCGGGACAGGAGGTTGGTGTGCCCGACAGGGTACGCGATGTCGACGCCGTTGGCCGCGATGACGACGGCCGGACCACCGCCGCCCAGTGCTCCGCGCA
The DNA here is from genome assembly GCF_049647105.1 of Actinophytocola sp. Taxonomy (GTDB): domain Bacteria; phylum Actinomycetota; class Actinomycetes; order Mycobacteriales; family Pseudonocardiaceae; genus Actinophytocola. The sequence goes on from NZ_JBARWZ010000098.1 coordinate 35,998, forward strand.
GGACTGCCCCGCCGATGCCGTAGGCACCGTTAGAAACGACTGTGACGCCGCGCGCTACAAGCCCGTACCCGAAGTCGGACGCCACTGTTTCTCCGTACACCGTCGAAGAACGTGCTCCTGCCACGACGACGGCCGATGACAGCGATGCCGTGAGCGATCGAGTACCACGGATCCACAGCGCGATCGGAGGAGCTGAACTGCCAGCAGCCGTCTGGGCATCCGTGTGCCCGGGCGGGTGCAGGCGCGCCGATGGCCAGTCCTCGTCCTCGGGAGTCAGCAGGCGAGCACCGACGGCCGCCGCCTGTGCGAAATCGTCGTCGACGAGGTCGGCGTGCCGACGAGCATCAGTCTCTGCGGCGACTTCCGGCGCAACCCTGCCGCTACGGACCCGGGCCGCTGCGGCGACGGGGCCCTCCGCAGCAACGAGGGCAGCCAGGGCCGGAGCGGGAGGCTCGGCCACACGTAGCAGATACGCGCGGGCGCGAAGAACAGGATCAGTCACATGAGAAACCACGGGTATAGACCTCCGTGTTCAGGCGGAAGGAGCACGATGGGTCGACAGGTGCCACATGGAAGGTGGATCTGGGTGACGGCTACGTGGCCTTCACCGAAGCCGCGCTCGTTGCTGTGGCGAGAAGTTCTTCGATCTGCTGGGGTGCGACGCCTTGGTTGAGGCACGTGCGGATCAATGCCGCCAGCATGTTGGACGGGTCGGCGTCCAGCGCGATGTCCAGCGCCACACCGGCGAGGACGCCGTTGCCGCGGAGGTAGGTGACGATGGCGAGCAGCGTGGCCGGGTGGGTGACGTGCGGGCGCGGCGTGGCTCGCGTGAGGCGGGACCACAGCAGCTCGGACGCACCAGCCGCACCCGTCACCGCGAAGGCCACCGCGACGTCACGTACCCGTGGGTGTGTGAGCGCCTGACCGACACGAGCGATCCGCTCGTCGTCCATGCTGAAGTCAGGTTCGGTCACGTGGCCGAGCGCCTCACGTACGAGCGCGGCCGCATCTGCCACGATGACACGGGGCAGATGCCGGATGATCTTTGCCCGTCGATGTAAGTCGTCCACCGGGTCCGGGCTCAGCTGTGCTGCGAAGGCGTCGCGGCTGTTGTAGGTGACAGCACCGCCGACGACCGCCTCGAGACCGACGGCTGAGGTTCGGGGGTCGGGCAGGGTGCCGAATCGGCCGGGATCTGCGTAGGAGAACCAGGCCTGGCAGGCCTCGATCACAGCTACCCACAGCGATGATAAGAGGGGCATCCCGAGGTCCTCGGCAAGGGCAGTGCAACCACGTACCAACTCTCGATGAGGCAGATCGTCCTCATCGGCGTCACGGTGATCACCTCCCACCACGATGACTGCCACTGCGTCGGGTGCCTGGCGGCTGATGGCGCCACGGAGTACGCCGAGCACGGCGGAATAGTCACTCGGCGCGGGAAGGTCGACCCGCATCCCGAGCGTGGCACGGAAAGGGCCCGTTCCACCGAATCCGACAATGAACGGTTTTCATCCTGGTCTGGATGTGTTGGTGGGTAGGGGTTGTAGGTCCGGGGTTGCTGGTCAGACCAGTTGATCTTCGGCGTGTCGGTGCTGGATACGTAGTGAAGCCCTTGGTAGGACAGAAATCGACCAAGATCCATGTCCGCACAACCAAGGGCTTCGTATGCTGTTCTACCGTGCCGCGCTGCCGTTGTCACGTCAGACTCTGACCTTTGTGTCTGGTCTGGTCCGCAGGAACTGTCGGGAGATCGGCTCACCATGGCGGGCGCTCAACCCTGGTCAGCAGGCTCTGCTGGTGTTGGTGCACTTGCGCAAGGGTGAGCCGTTCGCGCAGGTCGGGGCCGGTTTCGGGGTGTCGACCACGACGTGCTGGCGGTATGTGAACGAAACCGTCGAGTTGCTCGCGAAACGGGCGCCGAAGCTGCGGGCCGCGTTGCGTGGGGCCAAGCGGGCGGGGATGGCCTACGTGATCATCGATGGCACGCTGGTCCCGATCGACCGGATCGCCGTGGACCGGCCGTTCTACTCGGGGAAGCATAAGCGTCATGGGGTGAACTTGCAGGTGATCGCGTCTCCGGACGGGACGATCCTGTGGGTGTCTGGCGAGTTGCCGGGCAGCACACACGACACCGCCGCCGCCCGCATCTGGCAGATCTTGGCCGCTCTCGAAGAGGCCGGGTTGATCGCGTTGGGTGACAAGGGCTATCACGGCTACGACCAGACCCGCCAACGAGTGATCACCCCGTACAAGGGCAAGAACAAACCCGAATCGCAGACCGACGCCAACCGGGCCCACGCCCGGCTCCGCGGACCTGGTGAACGGGCGAACGCCCAGCTCAAGTACTGGTGCGTCCTGCACAAAGTCCGCGTCAGCCCACGCCGCATCGGCAGACTCGCCAAAGCCATCCACGTACTACAGAACTACGAGATCGCCGCTGGATGAAAAAGGCTCAATGATCAGCGAACCAGTCGGCACGAAACCCAACATGATGGGCACGGCAGCGATCAACGTACCACAATCTGCATGGCGAATGACCAAAGAACGCGATGTCACGACATACCCTCCTATTCAAACTGTCAGACAGGAAAGAGGCGAAACAGCCCCCGAATAACAATCGATGAGATCACGAAAATGAGCCACGCTAGAAACAGGACGATCATTATTGTGGTGACCGCTGCGCGGATGGCCACACGCACCACGAGCGCAATGATCACACAACGATGAGAACGGGCAGGAGGCATGACATTCCTCATTTTGAGATCCCGCGAACACGCGTGTCAGCGGAGCAAGTCACATTCCGTTGCGAAAATGTCAGCTCGCGAGTTTCCGAGGGTGACGGATCCCTGCGGTGAGGCCGTCGTCGATTGTGCGAATGTCCTTGCGCGAGGGCGATCCCGGCCATCGGCTCGTGGCACCCAAGAGCGAGTTTCGTGCCTCGTCCTCGGCGAGGTCTCCCCCGCCGACGAGCCGGCCGAGCGAGTACGCGCTGCGCAGTAGGACGTCGTGGCGTGTGCCCGGCTCAGCTGCGGTCACCCGTGCCTCAACTGTTGTGAGGTAGGCGCGGCGCCGGCTCAGGCTCGGTCGTGCCCCGTGGACGATGCTCGTTGACGCCGGCGGGAACGCCGGGGGTCGGAGTCGGGGAATCAGCCACAACGGCATCGGCCGGACCGGCGCGTCGACGGCAAGTTCGTACCATCCCTCTTCCCGCCAGGACCCCGCAGCGACGACGAACCCACCGTCGCCGCGGCTGTCGACTCGCCATCCAACGCGCGCCACGGTATTCCGGAGGGAGATGGACGGTGGCGCTTGGAAGTAGAGGTGGGATCCCCCGGTCGGTGTCCGGACGGTTCTGGTGTCGGTTGGAGGCCGCGCCCCGGCGCGTGCGGCGACCCGTGCGAGGACGTCGGTCCCGTCTCGGCAACCGTGCCACTGCGCGGGTGCCTGCTCGCCGTGCGCTGCATCCAGGTCCAGTACGTGAAGCCCGGATCTACCAGCGGCGATACCCACGTTCAGTGGTGCGGCATCCCACCATCGGCAGATGGTCTCGAGGTCACGCGTCGCCCGCGCTTCCCATCCTCGGTGACCGTGCGCACAGTCACCGCGACCTGGACATCGTGTCTCGCGATGCATGGCGGGCACCTTGCTCTCAGGCCACAGCGGTATCACGAAGTAGCCCAACGAGGCGGCCTCCAGTGCTGCATCGCGAAGCTGGTGAAGCCGATGAGCACGGGGCCTCTGCCGGGCCACGTGAGCGTGCGCAAAGCCGTGAGCATCGAATTTCTGAGGGGTGCTCATGCCGTGGGTCCGGGCTCAGGGAGGACGAGCTGATGGCCGTTGCGGCGAGCGTTCTGCAGCAGACGGAGGGCCCTGTCGTTACCCACCCCGAACTCGCCCATCACCCGCCGTTTGGACATCTGGTCCCCGTGGGACTCGCGGTCACGGATTGTGGCTATCAGCTCCTCGTCCGGCCGTTCGGGCGACGGTCCCTGAGCGGGCCTGGTACGGGGCAGCGGTTCCAGTTCCTCGCTCGACCGGCCCCGGAATAGAGACGGTTCCGGAACCGATGTAGTGCGTTGGTCCTGCTCGACGGGAGGTGGTACCGCATCGGCTTCGGTGGACGCGCGCTCGTCGCGCGCCGCCGTGCCGGCTGAATGAACGTGCATGGTGAGCAGGAGCGCCGCCAGCATGAGCGGCGGCACAGCGCCGAGGGCTGCCGCACCTATCCCTACGTAGAGCCAGTCGGCGATGTTGGCCGCCAGGGACAGCCCTACGGCGGCAAGAGTGAGTCGCGCGGCTGCCCGCTTGGCTGGCGACCCCGACATCCACAAGTCCATACCGACAGCGGCCACGGCGTCTAGACACAGCGGATACAGCCAGGATAGTGAGCCGAACCCCCACCGTTCGGCAAGATTACGAGTGCTGACATAGGAGATCAGTCCCGTGTCGGCGATAGTGATGAACGCCATCAAACGAAGTCGTGCGTTCTGACTGATTCGGAACACAGCAAGAAGGTTGCGCACTATACCTCCAGTATTAGGATCGAGAAGCTGCCAGTCAACGGATCTCGTTAACATGCGAATGCGAACGCCGACTTCGTCGATCCATGCCTTCTGGCGATACTGATTGCGATGACGCGGCCGTCTCCGTATCGGAGGACGTATCCAGAATTGGTTCGCTCGACGCGAACTTTCTCGCCGTTCTTGTCGCAGTAAAGGCCGCTGTCCATAGCGCTGCTCCGGCTCGATTGGAGTTGGAAGTTGCCGGCGGACGATCCGATGTGGTTCCGACGTCTGCCCCGGGTGTGGGGCGCGGTCGCCCAGGCCACGTAAGCCGGGGTGGGTCAAGCCGCCGTCCTGCTTACGTGATGTCGGTTGTGAACTGCGGCTTGACCCACCCCGGTGTCGTGGCAGCGTTCGCGCGCTCCACACCGGAGGCGACGGAGATCCGTATGGGTCGAGACTGCCTACTTGCCACGGATCTCGTAGCCGAAGAGGCAACGGGACCGATGCCTGAACGCCTCAGCGGGCAGGAGTGAACACCGCGGTGCCGGACGTGGTGCTGATGAACTCGTACCCGTCCATTTCGTGTGCACGGACGTAGGCCTCGGGGTCGAACCGAACCCAGTCGCATGCTCCCGTGTGCTGGTACGCCTCGGGGAAGAGCTCCTCGAACTCGGCCCACGCGAAGTCCTGTTCGTCCTGCCAGATGCCGCAGAGCCGGTCGTTGAAGTCGGCAAGTGCGTCGTCCACGGAGTCATCGCCGCAGCCATTGAGGAACACCGCGAAGGCTTCACCGTGCTCGGCGATCGCAGCGGCTACGCTGACGGCACGGGACAGGGGCGTGTACTCGTGGAGCGCGTAGCCATCAAACCCTTCGTAGTCGTGGATCGCGTAGTCTTCTGCTACACAGGACAGTCCACTTTCGACAGCGGGAGAGGCTTCCAGCATGAGAGTCACCTGAGCGGTGACGTCGTCGAGATCTGTCGACTCGTCCAGTGCGATGGAGGTGCCGTGAAGGATGCCGCAGTTGTAGTCCGCGAGTGATGCGACATAGATGCTCGGCATGTCACCTGCCTTTCATCGATGATGGGCGACGGCGTGTTCGCGGCGCCAGTAGATCCAGGTAGTTGCCTGGACTTCCGCAGGAGTGATGTGCCGATCGAACTCGCGCGAGAGGCGTCGGGCTGCACGCCGGTACCTCTCAGCGACTTCGTCGTAGGCACCTGCACGGCGCAGGTGGCTGCCGCGAAGTTTGTCGCCGAGCACGCGGCCTGCCGCGATGTCGATCGCGTGCCGGTCGATCACGACCGCCGACGGCTCAGCTGGGTCAGCGATCGTTCTCCAGAACGCATGGACCTTGCGACCGCTGACGATCTGCTCGGGGTCGGCTCCGGCGAGAATCATGCGCGCTTTCCGCGCGCTCGACCCGAGCGCGCGGACCGGCTGACCGGAGTAGACGTTGCGCGCTTCGACAACGTTGCGTGGCCAGGAAAGCATCGGGGACAGGACCGCGATCACCGCTGCGGCACGGATAGGATCAGCAGGATCGAGTGATAGTGCGATCCGATGCGCCGCCATGTACCAGTCCTGCCCTCCGGCTCGATCAGCGGGGGTTGCCGCACGAAACACACGAGTGATGTTCCGAGTGGAGACGGCGAGCGGAGTCATAAGCAGACGCCACCATCCCGGCCGGGATGCCAGGGCTGTTCGATCCATCCGCCCGACCCGAGCGACTTCCGTACGAAGTGGATCTCGTAGGTGTACAACCCAATGTCGTCGTTGCACGGCGACAGCTCGGGCTCCGTCGCGACGTAGGTACCGTCCCCGTGATCTTCGTACCCTCGCGGCAGCTCGCTCAGCGCGGCGAGCACATAATCCCGAACCATCTCGTCATAGGAGTCGTAGTACGACGCCACAACAGCTTCCGACCATTCGACGATCGGATGAACGTCGTTGCGGGACTCCCAGAACGAGGTGCGGCCCTGAACGGGGTCCACCCAACCGTGGCTGTCTCGATGCTCGCCGGTGAAGTCTGACCGTGTTCCGGTCATGAAGGCATAGATGTGACTCATGTGGCCCTCCAGTGGCGATGTCGCACGACGTTGTCGGCGACGGATCGACTGAGTGAGGAGGTGGAATAGCGACGGCTGGTGCGCACACCGAAACTCGAGATGTGCGCACCAGCCGTCTGCTGCTGGTGTGAGACTGCGCCGTCAGACAGCGACCGAGTCGTCCGCCAGCTCGGCGCCGGTCAACTCGGCGTCGTCCACGTCCTCAGCGAACGACTCGTCCTCGTCGTGGACAGCGTCCGTGGCACTGGAAGCGAGGAAATCGTCCTGGCTGTCGTTCTCGGTGTCCGCGGCAGCGTCCGGTTCGGGGGCGGCCGGCGCGGCGGCGGCCTGGAGGTGAGGCCAGTCCTTCTTGTCCGCATCGGGTTCGAGCACCAGCTGCTCGGCGACGTTCTTCGGCAGCTTGGTGCCCCACAGGTCGTCGAGCAGCTGGAAGTAGATCCGGTCGTTGTCCGTCGGTCGACGCCAGGTGTTCTTCGCGTACGCGAGGTCGTAGGTGACCTCGAACGCGGCGAGCAGGAACGCGAGATTGACCATCGTCGCGCGGTCGGCGGTGGCGCGTCGCAGCTTCGTGGCGAGCTTGACCTGCTTGCCCCGCTTGGTCGTAAATCCGAGGAACTCGTAGGCGAGCGCCTTGCTCTTCGGAGTGTGCTCGATCGCGCCGTCGTAGGTGGCGAGAGCGACGTGGTGTTGGACGCGCGCCGGCAGCTCGTCCGCCGCGAGCAGCTCGGCGAGCTTCTTGCGCCGGACCGGGATCGCGGCGAGCCACCTCTTGTTGTTCCGGACGACCCGGTTGTGTTCGGCCTTCTCGACCGCGCTCCGCTTGCCCTTGCGTGCTCCCGAACCATACGAACTGCTGCTCGCCGCGGAACGGACGTGGCCACGGATCTCCCAGTGGCGGCACCAGTACTGGATGTGGGGCTCGCTGTCGAAGTAGCCCTGGACGACGCGGGCCGCGTGTCCCGAGCACGCCTTGTGCGCGTCGATGTCGTTGGAAAGCCGGTTCTTCCGTTCCTGGTCCTGGAACAGGTCCGTGAGCCGCTGGGAGGATGCGACTTCGTGGTCCTCGAGAATGTGCACGTTGTCCGCACGGAGTTTCTCGATCAGCTCGTCGCGTGCGATGCGCGTGGCACGTTCCTGCTGCAGCTCCGAGACGGTGTGGTCGAACGTGTCCGGGTCCTCGTTGAGGGTGGCGTTGAGCCGGTCGCACGCGTCGGTGTCGTCGGCGAACTCGGCGAACGCGTCGGCCTGCTCGAAGGACAGCTGGCGGTTCTCGGTGAGGGCACTTCGGGCCATCGCGTTCGCGTGCACACGACGGCCCGCCCTGACCATTTCCGTCGGGATGCTGAGCTGGGTCGCGATCTCCTCGTCACCGAGGCCGTCAAGGGCCATCTGCTCGAGGATCTCGACCTTCTCGATCGCCGAGAACCCCTTGCGCTGCTCGTTGAAGATCCACATCTCGCGCAACCACGCGTGATCGGACTCGTCGGTCAGGTCGGTGATGATCACCGGCATGACCAGCGCCTCGTCGGCGTCCTCGTCGACATCGAGGCCGATGTGCTCGATGAGCGCGAGGGCGCGCTGGTGCCCATCGTGCATGCGCACGCCGCCGTCCGTGGTCGGGTGCACGATGGCTGGCTGAAGCACCCCGTGCTTGCCGACGCTGTCGACGAGGTCGGGGTTCTCGCGTTTGATGTCCTCGATGGTGCGCGCGTTCTTGTCCAGCAGAATCTTGCGGGGATCCATCAGCTCGAACCGGGTGTTGAACCAGCGCGAGGGAGTCAACGTCGTGGTCATCGGTGGCATGTCCTTCCACTGAGCTTGGAGGAATGCCCATCCCGGTCTTGTGGCCTCGTTCCGGCCGTTCACATCCCAGCAGCGACGCCGTGAGCGTGGCTGCTGGTCGAGTGTGGGAGGGCGCACCGGCGAGGGACGACAGCGCAGCGGGTGTCAACCCCCGCTTTTTGGGGGTTGACACCCGCGAAGGTGTCGTCCACGCTGCGGCGCCCCTCCCACACGGGCAGCAGCCGCGCGTCGTTCCCCACCTACCGCCCACACCTCAGTGCCAAGCAGGGTGCGTTGTCAGGCCCGGCTGCCTGGAGATGCCTCGTCGAGGTTCGTCACGGGTCGGCTCCCGGTTCCGATCGCACTGAGATACAGCACGCCAGCGTCCACGGTCATGGTGTGTTGAATTGACCAGACCCCGTCGCAGCCACGGCGCGATGCCTGCTGACCCAACTCCTGCAGGACCTCGTTCAGCACCGCACCAGGCGTCGGACCATCCTGCCTGAGGGGCTCGACGGCGGTGGCGTGCACGATGACCGGTTCATGCGTGCTCTCGACGTCATAGGGCATCGGCGTGGTGGACAGCCGTGCGTATTGGTCGACGTCGTGCTCGGTATAGGACGAGTGCGCGGGGACCTCAGGCTGACCTCCGACGAGGTGACCTCCCGGCGAGTGCCCTCCGGCGCGGGTGGGACTGGGATCGGTCGGTCCCGTGGGCTGGTGTCCTTCTCCGGCTGGGTCGGCGCCTCTGCGCAACCAGCTCACGTCAGTCTCCGCGGTGTTCGTTGTGCGTGGCCACCAACCGCTCCACCAGCGACCTCACGATGCCCAAGTCATCCGGGCTGAGTTCATGGAGCTGCCGAAGGTTCAATCCGTGCGCACCGAGGTCTTCGGCCATCTCGGCGATCTCGCGCCACTCGTCGACCTTCTTCTCGCGCTCGCCGTCGTGGTCGACTGCGTCCGGATCTCTCGCCCGCAAGTAGCTCGCGGTCTTCCCGAAGTACTGGGCGACCGCATCGAGCCGCGCCGGGTCAGGTGCGGTGACTTCGCCGTTGAGGAGTCTGCTCACCCACCATCGCGTGACGGACTCGCCGACGATCTTCGACGCGTATTCGGCGACGTCTTCCCTCGGAACTTTGCGCCCCATCTGGGTGCGACGCTCCTTGAACAGCCGGGCGAGGTTTCGGGCGATGATGTCGGCTTCGGACAACGCAGCCTCCGCCGTCGGCGGCGACGTAGCCGTCGGTTCCTGCTGGTCCACAGCCCCCTCCAGAGACGTCAGGTGGGAGGAGACGCAGACAAAATGTGGTGAACCCTTGACATTCTGGCTGCGTCACCTAGTCTCGGTCATGTCGAATGGTACCGGGTCAACACATTCCACGGAAGGTGACTCGCCGTACCCGGTGCTGCGGTCCGTACGGGAGGACGGCCGCAGTACTGCGACTCCATGCATGCACGTAACGAGGGGGAAGACGATGATCACGACCTGGCCGCCTGAGGTCGGAACAGATGATGTCGTCGCCTTGAGCGTGCGAGCCCGCGTGGTTGGGGAGGCCGCGTCGTGGTGAGTCGATTCGACACCGGCGCTGGGCGGTCGGACTGGGAGGATCCGGCCGCCCAGCCCCGACAACTCTCTTCCCCGACCACTGAAGTCGAGCGCACCCCAACCGCGCCGGACTCCGCCGACACCCATCAGCAGGACGCTGCAGGTTCCGCGAAAGCACACCGCGAAGCACCGGACATGACCACGCCGTCCGCAGTCCGCGTAAGCCGGCGCCCACGTCCCCGAGGCTGGCCGACCAAGCAAGCCGAGGCGATCTGGTCGTTCATGGAACAGCCACTGCCGCCCCTGCGGATCATGGTCGGCGGTGCCGAAGGCGGCGCTGGCACCAGCATTGTGACCGCGCTGCTCGGCGAACTGATCGCCGCCGCGTCGCCGGGACCGACTCTCGTCGTCGACCAGAGCGGTTCCGCGTGGAACAGCCTGGCCCGCCGACTTAGCGGCGACCAGGGCGGAATGCCAACCGCGCAGGCCGTGAACATGCTGAAACTCGGCGCCACGAGCGAACAGGTCGTCGGGATCGCGCCCAGGACCTCGGCAGGTGCCGCGCTCGTCGAGGACGCCTGCGGCTACACCCCACTCCACGAGATCACCAGACTGGGCCATTCGAGGAACGGGACGATCGTCGTCGACAGCGGGCGGATCGACCACGTCTTCGCGGCTCGCCTCGACATCCATCCCGCGGTAATCGTGGTCGGCAGAGCCGATGTGGTCGGTGCAGAGGCCGTGTGCGCAGCGCTGGATCTCCTTCGGCAATCACACCAGCCACCGCCCATCGTTGTGCTCTCGTCCTCCACATCATTGTCTTCGGCGGCAACACGTCGCCGAGTGCAGGCAGCCGCCAAGTTGGTTGCTGCCGCTGGAATCACTCACCTGGTGCACCTCCCCCACGACGCGCGACTGGCCTCTGGTCGGCCGATGCGCCTGGACCAGGTGAGTAAGCAATCCGCGACTGCGGCCATGCGATTGCTGGCCCGCGTCGTGAACCTTCAGGGGGAGAACGATGCTCACCGACGTCCTGCACCACCTGGTCCCGCTGCTGGACCAGCATCAACCTGACGCCACGCATCAGCTCGTGGATCTGCTGGCACCTCACCGGCAACCGACACCACCGCCACCCACGCCGGGCGGCCCCGACTTCTCGAAGATCACACCCGACGCTCGCGGTGTCCCGAAGTCCGGTGTCATGTTCACCATCGGCCAGGTGATCCTGTACTTCGGCCTGGGAGTCAGCTTCATCGTCCTCCTGTGCGGCCTCGTCACCTGGGCCAGTGGCCATCTGGTCAGCGGCATTCACCTGTCCCAGAACGCCAAGAGCCACATGCTGCGGGCCGGCTTCACCGGGATCGCACTCACCACCGCGGGTGGTTTGTGGACCTGGATCACCTCGGTTTCCTGACCAGCACCTCGTCTCTCCGTTCCCGTGATCACAGGGGGTTTGTTCGTGGTACGCAAAAACAAGACGGTCGGCTATAGCCCGACCGGATCGCATCGGCGTCTCCGATGGCTAGTCGTGGCAGCGAGCTTGATTGTCGCGATAGGACTGACCGCGACGAGCTTCGCTGTCGGTCGCAGCAGTGTCGCCACTCCCGCAGCGGTGCCGCAGGCGACCGCCGCCCCGCTTCGGGATGGCATCCCGATTTCGAATCGGCACTCGCCCGCCGGTGCGGCGACCGCGGCAGCCAACTTCCAGACCGCTGGCTTTCTGGTCTCCTCAGGTTCGTTACCTCCAGATACCGCAGCAGACGTATTCCTCGCCAGCAACGCCGACACCGCCGCCCGGTCCGTGCTCACCGCACCGAGCGCGACCACAGAGCAACTGTCGCAGGAACGAACAAGCTACGCACCGCTGTCACTGGTAGTCGAGGACTACCGGGGCACCGAAGCGACGGTCCTGGTGTGGGGTGTGTCGGCCACGTCGTCGCGTGTCGTGCCGGAGCCCGGTGGCACGCAGACGTGGGGACGCGTCTCCGTCCGGCTCATCTGGACAGAAGCGCAATGGCAGGTCGTGAGCCAGGAATACGAGCGGGGCCCGTGGCCGGTGCGATCCGATGAGCGACTCGCCGAGACGCAAGACGACTTCGGATTCCGCTTTGGTGAGCTGTCCGCACACAGGTGGACCTATGTGCCCGAACAGTAACCTCACCACACTAACCGCGTCGACCACATCCAACGACTCGTCGAAGGACGTGCCATCGCACCGTAATCGGCTGCCACGCCGACGTCACCTGCGTGCGCTGGCGTTCTCGCTCATCGTGCTGATCCTCACTCTGCTGGGAGGTGGCCCTGCGGCCGCTGCCCCGGTCGACCCGGCCGACGTGCCGGCGAACCTTCGGCAGTACGTTCCGGACAGTGCCGAGTGGACGGCCTCGCCGTGGATGACTGCCGAGTCCTGCCGCGACCACGGCGGCGACTGGGGAACCTACGCGGCATATCTGATCCAGGACTTCCCCGCGTTGCTCGAATTCTTCCAGCCCAGGTTCGCAAACGACGACGGCAACGCCCCCAAACGCAAAACGCTCCTGATACGGGGATACCAGGATCTGGCAGCCAACCTGACCGTTCCCAACGGCTACTGCGTCGACCAGGTCAAGTCCTGGGCGAAGACGAATCCGAGCTACCAGCCTTTCGGCTTCGAGTGGGGCAACGTCGACAACATGGGCGACCACGGCGTCCGCCCCTGGTCCAACTGCAGCACCACCAATCCCGAAGACCTGGCGCCGTGCCGCGGGTTCTACATCGCTTGCGATGGCGCGATCACCCAGCAGGAAGACCAGCGCTGCCAAGCCTGGAACAGCTTCTCTGACGACTACGTCGAGCGGATGAACACTGTGCTCCGTAAGGCATATACGCAGTACGGAATTCTGGTGGACGGTAGTGACCAGACGATCAACGTAATCAAGAGTCCTGGCGAGGTGGCGCAGGAGTTCCTGAACTGGATCACTAAGAAGGGCATGGAGCAGGTCGTCAGCTTCATCGTCTCCGGCGTGACGAAGCTGTGGACCGTGTTCATGCGGATCGCGACGGACTTCTCGTCACCACAGGTCACGGGAGTCGCGTTCGCATCGGTCTACAACCTGGTCGCCGGCGTCGCACTAGCATTAGCTTTCCTCGGCTGGCTGATCACGCTGTCCAGCTCCTGGCGGCGCGGCCATCTCCAGTTCTCCCTGTTCGGCGGCATCAAGGCAGCAGTCGGCGTGACGTTGGCCGGTGTCGGGGCCATCCTGATGCTTCAGTTGGCCCACGACTGCACGAAGTCGCTCATCTCGGCGGGTGGAGACATCGCGCAGCAAGCGGACTTCACCACGAGCCTGGCCAAGGCCAACCCTTTGGTCGCGATCATCGCTGGCGCGTTGATCGGAGTGTCACTGATCTTCGCGATCATCTTCATGGTCGTCGACGCTGCACTGGTTCTGATGTGGACACTGTTCGGATCGTTCGCCGCCGCGGGACAAGTCCATCAGGCAACCTCGGGCTGGCTGTGGAAGTGGGCAGCCCGAGCGACAGCGATGGCATGGGCCCCGTTCTTCATGGTCGCCGTCATGCTGCTGTCCCAGGCACTGCTACTGCCCCTCGATCCCGGCGAAGACCCAGTCCAACAAGTAGTCGACGTCGTGCAGGGCCTCGCCCTGTGTCTGCTGCTTGTGCTGTGCCCGTGGCTGCTGTGGGAGCTGGTCGACTTCGTCGGCGACCGTATCGGCGGCCCCGCCGCCAGCGGCGGTGTGGCTGGCCGGGTCGCGAGTACCGGCAGCCAGCGCGGCGCCGCGGCTACCGGCGGTGCTGCCGGTGCGGCCGTCCGCACGATGGTGGCGAACGCGCGCGAGTTCGGCCGCGGCTTCGCCGAGGGACCACAGGGCAGAGCTGCTGGCGGCGGACAGAGTGGCGGGGGCGCCGCCGTGCCCCGTCCTGAGCCGGGAAATCACGGTGCGCGCGGTGCCGAGGAACGCACTGGCGACAACGGCCAGCGGAATGCGGACTACGCAGCCCAGTCTCTGGGAAGCATGCGAGACGGCGGCGGAGGCAGCGACGGGATACCCGGCGTCCCGCCACCGGCAAACCTGGGTCGGGTGGTGGCCAATGCGGGCCCCCGCCCGTCCCCGTCCTTGTCGGAGGCTAGCGCGTCGGCCGAACCGAACGCGTCGTCGACTTCGGGGGAACGGCACGAGCCACGTATGCCACCACCCGCCTACTAGAACCCGGGAACGGCTCATCCACAGGGAATTCACCAAGGGGGAAGTATGGAAGAGGAGTATGTCTTTCCGCCACGCCGGACAAACGGCGTGATCGGGCGGATCAGCCTCGGGCAACTCGTCGCGATCGTCGTCGCGATTGGCCTGCCGTGGCTGGGAATCCAACTGGGCTCGGTCATCGTGTTCGCGGTGTTACTCGCTGCCGGTGGCGTGCTGGTGTGGCTGACGTTCATGCGGGTCGGCGGACGCTATTTGACCGAGTGGCTCAGGCCGGCGTGGGGCGCCGCATGGTCCCGAGTGCGGGGCACCCATGTGTACCGGGGCGCGGTGTTCGGTCCGGACAGCCTCGCGCAGGGCCTCGATCTACCCGGGGATCTCGCGTCCATGCGCATGATCTCCGCGCCCAATCCGAACGGCCGGGACCGGATTGGGCTGATGCTCGACGAACAGGCCAACAGCGTGACCGCAGCCCTGCTCACCGAGGGCACGCCGATCATCCTGGAGGAGTCAAGCGAGCAAGCCGCGCGCCTGTCCGACTGGGAAGCTGTCATGGAGTCCACCTGCGATGAGGACAGCGCGATCAGCCGCTGGCAGTTGCTGTTCCGCTCCATGCCCGACAGCACGAACCTCGCGCAGAAGTACTACCTCGATCGAGTAGAAGACCGCGACAGCCGACCCGCGCAAGCCTTGCGAGAACTCGTCGCGCAGGCAGCCCCAGCCGCACAGCGACACGAGGTATTCGTGGCGGTCACCTTCGACCGTGACCGTCTGGGCGCGGACGTCAAGGCCGCGGGCGGCGACGACGAGGCGATCGGCGTGGTCGTGGTCGAGCGGCTGGCCGAGCTGCAACGCCAGATTCTTGACGCGCGGATACCCGTTCGCGGCTGGCTGTCCCCCGCGCACTACGCCGCGGTGATCCACAGCGCGTTCGACCCGGAATCTCTGCCGCTGTATGACCTCCAAGCCGCCGATGACCACGTGCTCGATCCCCGCACCGCCGGGCCGAGCGCGACCGAGCGGCGCTGGCGCTGGTACCTGCATGACTCGGCGGTGTCCAGCACCATCTGGGTGCACGAGCTACCACGACGGCCCGTGCACGCGAACTGGCTGACACCGCTGCTGCAGCAGACCGATGTGCGCCGAACCGTGTCGTTGGTCGTCGAGCCCCTGTCTCCCGCCCGCGCCGAACGCTCGATCAACAACCAACGGCTCGCGGCGGCCGGCTCCATCTACATGAAACAGCGGCACGGCCTCGTGGTCGACGCCCGCACCCAGAAAGAACTCGAGGCCGCCCAACGCCTGGACGACGAGTTGGCCGAAGGCTCCGGCTACTTCCGATACACGATGCTCGTCTGCTGCACGGCAACCGACGCCGAGCAGCTGCGCCGTGCCGTGGCGTCGGTCCGGCGGCGGCTCACCCGCATCCGCTGCTCGACGATGGTGCTCTACGGCGAGCAGGACCAGGGCTTCTTCGCCAGCGCGCTGCCGTTGGGACGCGGGCTCACCCCGATGCGGGGGCTGACCGGGTCATGACCAAGCAGACTCCACCGACGCGGGCGACTGGTCTGCGCGCCGAGATCCAGCGCCGGGCTCAGGAACAGGCTGCCGGACGTGAACTTGCACGGGGAAGCCACGACGCAGGTCATCGAGGTCGACGTGATGGGGACGGTCTGCGCCGGGATCGATTCGGCGCACACGGCGCTGGCGCGGGGCGACTGGCGCATCGCATGCGGCTCCCGGCGCACACAGCGAGCAGCGGCGTGCTTCGGACCTGGTATCCGTGGATCATGGACCCGGGGCTGGGTGTCCCCGGCGCGTACGTCGGTGTCGACCTGTACAGCCGCGCGAGCTTCCTGTTCGACCCGTGGGAGCTGTACCGCGCGCAGGTGATCAGCTCACCGAACGGGTTGATCATCGGCGAGATCGGCTCCGGCAAGAGCGCGCTGATGAAGTCACTGATCGTCCGGTTCCTCGCCACCGGCGTGCCGTTCAGCTGGGTGGACATCAAGGACGAGTACACCGACCTCGCCCGCGAACTCGGCGTCGAGCCTCTGCGGCTCGGACCAGGACTGGGTGTCCGGCTCAACCCGCTGACCGCGCACCGCCGCCATCACAGCCAGACCGAGGCCGAGTGGCGCGGCGCGGTCAAAGCCCGCCGCCTGTCCCTGCTGGAGGGCCTGATCCACGTCCGGCTCGACCGCCCGTTGTCGATGACGGAACGCACCGCGATCGAACTCGCCCTCGACACCTGCACAGGCCAGCTCCGCGGCAGCGCCCGCAGCGACCTCGCTCCGGCGTCCCTGCCTGGGGTGGTCGCGAACCTCACCGCCACCGAGCGGTGGCGAGACGAACTCACCGACCGCGGTATCACCGCCACGCAACTACTTGACGAGTCCCGTGACGCGCGCCTGGCGCTGCACGGACTGGTCGGCGGGGCGCTGGCCGGAATGTTCGACTCCACCGAGGACAACACCCGGTTCCTCGACTTCGACGCGCCAGGCACCGTGCTCAACCTGCACGCTGTCCGCGCCGACCAGGCCGTCACCGTCATGTCGATGGTGTGCGCCCAGTCGGCCATGGAAGCCGAACTGATGCGCCCCGACGCCCGCCCTCGGCTCGTTGGCTACGACGAGGCGTGGCTGGCCATGCGCTACGTCCCGCTCCTACGCAGGTTTCAGGAGCAGTTCAAGTTGGCGCGGATGTTCGGCATCTGCAATTTACTCGCCGCGCACCGGCTCACCGACTGGAGCGCGGTCGGCGCCGACGGATCCGAGGCCGCACGCCTGGCGCGCGGGCTCCTCGAGGACACCGGGTTCAAAATCGTCTACCGGCAGGTCGAGGCCGCGCTGCCCCTGACCCGCGATCTCCTCGGACTGACCGACGTGCAAACCACACTGCTGCGTTACCTCCGCAAGGGAACCGGGATGTGGCTGCTCGATCAGCGGGCCTTCGTGGTGCAGCACTGGCTGTCCAGCATCGAAGCGCCGTGGGTGCAGACCGACTCCCGCATGCGTCCGGTCGGCGGTGTCGACGACATCTCCGACGACGAATGGGACGAGCTGCTCGACGACCAAGCCTCCCCGAAGGCGGCACGCAGCGAGGGAGAGTTGTCGTGAGTCGCCGCGGAGCTTCCCGCCGCGAGGTAGTGCGACACCTGCGACGCGAAGAGGTCGCCGGGCTCGCGCTCATCGCGGTCGCGACCGTCCTCGCCGCGCTCGGGCTGGCCGGGCAGCTGACCGCCTGGGTGACCGGGTACGGCTGGCCGAGCTGGCGTGGCGTCGGCATGAACCCGGTCCTGGATGTCCTCGCCGACCCCGCCGAGCCGATGCGACGCTGGCCTGACATCAGTAGCGCGCAGCGACCCGCCGCCGGCCTGTACTGGTCGGTCTCCGGCGCGCTCCTGATCGCGGCGACCGTCGGCGCCATCGCCGTGGTCCGCATTTTCCGGCCGCGCTCCAGGCCGGGGTTCGCCAGCCGCCGCGAGGTCGCCAGCCGGCTCGGTGAAGCCGCACTGCTCAAGCAGGCTCCTCGGCTCCGCCCGAGCCTGACACGCACGTCACCCCGGCCGTCAGCCTTACAGGTCGGCACGTGGCGGGGACGCGATGTCAATACCGGCTTGGACTGCTACTCCTCGATTCGCCAGTCCACCTACGTGGTCGGTCCCTCGGAGTCCGGCAAGACCTCCTGTGTCGTCATCCCGGAGGCACTCGATCACGACGGTCCTCTGCTGGCCACATCCAGCCGCGCCGACGTCATGGCCGCGACCTGGCAAGCCCGAGCGGACCGCGGCCGGGCCCTGCTGTTCGACCCACTCCGCCAGGCCACCGCGCTGCCACTCTTGCGGTGGGACCCGGTCCGAGACTGCGCAGACCCGACCGTGGCGATGCGTCGCGCCCAAGCCCTCATGTCTTCGGTCGACATGAACGGGGTCGAGAACGGCAACGCCTGGAAGTCCAGAGGCCAAGCCATCCTGCGGAACCTGCTGCACGCAGCCGCTATGTCCGGCGGCGACATCCGCACGGTGCTCAAGTGGACCTTCGATCAGACAGCAGTGGAACCGGCAGCCATCCTCCAGCGCAGTGCGCTCGCGCCCGAGAGTTGGGCCACCCTCCAATTCCAGGCGATCCAGACACCTGAGCGGCAGCGTGCGGGCTACTACATGCCGATCGAGGGCGCGATGGACTGCTTCATGCACCCCGCCGTGCTCGACACCTGCACCCCCTCACCCGACGAGCAGTTCGACACCATGAGCTTCTTCTTCGACTCAGCGCGGCAGTCCACGGTCTACCTGCTGGCGCAACGCAGCCAGGCGGTAGGCGTACTGGACCTGCTCGCGGCGTTGATGGAAGACATCCTCCATCACGCACGGGACCTCGGGCAGTTCAGCGAGAACAACCGCCTCGACCCGGCACTGAAGCTCCTCGTCGACGAAGCCCCCTCCACCGCGACCCTCACCCAGCTGCCGGACCTGGTCGCCGACGGCGGCGGACGCGGGATCCCGACCACCATGGTCGTACAGGACCGCGCGCAGGCCATCGACCGCTGGGGCATGCACCCGGCACAAAGCATGTGGGGCGCCGCCACTCTGCGCATGGTCCTGCCCGGCGTCACCGGCCACGACGAGCTCCGCGAGATCGCCAGCTACGTCGATGAGTTCGACGAGGAAATCCCCTCCTTCACCCGGCACGCCGGAACCGGATCCTCCGAACAGTTCTCGCTCCGGACCCGCCCTGGTATGACCCCCGCCGACGCCCGCGCGCTGCCCAGTTGCCACTCGCTGCTCATCGCTGCCGGCGGACTGCGTCCCGTGCTCAGCGAACTGACCCCGTACTGGCAACGCCCCGACCACACCGCCACGGCAGCGGCCGAACGGCGGTTCTACGAGGCGCTCAACGAGGGACGGACCCTGACATGACCACACCACCCAGCAAGGATTCGCCGGAACCGAATGGCCAGGATGCTCCCCCTGCCTCCGTCGCCGAACAGGCCGCCGCCGCGCTCGACGTCTCCGAAGACGTACTGGAAGTACTCGAGGAGGTCGTGCAGCGCCTCACCACCCTCGAAGGCGCCGTAGCGGGAACGCACCGCGGTGGCAGTACACCGGAGAACCGCACGGACTTCCGGTTCGAGTCCTACCCCGCAGCCGAGACGGACAAGGAACAAGCCGCGCAGGTTTCGCGGGCA
This sequence comes from Actinophytocola sp., assembly GCF_049647105.1. Taxonomy (GTDB): domain Bacteria; phylum Actinomycetota; class Actinomycetes; order Mycobacteriales; family Pseudonocardiaceae; genus Actinophytocola. The sequence continues at coordinate 55,289 of NZ_JBARWZ010000098.1, forward strand.
CGGGCAGCGTGGGAACGGCTCGACGCTTGGGTGACCTGGCTGACCGCGACCTACCGACTGACCAACGTCATCCCACCCTGTTGGCCCGACCACACCGCACTCCGCGAGGAACTGATCGGTCTACGCGTGGCGTGGACCGGCGCCTGGTCCCCGCGCGCCAGCAACGAGGCCATCGTCATCTGGCACGACAAGCTCTGGAGCGCCCGCGCCCGCCTGCTCGACGGCAACTGGGGCCGCCCGCGCTGCGACGGCCGACACGACGACAGCGGCCTCGACCTCGTCGAATCCCACCGCGCCTGGGTCGCCGATCAACGCCGCGACCACGCGCTCATCGCCGCTCGCGACCGCGCGCTCCACACCGTCCGCACGAACTGGCACACCGGAGATGACCCATCATGACCGCCTGGACCCTCGCCCGCCTCATGGATCTCTTGCGCCGTGCAGCCGACCTCCGCTCGATGCTCGGTGAACCAGACCCCAACGCAGACCCCCAGCTCATTGCCGAGCTGCACCGACGAGAATCCGCTGCCCAACACCAGGGCCGCGACGCCGGCTACGACCCCACTTACGACCCGGACCACGACCCATATCAGCCGGCCCATGGCGCGGAGGTGTGAGCGCCGTGGCCACACGTTCCCATCGCGCACCACGGGTGCTGACGCTCATGGTTGGGTTACCGGCTGCGTTCGCCCTCGCACTGGTGGCGTTCTGCGTCGTCGTGGTTGTCACCGACGACGAAGCATCCGCCGACGGCGGCGTCCAGGGAGTGGTGTGCGCCCCCGCAGATGCCACGACAGAGTCCGTCGGGCCGTACGGCCCCGACCAGATGACGAATGCCGCGCTGATCGTCCGCATCGGCACGCAGCGCGGCATCGCTGACCACGGGATCGTCACCGCGCTCATGGCCGCCATGACCGAGTCCAGTCTGCGCAACCTCAACCACGGCGACCGCGACAGCCTCGGCCTGTTCCAGATGCGCCCATCCCAAGGCTGGGGAACTCCCGCGCAACTCACCGATCCGCACTACGCGGTGAACAAGTTCTACGACGTACTGCTCAAGGTTCCGAACTGGCAGAGCCTCGCGCCCGGAGCCGCCGCGCAAGCAGTCGAACGATCGGCGTTCCCCGACCGGTACAACAAACACGAGCAGACCGCACGCGAGATGCTCGGCGCCGTACGAGGTGTCGACTGCCCGCTCAGGCCGGGATCCTCGACCGGCGACCACCTGGTCGACCTGCCCGACAACCCTCGCGCGGAAACCGTCGTCAACACCGCACTCTCGCAAATCGGCATCCGCTACGCGTGGGCCGGCGGTACCGCGAACGGCCCATCCGCGGGCACTGGAGTCGACAAGGGCATCGTCGGGTTCGACTGCAGCGGCCTCGCCCTCTACGCCTATGCACAGATCGGCGTCGCGGTCCCACACCAAACCCAAGCGATATGGCGCACCTTCCAACCGGCCATCCGCGATCCCACCCAGGTTTTGCCCGGCGATCTCATCCTCCTCTCCAACAACGGACTGCCAGGAGGCATCCATCACGTCGGGATTTACATGGGCAACGCTCAGGTAGTCCACGCACCCCAGAGCGGCGATGCCGTCAAAGTGACTGCCAACATCTGGACCTCATCATATTGGTCCAAAGAATTCATCGGAGCAGTCAGGCCAGGAGTTCAATGAAATGACCGAACCACAACATCCAGGCAATCTGGAGCCCATTTACCCGCCAGCCGACCCACGCGACATCATCATCGGAATACAGCACAGTCCGGCCGCATCCAACCCGTGGGCCTGGGGGAACACCGCGCTGCAGTTCGCTCCTGGTCCCGACGACACAGCACCCGGACACGAGGCCGACATGGAACCAGAACCGGGTTCATAAGCACGAAATACCAACAAGGCCGGACGGATGACGCACCTCTGGCCTTATTTGCCATGCCCGAAAAAAGACAACCAACGAGACTCAGATAATCCACCCAGATGACTTGACAGCCAGTCGATAAGTCAGGCATCGTCGAAGTAGCTCGAACGACGCGCTAATGTCGAGACATTCAACGAAGCGTCAATCACGATAAGAGCACCGAAAGAAATCACCTTTCGGAAGTCATTTCTCATTCTGCGATCACGCAGTCGTACGAGTCGCTATTCGACCGTTCATAACGTGATTAAGAAATGGGAATCATCACGAATGGGGAGGTTCGTGTGACGATCAATCTCAGGAGGAGCATCCCGCTCCTCGGAGTCACCGCGGCAGGGGTGGCGCTCGCCGTGGGTGCCGCAGCAGGGGGTGCCGGTAGCCCGGTGGCTGCCCGCGACCAGGCGCCACCGGTGGAGCACGTGGCCGTCGCGAAGACGGCTACCGACGCCGTGACGCGGCACAACACCGGCACCACGGCACCGAAGATCGAGCTGGTCTCGGCCGCCGTCCGGTACACGGCCACCGTCAAGGTGACCGACGCGTTGCTGCGGTCTCAGCCCAACACGCGGTCCACGAAGCTGGACGTCAGCCAGCCGCCGCGCGGCGTCGACATCTACTGCTGGCACGACTACACCGACGTGAGCCACTACGTCTGGTTCAAGGCCCACCCGTGGGGCAGCCGCTACACCGGCTGGATGCGCGGCGACCTGCTCCGTCGGCCGGGCCCGCTCCCGCCCAGGTGCTGACAGTCCGACTGGCGTGGCCGCGTCGCTGTCGACGCG
>NZ_JBARWZ010000099.1:0-11614 GCF_049647105.1 Actinophytocola sp.
CCACTCCCCGCTGCCTCCCCGCTGCCTCCCCTCTCCCCGCTCCGCCTCCCGCGCCCCGCGTCTCCTCACCCGCTTCTCGCCGCGCTATCTCGTGCTACCTCGCCCCACTTCCCCTCGCCCCACTTCCCCTCGCACCGCCTCCCTTCGCCCATCTCTCCTCACGCCGCTTCCCTCGCCCACCCGCCTCGCCTCGCGTCTCCTTGCCCACCACACCCCGCCTCGCCTCCTCCCGAATGTCTCCCCGCGCTACCTCCCCTCACGCCACCCCCGCGATCCCCCTCGGCCGCCTCCCCTCCCACCTCGCCCGCGCGTCTCCGCCTTCTCCTACCGCGCTCTCTCCCCATTGCCACCCGAGCCTCCCCAGGAGGCGGCAATTGCCTCCGGCCAACCATGTGTTGCAGCTCACAAGTCGCGGTAGTTGTCGGATCGTCCGGCAATCGACGGAGCCGTTCGCGCGACAGAGGCGAGGAGTCGTCGCTTTTTGGCTGGTCAGACGCCTTATCGCATCCGCAGGCGCCGATGCGGGTAGTTGGACTACCACTGAACGTTGTTGTCGTGTCGTCGAAATCACCCATTTGGAGTGCCTATAGGCCTCCAATGGGGTGGACGCCCGCCACTCGAAGACGGGTCGCGGCAGGTCGGTGTTGATCACCACCAAGACAAGGATCGTCCTGGTTGGACTATCGATCACCCGTATGGATCAGCCCGTGTCCCCCGGTAGTTCACGCTGGTGTGGCGCCCAGTTCTTTCCCGACTCAAGTTGGTGTCCGGTTAGGCAAAATTCTGGTTCGCTGCGGGTTGCGTGGCCCTACCCTGAGGTAAGTTGCCGAAGGGCGCGAGCAACATTCGGGCCACGGTGCTATCGGGGAACGGGCGATCCTTGCCAAGATGCGAACGGCAGGTGACTCCGGTTCACGAAGCGTCGCGAACCGAGTGCGCTCCGCTGAACTGCTGACCCAGACGGGTGAACTGCGAGGGTTGTGCGATCGAAAGGGGTCCTCCAGCCGTCACAAAGGCAGGGACTCAGTCGTTTGCCGACTGGGAAGGGAGAGAAGGGGTAGCGACAATGCGCAACGACCACGTAACGCTCCGCTCAACAGCGGTCTTCGACCTACTGGCGCCGCGGACACCCGCGGTTCCCGTGAAGGTTGAACTGCGCTACGACACGCGCGATCCCTATGCCGTTGTCGCGGCCTTCCGCACCGGCCGGGCAGGGTGGGTCGAGTGGGTCTTCGCCCGCGACCTGCTCGCCGATGGGCTCATCGCAGAAGCCGGCAACGGCGACGTCAGGATCCGGCCCGCGGTCGATGACCCCGAGGTCGTCGTCATCGAGCTGAGCTCGCCGTCCGGGCACGCGGTGTTCGAGGCGTCAGCACAGGAACTCGCCGACTTCCTGGACCGCACGTACGACGTAGTGGTCCCGGGCAACGAGCACCTCTGGGTGGATGTCGACGAGGCTCTGACGCACCTCATCTCCACCGACCTGACATGACAGGGACCCCCCTGTGATCGTCGGTTCGGGCATCGGATAGAGTTTCGCTCACGCCAAGGGGACGCGGAATCCGTTCCACAGCCCCAGGTTTCGCGGACGTAGCGCAGCTGGTAGCGCATCACCTTGCCAAGGTGAGGGTCGCGGGTTCGAATCCCGTCGTCCGCTCGAGAAGGGGAATCCCATAACCCCCAACTCCACGCGGTAGCCACGGCGGCGTGGCCGAGTGGCTTAGGCAAGGGCCTGCAAAGCCCTGTACGCGGGTTCGATTCCCGCCGCCGCCTCGGGCGATTAGCTCAGTGGGAGAGCACTACCTTGACACGGTAGGGGTCACTGGTTCAATCCCAGTATCGCCCACCAGTTATATATGCTGGTCAGACGGCCTGTTGGTGATCATCACCGGCAGGTCGTTTCTGTGTTGTGGGAGCAATATGGGAGCAACTGATCTTGACCACACTTGCGTCCAGGTAGTGGTCACCCGCATCAGTGCTCCCATACTGCTCCCACCGCCGCTGCAATCCGTCGAGCATGGCGGCGATCATGGGCGGGGTGACGTGGGAGTAGATCCCGGACACACCCTTCTGCCGGTGCCCCATCCGGCGGTGCCGCAGCACGTCCGGCACGTGGTCCTCGATCAACCACGTGTTGTGTGTATGGCGCAGGTCATGAAAATGCAGACCGGGCGCGATCGGGTCCCAGCCGCGTTTGGTGTCACCAGCGACAGCAGGTAGCCAGACCCGTCGCCGGAAGTTCGCCCGCCGATGCCACCCGCCCTCGACCGCCGTGAACACATACCGGGCCCCGGGATGTGACTCTCGAAGGTCGGTGAGCAGTTCGACCAGGAACGGCGGCAGGTACACGGTGCGGACGCTGGCCTTGGTCTTCGGCGGCCCCAACGGCAAGATTCCACCGACCTCATGCAAGGCCCCATCCTTGGCGTCGATAGTCAGCTGGCCGCGGTCCAGGTCGACCCGGCTCCACTGCAGACCGGCGAGTTCACCCCACCGCATCCCACCGTACGCGGCCATGATCATCATCACACGGTCCATCAACCGCGCCCGCCCCGCCATCAACGACACCTGCCCCGGTGCCGCGATAGGCCGCTCATCCCCGCCACCGGTGTTGATCCGCAACCGACGACACGGATTCGCTCCGATCAACCCCTCATCGACCGCTTCGTTCATGATCGTCGAGAACAACGACACCACATCCAGCACGGTCGGCTCCGCCAGCGACCGACGCAGGCCCTTAACCCACGCCTTCACCGTCATCCGCCCGATCTCACCCAACTCGACCTCGCCGAACCGGGGCAGGATGTGATTGCGCAGATGCGAGTCGTACTTCGCCCACGTCCCCACACCCACATCCAGCAAGGTCACCTACCTATCCGACCTCACCTTCCGCGCTCGTGGCGCACTTGATACTGCAACGGCAGTTAGGTGAGTGGGTGGCCGCGTCGTTTGTAGTGGCTGAGTCGGGCTTGGTGTTGTCGTCGGCGGCGCCAGCGTGACCAGGCCCAGACGTGTTCGGCGGTGTCGACGATGCGCAGGACCAGTCTGGTCAGCAGGCGGCTTGACAGCCGCAGGGCAGGTTGTCCGGGGGTTCTACCCGCAGTGCTTTGGCGACCGGTACGTCGGTGGAGGAATGCAGCACGATCGACAGGGCGATCGTGACAGCGACCAGGTCGAAGACGTGATCTCCCGACGGAATGCCCGCCTGGACGGCGAGCAGCCCGTAGACGACCGACGCGAAGCCCTTCGGGCCGAACCAGGCCGCCACCGAACGTTCACGAGCGGGCAGCGTGGTGCGCAGGAGCGAGAGCAACATGGCGGCCGGGCGTACGAGCAGGATCGCGATCACCGCCACCGCCCAGTCTCCGAAGGTGAGATCGGAGATGCGTTCCGGGGTGATCAGCGCGCCGAAGACAAGAAGTGCGGCGAACTTCGTCGTCTCCGACAGCAGGTCGCCGAAGTGTTCGAAGCGTTCGGCGGACACGCGGTCGAGAGTGGCGATCATGGAACCGGCGGCGAACGCGGCCAGGTAGGGGTTGGCGTGGGTCAGATGGCACGCGGCGTAGAGGATCACCGCGGTGGCCAGCGGTCCCAGCGCCTGCAGACGTGGCTCGGCGGTGAGGATCCGCCACCGCCAGGCCAGGACGATCAGGGCGGGGATGACGATGCCCAGCGCGAGACCGGCGACCAGTTCGAGCGCGACCTCCCCGAGGTGGGTCTCGGAGTTGGTGGCGGTGGCGATGAAGATCAGCACGAACGGCAGCGCCAGGCCGTCGTTGAGTCCGGACTCGACGTTCAACAACCTGCGCAGCCGCAGCGGCACGTCCTCACGGCCGACGATGGCGGAGGCGAACACCGGGTCAGTGGGCGAGAGGATCGCGCCGATCAGGAACGCGGTCGACCAGTCCAGCCCGGCCAGGTAGTGCGCGGGCAGGGCAATGCCGACCATGGTGAGCGGCATCGCAAGGCCCAGCGCCCGTCCGGACAGCCGCCACCCGTCCCGCAACGCGGGCAGCCCGGCGCGTTGACCGTCGACGAACAGGACGGTGAACAGGGCGAGATCAGCGAGACCCGTGACGAACGGTCCGTCGGAGGGGATGTCGACCAGTCCGAAGCCGCCCTGGCCGATCAAGGCTCCGGCGAGCAGGAACATCAGGGCGGTGGAGAGCACGGTCCTGGCCGCGACCCCCGACAGGGACACGCTGACCAGCAGCACGACACCGAACGCCAACACGAGCGCCATCGACACACCTCAGTCGTCACTCAACGACCCACACGTCCTGTGTGAGTGTGCCGACCAGACTTCCCGGCGCTCCGTTGCGCAAAGATGCCGTACAGACCCTCGTTCGCGCAAACCGCTCGCCGCGAGCCCTCAGCCCGCCGGGGTGCTCGACGAGGCCGGAATCGTTGTCGTCGTGGCCGGACTGCCGAAGGGAGGTTCGGTCTCGGTCTCGAAGCTGGGTGTCGCGGTGGACGGTGGCTGGGTGCTCTCCTTGATGATCTGCGGTTCGTCCTGTGCGCTGACACCGCACGCCGACGCGGCCAGCACACAGACGACGACCGCCCACCGCCTCACCCGGCCACCTCCGGTAACTCCACGACGAAGCGGGCGCCCCCACCTGGCCGTTCCTCGACCCAGACCCGGCCATCGTGGTCGCGGACGTGCTGGGTGACCAGCGCCAGGCCCAGGCCGGCGCCGCTGTCCGACGCTTCCCTGCCGGACGGGGAGCCGCGGGCGAAGCGTTCGAACACGTGCTCCCGCGCGCCCTCCGGCACGCCAGGGCCCGCGTCGTCGACCTCGATGCGTGCCTGCCCGTCGCGGCTGAGGATACCGAGTCGCACGAGCCCGTTGCCGTGGTGCGTCGCGTTGTCGAGCAGGTTGACCACGACCCGTTCGAGCCTGCGCCGGTCGCCGGTGATCCACGGGTGCGCGGCCACGTCCAACACTCCGGGTGGGAGCGGCTGGTGGTGGACCGTGATGACACGGACGAGTTCCGCGAGATCGACCAGTTCATGTGTGGACCTGTCCTGGTCGGACCGGGAGATCTCGAGCAGGTCGTCGACCATCCGGCGGAACCGGCGCAGGTCGGTGTCGAGTAGTTCGACCGCCTTGCGCGAGCCGGTCGGGAGTTCGTCGCGGCGGCGGTACAGCACCGCCATGGCGTTGAGCATCGTGGTCAGTGGCGACCGCAGCTCGTGGCTCACGTCACCGGCGAACCGGGTGTCCCGCGCGACGCGCTGCTGCAGGCGTTCCGCGGTGTCGTTGAACGCCTCGGCGAGCGGCACGAGGTCCGGGTCCCCGGTCACGGGCAGCCGCACCCCCAGATCACCGCGCGCTGCCTCGGCGGCGGCCGCGGTCACCCGCCGCAACGGGCGCAGCGCGTTGGTGGCGGCCCACCGGCCGAGCAGCGCACCGGCCAGCGCGCTGACCATCGTGCCCGCGACGAGGAGCCAGCTCAGGAAGCGGAACGTACGGTCCAGCTCCCGCATCGGCGACACCTCGACGTAGGTCGCGGACTGGTCCGGCAGCGGCAGCCCGACGGCGAGTACCGGGACGCCGTCGAGCAACAACCGTTGGTGCGCGGCCTGACCGCCCCGCACGGTGTCCAGGAACACGGCAGGCAGCCTGCGGGGGTCAACGCGGTTGCCGCCGGAGGTCCAGTCGCCGCCGTCGACCAGCAGCACCGCGGACTCGACCTCGGCGCTCAGCCCGGTCATCAGCTCCGACAGCCCACCCGGGTCGCGGCGCAGTTGCGCTTCGACGAGCCGGGCGTTGCCGGTGGCCTGGGCGACCGCGCTGCGCTCACGCTGATCGACCATGTACCCCGTGGACAGGTGCCAGGTGGCGAGGGCGAGCCCGCCTGCCACCACGAAGGACACGAGGCTGAACCAGGCCATGACCCGGGTCCGCAGGGGCAGCCGGTTCAGGAGGTTCACCTGCCCGCACCACCGTCTGACGTGCCGATGCGGTAGCCGACACCCCGCACAGTGAGCACGTGGGTCGGGTTCCCTGGGTCGGGTTCGATCTTGCGCCGCAGGCGGAGGACGTGCACGTCGAGCAGCCGGGTGTCGCCGAAGTACCCGTACTCCCACACCCGTTCGAGCAGCTGCTCCCGGGTCACCACCGCACCGCGTGCCGCGGCCAGGGTGCACAGCAGCCGGAACTCCGTCTTCGTCAAAGGAAGCTCGTCGGCACCGCGCAGTACGCGCCCCTCACCGACGCGCACGACCAGGTCGCCCAGCTCGAGCACAGCGGGCTCGCCGGCCCCGGCTCTGACCCGGCGCAACAGCGCGCGGATCCGTGCACTCAGCTCACCAGCGTCGACAGGTTTCGTCACGTAGTCGTCCGCCCCGGCCTCCAGCCCGGCGATGACCTCGTGCGCCCCGGTACGCGCGGTCACCATGATGACAGGCAGGTCACTGCGTTCCCGGATGCGCTCGCACACCACGAGCCCGTCCATGCCCGGCAGCATCAGGTCGAGCAGCACCACGTCCGGCTCGGAACGGTCCGAGGTCAACAGGGCAAGTGCCTGTTCGCCGGTGGCGGCCTCGACCACCCGGTACCCCTCGTCCGTCAGCGCGAGGCGGAGCGCCTCGCGAATGCGGGCGTCGTCCTCCACGAGCAGCAGGGTCGCGCCGGTCGTCATGGTCGTCATCTCCGCGTCACACCTCGTGGTTCATCGACCGCGATTCTCGTCGCTCACGCCCGACCGGGCCAGAGTTGGGGCGGTGGTTGCGGTGGCGCATTGATGGCCTCGATGCGCATACCCACTCCGATCTCACCCCACACCGTCTTTCCCCGGGCCCGCCATTCCACCGACCAGTGTGATGTGAGACCGTCCACAAGCGACAACCCGGAGCCCGCGACCCAGTCCGCACCGTCATCGACGCCGGAGTCGTCGACGAAGACCTGCAGGAAGCGGTGCGAGTCGTCCAGGGACAGCCGCAACACGCACGACAGCCCGCCGTGCCGGTGCGCGTTGGACACCAGTTCCTCCACGACGAGCTCCGTACGCAGGCGAGGTACCAGGGGCACACCGTCCAGCGCGAAGGCAACCCATACCCGGACAAGGTCATCCGCTGAGCCAACGCCAGAGGGAATGATCAGCACTGCCTGGTCGCCTGCGGCAGGTGCGGTCACACCGGCTCCCGAACCACGTCCACGTACCGGTCGACACCGATACAGGTGACCAGCGACCGGACGGCGTCGGACGGTCCGGCGAACACGACCGTCTGTTCGCGCACCGCGTCCGAGAATCGCTGCTTCCCCGACCACACACCGGCGAGTCCACTGAGCGTGCACACCAACCGCACGTCGGGCAGCCAGGCAGGTGCGGTGTCCTGGACAACAGCATCGGTCGGCGCCAACAGGAGCCACCACCGGCCCGCCGACGGAGCGTCGGTGATCTTGACCTCCACCGTGAGCGGCCGGTCCGGCAACCGGTCGGCCATCTGCACGCAGATGTCCCGCAGGAGCAGGTCGGCATTGAGGTCCGCCAGCGCGGGCGGAGCCAGCCAGTGCTGACCCCACCGGCCGAGCTCGTCAACCACGGGCCCGATCGCCCGTCCCGCCTCGGTCAGACGGTACTTCTTCTCGCCACGCCCCGGCACTTCCTCGACCAGGCCGTGTCCGACGAGCGTGCGCAACCGCCGCGTGAGGAGACTCACCGACATCCCCGGCACACCCGCCGCGATGTCGGACCGCCGCTCGCCCCCGCGCAGCAGCTCCCGCAACACGAGCACCGTCCAGGGTTCGGCCAGCACCTCAGCGGCACGTGCCACCGGGCAGTGCTGTGCGTAGCGGTACATGCCTTCCCTCCCACCTACCGCCGTCACGACCCGGCACATCCCATGCTGTTGCTCAGCGGTGTCTGCTGCTGGAACACCAGCCACCAGCGCCCGTCCGGCATCCGGTACACGCTCGTGCACAACGCGCGATAGCTCGCGGTGTCCTCCGCACGGCGCGCGGTCGCGCGGTAGGTCAGCAACGCCGCGTTCCTGTCGAGCCACACCGCCCGCGCGTCCTCGATCTCGAAGTCACGCCACGGCACGCTGCCCATCCACGACTCCAGCGCTTCCGCCCGCGCCAGCACCATGCCCGGCAGCACCATCACCATGTCGTGGCTCAGCACGTGCTCGTAGTACTCCGCCGCGTCCTGTTCGGACGTCAGCGCGGACCACGCCCGTTCTTCGATGGCCACCAGTTCCTCTGTCACCACGGCGGTCACACCTCCCTGGCCGTGCGCACGGCGTCAGCGATATCGGTGAGGGTGGCCGACGGCGGGCAGCTCAGGAGCATGACGTCACGCAGGGCTGCCTGTACGTCGAACCGGCCACGGAGCCGCTCCGCGCGGTCACGGGTGGTGACGCCGAGGGGAGCCCCCCGCGCCACCATGTCGAGAATGTCCATTACCGGAGCCGCGGGGAGCACGATCCTCATGTCGACGGGTACCGGGTCCGCCGCGTGCACCGTCATGGCGAGCAGCGCGTTGGCGGAGTCGAGGACCGACCACACCGCTTCCACGGCGACGACCAGCGGTTCGTCCGCGTGCCCGCGCCGGTCGAGCAGGTCGAACAACGGCTGGCGGGACGTCCCGGTCGGCTCGGTGACGACCATGACGAAAAGCGGCCAGGCAGCCGACGACTCGACCTCGCCGCGTGGCTGGAGCAGGAGCACTTCCGTGGCCACCGCAGTCGGGCAGACCCGGTTGCCGCGCACTGACGTGCGGTCGGGTGACAGGTTCGGCTGCTGCGCGGTTCTCACACAGTCGATTGTCCTTGCCGTACCGCGGTTCGGACGGCCATGCGTCCAGTTGTCAGGCAACCGCAAGGGCACGCCTTGCAGCCACCTTACGATCCGCGTCCCACAGCCCCTCCGTCGCGAACACCGCACGCCATCGATACCGGCGACGTGGCAAGGCTGCCTACCGTCGGGGAAGAGTGATCGTCGCGGGAGGTGGGACATGATGGATGGTCCGGCATCGGTGCTCGACACGCTGGGCGCCCCGGCCTGTGGACCTACCGCATCTGGTGGCACTCCGTCGCCAACGTCGTCGGCTCGGTGATCTTCGGGATCGCGGTGTACCACCTCTGGCGCGAAACGCCGCCTGATCTCGGCCACCTGTGCCGGTTCGTTTCGCCGGGTTCGTCAGCGTTTGCACGTCGCTGCGTAGTCCAGTTGCCGCACTCCGGGTCGCTGGGTTTGCCTCGTGACGATCTTTACGGCATCTTGGGGAGCGGTGTGCCGGGAAGTCTGGTCGGCGTCCCGTTCCCGGCCGGGGACGGGGGATCGCCGACCCCCGAGGTTCTCATGCGGAGCGCAACCACCGACACGCGCGGGTTCGGTCGGTTGGTCGTAGCCTTCGGTCATGCATGCCAAGGAGATGGCCGAGGACTTTCCGGTGATCGGGGTCGAGTCCGATGCCTGGGAAGCCGTGACCCAGCTGGCCGAGCACCGGCTGCCCGGTCTGGTCGTGATGGGAGACGACGGGCGCCCGGAAGCGGTGCTGCCCGCGTCACAGGTGGTGCGGATCCTCGTCCCCAGCTACGTGCAGGACGATCCGTCGCTCGCCGGTGTGCTGTCGGAGTCGATGGCGGACCGCGTGGCGGACAAGCTCCGCGGCAAGAAGGTGCGGCAACTTCTCCCGGCGGACGCGCCCGAGCTCGCGGTGGTGAACGACGACGACACGATCGTCGAGGTGGCCGCCGTGATGGCGCGACTGCGCTGCCCGCTGGCCGCGGTGATGGACGGCGACACACTCGTCGGGGTGATCACCGCCTCCCGGCTGCTGGAGCTGGCGCTCGGTCCGAAGTAGACCGGTGGCGGGCATGAGCACCGGTATCGCCATCGCCGTCTTCGTGGTGGCCTACCTCCTGATCGCCACCGAGCGGATCCCCAAGACCGCCGCCGCACTCGCCGGTGCCGGTCTGATCCTGGCGCTGGGGGTGGTCGGTTCCGAGGACGCCTTCTACTCCCACGACACCGGCATCGACTGGGACGTCATCTTCCTGCTGCTCGGCATGATGATCATCGTCGGGATCCTGCGCCGCACCGGCGTCTTCGAGTACACCGCGATCTGGGCCACCAAGCGCGCCAAGGGGTCCCCGCTGCGGGTGATGGTCCTGCTCGTGCTGATCACCGCGGTGGCCTCCGCGTTCCTTGACAACGTCACCACAGTGCTCCTGATCGCACCGGTCACCCTGCTGGTCTGCGACCGGCTCGACATCAGCCCGGTGCCGTTCCTCATCGCCGAAGTACTCGCCTCCAACATCGGCGGCGCGGCCACGCTGATCGGCGACCCACCGAACATCATCATCGGCAGCCGCGCCGGACTGGACTTCAACGACTTCCTCGTCCACATGACACCGATCATCGCGATCCTGCTGGTCGTGTTCACGCTCATCCTGCCGTGGCTGTTCCGCGGTTCGTTCAGCGTCGACCCCGACCGGGCGGCCGACGTGATGGAACTGAACGAACGAGAAGCGATCCGGGACACCGGCCTGCTGATCAAGTGCGGCGTCGTCCTGCTCGCGGTGTTCGCCGCGTTCGTCACCCACTCGGTGCACCACATCGAACCGTCCATCGTCGCCTTGCTCGGCGCCGGAGCGCTCGTTCTCCTCTCCGGCTCGCAGCCCCGGGACTACCTGGCCAGCGTGGAATGGGAGACCCTGCTCTTCTTCGCCGGCCTGTTCATCATGGTGGGCGCGCTGGTCAAGACCGGTGTCATCGGCACCCTCGCACAGGCCGCGACCGATGCCACCGGCGGCAACGCGCTGCTCGCGGTGATGCTGGTCCTCGTGGTGTCCGCGCTGTTGTCCGGCATCATCGACAACATCCCGTACGTGGCGACGATGAGCCCCCTGGTGCTGGAACTGTCCAACAGCATCCCCAACCCCACCCACGCCGAAGCGCTGTGGTGGGCCCTCGCCCTCGGCGCGGACCTCGGCGGCAACATGACGGCCGTGGGCGCCAGCGCCAACGTCGTCGTGCTCGGCATCGCCAAACGCGCCGAGCACCCCATCTCCTTCTGGGACTTCACCCGCAAAGGCGCCATCGTCACCGTCATCACCATCACACTCGCGGCGCCCTACCTCTGGTTGCGCTACTTCGTCCTCGCCTGAGGACCTTGCGATCGCCTTACCACTACGCCACGACGCGCACAGGGTTCCGACGATGGGGTAGACAGAGGTCCGATCACCTCACCAGCGGCGGCGGGCGCCAGGAAGCCGAGCATGACCGAGCACCCCGGCGACTACGCGCTCCTCAGCGACCTCCACACCATCGCACTCGTGAACAGCTCCGGCGGTCTCGACTGGCTGTGCGTACCTCGGTTCGACTCCATGCCGTGTTTCGCCGCGCTCACGAGTGGTGACCGGGGCGGTAGCTGGACGGTTGGCCCCGAAAGGGGAGGCCGGGTGACCCGGCGCCGCTACCGGCCGGGCACGTTGGTCCTCGAGTCCGAGACAACCTGCCGTCCGGTGAGGTTGCCTAAGAGGCTCCGGCAGTAGATCACTTGAGTTGATCTTGGGTGACCCGGACGAGGGCAGGCACGGGCGTAGGTGATCATGAAGTTTCTGACGCTACGTGATCACCGAGGTGCCCGTGCCTGCCGTG
>NZ_JBARWZ010000100.1:0-84593 GCF_049647105.1 Actinophytocola sp.
CCTGCTCGTCGGAGAGCCCGATGCGCAGGTCGTTCTGGTCACCGGCCGGTGCGGCGGCGTTCGCGAACACCGTGGCGGTGCCTGCGACTAACGCGCCGGCGACTAACGCCGTCAGGGTCGGCAGCACGGGTCTCCGTGCACGGGACGAGGCCACGGCGCGAAAACGTACCACGAATGGGTGAACTTGATAACAGAAGAGTGACAATCGATCCACCAAAACAACCATCACCGCAGGCAGCCTGCGCGAATCCCGGACGGCGTCGGTTCCGAAACCCCAACTCGGCGGTCCGGAACCGTGGACTCGCGAGGGTTGTGCTTGCCGGGGACGAGGAACGGCCCGCCGAGAGGTCTCGGCGGGCCGTTCCGGGCAAGTGACGCTGGATCAGGACGTTGTCGAGGAGCTACCTGAGCTGCCGCCGCCCGGCGTGGTGGTGGTCGTCGGGGGCGGCGTGGTGGTGGTCGTCGTGGTAGTCGTCGTCGTGGTGGGCGGCGTTGGCTTCGGCGTCGTCGGTCGCGGCGTCGTCGGCTCCGGCGGCTGCGGATCGTTCGTCGGCTCGTCGTCCGTCGTCTGGCGCGTCGTGGTGGTGGTGGTCGTCGTGGTGGTCGTCGTGGTCGAGGTCGTCGTCGGTGACGTCGTCGTCACATCCGTGGTGCTGTCCACCGACGTCGTGTCCCGCACCTCGATGGAGTCGCTGGTGCGCTCCGGCTGCGCCTCGCCGCTCTGCCCACCCGCGAGCATGGCCACGGTCGCGAACGCGGTCGACACGACCACCCCGGCGACACTGAGCGCCAGATACGGCGTGCGACGCAGGGCGCCACCTTCTTCGCTGGGCGGTGCCTCGTCCATCCGGTCCTCTGGTCCGAGCATCCCCGAAGCCCTCCTACAATCGCTGCGGTGACGGAGCGGTCACTGCAGGCAGCGCATCACAGCGCGGTAACTTATCAGCCTTACTGAGCGCAACTTCAGACGAGCAGGAATCTCACGTTCCGTGGTTGACATACACGTCCGGCTGACGGCCTGGGTGCACGGCCGAGTGCAAGGTGTCGGGTTTCGCTGGTGGACTCGCGCCCGCGCGTCCGAGCTGGGCCTGCGGGGGTACGCGAGCAACCTGACCGACGGCCGTGTCGAGGTCGTCGCGGAGGGATCGAAGGAAGACTGTTCGGGCCTGCTCGACCTGCTGCGGAGCGGCACCACCCCGGGCCACGTGGACCTCGTCGTCGAACGCTGGTCGGCCGCCAAGGGCAATGTGACGGGGTTCGCAGAGCGCTGAGCGGAGCTTGCGGAGCGATCATCGTGGCTGAGCGGAGCTTGCGGAGCGATCATCGCTACTGAGCTGCGGGTCGGCTGAACCGTTCAGTGGGTGACCGCGTATGACTGGGGCGTGGGGAACACCCCGGACCAGGAAGACGAGCTCATCCGTGAGCTGTACAGCCGATACCGCCGGCCGCTCTACGGCTACGTGCTGCGCGCGGTCGGTGGCGACCACCAGTACGCCGAGGACATCGTGCAGGAGACGCTGCTCCGCGCGTGGCGCAACAGCGACACGCTGAACCCCGAGCACGCCGGGCCGTGGCTGTACACGGTCGCGCGCAACCTCGTCGTCTCCGGCTACCGCAGGCGGAGCGCGCGGGTGGACGAGGTACCGATCCTGGAGCGGGACTGGCCGCGTCCTGGCGACGACTTCGACCGCGTGCTGCAGGGCTGGCAGGTGGCCGAGGCCATGCGGGCGCTGTCCGCCGATCACCGCGCGGTGATCGGCGAGCTGTTCTACCGCAGGCGGACCATCGCCGAGACCGCGCGGGTCCTCGGTGTCCCACCGGGGACGGTCAAGTCGAGATCGTTCTACGCGCTGCGAGCGCTGCGCGACGCACTGGAGGAGAGAGGGGTGACCGAGCCGTGACCTGCCCGCACACCATGACACTGGGTGTCTACCTGCTCGGCGCCCTCGACCCCGCTGAGCGCTCCGAGTTCGAGTCGCACCTCTCCTACTGCGACATCTGCCGGGTCGAGCTGGTCCGCCTCTCGCCGCTGCCCGGGCTGCTGAACCAGATCACCCCGGAGGACTTCGCCGCCGACCTGCCGCCGACCGGCGTGGCGGGCGCGTCCGTCATCACGCAGGCCCAGCCGATCACCGAGCCCGTGTCGCTGCCCGAGCCACTGCGCCCGCTCTCCGAGCCGCGCGACACGCCGGTGGCGGCGCTGCCGGACCCCGGGGGGCGACGGCGGTACTGGCGGGTCTACGCGGCGGCCGCCGCGGTCGTCGTGCTCGCGGTGGCGGGCGTGTTCGGCTGGCGAGCGTTACGCGAGCCACCGCCCGTCGAAGGCGTCACGTGGAGTACCGAGGCAGGCACGACGAGTGTGCGGGCACGCCTCGTCGATCACGAGTGGGGCACCGAGGTGCTGTCGGAGGTCCACGGGCTTCCCCCAGGTCGGCAGTGCTATCTGAAGGTGTACGACCACTACGGCAAGTTCGAGGTCGCCGGCTGGTGGGGCACCGACCACGACCCGGAGGCCGAGATCCCGGCGAGCACCTCCATACCGCGCGACAAGATCGAGAAGTTGGAGTACCTGCTCGACGACAAGGAGACGGTGGTCGCGACCATCCAGGCGCCAGGACGCTGATGACTCGGGCGGCACCTCCCACGGACACGGAGGGCCCACGGGTACCCTCGGGCGGATAGAGCGGCCACTATTGGCTACCTGAGAGGTCCAGAGTCTCGTGCATTTGAAGAGCCTCACGCTCAAGGGCTTCAAGTCGTTCGCCTCGGCGACCACGCTGCGTTTCGAACCCGGGATCACGTGTGTCGTCGGCCCGAACGGCTCCGGCAAGTCCAACGTGCTCGATGCGCTGCGCTGGGTGATGGGTACCCAGGGCGCGAAGGATCTGCGCGGCGGCAAGATGGAGGACGTCATCTTCGCCGGCACCGCGGGGCGCGCCCCGCTCGGCCGCGCCGAGGTCAGCCTCACCATCGACAACTCCGACGGCGCGCTGCCGATCGAGTACACCGAGGTGTCGATCACCCGCCGGATGTTCCGTGACGGCGCGAGCGAGTACGAGATCAACGGCAACACCTGCCGCCTGATGGACATCCAGGAGCTGCTCTCCGACTCCGGCATCGGCCGCGAGATGCACGTCATCGTCGGGCAGGGGCAGCTCTCCCAGATCCTGGAGGCCAAGCCGGAGGAGCGCAGGGCGTTCATCGAGGAGGCCGCAGGCGTTCTCAAGCACCGCAAGCGCAAGGAGAAGGCGCTGCGGAAGCTCGACGCGATGCAGGCCAACCTCACCCGGCTCACCGACCTGACCGCCGAGCTGCGACGCCAGCTCAAGCCGCTTGGCAAGCAGGCCGAGATCGCCCGCAAGGCGCAGTCCGTGCAGGCCGACCTGCGGGACGCGCGGCTGCGCCTGCACGCCGACGACCTGGTCAACCAGCGCTCGGAGATCGCGAAGGAGCAGGCCGACGAGGCCGCCGCCCGCGCCCGCCGCCACGAGGTCGAGCAGCTGCTGGAGGTGGCCGACGCCAAGCAGACCTCCCTTGAGGACCAGCTCGCGGTCGACGCGCCGCGCCTCGCCGCCGCGCAGGACACCTGGTACCGGCTGTCGGCGCTGGAGGAGCGCCTGCGCGGCACGGTCCGGCTCGCCGTCGAGCGGGAGCGGCACCTGTCGGCGGCCGTGGAGACGCAGTCGGGTGGCCGGGACCCGGAGGAGCTGGAGTTCGAGGCCGAGGAGACGGCCGTCCGCGAGGCCGAGCTGGGCGAACACGTCGAGGTGGCCCGCGGGATGCTCGGCGAGACCGCGGAGCGCCGCGCCGAGCTGGAACAGCAGGTGCAGGCCGCCGAGCGGGCGCACATGGCCGCCGTGCGCGCGGTCGCCGACCGCCGCGAGGGCCTCGCGCGCCTCGCCGGGCAGGTCGAGGCGCTGCGCAGCAAGACCAACGCCACCGCGGAGGAGATCGAACGGCTCTCCACGACCCTCGCCGAGGCGACCGAGCGGGCCGAGCTGGCCGCCGTCGAGCTGGCCGAGGCGCAGGAGGAGACCGGTATCGAGGACTCCGACGACGCCGGGCTCGCCGAGCGCCACCAGCGTGCCGTCGAGGCGCAGAAGGCGGCGCAGGCCCGCGTCGAGGAGCTGGTGGCTGCCGAGCGGACCGCGGAGAAGGACATCGCGTCGTGGAAGGCCAGGGTCGACGCGCTGTCGATGGGCCTGAACCGCAAGGACGGCGCGGGTGTACTGCTTGCCGCCGGTGACCGGCTGCCGGGCCTGCTGGGTTCGGTCGCGGCGCTGCTGACCGTCGAGCCCGGCGCCGAGGCCGCACTGGCCGCCGCGCTGGGGCCGGTCGCGGACGCGGTGGCCGTGGCGTCCGGCGACGACGCCGTCGCCGCGCTCGACCTGCTGCGTGGCTCCGACGCGGGCCGCGCTGGCATCGTCGTCGGTGGGTTTGGTCACCACGACCGGACCGGCTGGCCCGTGCTTCCGCAGGGCGCCCGCTGGGCGGTCGACCTGGTGCGCGCACCGGAGGCGCTTCGACCCGCGGTCGGCAAGGCCCTTGACCGGGTGGCGGTCGTCGAGTCGCTGCCGATCGCCCGCCTGATCGTGGCGGCCCACCCGGCGGTCCGGGCGGTCACGACCGAGGGCGACGTGCTCGGCGCGCACTGGGCGGTCGGCGGCACGTCCCGCGCGCAGAGCGTGATCGAGGTGCAGGCCGCGGTCGACGAGGCCAACGAGAAGCTCGCCGCCGCGGAGAGTGCCGCCGAACGGGCCTCGGCCGCGCTGACCGGTGCCCGCGCCGAGCAGACGGCCCGGCTGCAGGAGGCACAGGCCACCGCGGAGGCCAAGAACGAGGGCAAGGTCCGTGCTGCCCGTTCCGCGGAGCGGCTGTCCAGGATGCGGACCGCGGTCCGGTCCGCGCAGGCCGAGGCCGAGCGCGTGCAGAACCAGCGGACCCAGGTCGAGCAGGCGCGGGAGCAGGCGCTGGTCAAGCTCGCCGAGCTGGAGGAGCGCCTGACCGTCGCCGAGGACGAGACCGTGCTCGATGACGAGCCGGACACCGTCGAGCGCGACGAGGCGAGCGCCGCGCTGGCCACCGCCCGCCAGCAGGAGATGGACGCCCGGCTTTCGCTGCGCACCGCGGAGGAGCGGCACCGCGCGCTGTACGGCAAGGCCGAGGAGCTGCGCAGGGCCGCGCGTGCCGAGCGGGAGGCGCGGGAGCGGGCGCGGCGGGCCATGGCGCAGCGGGCACACGGGGCCGCCGTCGCACGGGCCGTCGTGGAGAGCGGTGAGCTGGCCCTGGAGCGGATCGCGCAGTCGCTGGCCGCGGCCGCCGGCGAACGGGACACCGTGCAAGCCGACCGGTATGACCGCGAGCGGGTGCTGCAGGAGGTCCGCAACCGGGTGCGTGAGCTGTCGACCGAGCTGGAGAAGCTGACCGACGCCGTGCACCGCGACGAGGTCCTGCGGGCCGAGCAGCGGATGCGGCTGGAGCAGCTCGAGACCAGGATCGCGGAGAGCTTCGGCATCGGCCTCGACGACCTGGTCGCCGAGTACGGCCCGGACGTGCCGGTGCCGCCGAGCCCGGCCGAGGTCGCCGAGTACGAGGCGGCCAAGGAGGCGGGCGAGACGGTCAGCGCGCCGCAGCCCATGCCCTACGACCGGCCGGCACAGGAGCGCCGCGCGAAGCGCGCGGAGCGCGACCTGACGCTGCTGGGCAAGGTGAACCCGCTCGCCCTGGAGGAGTTCGCCGCACTGGAGGAGCGCTACAAGTTCCTGTCAACGCAGCTGGAGGACCTGAAGGCGACCCGGCGCGACCTGCTCACGGTCGTGAAGGAGGTCGACGACAAGATCCTCGAGGTGTTCACGTCCGCGTACCACGACGTGGCCCGCGAGTTCGAGACCGTGTTCGCCACGCTGTTCCCTGGTGGCGAGGGCCGGATGATCCTGACCGAGCCGGAGGACATGCTGACCACCGGCGTCGACGTCGAGGCCCGCCCGCCCGGCAAGAAGATCAAGCGGCTGTCACTGCTGTCCGGTGGCGAGAAGTCGCTGGTGGCGGTGGGCATGCTGGTCGCGATCTTCCGCGCCCGCCCGTCGCCGTTCTACGTGATGGACGAGGTGGAGGCGGCCCTTGACGACGTCAACATGCGTCGGCTGATCGGTCTGCTGCAGGAGCTGCGCAGCAACTCGCAGCTGATCATCATCACGCACCAGAAGCCGACCATGGACATCGCCGACGCCCTGTACGGCGTCAGCATGCGCGGCGACGGCATCACCCAGGTGATCTCGCAGCGGATGCACGGCGAGGACAGCCCCAAGCTCGTCGCGGCACCCGCGCCCCAGCCCCAGAACTGAACGGACGAGAAACGCCCCATCCCGGTTCGTCCGGGAGGGGGCGTTTTCCTTGGTGCGAGGGAAGATCAGGCGGCGTACGGGGTCGCGCCACCGACCGGCTTCGGCGCCGCGCGGAACGTGAGGAGAGCCGCCACACCGGAGACGATGGCGGCGATCAGACCGAGGAACAGGCCGAATCCGGGGGAGATGTACGAGTCGAGCGTCACCAGGCGCAGCAGGATCAGCAGGATCGCGACTCCGGACAGGATCAGCCAGGTCATGGCGAGTCTCGGCACCTCGACTCCCACGTGGGGAAGGAAGACGAGCACACCGGCGGCGACGAGTAACAGGACTGAGAACCAGCCGAGGAAGCCCACGTTCCAGGCACTCGCGGTGGTGTCGACCACCATGCCCAAACCGAATTCGTCTTCGAGGTCGAGCGATGCCCAGGTGAGGAAACTGAAGATGAACGCTGCGAGGCCGGCGCCGATGCCTGCCCATTCAAGGGTCGTAACCCGCTTGACATCGAATTCAGCCATCACGCAACTCCGGTTTTAAGTGTTCGGGAGACCGTCCAACATGGACGATGACGAGGAGCAAGTATGGAGCATCTTTGGCCTGGTGACGTAACGGATGGGCATCAACTTCGCAGGTGTGCCCGGTCGGTCGCACGGTACTGCCCGACGGGGCAGAAATGAGTTCGCGCGGAGTGGGTGCGGCAGTTCAGGATTTCGGACATGTATGACGTTCGCACCGCGAACCCGGTCGATCTGGAGGCCGTGATCGCGTTGGTCACCCGGCTGCAGCAGGAGCCGGCGCACCGGGTCGCCTTCCATGGTGAGACCCCACAGGAGGTGGCCGAGGAGCTGGCCGCCATCGAACCGGGATGGCCTGCGTGCGCGGTGGTCGCCGCCGACCGCAACGGCCGCGTGCGGGGGGTCCTGTCCGTCGAGGTGGACCACGGGCAGCGGCGCGCCTACCTGTATGGGCCGTACGTGGACGTGCCCGCCAACCACCCCGCGGCGGGCAACCTGTGGCAGGCCACGGCCGACTCGATGCTCGACCAGGCGCGGTGGCTGCCCGCGATGGCGGGCGTGCACACCCTCGAACTGTTCGGCCACCGCGAGAACCGCCTGCTCGCCGACTTCGCCACCCGGCACGGGTTCACCGCGGCCATGAGTACCCGCTGCTACACGCTCACCGCCGCGCCGCTGCGCAGCCTGCTCGTCCGCAACACCCCCGACGACCGCGTCGTCCCGCTGCCCGCCGACCCGGCGGTGCGGGCCGCGGTCTCCGCCCTGCACGACCGGTGTTTCCCCGGCGCGCCGACGACCGGCGCCCAGCTGGTGACCGGCGACCGGCACACGGTGGTGGTGCTGGCGGGGGAGAAAGGGCTGCTGGGGTACGCGGCCGGGTACACGCAGGCGGAGGAGTACTACGTCGACATGGTGGGCGTCGCCGAGGACGCGCGGTCGTGCGGGGTCGGCAGGTCGCTGGTGCGGCGGCTGCTCGGCGAGCTGTCCGGTGCCGACGGTGTCCGGGACCGGGCGGCCGCCCTGATCCGGACCGGGAACGACGCGTCGGAGCGAATGTTCACCAAGCTGGGCTTCGAGTTGGCGGAGGAGCTGGTGAGCTACCAGGCCGACGTGACGAGGGCGCACCGCCGAGCGGTCTAGTGCCTGTCCTATGGATCTTTGTGCCGAGGGTCCGAACCTGACCATCAGTGACCTCAGGGGAACGTGACGGCACCCAGCCACTAACCACCCACGGTCCGAGGATGCGCTGGGTCGAGACCAACACTTTGAATTCCGGGGAGGCGGACTAGCCCCTGCAACGGCCGGCTTTTGCTGCCCGTGCGCGGTGGTCCACCGGCGCGGGACACTAGGTTGTGGTGATGACCGTCGACCTGGACGACTTCGAGGACGCCGAGGACCTGGCCGCGTTGCTTGGCCTGCCGGAGCAGTTGCCCGCACTGCACGTGCCGCCCCTCGATGAGCTGGCCGTGACCGCCCGGGAGAGTGCGCTGCTGCGGCGCGTGGGTGCGCTCGCCACCTGGGTGGGGGAGCGCCGGGAGGTCACCGAGGACGGCGACCTGACCGGCCCCGACACCGCGGAGGCGGCGGAGCGGCTGGGCGTCGGCCAGGCCGAGCTGCTGCTGTGCTGGGAGGTGGCGCTCGCGACCGACCTGGTGGTCGTCTCCGAGGACGGCGAGGCGGACGCGAACCCGGATCTCTGGTCGACCGGCGACGACCAGGAGGACCTCGGCACCTGGACGGCCGCGTTCACCCAGGTCCTGCCGAGCCTGGAGATCGACGCCGAGCTGGCGGGCGAGGAGGACCTGGACTTCGGCGCGCTCGGTTCGCTGGTGCTGCCGATGTTCCTCATCCGCACGCTGGGGGTGCCGGTCGCCGAGCTGCGGGAGATGGCCCGCGAGATCGCGACCGAGCACCTCGAGGACGACGTGGCGTGGGACGGGTGGGTGGCGGCCCACGGCGACCCCGCCGCCGTGCTGCTGGCCCGCCTGGCCGAACACGGGGCGGTCGAGGTCGAAGAAGACGTGGCCCGCCTGACGCCGCTTGGCCTGCTGGCGATGCGTGAGGAGCTGGTGGAGGGCGGCATCGACATCCCGCTCCTGCCGCCGCTGGCGGACATGACGGCCACCGACCTCCTGTCGGCCGTTGGCGGGCTCACCGACGACGAGCTGACCGAGCTGACCGACGCGTGGCTGGGGCGTGCACAGGCAGACGAGCGGGCCGCCGCCGAACTGCTCGCCGCCGCGGCGCAGGCGCATCCGGAGGCACGCCTCCACGCGACGACGGTCCTTGGCGACGTGCCAGGCACGCCGTGGGAGTCGGTGCTGGACGACGAGGCGCTGCGCGCGTACGCACTGGTCGCGCTGGACCGCGAACTGGCACCGGCGGACGTCGCGTGGCTGGTGGTGGACCTGGTGGCGGCGACAGCGGACCAGCTCGGCGCGTACGACGCCACGGCGGTCCCGGAGCTGTTCGGCGCGGTGGTGCCCGAGGGGCTGGGCGAGGAGGTCCTGGCGGTCGCGTGGCGCCTGCCGCACCCGGAGACCTTCGAGGTGCTCACCCTCATCGGCAACCACCACCCGGACAAGCAGGTGGCGAAGGCCGCCCGCACCGCGGCGCACAAGGCCCGCTCGGCGGGATGAGCCCGCTCGGCCACCCGCCCGCGCGGGCGGGTGGCCGAGATTGGCTGCTAGGCGCAATGCCGGTCGTTTAGATGCCTGGAACCCCGATTGTTGATCTTGATCGGGCCTGTTTTCGCTGGTCGCTGATCGCGAAGTTGATCTTGTGTCGCCTTAACCGACCGGCATTGCTGCTAGGCGACCTTCGCGGCCGCCGTCTCGTCCTCGGTGCCCGGTTCCTGCTCGCGCGGGTGGCGCAGCGAGAGCAGGCCGCCGACCACCAGCGTCACGATGACCCCGAGCGGGGTGTACCACCAGGTCGACAGCGTCCGCACGCCCTCGGCGGGTGCCGCGGCGGAGAAGTCGATCTTGATCGAGGTCCACTCCGCGTACCCGTTGGCGACCGGATCCGCCGCCGCCGACGGGCCGGCGAACTTCACGCCGAGGATGACGAACGTCATCACCGCGACCGTCGCAGCGAACGCGACCAGAGCGTCGAACTGCCTGGCCCGCTTGAAGATCAGGCCCAGCAGGAACGCGCCGAGCAGCGCGCCGTAGGTGTACCCGGTGATTCCCAGCGCCTGCACGACGATCGGGTCGGCGGTCGTCCGGTTGGCCGTCGCGAACAGGCCTGCGCACACGATCAGCAGCCCGGCCCACACGACCGTCCAGATCCGGCCGAGCCGCAGCCGGTCGGTGTCGGCGAGGGTGCGCTTGGAGATCCGCTCGTACACGTCGGTCACGGTCGCCGACGCCAGCGCGCCGAGCGACGACGACAGCGCGGCCGCCAGGATGCCCGCGATCACGAACCCGGACAGGCCGGACGGCAGCTCGGTCACGATGAAGTTCGCGAACAGCTCGTCCTTGTTGCCCAGGCCGAGGCCGCCGTCGGCGGTGGGGTCGGTCGGCACCGCGGCCTCGTAGAAGGCCCACATCATCACGCCGATGAACAGGAAGAACGCGAACTGGAAGAACACCACGACGCCGCTCGCGATCAGCGCCTTCTGCGACGCGCGGACGTCCCCGGTCGACATGAGCCGCTGCACGATCAGCTGGTCGACGCCGTGGGAGGCCATCGCGAGCAGCGTGCCGCCGAAGAACGCGGCGAGGAACGGGAAGCCGCCGGTCAGCGGGTCGGACGAGAAGTCGAACAGCTGGAACTTCGACGCGTCGACGGCCTCGCCGAACCACCCCGACGGCAGCACCTGCGCCAGCGCGACTACCACGACGATGCCGCCGAGGACGTACCAGAGCATCTGGATCGCGTCGACCC
The DNA here is from genome assembly GCF_049647105.1 of Actinophytocola sp. Classification (GTDB taxonomy): domain Bacteria; phylum Actinomycetota; class Actinomycetes; order Mycobacteriales; family Pseudonocardiaceae; genus Actinophytocola. The sequence continues at coordinate 10,748 of NZ_JBARWZ010000100.1, forward strand.
ACACGACCGCCCGCACGCCGCCGACGAACGTGTAGAACACCATCGCGATCCCGAGCACGATCACGATCGCCCAGTACGAGGCGTTCACCCCGTACGCGGCCAGCACCACCTTGATCGGGATGGCGGTGGCGAACAGCCGGATGCCGTCGGCGAGCAGCCGGGTGAACTGGAACGTCACCGACGCGGTCGCGCGCATGCCGTCGCCGTACCGCTTGCCGAGGAACGCGTACGCGGTCACGAGGTTGCCCGCCACGTAGCGGGGCAGCAGCACGAACGACACGATGATCCGGCCGACGATGTACCCGAGCGCCAGCGTCAGGTACGTCATGCCGCCCGCGGCGGGTGGCGCGAGGTAGGCCACCACGGGCACCGATAACACGGTGAGCGTCGACGTCTCCGCCGAGACGACCGACAGGCACACGACCCACCACGAGATCTTCTTCTCGCTGACGAAGTAGTCGGTCGCCGACTTCTGCCTGCCACCGATCAGGACACCGATCAACGGCATCCCGACCAGAAAGATCACGATGATCGCGATATCAAGTGCGCGCACTGTTCCGCCTCCCCGGAATTAAAGGTGTTGGTTCCGATCCAGCGTTGCTTGCGGGTCGTGGTGGTTGGTGGTTGCTTGCCGTCACGTTCCCCTGAGGTGACTGCTGCTCAGGCGCGGACTGTGCACAAAGCGGCACGCTCTAGCCCACCTTGTCGTGGGCACGGACGCGCAGGCGTGTGACCTGGGTCGTCGCGGGGGTGGGTAGGCGCAGCGGGTCGCTGCCCGGGGTGATGGTGCCGAGCAGTCGCGCGCCGCGTGCGCCCGTGGTGCCCGTCGTGTCGGCGGGCGACCCGGCCCAGGTCAGGAAGCCGAGCAGCGCCGTCAGGTACGCCTCCTTGGCGTCCGACGGCAGGCCGAGACCGTCGCTCGTGTCCAGCGTGGCCGGGGCGAGCCGTCTGCGAAGGGCGGCCATCAGCGTCGGGTTTCGCACGCCGCCACCGGACGCGACGACCCTGGTCACGCCGTGTGCCTTGCACGCGTCGGCGACCGTCGTCGCGGTCAGCTCCACGAGCGTGGCGAGCAGGTCGTCGCCCGCGACGTGGCCGACCTTGGCCAGGGCCGACGTGAGGTGCTCGGCGTGGAAGTGCTCCTTGCCGGTGGACTTCGGCGGCGTGAGCCCGTAGTACGGGTCGGCGAGCAGGACCTCCAGCAGCTCGGGCACGGCCGTGCCCTGTGCCGCGAGGTCGCCGTCGACGTCCTGGTGCCACACCCCGCCGGAGATCATCCGCGCGGCCGCGTCGAGCAGCGCGTTGCCCGGCCCGGTGTCGAACGCCAGTGCGGGCTCGTCCCGCGCGACGACGGTGATGTTGGCGATACCGCCGATGTTCAGCGCGGCGGTGATCTCGGGGCTGTCCCGCAGCCACAGGCGGTCGAGGACACCGGCGAGCGGCGCACCGTGCCCGCCCGCCGCGATGTCGCGGGCCCGCAGGTCGGACACCACGGGCAGCCCGGTCGCCTCCGCGATCCACGCGGGCTGGCCGAGCTGCAGCGTGCCGAGCGCCTTGTCGCCCTCGACCCAGTGGTAGACGGTCTGCCCGAGCGACGCGACCAGGTCGGCGCGCCCGTCGGCGAGCGTGGTGAACGCGTGGGCCGCGGCCGCGGCGAACGCCTGCCCCACCTCGGTGTCGAGCTTGCACACCTGCTCGGCGGTGGTCGTGTTCGGCGGCAGCGCGCCGAGCAGTGCGGTGCGGAGCTCCTCTGGGTAGGGCAGCTCGGTGTGTCCGACGGGCAGCAGCTCGACGGTGTCACCAATCAGCCGCAGTTCGGCGACGCTTGCGTCCACGCCATCCATGGACGTTCCGGACAGAAGTCCGATCACCCGGCACGTAGTCACGGTTCAGTAGCTAGTGGACACCACTCGACCACGCAAGACGCATGGTTAGTTCTTGACCAAATCGATGTCCAATGTGGTTGAGTGTTGGCGGCGGAAGGTATAGACCAGGGCGATAATGTGTCACCCTGCTGTCGGGGACCGGGTTCTCCAGCGGTGACGATGCCAAGACCACGAGGAGCGAGCATGACCAATTTTTCGGCGGACTGGAGCAGGAGAAACTTCCTGCGGGGAGCGCTCGCCACCGGCGCGCTCGTGCTGCCGGGGACCGGCTTCCTCGCCGGTTGCGCCACCTCCGGCGGCGGCCAGGAACAGACCGAGGGCGAGAAGACCGCCGACAACCCGCTCGGTGTGCCGACCGACCAGCCCCTCGAGATCTACATCTTCAACGGCGGGTTCGGTGACAAGTACGCCACCGGCATCCACGAGCCGATGTACAAGAAGAAGTACCCGGACGCCACGATCAACCACAAGGCCGAGGTCGACATCGCGGGTGCGCTGCAGTCCCGCTTCGTCGGCGGCAACCCGCCGGACTTCGTGAACGACTCCGGCGACGGCCAGATCCCGCTCGGCCAGCTCGTCTCCGACGACCAGCTCTACGACCTCACCGACCTGTTCGACGCGCCGAGCTGGGACGACTCGGGCAAGAAGGTGCGTGACACGCTGGTGCCCGGCGCGATCCAGCAGGGCACCTTCGGTGGCAAGCCCTTCGTGCTGCACCTCGCGCTGACCGTCTTCGGCCTCTGGTACAACAAGACGCTCTTCGACAAGAACGGCTGGGTCCCGCCGAAGACGTGGGCCGAGATGACGGCCCTGTCCAAGGAGATCAAGGGCGCGGGTGTCGCGCCGTGGGCCTACCAGGGCGTCCACGCCAGGTACATGACCTGGCCGCTGCTCACGATGGCCGCCAAGCTCGCAGGCCCGGACGTCCTCAAGGGGATCGACAACCTGGAGAAGGGCGCCTGGCAGCACGAGGCCATCAAGGAGTCGGCCAACGCGCTGCTCGGCCTGCGCACCGCTGGCTACTACCTCGGCGGCACCGAGGGCATGGACCACATCCAGTCGCAGAACGCGTGGAGTGAGGGCAAGGCCGCGTTCATCCCGTGTGGCTCCTGGCTGGAGAGCGAGCAGAAGGACGTCACGCCGGAGGGCTTCGAGTTCGCGTTCACGCCGGAGCCGCTGCTGTCCGACGACTCGGCGATGCCGTTCGAGACCATCTACGCCTCGCCCGGCGAGCCCTACATCGTGCCCAAGCAGGCGAAGAACCCGCGCGGTGGCCTCGAGTACATGCGGATCATGCTCTCCAACCAGGGCGCGAAGGGCTTCACCGAGGAGGTCTCGAGCCTCACCGTCGTCCAGGGTGCCGCCGATGGCGTCGAGCTGCCCCCCGGCCTCACCTCCGCGAAGACGGCGCTGGGCGCCGCCGGCGACAACATCGTCAGCTGGATGTACCAGACCTGGTACGCGAAGATGTGGAACCCGGGCATCAACGCGCACATCGGTGACCTGCTCGCCGGCCGCAAGTCGGTCGACGAGTTCACCGCGGCCTGCGAGGCGGAGGCCCAGAAGGTCCGCGACGACGACTCGATCACGAAGTACACGCGTTAGCAGTGGCGCGTAAGCAAGCCGTACACGGGCGGGCCTCGAAACCGGGGCCCGCCCTGCAGCACGGCAAGTACCGGTTCATCGTGGCGTTCCTGCTGGTGCCGGTCGGGATCTACGGGTTCTTCGTGGTCTCGCCCTACCTGCAGGCGATCTACATCTCCCTGACGGACTGGACAGGTCTGACGGCGAGCCAGAAGTGGGTCGGCTTCGACAACTACGTGAAGCTGTTCAATGACGATCAGTTCCTGATAGCGCTGAAGAACAACGCCATCCTGCTGCTCGTCGTGCCCGCCGTGACCGTGCTGCTTGGACTGTTCTTCGCCTCGATGCTGACCGTCGGGCGGCGCGGCAAGTCCGGCGTGGAGGGCGTGCGCGGGTCGTCGGTCTACAAGATCGTCTACTTCTTCCCGCAGGTGCTGTCGGTGGCGATCGTCGGCGTGCTGTTCAAGTACGTCTTCGCCCCGACCGAGGCGGGCGGCATCCTCAACGGCTTCCTGCGCGCGATCGGCCTCGACGCGATCGCCCTGCCGTGGCTCGGCGACCCGAACTTCGCGTTCTGGTGCGTCGTCGTGGTGATGATCTGGTCGTTCGTCGGGTTCTACGTGGTGCTGTTCTCCGCGGCGATGCAGGCCATCCCGAAGGACATCTTCGAGGCGGCACTGCTCGACGGCGCGAACCGGTACACCACCTTCCGGCACGTGACGCTGCCGCTGGTGTGGGACACCGTGCAGGTCGGCTGGGTGTACCTGGCGATCCAGGCCATGGACGCGTTCGCCTTCGTGCACATCATGCTCGGCATCTCCGGCGGCCCGTCCCGCGCCGGTGACGTGCTGGGTGTGGCGCTGTACCGCACCGCCTTCAACGACTACCGGTTCGGTCAGGCCTCCGCACTGGGCGTGATCCTGCTGATCCTGACGCTGATCGTCGCGGTGCTGTTCCTGCGGGTGGCCCGGCGGGAACGGGTGGAGCTGTCATGACGACCACTGTCGAACGTCCGGTCGCCGAGACCCCGGCCCCGCGTCCCCGCGGCGAGGGCGCCGGCGTCGGAACGGGCGCGCTCAACCTGCTGAACGGCGGGTTCCTGCTGTTCTGGGGCCTGCTCACGGTGCTGCCGCTGCTGTGGGCGGTCCTGTCGTCGTTCAAGACGAACACCGAGTTCCTTTCCGACCCGTGGGGCCTGCCCGCGGTGGCGCGGTTCGACAACTTCGCGCGCGCGTGGACTGTCGCCAACATCGGGCAGTACTTCGTGAACAGCCTCATCGTGGTGGTCATCTCGGTGCCGCTCACCATGTTGCTCGGCGCGATGGCCGCCTACGTGCTGTCGAGGTACACCTTCCCCGGCAACCGGTTGATCTACTTCGCCTTCGTCGGCGGGATGATCTTCCCGGTGTTCCTGGCGCTCGTGCCGCTGTTCTTCGTGGTGCGCAACCTGGGCACGATCCCGTTGATCGGGGAGTTCCTCGGCCTCAACAGCCTGTTGTCGCTGGCACTGGTGTACGCCGCGTTCTCCATGCCGTTCACGGTGTTCTTCCTGACCGCGTTCTTCCGCACACAGCCGACGTCCATCGCCGAGGCGGCGATCGTCGACGGGTGCTCGCACTTCGGGCTGTTCTTCCGCGTCATGCTCCCGATGGCGAAGCCGGGCCTGATCAGCATCGGCCTGTTCAACGTGCTGGGCCACTGGAACCAGTACGTGCTGCCGGTGGTGCTGATGAACGAACCGGACAAGAAGGTCCTCGCGCAGGGCCTCGCGTCGCTGGCGATCAGCCAGGGGTACCGCGGCGACTGGACGGCGTTGTTCGCCGGTCTGGTGATCGCGCTGCTGCCGGTGCTGATCGTGTACGTCCTGTTCCAGAAGCAGGTCCAGGCCGGTCTCACCGCAGGTGTACTGAAGTAGCATTTGATATTCAGCCGAACAAGTGATTCTCCGATGCTGTAGTTGCTCCATTCCGTATCGCTGCGGATACTCCAGGTATCTGCAAATTGCGAGACGGGAATTGCCATGGAGATCGGCAGAGGGTGGGAAGCGAATCCCGAGGCGACGTTCGCCCGTCGTCTCGGGGAAAATCCAGCGAGCCTGCCAGGTCCGCCGACCAACGGTAAGCAAGGCTGCCCGGACATCTGGGAGATGTCGAACGGGGATGTAGCGGTGATCGGGCGTGACCTCACCGAGGCGTATATCGGCCGCATGCCCGATGGGGTGAACGTCGTGCACGACGAGCGTCTCGTGGTGATTCCCCGCGTCATGATCGTCGCGGCCAAGAAGGACATTCCCGATGCTTGACCGGGTTCGGGGCGTGCCGGGTGACGTGCTCCGGCCCACCCGGGCGTATCTCGACGACTCGAGCCGCTACTGGCCGCGGATAGCACGGTTCGACAAGCTGGAGCGGATCCAGCACTTTCGGGAGCCGTACGACGAGAGCTGGCAGGCGTTCGCGGCAGGGCGGTGGCAGGAGTCCCTGGAACTCACCGAACGGAATCGGCCGAACGTGGTCGCGGAGTTCGCCGAGGACGCGCGGTTGGGTTATCACTCGTACCGGGTGCGGGTGGTCGAATTTCCCATCGACCCGTATCTGCAGTGGGAGATGCACCGGTTCAAGGTCCGCGTGGAATGTGGGGAGAACATTCGCATAGTCCGCCCGGATGCCGTCGCCAGCTTCGAACGTGATGGCAGCGTGCCAGAACTGATCTTCATGGATTCGCTGGCGATGTACGAAGTTCTATACGACGACACCGGACTCCTGGCCGGTGGTCGTAAATTCACTGACCCGGACCTGATCGCCCGCTGCCTGGCGGAGGTGCGGGCGTTGCACGCCGGCGGCGAGGAATTCCAGGCCTTCTTCGACCGCGAGATCGCGGCCCTGCCGCCGCCGGTGGTCGAGTCCGAACTCACCCGTTCACCGGGTCGGTGACGCGAACGAGGCGGCCTCGGTCGGCCCGGATGCCGACGGGCAGAACGGTGCTCCTGGCCGGAATACTGCTGCTTGTGATCGCCTCGATGGGTTTGGTCGTGCTCTCGCCGCTGGCACTCCGCGCCTATGACAGTGGCGACGATGTCGACTGGAAGCGGTTGAACGAGATCGGCGGCACCTACGGTGCTGTCTCGGCCGTGGTCGCGACGGTCGCCTTGCTCGGCGTGATGATCTCGCTGGTGATCCAGAACCGCGAAGTCAGGGAAGCACGCAGGAACGCACGTCGTGCGCATCACGTGGAGCTGATGCGGATGGCGATGGATGATCCCCGTTACATGGAGTGCTGGGGGCCGTACCTGACGAACTCCTTCACCGAGGAGACTCAGTACACGTACGTCAACCTGATCGTCGCGCACTGGTTTGCGGAGTACGACGTCGGCGAGCTGACGGACACGTTGCTCCGGGCCATGACGACCAACGTGTTCGCGAGTGGACCCGGGCGCCACTACTGGGAGAGGACCGGGACGTTCTGGCGTGACAACTACCCGGGCATGCGGGCGCGCCGCTTCCACCAGGTCATCGAGGAGACGTATCAGGACGCGATCAGGACTCCGCCCGTGAGTCCGCCAGACTTTTCCGCGCGGAATGGGGTCGAGCCCGCCGTACTCTCACCGGGCCTCGTCGACCAGCTTCGCCCGGACCGCTCACGGGCGAAGGTGCTGGCCGCGGCGGGCAGTGGCGCCGCGTTCGCGTTGATCGTGGTCCAGGTCCTACGCCGGGTGCTACGCCGTCCCTGACTTGTGGCCAACTCCTGCCGCGTGGCCCCATCGAGGAGCGGCTCCGACACGCTGGGGACACACGTTTCGGATACTTCCGTTCGTGGTCGTGTGAAGGCAGGCCGTCTCGACCGCTGATACCGCTGTCGTGGGGTGATGCGAGGATGGCGGCGTGTCGAGCACCGTGATAGTGATCATCGTCGCCGTAGTCGTGCTGCTCGCGCTCGCCGTGGTGGCGGGCGTGGTGCTGAACCGCAGGCGGCGGATCAACCTGACGGAGAAGCCGCGGGTCGAGGAGAAGCCCGTCAAGGGCGGCTACCAGACCGGCGGCGGCATCAACCTCACACAGGGCGGCACCAAGGCGCCCGCACCACCCGACGAGGTCGTCGAGGCCGAGCCCGAGGAGGCCGAGGCCGCCATCGAGGCCGGTCCCGAGGTCGTCCCGGCCGAGCCCGCGATCGTCGACGAGGTCGCGCCGACCGCGCCGCCGGAGCCCATCGAGGAGATCGAGCCGACCGCCGGGCGGCTGGACCGGCTCCGCGGCCGTCTGTCCCGCTCGCGTTCCACCTTCGGTCAGGGCCTGCTCGGCCTGCTCGGCGCCGGTGACCTCGACGAGGACTCCTGGACCGAGGTCGAGGACACCCTTCTGCTCGCCGACCTGGGCGCCGCCACCACCACGGAGATCGTCGAGCGGCTCAGGGAGGAGCTGGTCTCCCGCAAGGTCCGCACCCCGGAGGCGGCCCGCGCCCTGCTCCGCGACGTGCTCGTCGACGCGCTGCACCCCGACATGGACCGTGCCGTCCGCGCGCTCCCGCACGAGGTCGACGGCACCAAGCTCCCCGCGGTCGTGCTGGTCACCGGCGTCAACGGCACCGGCAAGACGACCACCACGGGCAAGCTCGCGCGTGTGCTCGTCGCGGACGGGCGCACGGTCATGCTCGGCGCGGCCGACACGTTCCGCGCGGCCGCCGTCGAGCAGCTCGCCACCTGGGCCGAGCGGGTCGGGGCCGAGGTCGTGCGTGGCAAGGACGGCGCCGACCCGGCCGCAGTCGCGTTCGACTCGGTCAAGCGCGGGGTCGAGGCCGGGGTGGACGCGGTCCTCGTCGACACCGCGGGCCGCCTGCACACCAAGACCGGCCTGATGGACGAGCTGGGCAAGGTCAAGCGCGTGGTCGAGAAGCAGACCAAGGTCGACGAGGTCCTGCTGGTCCTCGACGCCACCACCGGCCAGAACGGCCTCACCCAGGCCCGCGTGTTCGCCGAGGTGGTGGACATCACCGGCATCGTGCTCACCAAGCTCGACGGCACCGCAAAGGGCGGCATCGTCTTCCAGGTGCAGCGTGAGCTGGGGGTGCCCGTCAAGCTCGTCGGACTCGGCGAAGGCGCCGACGACCTGGCACCATTCGAGCCGGGGGCGTTCGTCGACGCGCTCCTGAACTGAGGGGAGCAGCGATGGAGTTCCAGGACGTGGTGCGCAAGCGCCGGATGGTGCGCAATTTCCATGCCGACCGGCCGGTGCCGAAGGAGAGCCTCGACCGGATCCTGCACAACGCGACCCGCGGCCCGTCCGCCGGGTTCTCGCAGGGACAGGCGTTCCTCGTGCTCGAAGGCGAGGACCTGGCGAAGTTCTGGGCGCTGCGCCCGATGAACAACGGCGTGTCCAACGCGCCGCTGGTGATCGTGCCGTTCGCCTGCAAGCGGGTCTACCTGGACCGCTACGCCGAGCCGGACAAGGGCTGGGCCGACCGCGACGAGTCCCGCTGGCCGGTCCCCTTCTGGCACATCGACACCGGCATGGCGGCGCTGCTGATCCTGCAGACGGTCGTCGACGAGGGCCTCGGTGCCCTGTACTTCGGCATCATGCCCGACAACGTGGCCCCGTTCCGCGAGCAGTACGGCGTCCCCGACGACCACGAGCCGATCGGCGCGATCGCCATCGGCTACTCCGACGAGCCCGAGCAGTCCGGCTCCCCAAGGAAACGCGGCCGCCGCGAAACAGCTGACGTAGTGCACTACGGCCGCTGGTGAACTGGACACCACGCCCTGCCCTGTCCTGTGGATCTGGGTACGAGGGCCTGGGCTTGGCCAACAGTGACCTCAGGGGAACGTGACGTCACCTACAGAACTCGCAGCGACACACTCCAAGGACGAGCGCGCCTGTCAGTGTCTGTGTCAGAGCCCGACGCTGTCCTCGGCGTAGGTCGCCTGCTCCCATTCCAGTCATCCACTCTTCGCGGAACCCAAGGTCACGATCTGGCCGGCGTGAGTCTGAGGGTGAGTTTCTGGATCCAAACCAAACCACCCAAGGGAAGGTTTCAGCAGGCGGACACGATCGGACAGCGGAAAAACGGCCCGCTGACCTGCTCCACTGATTCAACGGGCCGTTTGGCATTAACGGGGCGCTTCTCGAAGCGCCGCAGAAGAGCACACAAAGCAAGAATTGAACTGGGTGTCACGTTGCGTGTTGATGGGCCCGCTCCCTGAGCAGTCTCTCCTTTCGTCCTTGGTGCTGCCTAGACAGTCCGAACTGGACGGTGACCGTCAGGAGGTGCGGGCGCGATCAGGGGCCAGTAGCGTGACCGGTGAGGGGCGTGCCCAAGGCTGGGTCGTGGCAACAGTGCCGATGCGCCCGGTTGGGGGGTCCCCCATGCCTTATCGCCCGAAGGACGCAACGCCTGTCACGGCCTCGGTCAACAGCGCAGCGGAGTCTTTCTATCCGATGGATGACCGTGACGATTTCGCCCAAGCTCGTCGAGGCTTGGTGGCGCCGATCCCCAATGGCCGGGTCGTCGGTGACGACGGGAAGGTGGTCTTCGACCTTGCGGACTTCGCGTACCTCTCTGACGATGCTCCGAGACCGGACACTGTCGATGCGAGCTTGTGGCGGACCTCCCAGGTCATCCACGAGGGCGGCCTGTACAAGGTCGTGGACCGCATTTACCAGGTCCGCAACAATGACATCGCGAACCTGACCATCATCGAGGGCGACGACGGGCTGATCGTCATCGACTGCACGACAGGTGTGGAGCCGGCCGCTCAGGGGATGGCCCTGTTCCGTGAACACGTGGCCGACAAGCCGGTCGCGGCGGTGATCTACACACACACGCACGTCGACCACTACGGCGGCGTGAAAGGTGTGGTGGACCCGGCGGACGTCGCCTCGGGCAAGGTACCGATCATCGCGCCGGGCACGATCGCATCGTTCGACAAGTTCGCGATCGGCGAGAACGTGATCGCCGGCAACGCGATGTCGCGCCGTGCCATGTACGCGTTCGGCAACCTGCTCGACCGTGAGCCGAAGCAGTTCGTCACCCTCGGCGCGGGGATCGGGAACGGCAGGCACCTGACGATCACCTACCTATCCCCGACAGACCCGATCACCGAAACCGGGCAGACCCGCACCATCGCCGGCCTGACCTTCGAGTTCCTCTATGCCCCGGACACCGAGGCGCCCGAGGAGATGCACATCTGGATCCCGGAGTTGAAGGCGCTGACCTGCGCCGAGAACGCGAACCACTGCCTGCACAACATTCAGACGCTTCGGGGGGCGCGTACCCGCGACGCCCGCAACTTCGCCCGCTACCTCGACGAAACGCTGGAGCGGTGGGGCGACCAGGTCGAGGTCCACTTCGGACCCCACTCGTGGCCGGTGTGGGGCAACGAGAACATCGTCCGGTTCCTCGAGGACCAGCGCGACATGTACAAATACATCCACGACCAGGCGCTGCGGCTGGCCAACAAGGGTTACACCCCGCTGGAAGCCGCCGAGGTGATCGCCCTGCCGCACGAACTCGCACACAAGTGGTACAACCGCCAGTACCACGGCACCGTTCACCACGACGTGCGTGGCGTGTTCACCAAAGAACTCGGCATGTGGGACGGGGACCCGGTGTCCCTGCACCCCCATATTCCGGTCGAGTCGGCCAGACGCTATGTGGACCTGATCGGCGCCGACGCCATCCTCGAGGAGGGCAGGCGGGCCTTCGGTGAGGGCGACTACCGGTGGGTGGCCGAGATCCTGCACAAGCTCGTCTTTGCCCAGCCCACCAACCAGGACGCGAAGAACCTGCAGGCCGACGCGTATGAGCAGATGGGCTACCAGACCGAGGCGCCGCAATGGCGCGGCATCTTCCTCACCGCCGCCCGCGAACTCCGCGAAGGCGTCCTGGAAGCGTCGTTCACGACCGCATCACCGGACACCTTGATGGCCATGCCGTTGGACGTGCTGTTCGACTTCGCCGGCGTGCATGTAATCGGCGACCAGGCCGTCGACACCGATCTACGTATCGATTTCGCCTTCACCGACGTCGATCAGACTTGGACTGTCTGGGTCAAACGAGGCGTGCTCAACGCACGCGTCGGCGCGTCCCCGGATACCCAACTCACCGTGTCCGGGCCCAAGGCGGCACTCATCGGCGTCGTGCTCAAGCCCACCGCCGGGCACCAACTCGCCCAGGCCGGAAAGATCCAGCTCGACGGCGACGCTGCCGCTCTGGAGAACCTCGCGGCCGTGATGGACGAGTTCAACCCGGACTTCAACATCGTCACCCCCTGACCCACCAGCAGCACCTGACCAACATCGTCGAGTCCAGCGCACCCGAGCTACTGCGATGCTTCGGGATCGGACCAGACACCGGCGTGCCGGTCACCTCGCGGACGAGTCGAGCGGCACCGCCTCGGCCGGGAAGACCACCGGCACATCGGCCGGGAGGTCGAGAGGTGCGCTCATGTCACGCCGGGCCGCCTGGTACGCGGTGTAGTAGTGGTCGACCGGCAGCACGGTGACGTGCTCGTGCCGGAGTAGTGGGCGCAGGTCCACGGCCAGTGCCCGCTCCGCGTCGACCGGCTCCGCCACGACGAGCGCGCAGATGGCGTGACCCATGGCCAGACCATACGACAGGCCGTGCGCCATGGCCGGTGGTGAACCTAGGGTGTAGCCATGGTCGACATCCAGGTTCTCGGCGGCGCCGTCGAGCGAAGCGCGGAGATTCTCACCCCAGGGGCACTCGAGTTCCTCGCCGGTCTGCACGAGCGGTTCGCGGACCGTCGCGACGAGTTGGTGGCGGCCCGCGCGGCCAGGCGCGAGGAGGCCTCCCGCACCGGGCGTCTCGATTTCCTTGAGTCGACCCGCGACGTCCGTGAGTCCGACTGGCGGGTGGCGGAAGCCCCGGCGGACCTGCGGGACCGACGGGTCGAGATCACCGGCCCGACCGAGCGCAAGATGGCGATCAACGCGCTCAACTCGGGCGCCAAGGTGTGGCTCGCCGACCTGGAGGACGCCAACACCCCGCACTGGCACAACGTGGTCGGCGGTCAGGTCAACCTCGCCGACGCGGTCCGCAAGACCATCGCGTTCACCTCGCCGGAGGGCAAGAGCTACGCCCTCAACGGCGACAGGCACGCGGTCATCGTGATGCGGCCCCGCGGCTGGCACCTCGACGAGCGCCACCTCACCTTCGACGGCCGCCGCGCGGTCGGCGCGCTCGTCGACTTCGGGCTCTACTTCTTCCACAACGCGCAGGAGCTGCTGGACCGCGGCAGCGGCCCGTACTTCTACCTCCCGAAGATGGAGTCCCACCTGGAGGCCCGCCTCTGGAACGACGTCTTCACCCACGCGCAGGAAGCGCTGGGCATCCCGCACGGCACCGTCCGCGCGACCGTCCTGATCGAGACCATCCCGGCCGCGTTCGAGATGGAGGAGATCCTCTACGAGCTGCGTGACCACATGTCCGGCCTCAACGCGGGCCGCTGGGACTACCTGTTCAGCATCATCAAGTACTTCCGCGACGCGGGCCCGGACTTCACGCTGCCCGACCGCAACGACGTCACCATGACCGCGCCGTTCATGCGTGCCTACACCGAACTGCTGGTCCGCACCTGCCACCAGCGGGGCGCGTTCGCGATGGGCGGCATGGCCGCGTTCATCCCCAACCGCCGGGACCCGGAGGTCACCGAGAAGGCCCTGGCGAAGGTCCACGACGACAAGCGCCGCGAGGCAGGCGACGGCTTCGACGGGTCCTGGGTGGCGCACCCGGACCTCGTGTCGATCTGCGACGAGGAGTTCACCTCGGTCCTCGGCGACGACCCGAACCAGCTGGGCAAGCTCCGCGCGGAGGTCGAGGTGACCGCCGACCAGCTGCTGGACGTCAGGTCCACGCCGGGCCAGGCCACCGCGGCGGGTCTGCGCGCTGCGGTGGACGTCGGCGTCCGCTACCTCGCGTCGTGGCTGGGTGGCAACGGCGCCGCCGCGATCCACAACCTCATGGAGGACGCGGCCACCGCCGAGATCTCCCGGTCGCAGGTGTGGCAGTGGGTGCGCAACGAGGTCAAGCTCGACACCGGCGACACCGTCACCGCCGACCTGGTGCGTGGACTGCTGGCCGACGTGCGTGAGTCACTGAGCGGCATCGACCACCTCGAGCCCGCGTGTGAGCTGTTCGAGCAGGTCGCGCTGGCCGACGACTTCCCGGACTTCCTGACGCTGCCCGCCTACGAGCGGATCTGAGGTGCGCACGTCCCTGGACGGGTCGCTGCTCACCGGGATCGCCGCCCGGCTGTCCGATGTGGACGCCGCGCGGGCGGCGCGGTACCCCGGGGACGCGGGCGGCAGGCAGCCCGTGCACACGTGCTACGTCCCGGCGGACCGGGTCACCGGCGACCTGCCTGCCCAGTGGGGTGCGGCCGCCATCGAGGCGCTGGAGGAGCACGCGCCCGGCCCGCACGCGTTCGCCGAGGTGCTCGGCCTGCCGCCGGAGCTGGCCGGACCGGTGCACGAGAAGGTGGTCGCGAAGCTCACCAGTGAGCCCGTCGAGGACCTGCGCATCGACTTCGAGGACGGCTACGGGCTGCGGCCCGGCACCGACGAGGACGACGACGCGGTCCGCTGTGCCGGCCTGGCCGCCACACTCGGCGTCCCGTGGGTCGGCATCCGGTTCAAGTCGTTCGAGCTGTTCGAGCGGGGTGCCCGCACCCTCGACCTGTTCCTGACCCGGCTGGCCGAGATGCCGGACGGCCTCGTGCTGACCTTCCCGAAGGTCACCGCGGTCGAGCAGGTGGCCGCGCTGGTGGAGCTGCTCGAGGTGCTGGAGGACCGGCTCGGGCTGCCTGCGGGCCGGTTGCGGTTCGAGATCCAGATCGAGACCACGCAGTCCATAGTGGACGACACGGGCGGGTTCGCGATCCCGAGGTTCATCACCGAGGGCAGGGGCCGGGTGTCGGGTCTGCACTTCGGCACCTACGACTACACGGCCGCGTGCGGGCTGTCCGCGTCCGAGCAGCACCTCGGGCACGCGGCGTGCGACTTCGCCAGGCACGTCATGCAGGTAAGCGCCGCGGGCACCGGGGTGCGGCTGTCGGACGGCTCGACCAACGTGCTGCCGGTCGGCGGCCGCGAGTCCGTGCACGCGGCATGGCGCACGCACTTCGGGTTCACGCTGCGGTCGCTGACGCACGGCTTCTACCAGGGCTGGGACCTGCACCCCGCGCAGCTCGTCACGCGCTACGCCGCCAACTACACCTTCTACCTCGGCAACGCCGCCGCGGACGCCAAACGTTTGCGTGCCTACGTGGAGAAGGCCGACGCGGGCGTGCTGGACGAGCCCGCCACCGCGCAAGCGCTTGCGATGTCGATGCGGCGGGGGATGGACTGCGGCGCGCTGTCCCCGGCCGACGTCGAGGAGCTGTGCGGGTTGTCCGAGTCGGAGCTGGGCAGACTGGTCCGCAGGGAGTCCTTGTGACACAACCGGAACTCGTCATCCGCGCCGCCCGGATGATCACTCCCGCCGGTGTGCGCCCCGGCGCGGTGGGCATCGCGGGCGGCGTGATCGTCGCGGTCGAACCGGAGCTGGACGGGCCCGTGTTCGTCGACCTCACCGAGGACGAGGTGCTGCTGCCAGGCCTGGTCGACACCCACGTGCACGTCAACGACCCCGGCCGCACCGAGTGGGAGGGCTTCGCGACCGCCACCCGCGCCGCCGCGGCGGGCGGGGTCACCACGATCGTCGACATGCCGCTCAACAGCGTGCCGCCCACGACCGACGTGGCCGCGCTGGATGTCAAGCGCGCCACCGCGTTCGGCCAGACCCATGTCGACGTCGGGTTCTGGGGCGGTGCCGTGCCGGGCAACCTGGCGGAGCTGCCCGCGTTGCACGAGGCGGGTGTGTTCGGCTTCAAGTGTTTCCTGCTCCACTCGGGCGTCGACGAGTTCGGGCACCTGTCCACGGGTGAGCTGCGCGCGGCGATGGAGGTGCTTGCCGGCATCGACGCGCTGCTGATCGTCCACGCCGAGGACCCGGACCTGATCGAGCACGCGCCGGCACCACACGGCCGCGCCTACGGCGACTTCCTCGCTTCCCGCCCGAAGGAGGCCGAGCACCGCGCGATCGCGACGCTGATCGACCTCGCGCGGCGCACCGGCGCCCGCGTGCACGTACTGCACCTGTCGTCGGCGGGCGCGCTGCCGATGATCGCCGCCGCGCGCCGCGACGGGGTGCCGATCACCGTCGAGACCTGCCCGCACTACCTCACCCTGACCGCGGAGGAGATCGCGGACGGCGCCACGCAGTTCAAGTGCTGCCCGCCGATCCGTGACGCGGCCAACCAGGACGCGCTGTGGCAGGGCCTCGCCGACCGGGTGATCGACTGCGTGGTGAGCGACCACTCGCCGTGCACCGCCGACCTGAAGCGCTTCGACACCGGCGACTTCGGCCAGGCGTGGGGCGGCATCGCCGGGCTGCAGCTGGGACTGCCCGCGATGTGGACGGCGGCGCGGCGCCGCGGTGTGGCGCTGACCGAGGTGGTGCGGTGGATGTCGTCGGCGCCATCGGAACTGGCCGGGCTGACCGGCAAGGGCGCGATCGAGGTCGGGCGGGACGCGGACCTGTGCGTGTTCGCCCCGGCCGAGGAGTTCACTGTGGACGCGGCGGAACTGTTCCACCGCAACGCGGTCTCGGCCTACCACGGACGAACACTGACCGGGGTCGTGCGTCGCACCTGGCTGCGTGGCCGCGAGATCACCGGCGAGACCCCACTGGGACAACTCCTGGGGGCCGACCCCCAGACCCCCGACGGAAGGCTGCTGGAGCGTTGATGGACTTCATCGGACTGCCCGATCTCGCCTCGCGACGGCTGGGCGGCAGCGTGCTGTCGGCGAACGACGAGCTGTTCGCCGAGCGGGAGAACCTGATCCGCCCGCAGGAGCCGGTGTTCCAGGCGGCCACGTTCGGCCACAAGGGACAGCTCTACGACGGCTGGGAGACCCGGCGGCGCCGCGAGCCGGGCGTGGACCATGCCGTGGTCCGGCTGGGTTTGCCCGGCGTGGTCCACGGGATCGTCGTGGACACCGCGTTCTTCACCGGCAACTACCCGCCGTTCTGCTGGGTCGATGCCGCCTCCGTCGACGGCTACCCGTCACCGGCCGAGCTGGACGCGGCGGACTGGCAACCGCTCGTGCCGCGTTCTCCCTTGCTTGGCAACACGAAGAACCCGTTCGAGGTCGAGGACCCCCGGCGGTTCACACATGTGCGGCTGACCATCGACCCGGACGGCGGCGTCGCGCGGCTGCGCGTGCACGGCACACCGGTGGCCGATCCGAGGTTCCTCGACCTGGCGTCGCTTGACCTCGCGGCACTGGAGCACGGCGCGTCGATCGACGGCTGCAGCAACATGTTCTACTCCTCGCCCGCGAACCTGATCTCGCCCGGTTTCGCGCAGGTGATGGGGGAGGGCTGGGAGACCGCGCGGCGCCGGGACGAGGACAACGACTGGGTGTCCGTCGTGCTCGCGGCCGAGGGCGCCGTGCGCATGGCCGAGCTGGACACCAGTCACTTCAAGGGAAACGCGCCGGGATGGGCCTCGCTCGCGGGCCGCGTGGGTACGGAATGGGTGGAGCTGCTGGGCAGGACCCGCCTGCAACCGGACACCCGGCACCGCTTCCGCCTCGCCGGTCCCGCCGTCACCCACGTCCGCATGGACGTCTATCCGGACGGTGGCATGGCCCGCCTTCGCCTGCACGGCGCGCTGACGGAAGCGGGTCAGACGGACCTGGTGTGCCGGTGGCTCAACAGCCTTCCTGAGCACCAGGCGATCGCCGCGCTGATCGAGGCCGGCCTGCCGGAGCAGGTGGCCGCCGAGCAGGTGTCGGCGCGGCCCTTCACCGAGATCCCGATGGCCCACTGACGCACAGGACGCGCACAGAAAATGCGCGTTCTGCTGGCCACGTCACGCCCCGCTCGCCGATGATCACGCGTCGCGTGTCGACCGCAGCACATGGCAGGCGTCACTCTTCCCGATTCCAGACCTGGTGATGGGGCGGCCCCGCCTATGTCCCAGAGCGTGACAGCCGCTGGCCCCCAGCAGTCCGAGCACGGCATCGCCCGGTACGCGCTGCCCATCAGGTGACTGCGGATCACCACCACGTCCGCGGCACTGTCATCCCACATCCACACGGCGCTCACGATGTCGGGCGCCTGATCGACACCCGGCGCCCACCGGTGGATCGTCCAGCTGCGATCGCGCATCTGCTGGATCAGGGCCTTCACAGCGGGGCTCGGGTCGGCCAGGGTCATCGCCGCCACCAGCCCGACGCGGACCGTGCCGAACTCTCCACCCCGACCGATGACAGACGCCGGAGCGCGCCCAAGCGCGTCCTATACGGACTGTCCGTTCGACCCGACAATGTGGTCACCTCCCGTTGATGGGACGTGACGCTAAGTCGAAGTGCGGGTCAGGTGTCCACTGCCTGTTGACGCCGGATCAGGTTCACCCGCTTGGGGCAACGCCCATCCGATAGGCGAGACCACGCAGATCGCGGCCGCCAGCGTCCCGCCGCGCCCATGCAAGCAGGCCAGCCACAGCTTCACGTACGAAGACGTTGGATCGGACCTGGTGGGGTGTCAGCTCCTCCGCCTTGAGCAGTGCGCGCAATCCTTCGTCGCGGGTCCGCTTCTCCTGGACAAGTGCGCGCCCAAGATCCATCCAGTAGGCGCCCCGCCGGGACACGGGTAGGTCGCGCCAGTCGAACGTCTTGGCGATCTCGGCGACCCGGCCGCCGTAGCCCAGCTCAACACCGATGGATATCCGCCACACGCCGGTGTTCGGCTTACCGAAGTTCAGGGTGTAGTGGCCCCAGGTGCTTTGCGGGGCGTCCAGGTGGTCGGCCATCCTGTCCGCCTCGGCGAGATGTGTCTCGGCCGTCTCCTGGTCACCCTGCGCGGCGGTGGCGAGCGCGGCCGTCAGGTGTCCCATCCCGCGGCTTTCCAGCCGGGCGCCGGGCGCATCAGCGGCTGCCAGGGCCAGCTTGTACTGGCGAGGTCGAGACATGCTCGACATGAACTGTGCCCGCGCCCATGTGGCCACGCCGAGCCATTCGGCGTCGCCCAGGGTCTCGGCCGCGGCCTGGATGCGCTCAGCAGCGACGAGACCGAGATGCCGCGCACCAAGCCACGACGCCATGTTGCCGGACGCGTGGTAGACGGCGATCAGGCCGACCAGGGCGTCGGCGCGGTGGTCGTCGTCTGCCGCGTAGGTCAGCAAGTCGTGGAGCAGGCCGGGCAGGATGGCGCCCTGCTGGTCGAAGTCCGCGCGCGGTCGCAAATCCCGGGTGAGGGTGTCCAGCTCGGCAGCTACTTGCCCCCACGGGCGAGCTGGGCGGTCGTCCGGGACTTCGCCGGGCCACCACTCGGTCAGTGCGGCTTCCAGACCGTCCAGCGCCGCGTGGGCCGCCGTGCTGGTTGGTGAGACCGGCGAGTGTTGACGACCGTCGAGGTCGGTTGGAGAGACCCTCAACGCGGTTGCGAGCGCCTCAAGGACAGACCGTTTGGTGACAGCGCGGTCCCCTAATTCGATCATGCTCAAGTACTGCTTTGACATCCCTGCCAGTCCGGCTACAGCGGTCACCGTCATGCCGCGCCATTCCCGGAGTTCGCGGACTCGGAGGCCGATTTGTGCGTCTTCGATGTCCATCGCGGGACCTGCCCATCGTCGCCGAGGTGGACCTCTCGCGGCCCCGCCCGTCGACCGGGGGGCACTACCTCGGCGAGAGGTACGCAGTCCAGGCTACGCCGCGATCCGTGCCCAAGTCAGGTCGGCATGTTCGATCTGCCGTTCTGTACAAGGCCAGGAGCCCAGCCTGGCGGCAGGTGGTCCGGGCGGCCTCGACGGGCGGTGGTTCGTCACCGACTGAGGTTTCGGTCGGGCCGCCTGCGGTATACCTCGCCGGTGCGGAACATGTTCAGGCGCCGCTACCGCCGGGTGAGTCGGTTCGACGCCGAACTCGTCCGGCGCAGCGGACACCTTCCCCCGACTCCGGCCGACCGGGGCTTCCAGCTGCTCGGCCGTGCCGCGAACCACCGCACGCTGTGGTTCGCGATCGCCGCCCTGCTGATCGGCAAGAAGGGCGCCACCCGCCGTGCCGGGCTGCGTGGCGTCGCCGCCATCGGCTTCGCGAGCCTGGCCGCGAGCGGCGTCGGCAAGCGCCTGTTCCCGCGCCGCCGCCCGGCCGCCGAACTGCTGCCGATCTACCGCCGCATGACGAAACGACCGACGTCGTCGTCCTTCCCGTCCGGGCACGCGGCGTCGGCCTTCGCGTTCGCGTCGGCCGTCGCCATGGAGCACCGCGGCGCGGCGGGCGCCGTGCTGCCGCTGGCCGCGGCCGTCGGCTACAGCCGTGTCCACACCGGTGTGCACTGGCCGACGGACGTCGTCGCGGGCGCGGCCATCGGCGTGGGTGCCGCGTACGCGACCCGTCACTGGTGGCCGCACCAGAACAGCCTGCCCGACGGTCCGCAGCGCCGCGACACCGCGGCCGAGCTTGGCGACGGGGAAGGGCTCGTGCTCGTGGTGAACCCGGGCGCTGGCTCGAGCGGCGAGGCCGGTGAGGAGGTCCGCAAGGCGTGGCCGCGCGCGGACGTCATCGAGATCCTTCCCGACGTCGACGTGATCGCCGAGCTGACGAAGAAGGTCGAGAACGGCACCGACAACGGCGAGGTCCGCGCGATCGGCGCGGTGGGTGGCGACGGCACGGTCGCGTGCGTGGCCGGGGTGGCCGTCGAGCACGGACTGCCGCTGGTGCTGGTCCCGGCGGGCACCCTCGACCACTTCGCCCGCGACGTCGGCATCGAGAACCTCGACGAGGCGCAGGCGGCGACCCGCGCGGGCTCGGTCGTGGTCTGCGACGCGGCCGAGGTCGAGGTGGCCAGCCGCAGCGGCGACACCGAACGGGTGGTTTACGTGAACACCGCGAGCCTCGGTGGCTACCCGGAAACCGTGCGGCTGAGGGAGAAGCTGCAGACGCGCTGGTCCAAGTGGGCGGCCGTGCTGCTCGCGACCACCCGCACCCTGCGCACCGCCAAGCCGATGAAGATCACGCTGAACGGGCACCGGCGACTGGTGTGGATGCTGTTCGTCGGCAACGGTCCCTACGAGCCGAAGGGCTTCGGCGCGGCCCGCCGCCCTTCGCTCGCGTCGGGGCTGCTCGACGTGCGGTACCTGCGTGCCGACCTGCCGTACTCCCGCGCGCGGTTCCTGCTCGCCTCGCTCACCGGCACGCTGAGCACGTCTCACGTGTACCGGCACGCTGAGGTGCCGGAGGTGGACGTGGTGCTGCTGGACGGCAACCGCAGGATCGCGCTGGACGGCGAGGTCGGCCCACTCGGCAGCCGCTTCTCCTTCCGCGTCCGCGAAGCCGCGCTGCCGGTCTACGTCGGCTGAGCCGCCGCCGGGGGTCAGCCGCCGAGTGCGGCCCGCAACCGTCGCAACCGATCGTCGGGTCTCTGACGGGGGCAGCTGACGCATTTCTGCTGCCCCGGCGCCTCGTACACGAGGCAACACGACGCCCGCCGAACGGCGTGCTGCCCGCCGACCGTCACGTAACGCGGCACAGGGAACCGTCCGTCGGCCGCCAGCGCGACCGCATGACCGGCGGAACCACCCGCCCACAGCACCCGGTTGGCCAGCGAGTCGGTCGCGATCGCCCACAGCGAGCGGGGCGCGGCGCCGGACATGGCAGCCACGG
Source organism: Actinophytocola sp. (assembly GCF_049647105.1). Taxonomy (GTDB): domain Bacteria; phylum Actinomycetota; class Actinomycetes; order Mycobacteriales; family Pseudonocardiaceae; genus Actinophytocola. The sequence continues at coordinate 31,935 of NZ_JBARWZ010000100.1, forward strand.
CGGACACACACGCCGCGACAACACCGGCGACGCGCTCCTCGGCCGCCGACCGTGCCACGGTGGACGAGGAACGGGCGTCGAGCACCCGCCCGTCGTGGTGCACGAACAGCGTCATCGAGGCCAGCGCCGGATCGGCCACGGCGCCGCCGCGCACGTACGACTCGGCCACCGGCCCGAGCAGCACCGAGCAGGCCGAGTACCACCAGAGCACGCCGGTCGTGGTCTCGTCGGTCAGCCGGAACCGGCTCGCCGTCGCGGACAGCGCGCCGGTGAGCCATTCGGGGTCGGTGACCGCCTCGGCGGGCACGGGCTGCAGAGCGGTGATACCGCGAGGGTAGTTGCGACCGGTTCGGAAACCTGCTCGTAACACGAACACTCGGACAGTTCACCGGTGTGAAACACAGCACGCGATCCTGCGAAACCTGGTTTTTAAATGCTCCTCGCAAGTCGGATGGCCGCGAAGGCAGAGGAGGAAAGCGTGGAAGGGAACACGGCCTGGTTGCTCACCAGTGCCGCCCTGGTGCTCTTGATGACACCGGGGTTGGCGTTCTTCTACGGTGGCATGGTGCGCGCGAAGAGCGTGCTGAACATGCTGATGATGTGCTTCGGAGCAATCGCCGTCGTCGGCGTGCTGTGGGTCATCTACGGTTACTCGCTCACCTTTGGCGACGACGTCGCCGGTGGGCTCTTCGGTGACGTCACCCAGTACCTCGGCCTCTCCGGGCTGATCGGCAACGAGGACGCGCTCACCACCACGGCCTTCGTCGCCTTCCAGGGAATGTTCGCGGTCATCACCGTCGCGCTCATCGCGGGTGCGATCGCCGACCGCGTGCGGTTCAGCGCGTGGCTGGTGTTCGCGGGCATCTGGGCCACGATCGTGTACTTCCCGGTCGCGCACTGGGTGTTCGACTTCAGCAACGACTCCGGGCACGTCGGCGGCTGGATCGCCAACAACCTGGTGGCGTTCGACTTCGCCGGTGGCACCGCGGTCCACATCAACGCCGGTGCGGCGGCGCTCGCGCTCGCCATCGTGGTCGGCAAGCGGCGCGGCTGGCCAAAGGAGCCGATGAAGCCGCACAACCTGCCGTTCGTGATGCTCGGCGCCGCGCTGCTGTGGTTCGGCTGGTTCGGGTTCAACGCCGGTTCCGCGCTGGCGGCCAACGGTCTCGCGGGTGTCGCGTTCATCAACACCTTCACCGCCACCGCGGCGGCGATCATCGGCTGGCTGATCATCGAGCGCCTCCGTGACGGGCACGCCACGAGCCTCGGCGCCGCGTCCGGTGTCGTCGCCGGTCTCGTCGCGATCACCCCGGCCTGTGCGTTCGTCGACACCTGGGGCGCACTGCTCATCGGTGTCCTCGCCGGTGGCCTGTGCGCACTCGCGGTCGGCCTCAAGTACCGGCTCGGCTACGACGACTCGCTCGACGTCGTCGGGGTCCACCTGGTCGGCGGCCTGTGGGGCACACTGGCGATCGGCCTCTTCCAGACCACCTACGTCAACGACACGGGTGTCAACGGCCTGTTCTACGGCGGCGGGCTCTCGCAGCTGGGCAAGCAGGCGGTCGGCGCGTTCGCCGTGCTCGCGTACTCGTTCATCGTCACCCTGATCATCGGTTACCTGATCAAGGTCACGATGGGTCTGCGGGTCACCGACGAGGAGGAGGTCACCGGCATCGACGAGGCGGAGCACGCCGAGAGCGCGTACGAGTTCTCCGGTGTGCGCAGCGGGTCGTCCTCGATCTCCAGGGCCGCGGACGCCTTGTCCGGTAACAAGGTCCCGGCAAGCGCGAGCAAGGAAGGCTGAACCATGAAGCTGGTGACGGCGATCATCAAGCCGTTCACGCTCGATGACGTCAAGGCCGCACTGGAACAGGTCGGTGTGCTGGGCATGACCGTCAGCGAGGTGCAGGGCTACGGCCGGCAGAAGGGCCACACCGAGGTCTACCGGGGTGCCGAGTACTCGGTCGACTTCGTGCCGAAGGTGCGGGTCGAGGTCCTCGTCGACGACACGCTGGGCGACAAGGTGGTGGAGGCCGTGGTCGAAGCCGCACGGACCGGCAAGATCGGCGACGGCAAGGTCTGGGTCACGCCGGTGGACACCGTGGTCAGGGTGCGCACCGGAGAGCGCGGCACAGACGCGCTCTGATGACGCCTCAGGGGGAGGGGGCGGCCGGCCGCGAGGTCCCGGCCGCCCCCACTGCCGCCGACCTGGTGCTGGCCCGCGACCGGCTGCTGGGCCGGGGTGCGTCGCGGAGCGTGCGGAGCGAGCCGTCAGCCACACCGCACCAGGCGGGCAGGCTCGGCCCGGACGTCCTGCGGGAGGCCCTGACCGACCTGCACGAGTTCTGGCTCACCGTGCACGCCGCGCAGGCAGGCATCGGCTCCGAGGTGACCGGCATCGCGCTGGTCGCCGTCGGCGGGCTCGGGCGGCGCGAGCTGGTGCCGTACTCGGACCTGGACCTGGTGCTCGTCCACGACGACGCGAAGGCGAGCAAACGCGGCGGCCGCATCGAGAAGGTCGCCGAGCAGCTCTGGTACCCGCTGTGGAACTCGGGCGTCGGTCTCGACCATTCGGTGCGGACCGTGTCCGAGGCGCTCGACGTGGCCGAGGACGACCTGCGCACCGCGATGGGTCTGCTCGACACCAGGCACCTCGCCGGTGACGCGGACCTGACACGCGGGCTCGCCGAGGCCGCGCGGGACGCGTGGCGCACCGGGGTGCGGCGGCGGGTGGACGACATCGTCGACTCCGCGCGGGCCAGGTGGCAGCGCAGCGGCGAGGTCGCGCACTGGGTGGAACCCGATCTGAAACACGGCCGCGGCGGCCTGCGTGACCTGGCGATGCTCGACGCGCTCGCCCTCGCGCAGCTGGTCGACCGGCCCTCCGGCGAGGTGTCGCAGGCACGCAAGCTGCTCCTGGACACCCGTACCGAACTGCGCCGCATCGCGGGCCGACCCCGCGACGTGCTCATGCCGCAGGACGGCGACGAGATCGCCGCCGTGCTGGGCATCGGCGACCGGTTCGCACTGGCCAGGGCCCTGTCCGGGGCCGGGCGCACGGTCGCGTACGCCCTGGACGTGGCGTTCCGCGCGATCCAGCCAGCGCGCCAGACGCGCAAGGTGCTCGGCGTGCTGCGCCGCCAGCCGCAGCGAAGGCCCCTGTCCGAGGGGGTCGTGCTCCACGGCGACGAGGTCACGCTCGCCAGGGACGTCGACCCCGGCAAGGACCCCGCGCTCCTGCTGCGTGTGGCCGCGGCGGCCGCGCGCACCGGCCGTTCGATCGCGCCGGGGGCGCTGTCCCGGCTGGGGGAGTCCGCGCCGGAACCACGCGCGCCGTGGCCCGAGGACGTGCGGCAGGAGCTGGTTGCGCTGCTCGGTGCGGGCGACGGGCTCATCGACGTCATCGAGGCATTGGACCGGACCGGGCTGTGGGCGCGGTTGTTCCCAGAGTGGGGCGCGGTCCGCGACCTGCCGCCCCGCGACGCCGCGCACGTGTGGACCGTGGACCGGCACCTCGTGCAGGCCACCGCCAACGCCGCGAAGCTCGTGACGAGGGTGTCCCGCCCGGACCTGCTGCTGATCGGCAGCGTGCTGCACGACATCGGCAAGGGCCGCGGCCAGGACCACTCGATCGTGGGCGCCGCGCTCGCCACACAGGTGGGAGAACGCCTCGGCCTGCCAGCGCAGGACGTGGCAACGCTGTCCGCGATGGTCCGCCACCACCTGCTGCTCCCGCACACGGCGACCCGTCGCAACATCGAGGACGAGGCGACCGTGCAGCGCGTCGTCGACGCCCTCGGCGGCGACCCGGTGCTGCTGGAGCTGCTCCACGGACTGGCCGAGGTCGACTCGCTCGCGACCGGGCCGGGGGTGTGGTCGGACTGGAAGGCGTCGCTGGTCGCCGACCTGGTGGCGCGGTGCAGGCGGCTCATGGCGGGGGAGCGGCACGAACAGCCAGCCCCGCTGACCTCCGAGCAGCGGGCGCTGGCCGAGACGGTCGCCGCGTCCGGCACACCGGACGTCATCATCGCGTCGGACCGCTCCTACGCGACGATCACGCTCGTGGCGCCGGACCGCCCCGGCCTGCTGTCCAGGGCGGCAGGCGTGCTGGCGCTGCACTCGCTGAAGGTCCACGCGGCCGAGCTGCGTTCCCACGCCGGCGCGGCGGTGGACGTGTTCTCGGTGTCCCCGCGCTTCGGTTCCCTGCCGGACGCGGGCCTGCTCCGCGAACAGTTCACTCGCGCCGTCTCCGGTTCCCTGCCGCTGGCGGAGAAACTGGCGGCCAAGGAACGCGACTACGCCGCCGAGCAGGACGACCCACCGCAGGCCCGCGTCGTCTGGTTCGACGACGAGGCCGACGGCGGCGCCGAGTCCAAGGACGTGGTCCTCGAACTGCGCGCGGCCGACCGTCTTGGCCTGCTGCACGGGCTGGCGGAAGCACTGGAACGCTGCGGCGCCGACGTCCTGTGGGCACGGGCCATGCAGGTGGGTGGCACGGCGATCGCGTCGTTCAGCCTCGCGTCGACCTCACCCGCGAACGGCGACACCACGAGCGAGGACTGGCGCAGGGAGATCGAACGGGCCGTCCTGAACGCCTGCTGACCGGAACCGTCCATGATCACATCGCGTGCCGGATACGATGCGGCGCGTGAGTACGCATCCTGGGGGACCACCACCGCCGTATCCACCGAGACACCAGAACCAGGCAGGGCCACCTCAGCAGTGGCCCCCTCCCCAGCAGGGCAGGCCACCCTGGCCGCACCGCCCGGTGGCCGCGCCACCCTCGGCGGGGCAGCCGTTCCCGGGGCAGCCACCGGTGCCGCCGCCGTTCTCGCCGGTCCGCCCGCCGCTCCCGCCGCCAGCGGGCCCCGTCGCCCAACCCGGCGTCGGACCGTACGCGGGACCGACCGGCGCGTACCAGGGGCAACCCGTCGTCGGGCCGTACGCGGGACCGACCGGCGCCTACCAGCAGCAGGTCGGCGTCGGGCCGTACGCGGACGAGAACGTGGTCATCGACGTCGGCCGCTCCGACGCACGGCACTTCATCGTCGGCTCGCTGATCGGCGCGATCTTCGGCGGCCCGTTGGTCGTGGGGGCGGTCCTGGCTCTCGCCACCGGTGAGTTCCACGTCGGGGTGATCATCATGCTGATCGTCGGTCTGCCGTTGCTGGCCATCCCGGTCATCACGATCCTCGGCGCGAAGGTGTTCTTCCGGCCACGGCACCTGGTGTTCGAGAAGCCCGGCCTGCGGTGGGCGGACCCACGTGGGGTGCCGTGGGCCATGCCGTGGTCCGAGCTTGAGTCGGTGCTCGTGCACGGAGCCGTCTCGTCCGACAGCGGCAAGACGCGGGAAGCGGCCGTCTCCCTGCACCTTTACCCGGTCGACGAGAGCCACGCCGCCCGGCACCCGGAGATGGCGCCCCACTGGAACACCGACGGCGACCGGGGCGTCTACCGGGTCAGGGTCTCCATCTCGAAGAACCACATCCCGAGGATCGACGCCGCCATGAAACGGTTCGCCCCCGGCCTCTACGCGGGTGTGGCCTTCTCCGAGGGCGGGAAAATCATCCCGCTCGACAACCGATATCCGGGCGTCCTCGAAGCCGGGCCGGGAAACCACCCCGGGGGTTCTGAGTAATAACCCCCAACCCGAACCGGGGGACATCGCGCTGCCCCTCGCAGGCGGGAGACGAGAGGCTGTTCCCACGCCCCGGGGAGGGAGCGCGACCGGGTAGGCCGGGGTGGGGCCCGTCGAGGGGTCGGGCCCATCCCGGCGACACCCAACCGGCTACTCTCGACAGGGTGTTCGACACTCTCTCCGACCGGCTCACGTCGGTCCTGCAGAACCTTCGCGGCCGCGGCCGGCTTTCCGAGGCCGACATCGACGCCACCGCGCGCGAGATCAGGATCGCGTTGCTGGAGGCGGACGTCGCGCTTCCGGTGGTCCGGACGTTCATCGCCAGCGTCAAGGAGCGCGCCAAGGGCGCGGAGGTCTCCGGTGCGCTGAACCCGGCCCAGCAGGTCATCAAGATCGTCAACGAGGAGCTCGTCAAGATCCTCGGCGGCGAGACCCGCAGGCTGGCGTTGGCGAAGAACCCACCGTCGGTGATCATGCTCGCCGGCCTGCAGGGTTCCGGTAAGACCACGCTCGCGGGCAAGCTCGCCAGGTGGCTCACCACGCAGGGCCACACCCCGCTGCTCGTGGCGTGTGACCTCCAGCGCCCGAACGCGGTGAACCAGCTGCAGGTCGTCGGTGAACGCGCCGGTGTCCCGACCTACGCGCCGGAGCCGGGCAACGGCGTCGGCGACCCGGTCGACGTGGCCCGCCGCTCCATCGACGAGGCCAAGCGCGCCCAGCACGACATCGTCATCGTCGACACCGCGGGCCGGCTGGGTGTCGACGAGGAGATGATGCGGCAGGCCGCCGACATCCGCGAGGCCGTGCAGCCCGACGAGGTGCTGTTCGTGGTCGACGCGATGATCGGTCAGGACGCCGTCACCACCGCGGAGGCCTTCCGCGACGGCGTCGGCTTCACCGGTGTCGTCCTCACCAAGCTCGACGGCGACGCCCGAGGTGGTGCCGCGCTGTCGGTCCGCGAGGTCACCGGCCAGCCGATCCTCTTCGCCTCCAACGGCGAGAAGCTCGAGGACTTCGACGCCTTCCACCCCGACCGGATGGCGTCGCGCATCCTCGGCATGGGTGACGTCCTCACCCTCATCGAGCAGGCCGAGCAGGTCTTCGACAAGGAGCAGGCCGAGGCCGCCGCCGCCAAGCTCGGCACCGGTGAGCTGACCCTGGAGGACTTCCTGGAGCAGATGCTCGCGGTCCGCAAGATGGGGCCGATCGCGAACCTGCTGGGCATGCTCCCCGGCGCTGGCCAGATGAAGGACCAGCTGGCGCAGGTCGACGACTCGCACCTCGACCGGCTGCAGGCGATCATCCGCGGCATGACCCCGGCGGAGCGCAACGACCCGAAGATCATCAACGCGTCCCGTCGCGCCCGCATCGCCCGCGGCTCCGGCGTCGCGATCCGCGAGGTCAACGACCTCGTGAACCGCTTCTACGAGGCCCGCAAGATGATGCAGCAGATGGCCGGGAGGTTCGGCTTCCCCGGCGGCAACCGCGGCGGCAGCAAGTCGCGCAAGGGCAAGAAGGGCAAGAAGGGCAAGGGGCGGGGCCCGACACCACCCAGGATGCGCGGCGGGTTGCCAGGTGGTTTCCCCGCGGGTTTGCCGCCCATGCCGCAGGGTCCTGGCGGGCTGCCGCCGGGGCTCGGCCTGGACCAGCTGCCACCGGGCTTCGACCCGACGAAGCTCAAGTTCCCCAAGAACCCGCCCGAGAAGAACTAACACATGCCTGCTCTGCACCTGCGGGGCGTGGTGCTTCCCGAGGGGGAGACCCGCGACCTGTGGATCGTCAACGGCCGCATCCGCCTGACGCCGGTTCCGTACGCCGACACCATCGTTGACGGCGGCTACCTCGTGCCGGGTCTCGTCGACGCGCACTGCCACATCGGCCTCGCCGCGGCGGACCTCGACGAGGCGGAGCGGCACGCGCTGATGGACCGCGACGCGGGCACGCTCCTGGTGCGCGACTGCGGTGCCCCGCTGGACACCCGTCCGCTGCAGGAGAAGCTCGAACTGCCGAGGATCATCCGCGCTGGCAGGCACATCTCGCGGCCGAAGCGGTACATCCGCTACGTCAGCGAGGAGCTGGACGACCCGGGGCAATTGCCGGCGGCGGTCGCCGAGCAGGCGGCGGACGGCGACGGCTGGGTCAAGCTGGTCGGCGACTGGATCGACCGCGACGCTGGCGACCTGGCCCCGCTGTGGCCGGACGACGTGCTGGCCGAGGCGATCAAGACCGCGCACGACGCCGGCGCGCGTGTCACCGCGCACGTCTTCGGCGAGGACGCGTTGCCAGGGCTGATCCGCGCCGGCATCGACTGCATCGAGCACGGCACCGGCCTCACCGCCGACACGATCGACCTGATGGCCGCCAACGGCACCGCCCTCGTCCCGACCCTCATCAACATCGAGACGTTCCCCGACCTGGCCGCGGGGGCGGCGAAGTACCCGGTGTACGCGAGCCACATGCTGGAGCTGTACGGCCGCGTCCGCCAGACGGTCGGCGCCGCACTTGAGGCCGGCATCCCGGTCTACGCGGGCACCGACGCGGGCGGTGGCATCGCCCACGGCCGCATCGTCGACGAGGTCGTCGCACTGCACGAGCTGGGGATGTCCCGTGCGGACGCGGTGGGTGCGGCGTCGTGGACCGCCCGCGAGTGGCTCGGGTTCCGCGGCATCGAGGAGGGTGCGGCGGCCGACGTGATCGTCTACGACACGGATCCGAGGACGGATCTGGCGGCTCTGCGTGCCCCGAGCCGCATCGTGCTGCGCGGCCGTGTCATCCAATAGTCCGTCATTTGACACCCGCTCCAGCCGGTTTGCCCACACGGAACGCACTACCCTCAGGTAGGTGACGACCGAGCGGGAAGCGACGACGACGCCCGACGTCGCCGACCGCCCGGAAACGCGGAGCCACAAATGGGGGTTCGGCGCGTTCCTGTTCGTCTTCGCGGTGTTCGTGCTCTCCGCGGTCGTCATCGGCGCGCTGGTCGGGATCATCGCGCCGGGCTCGGGTGGCACACCGACCGTCATCGTCATCGGCACGATGGTGCCCACGCTGCTCGCGGCAGGCGTGACGCTGCTCGTCACCTTGGTGCGCGGCAACGGCCCCCGGATCGACCTGCGCTGGTCCATGCGCGCCGAGGACGTCAAGGCCGGGGTCAAGTGGGGTCTCATCGGCCTGATCTGCACGACTTTCGCCGCGTTCGTGTGGACGAACCTCGTCGGCGAGCAGAACGCCCAGTCCGCGGTCGGCGCGCTGGTGGACAACCAGCTGATGCCCATCGCACCCGCGATCGCCATGTTCCTGTTCGTGTGGCTGATCGGCCCGGTGTGCGAGGAGATCATCTACCGCGGCCTGCTGTGGGGCGCGCTCGAACGGCTCAAGTGGGGCCGCTGGGCTGTGTTCTTCCTCACCACCATCATCTTCGCGGTCAGCCACCTCGAACCGCTGCGCACGTCGCTGCTGCTGGTCATCGGCATCCCGATCGGACTGGCGCGCCTGTTCACCGGCCGTCTCGGCGCCAGCATCATCGCCCACCAGGTCAACAACTTCCTGCCCGCCGTCGCCACGTTGCTGGTCGCGCTCGGGGCGATGCCCGCCTGAGCGGGGCCGTCTGGCAGAATGGCTAGCTGTCCGTCGTGGCCCGGCCCCTCTCTCCGTGCCATGGCGCCATCAACTTGGGATTTCGGTGGAGCGTGCCCCACGCGGTTCACCGAGGTCCGACCATGATTCAGAGGAGCACCACAACCCGTGGCAGTCAAGATCAAGCTGCAGCGTCTCGGCAAGATCCGGTCGCCGTACTACCGCGTCATCGTCTCGGATGCCCGTACCCGTCGCAGCGGCAAGGCCATCGAGACGATCGGCCAGTACCGCCCGAAGGAGGAGCCGAGCTTCATCTCGGTCGACTCCGAGCGCGCCCAGTACTGGCTGGGTGTCGGCGCGCAGCCGACCGAGTCGGTGCAGCGGATCCTCGAGATCACCGGCGACTGGCAGAAGTTCAAGGGCCTGCCGGGCGCCGAGGGCACCCTGAAGGTCAAGGAGCCCAAGACCTCGAAGCAGGAGCTGTTCGAGCAGGCCCTCAAGGAGGCCGGCAGCGAGCCGACCACCGACGCCACCACCCCGAAGAAGAAGAGTGGCGCCCCCAAGAAGGCCGACGCGAAGAAGGCCGACGCCAAGACTGACGCGAAGAGCGACGCCAAGGCCGACACCAAGGCTGACGCCAAGGCCGACACCAAGGCTGACGCGAAGAGCGACGCCAAGGCCGACGCGAAGTCGGATGAGGGTGCCAAGGACGCATCGTGAGCTTCCTGGCTGACGCTCTCGAGCACCTGGTGCGCGGCATCGTCGACAACCCGGACGACGTGCGCGTCGAGCTGGTGACCACCCGCCGTGGCCGCACGCTCGAGCTGCACGTCAACCCGGACGACCTCGGCAAGGTGATCGGTCGTGGCGGTCGTACCGCCACCGCGCTGCGCACCGTCATGGCCGGCATCGGCGGCCGTGGCATCCGAGTGGACGTCGTCGACACCGACCAGTGACCGAGCTCCTGGTCGGCCGGGTCGCGAAGGCTCACGGCATCACTGGTGAGCTGGCCGTCGACATCCACACCGACGTGCCCGACGAACGCTTCGTTCCCGGGGCCGTGCTCACCGCACGGCTCCGGGACCGTTCTGTCCGTCCCGTGACGGTCACGACCGCACGTCCCCACTCCGGCCGCCTGCTGGTGCGGTTCGACGAGGTCCCCGACCGCAACGCCGCCGAGCACATGCGCGGCGCACAGCTGCTCGTCGACGTCGACGAGCTGCCCCCGTCCGACGATCCCGACGCCTTCTACGACCACGAACTGCAGGGCCTCGCTGCCGTGCTCACCGACGGCACCGAGGTCGGCACCGTGGCCGAGATCGCCCGCGGTCCCGGCGGTGAGCTGCTGGTGCTCAAGAGGCCGGACGGCACCGAGGCGCTGGTCCCGTTCGTCCGCGCGATCGTCCCCGAGGTGGACCTCAAGGGCGGCCGCGTGGTGCTCGACCCGCCGGATGGCCTGCTCTGATGCGCATCGACGTCGTCACGATCTTTCCCGAGTACCTCGACCCGCTCCGCCAGGCGCTGCTGGGCCGGGCCATCGAGCGCGGGTTGCTGAGCGTCGACGTCCACGACCTGCGCCGCTGGACCCACGACGTCCACAAGGCGGTCGACGACAGCCCGTACGGCGGCGGCCCTGGCATGGTGATGAAGCCGCAGGTGTGGGGCGATGCGCTCGACGAGCTGTGCGCCGATGGCACCCCGCGCCTGGTCGTCCCCACGCCGGCGGGCCGCCCGTTCACGCAGGCCATGGCCCGCGAGTACGCCGGGGAAGACTGGCTGGTGTTCGCGTGCGGCCGCTACGAGGGCATCGACCAGCGGGTGCTCGACGACGCCGCCCGCCGGATGACCGTCGACGAGGTCTCCATCGGCGACTACGTGCTGGTCGGCGGCGAGGTCGCGGTGATGACCATCGTCGAGGCCGTCGCCAGGCTGCTGCCCGGCGTGCTCGGCAACCCGGCCTCGGCAGAACAGGACTCGTTCTCCGACGGCCTCCTCGAAGGTCCCAGCTACACCCGGCCGGAGGTGTGGCGCGAGCTGGCGGTGCCCGACGTGCTGCGCTCCGGCAACCACGGCGCGATCGAACGCTGGCGCCGTGACCAGGCCCTCACCAGGACTTTCCACCGGCGCCCCGACCTGCTCGCGGTCCTGCCGGAAGGCGCGCTCGACAAGCACGACCTGGCCCACCTCGCCCGCGTCCGAGATCCCGATTTCAACCCGGGAAAATCGGTCTGACATACTGGACCGGGTTGTTGCGACCGGGTAATGCCTGGCGCACTCACACGGACTCCCCGAGGCTGACTAGGGAACGGCGCCGCGCCTTGGGATGAACGAACAACAGTTGAGGACGGATACACCGATGAACACCCTGGACGCTCTGGACGCCAAGTCGCTGCGTTCTGACATCCCGGCTTTCCGCCCGGGCGACACGCTGAAGGTCCACGTCCGCGTCATCGAGGGCTCCCGCGAGCGGGTCCAGGTGTTCAAGGGCGTTGTGATCCGTCGCCAGGGCGGTGGCATCCGCGAGACCTTCACGGTCCGCAAGATCTCCTTCGGCGTCGGCGTCGAGCGCACCTTCCCGGTGCACTCCCCGAACATCGCCACGATCGAGGTCGACCGCCGAGGTGACGTGCGCCGCGCCAAGCTGTACTACCTCCGTGAGCTGCGCGGCAAGGCCGCCAAGATCAAGGAGAAGCGCGAGACGGCGCCGACCGCCTGACCTGCTTTTTTCGCGTGGCCCGGTAGCCTGGGCGTTGTGGCGAACCCCGTGCACGCTCCGACTCCAGAGGATGATCCGGAGCGCACAGAGCTGATTCCCAAGATCGGCGACACCGGCTCGGTGCCGGTGTCGCCGCCTGAGGGCGGCACGGAGGATCGCAGCTCCACCAAGTTCGGCAAGCATCGCAAGCCGCCCAAGAAGCGGCCGTTGTGGCGCGAGCTGCTCTCGCTGCTGGCCGTGGCTCTCGTGCTCACGTTCCTGATCCAGCAGTTCCTCGGGCGCGTGTACTCCATCCCGTCCGGCTCGATGGAGCAGACCCTGCACGGCTGTCCCGGCTGCACGGGTGACCGTGTGCTGGTGGACAAGCTCGTCTACGACTTCTCCGACCCGGAACCGGGCGACGTGATCGTCTTCGAGGGCCCGCACACCTGGACCGAGAACGACATCCAGACGCCAAGGACCGGCAACGTCCTGCTTCGCGGCGTCCAGTACGTCGGCTCACTGATCGGCCTCGCCCCACCCGACGAACGCGACTTCGTGAAGCGGGTCATCGCGGTCGGCGGCCAGACGGTCCAGTGCTGTGACGACGACTGGCACGTCCTCGTGGACGGCAAGCCGCTCGACGAGCCCTACATCTACTGGCAGAACGGTGCGCCGGACGCCCGCCAGCGCTTCGACGCGGTCACGGTGCCCTCGGACACGCTGTGGGTCATGGGCGACAACCGCAGCGACTCGTGCGACTCCCGCTGCCAGGGCGGCGGCGGTGTCCGCGGCGTCGTCCCGATCGACAACGTGATCGGTAAGGCCCGCTACATCGTGCTGCCGCCGGACCGCTGGCGCGGCGTCGGCGACCACAACCCGCAGACGGCCGACGCGGTCGCCCTGGGCGCACCCGCCTGGCAGGCGGGCACCCCGCTTGGCCTCGGCCTGATCGCCGCGTGGCCGACCCGGTGGCTGGGTCGCAGGCTCCGCCGTCGCCGCTGGTAGGCAACACTCGCATGCGCACCGCAGCACTCGCGGTCGGCACCGGTAGTCTGCTCTAGTGGTCGACGTCGCACGCTCCGGTAACAGCAGGGACAACGAGGACGAGGGGGACGGCCCGGCTGACCAGGACAAACCCGGCGATCCCACCACGTCGGGCCGAAAAGCCAGGGGCAAGAAGAAGCCGCGCTCGTTCTGGAAGGAACTCCCGATCCTCATCGGGGTCGCGCTGCTGCTCACCCTGATCATCCAGACCTTCCTCGCCCGGGTGTTCGTGATCCCGTCCGAGTCGATGGAACAGACGCTCCACGGGTGTCCCGGCTGCTACGGCGACCGCGTGCTCGTCGACAAGCTGGTCTACCGCTTCGGCGAACCGGAGCCCGGCGAGGTCGTGGTGTTCGAGCGGCCCGACACGTGGAACCAGTCGGAGTTCTCCGCCAACCGTTCCAGCAACGGCTTCGTGTCGTGGCTGCAGGACGTCGGCGCCGCGTTCGGCCTCGCGTCCCCCAACGAGGACGACGTGGTGAAGCGGATCGTCGCGGTCAGCGGCCAGACCGTCGAGTGCTGCGACGAGAAGAACCGGGTCCTGGTCAACGGCAAGCCGCTCGACGAGCCCTACATCTACTGGCTCCCCGGCACCAACACGCAGGAGTCGTTCCCGCCCATCAAGGTGCCGGACGGCAAGCTGTGGGTGCTCGGCGACAACCGCAACAACTCGTGTGACTCGCGTTGCCAGGGCGGCGGTGGTGAGAACGGTCTGGTGCCGGTGGACAATGTCATCGGCAAGGTGCGCTACATCGTGTTGCCGCCGTCGCGGTGGCGCGGCGTTGGTGACCACAACCCGCAGAGCGTGACGAACGCCGCGATGCCGTTCGTGCCTCTCGGACTGGGTTTCGCCGCCGCGTTCCCGACCGTGTGGCTGGGCAAGCGGGTGCGCGGGACGATCCGATCCAGTGGAGTTCGCACGTGACAGCGGCCCGACGGGGGCGTGTGGGGTGGCTGGAGTCCGGCCCGCCACGTCCCGTGCTTCGGCGCGAGTCAGGGAACTGGGCGCTGCAGTCGGCACTGGACCGGCGCGGCCTCGGCCCGGTGGCCGGCGTCGACGAGGCGGGCAGGGGAGCGTGCGCCGGCCCGCTGGTGGTGGCCTCGTGCGTACTCCGACCGGGTGATTCCTCGCGCTTCGAAGGCCTGACCGATTCGAAGCTTCTCACCGCCGCGGCCCGCGAGCGGATGTACGACCAGGTCATCCGCCGGGCCGTCGACTACGCGATCGTGGTCGTCCCGGTGGAGGAGGTCGACCGCACGGGTGTCCACGTCTGCAACATCGAGGGCATGCGCAGGGCGATCGCCAGGCTGCGGAACCATCCCGGCTACGTGCTGGTCGACGGCTTCCGCGTGCCGGGCCTGACCGCGCCGTCGATGCCGGTCATCAAGGGTGACCAGGCCGTGGCCTGCGTCGCGGCGGCGTCGGTCCTCGCGAAGGTCACCAGGGACCGGATGATGGCCGACCTGCACGAGGAGTACCCGGTCTACGGCTTCGACGAGCACAAGGGCTACTGCACGGGCACGCACAGCGCCGCGCTCGCCGTCCACGGGCCCAGCAGGGCCCACCGGTGGTCGTACGTGAACGTGGCGTCCTCGGGGATGGCGCACGGCCTGCGCGCGCCACACCCGGTGGCCTTGAGTGTGGCGGCGGCCGCAGTGGTCCAGAATGGTCGGATTGGGAGTCTGCCGGGCCAGGCGCCGACACCCGTCGAGCAGGAGGAGCGCGAGACCGCATGAGCGCAGAGGATCTCGAGAAGTACGAGACCGAGATGGAGCTGCAGCTCTACCGGGAGTACCGCGACATCGTCGGCCAGTTCTCGTACGTGGTGGAGACCGAGCGGCGTTTCTACCTGGCCAACGGCGTCGACGTGCAGGTGCGCGACTCGGACGGCGAGGTGTACTTCGAGGTCCGCATGTCCGATGCCTGGGTCTGGGACATGTACCGGCCCGCCCGGTTCGTGAAGAACGTCCGCGTCATCACGTTCAAGGACGTCAACGTCGAGGAACTGGACAAACCCGACCTCCGGCTTCCTGAAGAGGGCCCGTTCGGCTCGTAGCACATCCGGCCGACAATTCGGCTGGCCCGGGGGGCGAACGGGTGGAGTTGTCCACAGCCGCGTCAGTTGTCCACAGTTGATCACTGGCTCGTGGCCGTGACCCTGCCGGGCGGGCAGGGTCACGGTTATGACGACCGAGACGACGTACTCGACGCACCCGAGGCCCGCGCACCTGCGCACAGGTGAACGTGGCGAGGCCCTCGCCGCCAGGTATCTGGAGGAGCAGGGCCTTACGGTCCTGTCGAAGAACTGGCGCTGCCCCGAGGGCGAGCTGGACCTGGTCCTGACGGACGGCAGGACCCTGGTGGTCTGCGAGGTCAAGACCAGGACCACGGACAACTACGGCCCACCCGCGGAAGCGGTCGACGAGCCAAAAGCGGCCCGAATACGCAGGCTGACCCGCCGCTGGCGCGCCGACCACGGCGTGCCGCACGTCCCCACGCGCCACGACATCGTGGCCATCCTCTGGCCCCCGGGCGAGACGCCGAGGGTCAGCCACCTCAGGGGCGTGCTCTGATGCCGCTGGCAAGAGCGTGGTCGGTGGCCCTGTTCGGGGTGGACGGCGTAGCGGTCGAGATCGAGGCCGACATCGGCGGCGGCCGCCCACGCACCCAGATTGTCGGCCTCCCGGACGCCTCACTCAACGAGGCGAAGGAGCGCGTCCGCGCGGCTGTCCGCAACAGCATGCGCAAGTGGCCGGACGAGCTGGTCACGC
The DNA here is from genome assembly GCF_049647105.1 of Actinophytocola sp. Classification (GTDB taxonomy): domain Bacteria; phylum Actinomycetota; class Actinomycetes; order Mycobacteriales; family Pseudonocardiaceae; genus Actinophytocola. The sequence goes on from NZ_JBARWZ010000100.1 coordinate 47,663, forward strand.
TGGCCCTGTCCCCGGCGGCCCTGCCCAAGGGCGGCGCCGGCTACGACGTGGCCCTGGCCTGTGCGGTCCTGGTGGCGGCGGGCCTGGAGCCAGGGGAGCGCCTGGAGAAGACGGTCCTGCTGGGCGAGCTGGCCCTGGACGGCCGGGTGCGCACCGTCCGAGGCGTTCTCCCGGGTCTCCTGGCGGCACGCAAGGCAGGCCTGCGGCGTGCCATCGTCCCGTCGGCGGCGCTGGCGGAGGCGGCGCTGGTCACGGACCTGGAGATCCTGGGCGCCGAACACCTGACGGAGATCCTGGACTGGCTGCGCGGCGAACCGGACACGCTGCGCGAAGCGTCCCCGCAGCCACCCCAGGCACCGACGGACATCCCGGACCTGGCCGACGTGATCGGTCAGCCGGAGGCCCGGTGGGCGCTGGAGGTGGCGGCCGCGGGTGGCCACCACCTGCTGCTGACCGGTCCACCGGGCACGGGCAAGACGATGCTCGCGCAACGCCTGCCCGGCCTGCTGCCCGCACTGGCAGACCAACAGGCACTGGAAGTCACGGCGATCCATTCGATCGCGGGCCTCCTGACTCCCGAGTCACCGCTGGTGACCACACCTCCGTTCGTGGCCCCGCACCATTCGTGCTCGGTCCCGGCGCTGGTGGGCGGCGGGGTGGGACTGGCGAAACCGGGTGCGATCAGCACCGCCCACAACGGTGTCCTGATGCTGGACGAGGCATGCGAGTTCGCGACCGATCGCCTGGACGCACTGCGTACAGCCCTGGAGGAGGGCGAGGTGAGGCTCGCGAGGCGAGACGGAGTGGTTCGTTACCCGGCCCGCTTCCAGCTGATCATGGCGACCAACCCGTGTCCCTGCGCCCCGCCCCGCGACTTCGACTGCACCTGCACCCCGATCGCGAAACGCCGGTACCTGTCCAGGCTGTCCGGCCCCTTGCTGGACCGAGTCGACCTGCGAGTCCGGATGCGCCCCATCACGGCGATGTCCCGCGCGGACCTGACGCCACCGGAACCGACAGCGGCGGTGCGGGCCAGGGTCCTGAAGGCAAGGGAACGAGCGGTGGCGCGCTGGAAGACCTACGGCTGGCTGACGAACGCACAGGCTCCTGGGCCAACGCTGCGCCGGGAGTTCGGCCTGCCACGAAAGACGACGGCGGTCCTCGACCGGGGCCTGGACACCGGCGCGGTGACCGCCAGGGGTGCCGACCGCTGCCTGAGAGTCTCCTGGACCCTTGCCGACCTCGCTGACGAGGACCTCCCCACCTCGGACCACGTGGCGGCGGCCCTCGAGTTCCGGGACCGAAGAGTCGCCTGAAGACCAGCGCCAACCCATCGACCCGATCTGAAAGGAACCATCCCGATGCGAATCCCGGACACCTGGCAGCCACCGCGTCCCGGCATCGCCAATACCACCGCGGATCTCTGCCCGCGCAGGTATCGGCGCTCGATGAACCCGCCCCTGCCACCACCCGACTCCCTGGCCTGCCTCGCCCGAGGACCGGACTGCTGCGCCACCTCGGCGGCGGCGGACGCGCGGAGGGTGGCATGACCGCCCCGGCCCGCGAGGAGGTCGCCATCGCAAGGGCCTACCTCATGCGGGTCGCCGAGCCGCCCGCGTTCGCGCTCCACGCCTTCGTCGACGTGGTCGGGCCGGTCGAAGCGGCCTGCCTGGTCCGCAGGGGCGATGTGCCGGACGCGGTCAGGAGCGAGACCGAGGCCCGGCGTGACCTCGACCTCGCGGGTGCCGACCTGCACAACGCGGAGAAGGCGGGTGCCCGGCTCCTGGTGCCGGAGGATCCCGACTGGCCTGCGTGGCAGCTGCTGTGCCTCGCCCCGCCCACCGACCGAGGGCTGCGGGGCGCGGGCAGGCCGCTCGGCCTCTGGGCCCGCGGCACGGCGCCGGCCGAGGACGTGTTCGACCGGGCGGTCTCGGTCGTCGGGGCGCGGGCGGCCACCGGTTACGGCGAGCACGTCGCCGCCGAGCTGGGGTACGGCCTCGCCCAGGCCGGCATGACGGTCGTGTCGGGGGCCGCGTACGGGATCGACGGCGCAGCGCACCGCGGCGCGCTCAGCGCGGGCGGCCCGACCGTCGCCGTGCTCGGGTGCGGCATCGACATCGCCTACCCGGCTGGGCACACCGGTCTCCTCGACGGCATCGCCGCGGCGGGGCTCATCGTCAGCGAGTACCCGCCCGGCACGTCTCCCGCCCGGCACCGCTTCCTCGTCCGGAACCGGCTGATCGCGGCCCTGTCGTCCGCGACCGTGGTCGTCGAGGCAGGCATCCGCAGCGGTGCCCGCAACACCGCGACCACGGCGGCGACGCTGGGCAAGGTCGTGATGGCGGTACCGGGACCGATCACGTCGGCGATGTCGGTCGGCTGCCACGACCTGCTGCGGACGGGCAGCGCGGCGGTGGCCGGGTCGGTGTCGGAGATCGTCGAGGCGGTCGGGCCGATCGGTGCGAACCTCGACCCCGCCCGCCGCGACCACAGACGCAGCACCGACGGGCTCGGTGAGCAGGCACTACGCGTCCACGACGCGCTCAGCCGGGAGGAGAGCAGGGACGCTGAGGAGATCGCGGTGGACTCCGGGATCCAGCTCGACCGGGTCCGCACGCTGTTGCCCGAACTGGAGACAACGGGCCACGCCACCCGGCACGCCGACGGCTGGCGGCAGCCGAAGGGAGGTGACCGGCACGCCTGACGTGCGTGGCGGTACTTGACCGATCAGACGTGATGCCGCAGCGTGAAATGGGTGTCCGAGTCACGCGCGAGGGTCGACCTGCATCGCATCCGGGAGGAACTGCCCAGGGACGTCGGTGAGATCGTCGCCGCCTACGAGCGGCACCTCGGGCTCGAGCGCGGGCTGTCCGCGCACACCGTCCGCGCCTACCTCGCTGATGTGGTCTCCCTGCTGGGGTTCCTGCACGGGCTGCCGGCCGTCGGCGGCGTCCGTAGCATCGACCGGAGCAAGGGGAAGGGCGTCGCGGCGCTGGACCTGACGGCACTGCGCGCGTGGCTCGCCGCGCAGCGGACGGCGGGGGTGGGCCGCACGACGATGGCGCGGCGGTCGGCGAGCGCGCGGACGTTCACCGCGTGGGCGCACCGGCGCGGGCACCTGGCGCGTGACCCGGGTGCCCGGCTCGCGTCGCCCCGGCCGCACCGCAAGCTTCCGTCGGTGCTGCGGCAGGACCAAGCGAGCGAGGTTCTGGAGGCGTCGAAGAAGGGCGCCGCCGAGCTGGACGCGGTCGCTCTCCGTGATCACGCTCTGCTGGAGCTGCTGTACGCGACGGGCATCCGGGTGTCCGAGCTGTGCGGTCTGGACCTCGACGACGTGGATCTCGAAAAGCGCCTGGTCGTGGTGCTCGGCAAGGGCGGCAAGGAGCGCAGTGTGCCGTTCGGCGAGCCCGCGCTGCGGGCCGTTGTCGACTGGTTGCGGCGCGGCAGGCCGGCTCTCGCGAGGCCGACGTCACCACCCTCGCTGCTACTGGGCGCACGCGGTGGCCGGTTCCAACCGGCCAGTGTTAGACGTATCGTGCACGAAGCGTTGAACGCAGTTCCGGGTGTTCCCGTCATGGGGCCGCACGGGCTGCGTCATTCCGCTGCGACACATTTGCTCGAAGGTGGTGCCGATCTTCGTAGCGTCCAGGAGCTGCTTGGTCACGCTACGCTCGCAACAACGCAGCTTTACACCCATGTGACCGTCGAACGGCTGAAGGCAATCCATGACCGAGCGCACCCCCGTTCCCGATGAGCCAAGGGACGGTTCGCGGACGTCGGCTGCGCCCAGCAACGAGGCGCAGGTCGAGAGCGGACAGGGCAGTGGCGTGCGCACCGCGGTCGCGATCAGCCCGCGCACACCGGCACCCCGCGATCGAAGCAACGGTCAGCCGACATCGACGTCGGTGTCGACGTCGGTGTCGACGTCGGTGTCGACGTCGGAGGGGGACGCCGCCCGCCGCGAAGGCCGGACCAACGGCGTCCACCGCAACGGCGCGAAAGTCCCCGACCAGCCGTCCCCGGCGAACGGCAGCCACCGCTTGGGGATCGGCGCACCCAGGAACGGCAGGCCCACGTCCGGCGACGTCGGCGCACCCGCGCGATACACCCCTGGCAGCACACCCACGAACGGCGAACCCAGCCCTGTCGGCGAGGCCGCCGAGCGCAACGGCGGTGTGCCGTTCGATGGCGGTGATGCCGGGTCGTGGGAGCCGCTTGGCGGCGGTGTGTTCGCAGGTCGAGGACAGGTCGCCGGGGGAGAGGAGGCTGGTGGGCAGGACGTGGGTGGCGGTGTGCCCGCGAACGGCAGGACGGTGTCCGGCCGTGGGGACGCCGGGTCGTGGGAGGCGGCCGGTGGTGGGGCCGCTGTCCGGGGGCGGGGCTCCGGGAGCGGCGGAGCGCAGGTGTCTGGGGAAGGCGCTGGTGTTGGTGATGTGGGGGACGTGGGACCACCTGTCTCCGGGGGTGCCCCGGTGAACGGTGCCTCTCGGCGGGATGTGACGGTGGTCAACGGTGATCCGGTGACCTTCGGCTTCGGGGAGACGGCCGGGGTTCTGCCCGGTGACCAGCGGACCTTCGACGACGTCGAGGCGGGCATCGTCGCATTGTGGCGGCAGTTCGGGGAGCGTCGGGAGCAGCTGCTGCGAGATCGGCTCGTGCTGCACTACGCGCCGCTAGTGAAGTACGTCGCCGGGCGGGTCGGGACCGGGTTGCCCGCGCACGTCGAGGTGGCCGACCTCATCCAGTCCGGGATCTTCGGGCTGGTCGACGCCATCGAGAAGTTCGAGCCCGAGCGCGGCCTGAAGTTCGAGACCTACGCGATGCAGCGCATCCGGGGCGCCATCCTCGACGACCTCCGCGCGCAGGACTGGGTGCCCCGCTCGGTGCGCGGGCGGGCCCGTGAGGTGGAGCGCGCGCTCGAGCGGCTCGGCGCGCAGCTGCGCCGCACGCCCTCCGACGGCGAGCTGGCCGACGAACTTGGGCTCTCGCTGCACGAGCTGCGGGACGTCTACGCCCAGCTGCAACTCACGAGCGTCGTCGCGCTAGACGAGCTCGCCGCCGCCGGGCGTGGGACCACGCCGCTCGCCGACATCCTCGAGGACCAGGAGGCCCTCGACCCCGTCGCGCTGCTCGTCGACCAGGACAACCGGCGGCAGCTCGCGCAGGCCATCGCGCACCTCGCCGAGCGGGACCGGGTCGTCGTCACGCTGTACTACTTCGAGAACCTCACCCTCGCCGAGATCGGCCGGGTCCTCGGCGTCACCGAGTCCCGGGTGTGCCAGCTCCACACCCGCGCCGTGCTGCGGTTGCGGGCGAAGCTGCTGGAGAAGACCGAGGTCTGACCGTCCCACGGCAGTAACCGCACCCGGCCGGACGACAGGAGACCGAGCGGGTCCACGTACTCCGTGCCGCGACGCGCGCCCCAGTGCAGGCACGCCGCCGCGCCCGCACACCCTGCGTGACCGGGCGCCAGATGACCGACGAGCGTCCCGCGCGTGACCCGCTCACCAGCGGCCACCACCACCGTGAGCGGTTCGTACGTGGTGCGCAGGCCGTCGGCATGGTCGATCGACACCACGCCCCGGCCGGCCAGCTGCCCGGCGAACACCACCACCCCGTCGCCCGCCGCCGACACCGGCGCGCCAGGTTGCCCGCCGAGGTCGACGCCGCGGTGACCAGGCCCGTACGGCGCGGCGGGCGCCTGGAACGGCCGGACCACCGGATGTGGCTGCGCGAGGGGCCAGTCGAACCGGGACGGCGACGCTGGGGGCGGTGAGCGGAGCAAGGTGTCGTCGACAGGAGCGGGGGCCGCGGCCACGGGGAGTACCGCGGCGCCGGTGAGGAGGGCGAGGAGGAGCAGGAGAACAGGCATGGGTCAACGATGCATGGGGGGACCGACGGAGACGAGGTGGTGAGGGCGGGCTGTGGACAACTGGTCGGGCTGTGGACAACTGCCGGGTAACCGCCGACCGGTGTCGGCCCCGGTCGGGCCGACCGCGTACACTGCTTTCGCGGCCCGTGGCAACTCGGGTCGACTTCGCGTGCCAGTGCGCCTGCCTCTCCGGGCAGGCGGCAACCGGCGGTCCCGAGACGATGTGGCAACACAGTCGAGGGTCCGGCTGCCGGCACGGGCACCAGGGCGGACGGCACACGCCACTCCGCGGCAACCGACATCGCGCCGGCACCACACACCGGCGCGCAAGACAAGAAGAAGGTGCGAACCAGGCCATGGCCGTCGTCACCATGAAGCAGCTGCTCGATTCCGGCGTGCACTTCGGGCATCAGACCCGCCGCTGGAACCCGAAGATGAAGCGCTACATCTTCACCGAGCGCAACGGCATCTACATCATCGATCTGCAGCAGACGCTGTCCTACATCGACCGCGCCTACGAGTTCATCAAGGAGACCGTCGCGCACGGCGGGACGATCCTGTTCGTGGGCACGAAGAAGCAGGCGCAGGAAGCGATCGCGAACGAGGCGCTCCGCGTGGGCATGCCCTTCGTGAACCAGCGCTGGCTCGGTGGCATGCTCACCAACTTCCAGACCGTGCACAAGCGCCTCCAGCGCCTCAAGGAGCTGGAGACGATGGAGCAGACCGGTGGCTTCCAGGGTCGCACCAAGAAAGAGATCCTGATGCTGACCCGCGAGAAGGACAAGCTGGAGCGGACCCTCGGCGGTATCCGCGACATGGCCAAGGTGCCCAGCGCGGTGTGGATCGTCGACACCAAGAAGGAGCACATCGCGGTCGGTGAGGCGCGCAAGCTGCACATCCCGGTCGTCGCGATCCTCGACACCAACTGCGACCCCGACGAGGTCGACTACCCGATCCCGGGCAACGACGACGCGATCCGGTCCGCCGCACTGCTGACCAAGGTCGTCGCCGAGGCCGCGGCCGCCGGTCTCATGGCCCGCTCTGGTGTGCGCAACGGTGTGCCGGACGGCGAGGACAAGCCGCAGCCGGGTGTCTCGACCGAGCCGCTGCCGGAGTGGGAGCAGGAGCTCCTCGTCGGCCAGACCGCCCCGGCGGGCGGCGGCAGTGACGCTGCCGCCGCTGCTGCCCCGGCGGAGAAGCCCGCCGACTCCGAGTAAGCGACTCACCAGAAAGAAGGATGGACAGAGCCACAATGGCCAACTACACCACGGCTGACCTCAAGCGGCTCCGTGAGCTCACCGGCGCCGGCATGATGGCCTGCAAGAAGGCCCTCGACGAGGCCGACGGCGACTTCGACAAGGCTGTCGAGTTCCTGCGCATCAAGGGTGCGAAGGACGTCGGCAAGCGTGCCGAGCGCACCACGTCCAACGGCCTGGTCGCGGCCGAGGACGGCGTCATGATCGAGCTGAACTGCGAGACGGACTTCGTCGCGAAGAACGCCGACTTCACCGAGCTCGCCACCAAGATCGTGGCGGCCGCCAAGGCCACCAAGCCTGCCGACGCGGACACGCTGCTCAAGGCCGACCTGGACGGCAAGACCGTCACCGACGCTCTGCACGAGCTGTCGGCCAAGATCGGCGAGAAGCTGGAACTGCGCCGGGTGGTGGTGTTCGAGGGCGCCGTGACGACCTACCTGCACCGCCGCGACCCCGACCTGCCGCCGACCGTCGGCGTCGTGGTCGAGTACACCGGTGACGACGCGGAGGCCGCTCGCGGCGCCGCCATGCAGGTCGCCGCGATGAAGCCGCGTTACGTCACCCGGGACGAGGTCCCCGAGGACGTCGTCGCCGCGGAGCGTCGCATCGCCGAGGAGACCTCTCGCGAGGAGGGCAAGCCGGAGGCGGCACTGCCCAAGATCGTCGAGGGCCGGGTCAACGGGTTCTACAAGGACGTCGTGCTCAACGAGCAGGCTTCCGTGCAGGACTCCAAGAAGTCGGTGAAGGCGCTCCTCGACGCGGCAGGCGTGACGGTCACCCGGTTCGCCCGCTTCGAGATCGGCCAGTCCTGATCTCCCAGCCTGGACCCCAGGCGGTGCCCCGCCCTCGATGAACCACCGAGGGCGGGGCATTCGCCTGTAGGAAGACCTACCACTGACGGGAGATCCATGGAACTCCGGCGACACGGTTTCCGCAGAGTGCTGCTCAAGCTGGGCGGTGAGATGTTCGGCGGCGGCGAGGTCGGCGTCGACCCCAACGTGGTGGCGACTGTGGCCAGGCAGATCGCCGAGGTCGTCCGCGACGGAGTCCAGGTCTCCGTGGTGATCGGCGGCGGCAACTTCTTCCGCGGCGCGGAGCTGTCGCAGCGCGGCATGGACCGCGACCGCGCCGACTACATGGCGATGCTCGGCACCGTCATGAACTGCCTCGCCCTGCAGGACTTCCTGGAGAAGCTGGGCATCGACACCCGCGTGCAGACCGCCATCACCATGGGCCAGGTCGCCGAGCCGTACATCCCCCGCCGCGCTGAGCGGCACCTGGAGAAGGGCCGCGTGGTGATCTTCGCGGGCGGCGTCGGCATGCCGTACTTCTCCACCGACACCGCGGCCGCGCAGCGTGCGCTGGAGATCGGCTGCGAGGTCGTGCTGATGGCCAAGTCGGTCGACGGCGTCTACACCGCGGACCCGAAGACCAACCCCGACGCAAAGATGTTCGAGCACATCACCCACCGCGAGGTACTCGAACAGGGACTCGCGGTCGCGGACGCCACCGCGTTCAGCCTGTGCATGGACAACAACATGCCGATCATCGTGTTCAATCTGCTCACCGAGGGGAACATCGCCCGTGCGGTGCGTGGTGAGAGGATCGGCACTGTGGTCAGCACTCCCTGACCGCGCGGAGCTGATGAGAAACAGGAGCAGGCTTTGATCGAGGAAACACTCTTCGACGCCGAGGAGAAGATGGAGAGGGCGGTCACGCACGCGAAGGAGGAGCTCGCCTCCGTGCGCACCGGCCGCGCCAGCTCCGGGATGTTCTCCCGGATCGTCGTCGACTACTACGGCGCCCCGACCCCGCTCAACCAGCTCGCGGGTGTGAACGTGCCCGAGGCGAGGATGGCGGTGATCAAGCCTTACGACGCCAGCCAGCTCGCCGCCATCGAGAAGGCGATTCGCGACTCCGACCTGGGGGTCAACCCGAGCAACGACGGCGCGCTCATCCGGGTGGTCATTCCTCAGCTCACCGAGGAGCGCCGCAAGGAGATGGTGAAGGTGGCGAAGGCGAAGGGCGAGGACGCCAAGGTCGCCATCCGCAGCATCCGCCGCAAGGCGAACGAGGAGCTGCACCGCATCGCGAAGGACGGCGAGGCCGGTGAGGACGACGTGTCGCGCGCCGAGAAGGAGCTGCAGAACCTCACCGACAAGTACGTCTCCAGCGTGGACGAGCTCGTGAAGCACAAGGAAGCCGAACTGCTCGAGGTCTGAGCCCGGTACATGGACATGATCAGCGCATCCACCGGGTCAGGACCCGTCGAGGAGAACCGTGTGACGACCGGCGACGGGGCCGAGCAGGTGCCCACCCCGAAAACCGGGCGCAACCTGCCTGCCGCGATCGCCGTCGGCGTGTTGCTCGGCGCGGCGGTCCTGGTGTCGCTGCTGACCGTGCGGCAGATCTTCGTCGGGATCGTCGCGGTCGCGGTCGCCGTGGGCACCTACGAGCTGGTGGGTGCGCTGAAGCGTGGTGCGGACATCCGCGTCACGCTGTGGCCGGTGCTCATCGGCGGCCAGGCGATGGTCTGGCTGTCGTGGCCGTTCGGCCGCGACGGGCTGCTCGCGGCGTTCGTCGTGACGATCCTCGCCTGCCTGGTGTGGCGGTTCCGCGGCGGTGCCGCGAACTACCTGAGGGACGTGAGCTCGTCGATCCTGACCGCCGCGTACGTGCCGCTGTTCGCGTCGTTCGCGGCGATGCTGGTGCTGGCGGAGGACGGCGCGGCACGCGTGCTGTGCTTCCTCATCGTGGTGGTGTGCAACGACGTCGGCGGCTACACGACCGGCGCGAAGCTCGGCAGGCACCCGATGGCCCCGACGATCAGCCCGAAGAAGTCCTGGGAGGGCTTCATCGGCTCGATGGTCTTCGGGGTCGTCGCTGGCACGCTCGCCGTGACGTTGATGCTGGACGGTCAGTGGTGGCAGGGCGCGTTGTTCGGCGCCGCGCTCGTGTGCACGGCGACCGTCGGTGACCTGGTGGAGTCGCTGATCAAGCGGGACCTGGGGATCAAGGACATGGGCACGCTGCTGCCCGGCCATGGCGGGCTGATGGATCGGCTCGACTCGCTGCTTCCGTCCGCGGTGGTGTCCTGGTTGCTGCTGAGCCTGTTCATCAGCGGCTGACCGATGGTATTGCTGGATGGTGTGGGACTGGTGTCGCGCGCTCGTGCGCGCCTAGCAGCCGTTCGTCGTGGGGCCGAGACGTTGCCGAGCCCGAACATCTGGCACTGGCCGGAGGTCTACGAGGTCGAGAACCGGGCGCAGGACGTGCACGACGACATCTGGCGTGTCCTGGGCGCGGTCGCCGACTGGGCGGGCCGCGACGTGCTGGACATCGGCTGCGGCACCGGTTTCCACCTGCCGAGGTTCGCGGCGACCGCACGGCACGTGACGGGGGTGGAGCCGCACGAACCGCTGGTCCGCCTGGCGAAGGACCGGGTGACCCTGCTGCCCTCGGTGGAGGTGCTGACGGGGTCGGCGCAGCGGTTGCCGCTGCCGGACGCGAGCGTGGACGTGGCGCATGCGCGGACCGCGTACTTCTTCGGCCCTGGCTGCGAACAAGGGCTAGCCGAGACCGAGCGTGTGCTCCGCCCCGGCGGCGTGCTGGTGATCGTCGACCTGGACGCGCGATGCGGCCCCTACGGCGACTGGATGCGCGCCGACCTGCCGGACTACGACCCGGTCGAGGTCGACAGGTTCTTCGAGCGGATGGGGTTCGTCTCGAGAACCGTCGAGACACGGTGGCGCTTCGCGGACCGGCCGAGCCTGGAGTCCGTACTGCGGATCGAGTTCTCGTCACGCGTGGCGGACAGAGCGGCCCGTGACGTGCCAGGACTCGAGTTCCCGGTCGGCTACCGAGTCCTGACCAGGAAAAAGCCAGCCGGGCTGATCGTTGCCAGTCCGCCTCCCCGCACTTAGGAGTGTTGGTCGCGTCCTGACGAATGGTGCGGATCGGCGGTGGTGAGTGGCTGGGGTGCCGTCACGTCCCGAAGGTGGTCATGGGTGGGACCACGATCGGTCGGGGGGCGTGTGGCAGGTCGATGTGCTGGGTGAGTTGCTGGCGGGCTGCGGGCGGCAGCACCAGCCCGGGAGGGGGACGCACGGCTTCCCGTTGTTGCCGTTCCTCGCTGTGGGGCTCCCAGCTGAGCACGTCGCGGAGAACCTCTTCGGGTGGTGCCATGTCCCAGATCGTGACGGCCGCTGGTGCCCAGCAGTCTGCGCATGGCATGGCCCGGTATGCGCTGCCCATCAGGTGACTGCGGATGACCACGACGTCTGCGGCACCGTCTTCCCACATCCACACGGCGCCCACGATGTCGGGTGCCTGATTGGCACCCGGCGCCCACCGGTGGATCGCCCAGCCGCGATCGCGCACCGCCTGGATCAGGCCCCGCACAGCAGGGCTGGGGTCGGTCAGGGTCACAACCGCCACCGTGTGTCGGTGTCACCGCGTTCTGCCACGTTCCTCGCGATTCTCATTGTGCCGTCGTGGATGCTGTCGGACGCGTATGGGATCACGTAGCCCGAGGACGTGGCCGGGACTTCGCGGTCGTGGGCGAGTGGAGTGTCGGTTGCCGTGGTCACGAGCACAAGTGTTGTATATTTCGCGAAATCAAGTCAAGATTTCGCGATATACTGACCAAAAGATCCCTCGATTGGGGCACTGCGGCTAACTCTGCGCACGATTGAATGCAACCGCAGGTCAGGCCCGTACCATCAGGAGAGACCATGAAGCTCGAGTTCCTCGGCACGACCAGCGGCGGCGGCAACTGTCCGAACCTGTACCTCACGGACAGGGGCACCTACGTCGTGCAGGGCGAGAAGATCACCGACCCCGAGGCGATCGCCACGCTCCGGGCCCGCGGCCTTCCCGACCATGAGACGGCCGTCGAGATCCCCGCCGCGCTCCTCCGTTTCGCGCCGCAGGGCAATGCCTGACCGGCTGAGCGGTGAGGCCTGGGCCCGAGCGCTGCACAGCTTCCGGCGCACCGCCTGGCGGTGGGAGACGCAGGGCGTCTACAGGGAGCCGTATGAACAGCCTGCGCTACGGCAGTTCCTCGCCGGCGAAGAACCTGACCTCTCGTTCATGGACGGCTGGTACGCCGACATCCGCCGTGGCGCAGCGACCGGCCGCCGGTACGGGCGAGTCAGAGTGCTCACTGATCCCCTGACTGACTACCTGCGGTTCGAGCTGAGCTTCACCGCAGCGAACGTCGCGGCTGGTGAAGACGTCCGCATACTGCCCGCCGCGCGAGCCCGAGAGCTCGACCTTCCGATGGACGACTTCTGGCTGTTCGACGCTGACGAGCGCGACGCTTGGGCTGCGCTGATGCACTTCGGCCCGGACGGGTTTACCCATGCCGACGTCGTCACCGACGGAACCACCCTCGACCGGTTTCGCGAAATTCGCGACCGGGCGTGGGAGGATGCGATCGCATTCGAGGTGTTCCGGTTGACCAGATGAGGGTGCGGTGCCGACGAGGTTCGAACGACAGAGGGCAGAGTTCGGCGCACGCCTGCGTCAGCTGCGTGAGGACACCGGCCTCAACGGCAAGGAGTTCGCTGCCCGCCTTCGCTGGAACACACCGAAGCTGTCGAAGATCGAGAACGGTCACCACACGATCAGCGATGACGATCTCGAGCATTGGATCGCCACGCTGGGGCTGCCGGCACCCGTCGCGGACGAACTCCGGACCACGCTGGCCGAGTTGCGCGCGCAGTACGTCACGTGGAAGGAAGCTGTCCGCGGCGGGCATCTGCGTCGTCAAGAGGACTCGGTCGCCCGCGAGGCGCGGGCCAAGGTCATCCGTGCGGTCGACGTCGGCGTCGTACCGGGCCTGATCCAGACCGCCGACTACGCGCGGGCCGCGCTCCTGGCACACGCCAACCTCCACGGCGGTGGGCAGGACCTCCCGGAGGCGGTCCGAGTACGCATGCGACGTCAGCAGGTGCTGTACGAGGGCGACCGGACGATCGAGTTGCTGATGACGGAATCGGCGTTGCTTCACCCGGTCGCGCCGCCTGACGTGATGGCCGGCCAGGTCTCTCGCTTGTTGGCGACGATCGGCACTCCGCGTATCCGGCTCGGCATCCTGCCGGTCGGCGTGCGGCTGCCATACATGCTCATGCACGGGTACTGGATCGTCGACGACGTCGTGGAGATCGAACTCGTAACCGCGGAGTCCACGGTCGTCGACCCAGACGAGGTCGCCACCTACACCCAACTCACCGACATGCTCTGGTCGGCCGCCGTTGAGGACGATGCAGCTCGTGACCTGTTAGTGGCGACGCTCGAACAGTTCCGCGCCAATGCCAAGATGCGCGCTGCGCCGAGTTAGTCCTCGTCGGGGTCGGTGTCCTCGTCTGGTGCGGGGGCTTCGCCCAAGATGCCGTACAGCTCGCGTCGCGCGGTGTTGAGTACCTCGACGGCACGTCGCTTCTGCTCGTCGTTCGCGGCCTGGACGACCTGCATGGTCGCGCCCATGAGCTGGCCGATCGCGTCCCGCAGGTTGATGTCCCTTGGGTCGGCGTCGCGGGCGATCTCCTCCCACGGCGGGGTCTGGATCGCCTCCGCGGTCGTGCGGCCTTCCTCGGTGAGCGCGTACAGGCGCCGCGAGCCCTGGCCTTCGTCGTTGATCAGGCCCTCGTCGGCGAGGAGCTGGAGCGTCGGGTAGACCGAGCCCGGGCTGGGTCGCCACAGGTCGCCGCTGCGCTCCTTGATCTCCTGGATCATCTCGTAGCCGTGCATGGACCTTTCCTTGAGCAGCGCGAGGATCGCGGTGCGGATGTCGCCGCGCCGTGAGCGACGGCCTCTGCCGTGCCGGTCGTGGCCTCGGCCGGCACGGCGCCTGAGGCGTTCGGGGTCGGGGAAGCCTCCGAAGCCGGGGAAACCGGGGCCGAACGGGCCGCCGGGGCCTGGCGGAGTGGGCGGGATCGGTGGGAACGGCGGGAAGGGCACGCCTCCGCGTGCGTCGGCCGGGTGGAAGTGGGTACGGGGGTCGCCGAAGACGCCCGGGTCGCCCCTGAAGTGGTGGTCGTGTCTCATGATCTGGTTCCTCCTGTAGATGCATCGCGTGGTATCGCGATACGTTTACGATATATCGGAAACTATCGTGATGCAACGTTCGGGCGGAACTTGGCCTCTGACCAGGGCTGTTCGGTGGACGTGGGACACTGGAGGGGCCATGACCGCATTGCCTCTTGTCTTCGACGCGCCCAAGCGCGGCCTTCCCCCCCGTCACCTCGCCGACCTCTCCACCGACGAGCGGCGTGCCGCCGTGACCGAGCTTGGAGAGAAACCGTTCCGCGCCAACCAGCTGTCGAACCACTACTTCGGCAGGCTGACCGCCGACCCCGCCGCGATGACCGACATCCCCTCGGCCTCCCGCGCGCAGCTGGCCGACGCGTTGCTGCCGCCGCTGCTGTCCGTCGTCAAGCACGTGAGCTGTGACGACGGCACCACGCGCAAGACGCTGTGGCGCGCGCACGACGGCACGCTGATCGAGAGCGTGCTCATGCGGTACACGGACCGCACCACCCTGTGCGTGTCGAGCCAGGCCGGCTGCGGCATGGCGTGCCCGTTCTGCGCGACCGGCCAGGGTGGCCTCATGCGCAACCTGTCGACGGCGGAGATAGTCGACCAGGTCCGCACCGCTGCCGCCGCCATGCGCGACGGCGAGGTGGGCGAACCCGGCAGGCTGTCCAACATCGTGTTCATGGGCATGGGTGAGCCGCTCGCCAACTACAAGCGTGTCGTCGCCGCCGTCCGCCGGATCACCGAGCCCGCGCCGTCGGGTCTTGGCATCTCGCAGCGTTCGGTGACGGTCTCGACGGTCGGCCTCGCGCCCGCGATCCGCAAGCTCGCGGACGAGCGGATGCAGGTGCGGCTGGCGGTGTCACTGCACACGCCGGACGACGAGCTGCGTGACACGCTGGTGCCGGTGAACACGCGGTGGTCGGTGGACGAGGTCCTCGAAGCCGCGCGGTACTACGCCGACACTTCCGGCCGCCGGGTGTCGATCGAGTACGCGCTGATCCGGGATGTCAACGACCAGCCCTGGCGGGCTGACCTGCTGGCGAAGCGGCTGCGCAAGCACTTGGCGCAGCTGGTGCACGTGAACGTGATCCCGCTGAACCCGACGCCGGGATCGCAGTGGGACGCGTCGCCCAAGGACGTCGAGCGTGAGTTCGTGCGCCGCGTCAACGAAGGCGGTGTCGCCTGCACCGTGCGCGACACGCGTGGCCAGGAGATCGCCGCCGCCTGCGGCCAGCTCGCCGCCGAGGGCTGACAGACCTGCGGGAGCGACTGCTAGTCGGCGGGAAGGGCCGGGATCGCCGTCCTCCGGTGCAGGCCGACGAGGAGCCAGCCGAGCCCGCCGAGCGCGACGACCGCGCCGCACATCACCCAGATGAGCCACGTGTGGCTGCCGCTGTCGAGGAGCGTGCCGTTGACACCGACGACGCGACCCTCGACGGCGTCGACGGGCACCGCACCGTGCCCATCGTGGTGGGCGAACATGCGGGAGTCCTCGGCGTCGTCACGTGCGTCGCCCGCGAGGAAGACGGTGCCGTCGGGCACGGTCAGTGCGAAGTCGTTCCGGCCGCGGCCGTTGGCGTAGGTCTCGGCTAACGGCTTGCCGTTGAGGGTCAGCTTGCCGTCCCGGTACTCGAGCTCGTCCCCGCCGACACCCATGACACGCAGCACGAGCAGCCCCGGTGACCCGGTCGGCAGCGCAGTCCCGTCGAACGCGACCATGTCACCGCGCCGTGGCGTCGCCCCACTCTCGACGGCAACCAGGTCGCCGTCCTCGAGCGTGGGTGCCATGGCCGCCCCGCTCACCTCGACCTCGACGTGGCTGGGGCGCACCAGCACGATAGCGCCGAGTACAACGACCAGTCCGGCCAGCATCAACGCCGCCGCGAGCACGAGCCTGTTCACTTCCCGGACGGTAGCGGCGAGCGCTTACTAGTCGCTAATAAATCGCTTGACTGCCAGGCTCACTGCTCACCACAGCTGACCCCAGTCCTCCAGATCGAGCAGGAAACGCTTGCGCCGCAAGCCTCCCGCGTATCCGGTGAGCTTCCCGTCCCTGCCGACGACGCGATGGCACGGCACCAGCACGCACAGCGGGTTGCGGCCCACCGCCGCGCCGACATCGCGCGCCTGCGCACCCAGTGTAGTGGCGATGTCGCCGTACGTGGTGGTCTCGCCGAGCGGCACCTTCGCGATCTCCGCCCACACGGCCCGCTGGAAGTCGTCGCCGTCGGCACGCATCGGCACGTCGAACGAGGTGCGTGTACCGGCGAAGTACTCGCCGAGCTGCCGCGCGACCTCGGCGAAGGCGGCGTCGTCGCGGTCACCCTTCTCCGGGTCGGGGCGGCCCCAGTGGTCGGGGAAGTAGAGCCCGGTCACCACTCCGCCGTCGGCGATCACCGTGAGGTCGTCGATCGGGGAGTCCAGGACGGTGTGCGTGATCCTGCCCGTCTCCACGTATACGTTCATGCCCCGTAGACGCCCCGACGGCCGGAGATGTGAGATGGAGATCTGGGTCAACCCCGCCTGTTCGAAGTGCCGGTCCGCGCTGTCCGTGCTGGACGCGGCTGGCGCGGGCTACACCGTGCGCCGTTACCTTGAGGACCCGCCGACGATGGCAGAGCTCACGGCGGTCCTGAAGCGCCTCGGCCTCGAGCCGTGGGACATCACGCGCACGACCGAGCCGGTCGCCAAGGAGCTCGGCCTGAAGACCTGGACCCGCACCCCCGCCGACCGGGCGCGGTGGATCGAGGCGCTTGCGGCCCACCCGAAGCTCATCCAGCGCCCGATCATCACCGCCGACGACGGCACCACGGTGGTCGCCCGCACCGAGGAGGCGGTGCGGTCGGTACTGCCCTGACCGGCATGATGGGCGCGTGCGAGCCGCCGAGGGCGGGGGTTACCCCAAGGGCCGGATCCGCCGGGAGGACATCCTCACGGCGGCCGTCACCGTGTACGGGGAGGCCGGGTACCACGGCTCGTCGCTGCGTGAGGTGGCCAAGCGCGCCGGGATCACGCACGCCGGGCTGCTGTACTACTTCCCGACCAAGGAGGCCCTGCTCGCCGCCGTCCTGGAGCGCCGCGACGCCGACGACGCCAAGCGGGAGCAGCTCGACGCGCCGCCCGGGCTGGATGTGCTGCGGCACTTCGTCGCGCTCGCCGAGCACAACGTCACCCATCCCGGGATCGTCGACCTGTACTCGCGGCTCGCGGCGGAGGCCGTCGCGGCGGACCACCCGGCGCACGACTACTTCGTGCGGCACTACCGGCTCGCCCGCGAGTCCACGTTCGAGTCGTTCCGGGTGCTCGCCGAGCAGGGGGAGCTCCGCGACGGCGTCGACCCCGCCGCCGCGGCGCTCATCTTCGTCGCCCTCATGGACGGGTTGCAGGTGCAGTGGCTCACCGCCCCGGACGACGTCGACCTCGTCGGCGCGTTGCGCCATTACCTGAACAGCGTGCTGGTCAAGCCCCTCTAGAGGGTGGCGGCGTGTGGATCCCAGTCCGCGGGCAGTGCGGGTGGCACCTCGGCCGTGCTCTCCACCGGCACCGGCTCGCCTGCGGCGATCGACTCCTCGATGGCGAGCATCGCGTCGAGCACGTGGTAGGCCAGCTCACCCGAGGCCCGCTCCGGCACCCCGGCGCGGATCGCGCGCGCCAGCTCCAGCGCGCCCGTGCCGCGTGAGGCGTCGTGGCCGACGGCGGGCAGCTCGGTCAGCTCCGTGCTGCCGAGCGTGTGCACCAGCGTCGGCCCGTCGAACCGGTTCGGGTCCGGGACCACCACCGCGCCGAGCGTGCCGGTGACCTCCAGCAGCGTGCGGTGCAGTGCGGAGTCGAAGCTCAGCACCACCTGCGCCGACCCGCCGCGCTCGAAGTCGACCAGCGCGGTGATCGTCGTCGGTACCGTGACCGCGAACTCCGTGCCCGCCCGGGGGCCGGAGCCGATGACCCTGGTCCCGCGGTTGCGGCCACCCGCGCCGGTGACGCGGCGGATCGGGCCGAGCAGCTGCACCAGCTCGGTCAGGTAGTACGGGCCCATGTCGAGCAGCGGCCCGCCACCCGTCTGGAACAGGAACTCCGGCGCCGGGTGCCAGCTTTCCGGGCCCGGCGTCTGGAACATCGCGAGCGCGGTCCTCGGCTCACCGATGCGGCCATCGTCGAGGACGCGGCGTGCGGTCTGCAGGCCTGCGCCGAGCACGGTGTCCGGTGCGCTCGCCATGCGAAGGCCCTGGTCGCGGGCCCGGTCGAGCAGCTTGCGGGCGGACGCGCGGTCGAGCGCGAGGGGTTTCTCGGCCCACACGTGCTTGCCTGCGTCGAGCGCGGCGAGGCCGACCTCCACGTGCGCGACCGGGATCGTGAGGTTCACGACCAGCTCGACGTCGGGGTCGGCCAGCAGCTCGGCCGTCGTGCCGGACTCCGGGACGCCGTGCTTGGCCGCCTGTGCGGCCGCGCGTTCGGTGTCGAGGTCGGCGATCCGCAGCACCCGGAGGTCCGGGAACGACGTGAGGTTCTCGAGGTAGGTGTCGCTGATGACGCCGGCGCCGATGATGCCGACGCCGACGGGTCCGCCGCTCATCACGCGATGCCGGTGACGTAGGTGTGGCTCGCGGCGAGCCCTTCGAAGATGTCGCCCGCGTAGGCGTCGAACTCGATGACGCGCAGGGCCGCAGGCGCGGCGGCGAGCACGTCGCCGACCGGGACGCGGCCCTGCCCGGCGGGCACCTGGCCGGACGCGTCGGTGGCGAGGTCGCCGTCCTTGACGTGCAGCGCAGTGACCCGCTCGCCCAGCGCGGTCAGGAGTGCGGGCACGTCGGCCCCACCCGCGGCGGCCCAGTACGTGTCGACCTCGAGCACCAGCTCCGGGTCGAGCAGGCCGGCGAACACCTCGAACGCGGAACGGTCGCCGAACCTGTTCCGCAGCTCCCACCAGTGGTTGTGATAGCCGACGGTGAGCCCGTGGTCGGCGGCGCGCTTGGCGGCGGCGTTGAGTGCGGTGGCCGTCGCGGCGACGTCGGCCTCGGTGCGCCACTGCTCGTCGGGCACGAACGGGTCGATGACGGTCTGGACGCCGCACGCCGTGGCGGCGGCGAACACCTCGTCCTGGTCGACGCCGATCAGCTTGGCGTGCGCGGTTGGCGCGGTCAGCCCGTGGTCGCCGAGCGCGGAGCGCAGCACGGCCGCGCTCTCGGCCAGCCCGAACGGCTCGACCTGGGTGAACCCGATGCCCGCCAGCCTGGCGAGCGTGCCGCCCGGATCAGCGGCGAACGCCTCACGGACGGAGTACAGCTGTACCGAAACCTTGCTCATGACAGATCTCCCCTGTCTGTGCCCGCGAGTATGGAAGCGCTCTCACAATTATCTACCAGGTGGTAGAAATTGTCGCCAGAAGTTTCCCGCGGACCTGAGGCCAAGCTCTCGCCCACGCCATCCTCCGCAGTATCCGACACCACCCCGAGGCATGAAGAAGGGCGGCCGGGCCCTTGGTCGTCTGCAATGCCTACGGGTCGTCGTCATCAAGGCGGGTCTGGTCGGCGAGATGTCGTTTCAGGTGCGTCTCGCTGCACCTGGCTGACTCCGGAAGATCGTTGCGGAGGTCGTCGGGCATGGTTTCGCGGCGCAGCCCGGATGAGTCGATCGTCTCGGAGAGCGTGCGTCGGCTCGAGTCGGTGATGCTCGCGCGGCATCGAGGATCGCGCAGAACGTCCGACGCGACGTAAGCGTCAACAGCACGCACCGCCTCTTGGACGATCACGTCGGCGGGTGTCTGTCCCGGCGTGGGTGGTCGCCGGGACAGACACCGGACGGACAACCGCGCCCTACGGGCAGGAGTTGCAGGCGCTCTCGCAGGTGCTGCCGCAGTTGTCGTCGGTAAGGCGGATCAGCTCGTCGATCACCGGGCCGGACTCGACGATGCTGATGTCGAGGTCGAACTCGCCGCCAGTGATCGGGGTCGCCGCCCACTGGTCCATCTGGACTGTCACCGATAACTCCTCACTTGTGGTGTGCTTCCGGCGGGCGTCACTCAGTGCTGCCCGCTTCTTCCGCCCGCCCCTCGGGGCCGGGCCAGGACAGGACGACACGGGTGTGTCGCTTGTCCAGGACCAGCCCCGCTGGGAGCTGGTCGTCCGGGGTGCCTGCCGGGTAGGCCGTGAACCGTGCATCCAGGCTGCTGCCGTCCCAGGACCTGATGAGCTGGATGGCGCGGTCGATGAGCGTTCTGGCGTTCGGGCCGTGCCCGTACACGCCGTACTCGCACGTCGAACGGTCCGGGGTGACGCCTCGCAGACCGAGGTAGGCGATGCTGTCCGCGCCCACCACGGCCGGCACGCCCAGCGGCCAGGCGTGGGCGACGACCCCACGTTCCACGGCGGTCTTCTTCGCGTCGATCACGGCGAACTCGGGCAAGTGCAGCGCCCACCACAGGTTCAGACCGTCGAATCGGCCGTCGCCCGCGGCGGTGATCCCGGACCACGCCTCGATCCTCGGCTGGGCCAGTGCTGCACGCAGCCTCTCGACGTCCACCGGGTGGTTGCCGTCGAGCCGGAGCTTGACGTCGTCGCCGTCGAGCTGGAGCAGCCGCTCGTCGGGGGCTCCGACTCCGCGCATCGCCACGAACGTGCTCAGCTCGTACTCCCTGCTGACAAGCCGATCACCGTCGCGGGCGAACACGATGTTGCGGGTCAGCCCTCGCATCCGCAGCGGTACCACCATCAGGCCGTCGCCGGTGAGCTGGTCCCACCAGGCCGGCGGGATGTCCCACGCCCCGGCGGTGACGATCACACGGTCGTAGGGTGCGTGCGCGGGCACGCCCTCCTCGGCGTCGGCGAGCACCGCGTTCACCCGTTCGTAGCCCGCCGCGCGGAGGCAATCACGGGCGCGGTCGACGACGTCCGGGTCGATGTCGACCGTGGTGACTTCGCCGGACGGCCCGACCAGCTCGGCCAATAGCGCCGCGTTGTAGCCGCCCGAGCCGATCTCCAGTACCCGCATCCCTGGCTCGACCTGTGCCTGCTCCAGCATCATCGCCTGGATGTGGGCGGCCGACACCGTGCTCACGGCCACGCCTTGCTCGTCGCGCTTGGTCTCCAGGGTGCTGGTGGCGGTGTAGGCGTCGGTCAACGACTCATTGGGTGCGAAGAGGTGGCGGGGCACCGTGCCGATCGCCATGGCGACCTGGTCGCTGCGCACCGCTCCCATCTCGCGGAGCCGGTCGACCATCGCGGCGCGCAGCGCTTCCGGCGGCGGCACCTCGTGGTCATTCATCTGTCGGGCTGTAGTCATGCAATTACGCTCCCAGTTGGGGTTGCTGGCGGTTGTGCTTCGGCTTTGCGTCAGCCGGGGCTGGTCATCAGTCACCCTCGTCGGCCGTCATTTGGTACGCCAACCGCTCGCAGGCCGCGCAGTGCGGGCGACGCCTCGCCTCGCCAGTGGCGTCGAGCGGCCTGACACACAGCGACCACAGGATCGGTACGCCCCGGAAGTACCAGACTGGACCGGGTGGGTCCGCGACGGCGTGCGGCACGCCCGTGAAGTAGCCCGGCAGCACGCGCACAACCCGTTCACGCGTAGTGAGCGGAGCTTGCGGAGCGAACCATTCGGGACTGACGTCCGTGTAGCCGACCACTCGGCCCTGGTCCAGGCGCTCCGTCATCCCATTCACCCTCTCCCGGGCGGTCTCACCGCTTCGCGGCCGTTGGATTCCGCTTAACAGCGGAATCCAACGGATCTCCTTTGAGAATCTTCCATGTATCTTACGATGGAACTTCCGTCGTAAGGCGTGTCCAAACGGATGAATCTGGTAATTACGCCTTGTCATCACGGGTCGGGCTGCTCTCCCTGGCCCCCGACCTGGAGGATGTACGGCATGTCCGTGGACGACCCGGTCGTAGCTCAGATCCAGCTGGGCATCCTGCTGCGCGAACTGCGCGAAGGCGCAGACCTCACCGCCGATGTCGCGCGCCGTCACATCGAGGTGTCGTCCGCCAGCATGAGCCGTATCGAGAACGGCAAGCAGGCGATCCAGCCCGAGACGGTTACGGTGTTGCTCGACCTCTACGGGGCCAGTGACGCGGACTCCGCCGAAGCGCTGCGGCTTGCGTCGGTGCCCAAACCGCGCGGCCGACGTCGGCGCAGCGCCAGCTACCGCGACGCCGCGCCTAACTGGTTCACCCGCTACCTCGTGCTGGAGGCCGAAGCCAGCGAGATCGCGGTGTATGAGAACGAGCCGATACCCGGCCTGTTCCAGACCGCCGACTACGCGCGGGCCATCCTCCAGGCTGGCGCGCCCTTGGCGGGCGCGCAGGAAGTCGGCAAGCGCGTTGACCTGCGGATGGGTCGCCAGCGCATCCTCACCCGCACCGACCCGCCGCCCGCTCAGGTCGAGGTCATCCTGCACGAGGCGACGCTGCACCGGGTGATCGGCGACGACACGATCATGGCGGCGCAACTGAAACACCTGCTGGACGTCAGTGAGCTACCGAACGTCACCGTCCGGGTTCTCCCGTTCCGCCCCAGGCCGACGCCCAACCACGACGAGTCGTTCATCGCGGGCGCGCGGTTCGTCCTGCTGAAGCTGCCCGACCGAGGCACCATGCTGTACTTGGACGACTTCGGTGGAGCGACATATCCCGAAGACCTCAAGGTCATCCAGGAATACGCCGCCGCCTACCAACGGTTGCGAATCGTCGCGGAAGACCCTGACGCCTCCCGCAAGCTGATCGCTAAGCTGGTCAAGCAGTATCGATGAGTAGGTGAGGAGAGAAGGTGGCTGCGATGGTTCGGGTGGACCCCAGCCAGCTCCGCTGGCGCATCAGCAGCTACTCCGCCAGTAACGGCTCGTGTGTTGAGGTCGCGTTGCTTGCCGACGGCACCGTGATCCGCGACACCAAAGATCGGGACGGCGGCATGCTGACCGTGAACGGGCATGCGTGGGTCAGTTTCCACGCGGCGATCACGGCCGGAAGAGCCCACCAGGAGTAGACAGAGCGGCCCCGACCAACGGATCGGGCGAGCGGCGTCCCCGTCAGTGGTGGCCAGGCGCGATGTCCCGAAAGCGCCTATCAGGGCGTTGAACGTCCCGATAGCGGCTTTCGTGGCACCGCACGGCATCGACAACACAAACCCGCGCCACACGCTGGAACCGCCCCTTGACCATCCCAGAGACTCTGGCGAGGAGCCGCCGGAGGCAAACCGCAACCGGTGGATTCAGGCTCAACGCCCCGAAAGGGGTCAGCGCTGCCAGGCGGTGCGCTGCCGCACGCGGGACCAGATCAGGGCGATCGCGAGGAACGCGCCGATGCCCAGCAGCCACAGGCGCTCGGTCTCGGCGACGTGGTTGCCGATGAAGGCCATCGCGAACATCGAGATCGTGGTGATCCAGCCCGCGATCTCACGGCCACGGGGGAACCGGCCGTGCCAGCCCCACTCGGCGGAGGGCTCTTCGTGCGGGTCGACCTCGTTCTTCGGCCGCTTCACCAGCTGTGAGCCTGCCACGTCCCCTCCTCAGCGTTCGTCCGTGCGCGCGCTCATGTTCCCACAACGCCCCGGACCGGCGTGTTCGAGGGCATCGGGGACAATGAGTGTGATGAACGAACGCACCGTGCTCGTACTGGGCTCCACGGGCTCGGTCGGCGTCCAGGCCCTGGACGTCGTCGCGGCCGCTCCCGGCAGGTTCGACGTCGTCGGCGTCGCGGCCGGTGGCGCGGATCCGGCCGCGCTGGCCGCCCAGGCACTCACCCACCGGGTCCGCACCGTCGCCGTGTCCAAGGCGACCGCCGCTGAGGACGTGCAGCTCGCGATCTACGCCGAGGCACAGAAGCGCGGCTACGACCGGGGCGAGTTCGAGATGCCGCGCATCCTCGCGGGCCCGGACGCGGTCACCGACCTGATCGCGAGCACGCCCGCCGACATCGTCCTCAACGCCATCACCGGCTCCCGGGGCCTCGCGCCGACGCTCAGCGCCCTCGGCACGGGCGCCACGCTCGCGCTCGCGAACAAGGAGTCGCTGATCGCGGGCGGTCCGCTGGTGCTGAAGGCCGCCAAGCCGGGGCAGATCGTGCCGGTCGACTCGGAGCACTCGGCCATCGCGCAGTGCCTGCGCGGCGGTGAGTCGCACGAGGTGGCGCGGCTGGTGCTGACCGCGTCGGGCGGCCCGTTCCGCGGCAGGCGGCGCGCGGACCTCGCCGAGGTCGGGGTCACCGACGCCATGGCGCACCCGACCTGGGCCATGGGGCCGGTCATCACGATCAACTCGGCCACGCTCGTCAACAAGGGCCTCGAGCTGATCGAGGCGCATCTGCTGTTCGGCGTCCCGTACGACCGCATCGACGTGGTCGTCCACCCGCAGTCGATGATCCACTCGATGGTGACCTTCACCGACGGCTCCACGCTCGCGCAGGCCAGCCCGCCGGACATGCGGCTGCCCATCGCGCTGGCGCTGGGCTGGCCTGCGCGGGTGCCGGACGCGACAAGGCCGGTGACGTTCGCCGAGCCGACCGCGTGGACGTTCGAGCCGCTCGACGACGAGACGTTCCCCGCCGTGCGGCTCGCCCGCCAGGCAGGCACGGCAGGCGGTTGCCTGCCCGCGGTCTACAACGCCGCGAACGAGGAAGCCGTCGCGGCCTTCGTGGAAGAACACACGGCCTTCACCGCGATTGTGGACACTGTCGAGCACGTCCTCGACGACGCGCACGACTGGCACCGTGAGCCGGGCAGCGTCGACGAGGTGCTCGCGGCTGAGGACTGGGCCCGCGCCCGCGCCCGTGAGCTGCTGGCTCGCGGCGGGGTAGGAAAGGACTGACGGAACTTGCTCACATGGCTCTTTGGGGTCGTGCTGTTCGCACTCGGGATCTGCGCGTCGGTGGCGCTGCACGAGGCCGGGCACATGTGGGCCGCCAAGGCCTTCGGCATGAAGGTGCGGCGGTACTTCATCGGCTTCGGACCGAAGATCTGGTCCTTCCGGCGCGGCGAGACCGAGTACGGCCTGAAGGCGATCCCGGCAGGCGGCTTCTGCGACATCGCCGGGATGACCGCACTCGACGAGGTCACCCCGGAAGAGGCGCCGCGTGCGATGTGGCGCTACCCGACGTGGAAGCGCTTCGTCGTGATGGTCGCCGGGTCCGTGACGCACTTCATCCTCGGCTTCATCATCCTGTACCTCCTGGCCGTGTCCATGGGCCTGCCGAACGTGGCGGGCACCCCGGTCATCAGCGGCACCGACTGCGCAGCGGCCACCCAGGACCCGAAGACGTTCGACTACGCGGAGTGCGGCCCCGGCGACCCGGCCCCCGCGCGTGACGCCGGGCTGCGCGAGGGCGACGAGATCGTCAGCATCGACGGCAAGGCCACCCCGACCTGGACGGACGTGGTCGCGCGGGTGCAGAAGCTGTCCGGCGAACACGACTTCGTGGTCGTCCGCGACGGCGTCGAGCGCACGATCACCATCGACATCCCGACCGTGAAGCGCGTCGCGCCGGACTCGACCGTCGGCGCCGACGACAACAAGCTCGTCGAGGTCGGTGCGATCGGCGTCACCAGCACCCCGATCTACCACTACACGGCGGCCTCGGCGGTCGGCGGCTCGGTCGAGTTCACCGGCGAGATGTTCGTCCGCGTGTGGCAGGGCCTGCTGGCGTTCCCGGAGAAGATCCCGAAGGTCATCGAGGCCATCGGCGGCGGCGAGCGTGACCCCGACACCCCGGTCAGCGTCGTCGGCGCCAGCATCATCGGCGGCGACGCGGTCGAGGCGGGCGTGTGGGAGCTGTTCCTGCTGCTCCTGGCCACGCTGAACTTCTTCGTCGGCGTGTTCAACCTGCTCCCGCTGCTGCCGCTGGACGGCGGTCACATCGCGGTGCTGTTCTACGAGCGGATCCGCGACTGGCTGCGCAAACTCCGTGGCAAGCCGGCGGGCGGACCGGTCGACTACACCAAGTTGTCGGCGGTGACGATGGTGTTCATCGTCATCGGCGGCGCCGTCATGTTGCTGACCATCACAGCGGACATCGTGAACCCGATTCGAATAGGCCAGTAGGCTGAACCCATGACCGAAGGCATCATGCTGGGCATGCCGGCCACCCCGCCGCCGGTACTGGCGGAACGGCGTAAGACTCGGCAGTTGATGGTCGGCAAGGTCGGCGTCGGCAGTGAGTTCCCGGTTTCCGTGCAGTCGATGACCACGACCCTGACCGCGGACGTGAACGCGACGTTGCAGCAGATCGCGGAGCTGACCGCGGCGGGCTGTGACATCGTGCGGGTGGCGTGCCCGTCGCAGGACGACGCGGACGCGCTGCCCGCGATCGCCGCGAAGTCGCAGATCCCGGTCATCGCCGACATCCACTTCCAGCCGAGGTACGTGTTCGCGGCGATCGAGGCAGGCTGCGCCGCGGTGCGGGTGAACCCGGGCAACATCAAGAAGTTCGACGACAAGGTTCGTGAGATCGCGGCCGCCGCTCGTGACCACGGGACGCCGATCCGGATCGGGGTCAACGCCGGTTCGCTGGACCCACGGCTGCTCAAGAAGTACGGCAAGGCGACTCCGGAGGCGCTGGCGGAGTCGGCGTTGTGGGAGGCGTCGCTGTTCGCCGAGCACGACTTCCACGACCTGAAGATCTCGGTGAAGCACAACGACCCGGTGGTCATGGTGCGTGCGTACGAGATCCTGGCCGAGCAGTGCGACTACCCGCTGCACCTCGGCGTGACCGAGGCCGGCCCGGCGTTCCAGGGCACGATCAAGTCGGCGGTGGCGTTCGGTGCGCTGCTGCGGCAGGGGATCGGTGACACGATCCGGGTGTCGCTGTCCGCGCCGCCTGTCGAGGAGGTCAAGGTCGGCGCGCAGATCCTGCAGTCGCTGAACCTGCGGCCGCGCAAGCTGGAGATCGTGTCGTGCCCGTCCTGCGGGCGGGCGCAGGTGGATGTGTACAAGCTGGCCGACGAGGTCACCGCGGGCCTGGAGGGCATGGAGGTGCCGCTGCGGGTCGCCGTGATGGGGTGCGTGGTGAACGGGCCCGGGGAGGCTCGTGAGGCCGATCTCGGTGTCGCGTCCGGCAATGGCAAGGGGCAGATCTTCGTGAAGGGGCAGGTCATCAAGACCGTGCCCGAGCACCAGATCGTGGAGACCCTCATCGAGGAAGCCATGCGCATCGCCGAGGAGGCAGGGGAGACCGAGGAAACGGGCGCCCCGACGGTCACCGTCTCCTGAACCGCTGCCGTGGGCGGTATGTCCGATCAGTCGCGCTGTGCCTCGTACCGCAGGAGGACCGCACCGCTCGGGAAGGTGCGGTTCTCCACCAGCCGCAGCGGGATCCGGTTCGGCAGCGCGGGGAAGTACGGCGTGCCGCCGCCTACGGCGGTCGGTGACAACGCGATCCGGTACTCGTCCACCAGGCCAGCCCGCACGAGCGGCGCGGCGAGGGTCGCGCCGCCCACCTCCAGCACCCCGTCGGTCTCCGCCTTCAGCCTGGTCACGACCTCGACGACGGCACCGCGTTCCAGGCGGGAGTTCCAGTCGACCGACGCCAGGCTCTGCGAGAACACGACCTTGGGCATGTCGCGCCAGATGCGGGCGAAGTCGGTGATCAGCGGGGTGGCGTCCGGGTCCTCGTCGGCGGTCGGCCAGTACGCGGACATCAGTTCGTAGAGGCGGCGGCCGTAGCACGACAGTGCGATCTCCCTGGCCGCGTCGTTCCAGTACTGGTGCAGTTCTTCGTCCGGGGCGGACCAGTCGATGTCGCCCCGCGCGTCGGCGGTGTAGCCATCCACCGATACACCCATGCCATACGTGAGTTTGCCCATGGTGGTCAGACTGCCCCCGCGCGCGAAACTCATCGCGGCGCCACACCGCCCTCGACTGTCTTGGCGGTCGTTCATCTGGCACGCTGGTACCTGTGTTGCGGCTTGCAGGTGCACGGCAGTTGGACGAGCGAGATCGGCTGGCCGTGCGCGCGATGCTCATGGCGGATCCGGTCGCGTCCTGCATGGTTGCGTCCCGAATCGAGAACCTCGGCATGGATTCGTGGCGGCTGGGCGGTGAGCTGTGGGGCTGCGAGCCACGCGGGTTCCGCGGTGGCCGCCTCGACTCGCTGTGCTTCGCGGGCTCGAACCTGATCCCCTTGCAGGGCAACCGGTCGGCGCTGCGTGCGTTCGCCGACCGGGCGATGCGCAGGCGGCGCATGTGCTCGTCGGTCGTCGGCCCGGCCGAACAGGTCATGGGGCTGTGGCAGGAGCTGGAACTGGACTGGGGCCCGGCCCGCGAGGTGCGGGACGACCAGCCGCTGATGTCGACCGGCAAGGTGTCGGCCATCCCGCCGGACCCGCTGGTGCGGCCCGTCCGCCCCGACGAGCTGGATCGCTACCTGCCCGCCGCGATCGACATGTTCATCGAGGAGGTCGGCGTGGACCCCCGCGCCGGTGACGGCGGCGCTGGCTACCGCGCCAGGGTCGCCGAGCTGATCGGCGCCGGCCGGGCGTTCGCCCGGTTCGAGGGCGGCGACGTGGTGTTCAAGGCGGAGATCGGCGCGCTGTCGTCGGCGGTCGGGCAGATCCAGGGCGTGTGGGTGCGCCCGGACCGGCGCGGCCACGGCCTCGGCTCGACCGGCACGGCGGCCGTCGTGGACCGGCTCGTGCGCGGGCTCGGGCGCACCGCCAGCCTCTACGTGAACGCCTACAACGTGGCCGCGCAGTCGGCGTACAAACGGATCGGCTTCACCAGGGTGGGCCAGTACGCCACCGTCCTGTTCTGATCTTCCGGCATACTCGCCGACGTGCGCGTCACCCGTCTAGCGGCCGTTCTCGTCCTCGTCACCCCGCTCATCGGTTGTGCCATGTCGGGTCCGGAGCCCGCCGACACCGCGAACGCCTTCCTCGACGCGTTCGCCAAGGGCGACCTCGCCGCGGCGGCCATGGAGACCGACTCGCCGGACTCCGCGAAGGACCAGATGGCCTCGGTGCGCGAGGCCCTTGAGCCCAAGACGGTGAGGACGAAGGTCGAGGAGGTCAACCGGGCCGACGGCGCCTCGACCGCGAACGTCTCCTACTCGGTCACCTGGGACCTCGGCGGCGGCAGGACGTGGACCTACGACAGCCACCTCGAGCTGCGTGAGTCGGACGAGAAGTGGCAGGTCCACTGGAGCCCGACGGTCATCCACCCCAAGCTCGCGCAGCAGCAGGCGATCGCCATGCAGGGGCAGCAGCCGGAGCTGGCGCCGATGCTGGACCGCGACGGCATCCTCGTGCTCGCACCCAGCCGGGTGGTCTCCGTGCTGCTGGAGAAGGAGAAGGCCGGGAACGTGGCGGCCGTCGCCGGTGCGCTCGCGACGGCGCTGACCGGATTCGACGCGACGATCACGCAGGCGTCGATCCTCGATGGCGTGAACAAGACACCCGCCGGGCAGCCCTACCAGGTGGTCGCACTGCGACAGACCGACTACGACCTGGTGAAGCCCGCCATCTACGACCTGCCCGGCGTGCGGTTCACGTCCGCGCCTCGGCTGCTCCCGAACGACAAGGCGTTCGCGCCGACGCTGCTGCCCGGCATCCGCGAGGTCGTCGAGGCCGACCTGACCGGCAAGGCGGGCTGGCGGGTGATCACCACCGACCCGACCGGCGCGGAGGCCGAGGAGCTGCACGCGAAGGCGGCCGAGCCTGCGAAGGCGGCCACCACCACGCTGAGCGTCGGGATGCAGAACGCGGCGCAGGCGGCGGTGAACGCGGAGCCGACGGCGTCGATGATCGTCGCGATGCAGCCCTCGACGGGGGAGGTGCTGGCGGTCGCACAGAACGCGCCCGCCGACAAGCAGGGCCCGATCGCCCTGATGGGCCGCTACCCGCCGGGCTCGACGTTCAAGATCGCCACGGCGGCCGCGGCGCTGGCCGGGGGCAAGGTCACCGGCGCGACCCCGGTCGCCTGCCCGCCGACGATCACCATCGATGGCCGGGAGATCCCGAACTCCGGCAGGTTCGACAAGGGCACTGTCCCGTTGTCGAGTGCGTTCGCGTTCTCGTGCAACACGACGTTCGCGCAGCTCGCGACGCAGATGGGCCCGTCGGAGCTGACCGAGACCGCCAGGCGGTTCGGCCTTGGTGTGGACTTCGTCATGCCCGGCGCGACCACGGTGACCGGCTCGGTGCCACCGGCGTCGAACGTGGTGGAGCGCGCGGAGGACGGGTTCGGGCAGGGCAAGGTGGTGGCGAGCCCGTTCGGGATGGCGCTGCTGGCGTCGACGGTCGCGACCGGGACGATGCCGACGCCGACGCTGCTGCGCGGCGCCACGACGGAGGCGGACACGCAGGTCGAGCCGGTGTCACCGCAGGTACTGGACGGGGTGCGGGGGATGATGCGGGAGATGGTCCGGATCACCCCCGCGCTGGCGGCGTTCCCCGGCCTGGCAGGCAAGACCGGCACGGCCCAGTTCGGCGACGGGACGCACTCGCACGGCTGGTTCGTCGGGTACCGCGGCGATCTGGCGTTCGCGGTGCTGCTCACGGGCGCGGAGGTGTCGAGCAAGGCGGTGGCAGCCGCGGCCCGGTTCCTGTCGGGCCTGTCTTAGGGTGGGTGCATGCCCGTTCGCGCGCCACTGAAGCCCGGTGTCCAGTCACCGCGTCGCCAGGTCCCGTCGTCCATCCCGCGGCCGGAGTACGTCGACAAGCCGGCGCCCGCGCGGAACACCGACCCGTGGGTGCAGACCGACGAGACGATCGAGGCCATGCGGGTCGCTGGCCGGATCGCGGCGCAGGCCCTGCAGGAGGGCGGCAAGGCCGTCAAGCCCGGCGCGATGACCGACGACATCGACGCGGTGGTGCACGAGTTCCTGCTCGACCACCACGCGTACCCGTCGACGCTGGGTTACCGCCACTTCCCGAAGTCGTGCTGCACGTCGCTCAACGAGGTGATCTGCCACGGCATCCCGGACACCACCCGCGTCGAGGACGGCGACATCGTCAACATCGACGTGACGGCGTTCATCGGCGGCGTGCACGGCGACACCAACGCGACCTTCCTCGCCGGTGACGTCGACGAGGAGGCGCGCCTGCTGGTGGAGCGCACCCACGAGGCGACCATGCGGGCGATCAAGGCGGTCAAACCAGGGCGCGCGCTGAACGTGATCGGCCGCGTGATCGAGGCGTACGCCAAGCGGTTCGACTACGGGGTGGTCAGGGACTTCACCGGCCACGGCATCGCCAGGTCCTTCCACAGCGGCCTGGTGATCCTGCACTACGAGGAGCCGAAGGTCGACACGGTCATCGAGAAGGGCATGACCTTCACCATCGAGCCGATGATCACCCTGGGCGGCATCGACTACGACATCTGGTCCGACGGCTGGACCGTCACCACGAAGGACAAGAGCTGGACCGCCCAGTTCGAGCACACGCTGGTGGTCACCGACGACGGCGCGGAGATCCTGACCCAGCCCTGACCCCGCGTGGGCGGACTCGCGGGGTTACAGCAGGTCGGTCAGTACTTCGAGGATGGCGTGCGCCACCGGGCCGGGGTCGGTCGCGGGCGCGAGGTGGTGCGTCCCCAGACGGCGGACCGGCCAGCCCTGTGCCTCCGCCTTCTCGACCTCCGCGTCGTACGCCGCCGACAACAGCACGTAGCCCGCGGGTCCATCCCACTCGACCTCCGGACGCTCCTCCTTGAGGAACGCGATCGGCACCTCGGGCGCCTCGTCGGCGATCTCGGCCCGCAACGAGGGATCCGAGACCAGCTCCTCCAGCGGATCCGGCTGGAACCACCGCTGCCACCTGGGCAGCTGCCCCTCCCGCGACATGGCCCGCAGCTCCGTGTACATCGACGCGGGCACCGTCTCCCGCCACGAACGCCCGGGCGTCGGCAGCCCCGCGTCCACGAACACCAGCCCCGCCACGCCCTCCTCCAGCGAGTCCGCGAACGCGGGCAGCAGTGGCCCGGCCCCGCTGTGCCCGATCAGCACGACCGGTCCGTCGAGCAGCTCCTCGCTCATGGCGTCGGCGAACGCGCCCAGCAGCATCTGGTGCACCGGCGGCGCCACCACGGACGGACGCAGGTCCAGCAGTACCGCCGGGTGACCCAGCGACGCGAGCGCGTCGGCCAGCGGACGTAGGCTCGCCGGGCCGAGGAACGGGCTGTGCACCAGGACTGCGGTGACCGGGGTGGCGGGCATGCCGCGATGATGGCAGGTGCGCGGAAGGATGGGCATGCGGGGAGCACTGCTGGTCGCCGGATCTACCGGTGGCTCGTCCGGCAGGGGGTGCGGCCCGACAGACCATTGAGGACAGTCAGAGGGCATCCGAGGTAGTGTCCAGTGGCAGGTTCAGCAGTGCGTTCTCCACCAGCTCCGGCATCGCCGGGTGGATCCAGTACTGGCCACGGGCCATGGTGTGGGCGTCCAGGCCGAAGCTCATCGCCTGGATCAGTGGCTGGATCACCGTCGCCGCCTGCGGGCCGATGATGTGCGCGCCCAGTAGCTGACCGGAGGCCGGGTCGGCGATCAGCTTCGCGAACCCGGTGGTGTCCTCCATCGCCCAGCCGTACGCGATGCCCGCGTAGTCCTGCTTCGCGGTGACGTACCTCAGGCCCTTCGCACGGGCCTCCTCCTCGGTGATCCCCACCGACGCCACCGGCGGCGAGGTGAACACCGCGTGCGGCACGAAACGGTGGTCGGCCTCGATCGGCGCCGCCGGGTTCAGCAGGTTGTGCCGCACGACGCGGGCCTCGTGGTTCGCGACGTGCTTCAGCTCCCACGGCGAGCTGATGTCGCCGAGTGCCCACACGCCGGCCGCGGTCGTGCGCTGGAACTCGTCCACCACCACGTGCCCAGACGGTGCCACCTCGATGCCCGCGGCCGGCAGGTTCAGCAGGTCCGAGTTGGGGGTCCGGCCGATCGCGACCAGCACGACGTCGGTCGACACCGAGTCGCCGTCCAGGTCGAGCCGGATGCCGTCCGCGTCGCGCGACGCGCGCAGCACCTTCCGGTTCAGCCGGACATCCCACTTCTTCGCGGCCATTTCCGTGAACCGGGCACTGATGTCGTTGTCCTCGTGCCGAAGCAGCGCACCCGACCGGGCGATGACGGTCACCTCGACGCCGAACGACGAGAACACGTGCGCGAACTCCGCGGACACGAACCCGCTGCCGATGATCGTCAGGCGTCGCGGCAGCTTTTCGAGCCGCATGACCGTGTCGCTGGTGTGGTAGCCGATGTCGTCCAGGCCCGGCACGTCCGGCAGCACCGCCCGGGTGCCCGCGGCGAGCACGATCCGGTCCGCGGTGACGGTCTCGCCGTCCACGTCCAGCGTGCGCGGGCCGGTGAACCGCGCCGTGCCCTCGTAGAGGGTCACGTTCCTGTTGTCCGGGTGGTTGGCCCGGTAGTCCCGGCCACCCGAGGCGATCGGGTCGATCCGGCCGAAGATCCGGTCCCGGATGTCGGCCCAGCGGACGCCGTCGAGCGTGGCGTCGACGCC
This sequence comes from Actinophytocola sp., assembly GCF_049647105.1. Taxonomy (GTDB): domain Bacteria; phylum Actinomycetota; class Actinomycetes; order Mycobacteriales; family Pseudonocardiaceae; genus Actinophytocola. The sequence continues at coordinate 81,260 of NZ_JBARWZ010000100.1, forward strand.
GAGCCGTCCCGCGGCGGCCGGCATGGCGGCCAGGTCCGCAGGGTGCACGAACATCTTGGTCGGGATGCAGCCCACGTTGAGGCAGGTGCCGCCGAACACACCCTTCTCGATGATCGCGACGCGCTGGTCGGCGAACCGATCGTCGAGGATGGAGTTGCCGGAGCCGGTGCCGATGATGACCAGGTCGAAGTTCGTCACATGGTCATTCAACCCGCACCGGTCCCGGCGGATTCCATGAAGGTCGGGTCAGTGCTGGTAGGTGGGGGTGACGATGGCTCGCGCCAGCGTGTGGAACGCCAGGTTGAAGCTCACGACCGCGGCGGAGGCGTTCTCGTCGACGTCCAGTTTCTCCACATCGACCGCGTGCACCACGAAGTAGTACCGGTGCGGCATGTCGCCCTGGGGCGGCGCGGAACCGCCGTAGTCGCGGGAGGAGAAGTCGTTGCGCACGTGGAACGCGTCGCCGGGCAGGCTCGCGTCGTCGGCGCCAGCGCCAGGGGCCAGCTCGGTGGTGGCGGCGGGGATGTTCACCGCGATCCAGTGCCAGAAACCGCCGGGCACCGGCGCGTCCGGGTCGAAGCACGTCACCACGTAGCTCTTCGTGCCGTCCGGCGCGCCCTCCCACGACAGCCGGGGCGAGGTGTTCTGCCCACCCGCGCTGTCGTGCACTGCGCTCGTCGGCAACTGCTGACCGTCGGTCACGTCCGTGGACGTCACCGTGAACGAACCGGTCGCGGGCAGCAGCGAGTACGGGTCCGGAGCGGTGGGACGCTCGAGGCTCATCGGTTCTCCGTTCGATGATCACGTCGGGGGCGCGTCCACCCTAGCCCCGCGCGAACCGACTCGCTGCTCACGTCGTGAGGCCTATGGTGGCGGCAGTACTGAGGGGAGACGCAAGGTGACCGAGAACAACGACATACAGCCAGGACCATCGACGCGGGTGCGCTTCAGGGGGATCAGCCCGAGGGCCTACGAGCATCCCGCCGACCGAGGCGCCATGGCGACACTGCGTGCCGTGCCGGGGGTCGCATCGGTGCTGAAGGCCGTCGCGGGCATGTGGAACGAGCGCGCCGAGCGCCTTTACGCGGTCGCGTCGGCGATCCGGGTGGGGGAGAAGCAGTACCCGAGGCTCAACGCCCTGCGGCTCGACTGCGCGGAGACGCTCGACCTGGACACCACCCCCGACCTGTTCGTCACGCGGCACCCGGTCGCCAACGCGTACGCGATCGGCATCGACAAGCCGTTCATCGTGGTCACGACCGGGCTCGTCGAGGCGCTGGACCTCGAGAGCATGCGCGTGGTCATCGGACACGAGACCGGGCACGTGCTCTCCGGCCACAACGTGCTGCGGACGCTGCTCATGCGGCTGCTGCGGCTGCAGGCCACCGTGCAGTGGGTGCCGATCGGCGCGCTCGGTCTGCGTGCGGTGATCGCGGCGCTGATGGAGTGGTATCGCAAGGCCGAGCTGACCGCCGACCGCGCGGGCCTGCTCTGCTCGCAGGACCCGGCCGCCGCGCTGCGCCAGCACGTCTACATGGCGGGCGGCACGTCGATGTCCGACATCGACATCCCCGAGTTCATGCAGCAGGCCAAGGAGTACGAAGAGGTCGACGACATCCGCGACAGCATCCTGAAGCTGATGACCGTCGAGAACATGAGCCACCCGTTCGCCGTCGTGCGTGCCGCGCAGCTGCAGCGCTGGGCCGCGTCCGAGGAGTACCGGGCGATCCTCGCGGGCGACTACCTGCGCCGCGCCGACGACCAGCCGTCCTCGTCGATGATGGACGACATCAAGTCGGCAGGCCGGTCCTACAAGGAGTCGTGGTCGAACTCCTCCGACCCGCTCACCAAGGTGCTGAGCGACGTCGGCGAGGCCGTGTCGGGCGCCGCGGGCAAGGTGTGGGGCAGGTTCGGCGGCGGCCAGGACGACCAGGGCGACAACGAGCCGAACGGCTCGGCGGACAAATGACCTGACGACGAGAAGGCTCGCCGGGCTCGGGGCATGGTCGGTGCCACGAAAGCCGCTTCTGGGACGTTCAACGCCCTGAAAGACGCAGTGATGATGATGTGTGTGGATGGAGACCCGTGGAGGGTCTGACTCGGAAAGATGCTGACGCCTGTTGCTGATGTTGGTGGTGGGTTGTCTTGTGAAAGATCTGTCGGCTCTTCGTGTGGGTCTCTGTTCGTGCACGTCACCAGGCCAGGGGGTGTGACTTGATAGGAGCCTGTGTCATCAGGACACCCGTCACTGTGTTGTCCACCCCCGGCCTGGTGCGTGCCACCCCGATCCGATCAGCGACATGGGATGGCAGAGACCAGGATGACCGATCAGCGCACCGTCGTCGACACGATCCGGGTGACCGGTGGGGTCGATACCCATAAAGACACCCATACCGCCGCCGCGGTGGATGGTGTGGGCCGGGTGCTGGGCACCCGCACGTTTCCCGTTACCTCCGCCGGTTACGCGGCGTTGTTCGCCTGGCTGGCCGGGTGGGGCACGGTCACCGTGGTCGGTGTCGAGGGCACCAGCTCCTACGGCGCCGGCCTGGCTCGTTACCTGGCAGCCGAGGGTGTCCCGGTGGTGGAGGTCAACCAGCCCGACCGGCATACCCGCCGCCGCAAGGGAAAGACCGACACCCAGGACGCGATCAACGCCGCCCACGCCGTGCTGTCGGGCCGGGCCGAGGCCACACCCAAAGCCGGGACCGGTCCCGCCGCGGCCATCACCGCCCTACGCGCCGTGCTCACCAGCGCGGTCAAATCCCGCACCGCCGCCCTCAACCAGCTCGACAGCCTGCTCGTCACCGCACCCGCGGCCCTCCGCGAATCCCTGACCGGCCTGACCAGCAAAACCCTGATCACCACCTGCGCCCGGTTCCGCCCCGGCACCGACCACACCAACCCCACCACCGCCACCAAAACCGCACTACAACGCCTGGCCCGCCGCATCCAACACCTCACCACCGAGATCAACGACGCCAAAACCGACCTGAAAACCCTGACCAACCACGTCCTGCCCACCACCACCGCCGTGTTCGGCGTCGGCCCCGACACCGCCGCCCAACTCCTCACCACCACCGGAGACAACCCAGACCGGATCGACACCGAAGCACGCTTCGCGCACCTCTGCGGCACCGCCCCCATCAACGCCAGCAGCGGCCGCAACGACCGCCACCGCCTCAACCGAGGCGGAGACCGCCACGCCAACGCCGCCCTCTACCGAATAGTCATCGTCCGCCTACGCCACTGCCCCCGCACCCGCGCCTACCTCGAACGCCGCACCGCCGAAGGCCTCCCCAAACGCCACATCATCCGCTGCCTCAAACGCTACGTC
>NZ_JBARWZ010000101.1:0-59904 GCF_049647105.1 Actinophytocola sp.
CCCGCGAGTCCACCGTTCAGAACCCGCGAGTCCACCGTTCAGAACCCGCGAGTCCACCGTTCAGAACCCGCGAGTCCACGGTTCAGGACCGGCGAGTTGGTGATTCAGTGCAACCGGCGGTCAGCGATCCAGCAGTCCGGCGGCCATGGCCTGTAGCGCGGCGGTCAGGCGGGTGGTCTCGCCGCGTTCCAGCAGGCGGAGGATCGGGTCGCTGTGCAGGCCCGCCAGCAGGAGGTCCGCCAGCAGTTCCGCATCCAGGTCCGGGTTCACCGCTGCCAGCAGCTCGGTGACGTGGCCGTGCCAGCTCCGGTAGACCGGATGTTCGCGGGCCGGACCGTCGTGGGGTTTGGGCATCGACGCCACCTCCGCGCCCAGCGCCGCCATCAGGCCCTTGTTGCGGCCGACGACCTCGACCACCGCGGCGAGGAAGGCCATCAGGCGCTCGTGCGGCGGGGCACCGGGCCCCAGCGGCGGCTCCCCCGATCGGACCGACTCCCCCAGCTCGAACGCTCGGTCCTGCATCAGCGCCAGCATCAGCCCCATCCGGTTGCCGAAGCGGTGGAACACCGTCCCCTTGCCGACCCCGGCCGCCGCCGCGACCTGCTCGATCGTCACCTCGTCGGGACGGAACCTGCCGAGCAGCTCCTCCGTGGCGAGCAGGATCGCGCGGCGGTTGCGGGCCGCGTCCTGGCGCATACATCACCTCACATACTGGACCGGCAGTCCAGTTATGGTTAACTTGACCGAGAGTCCAATTAGTTCGTCGAGGCAGGAGAATACCGTGCGCAGAGTCCGATACCACGAGTACGGCGGCCCTGAAGTGCTGAAAGTCGAAGAAGCGGACGTCCCGGTCCCCGGCGAGGGGCAGGTGCTCATCCGCGCGACGGCGATCGGCGCCAACTTCGTCGACACCAAGTTCCGGCGCGGCCCATCGGCCGGGACCCTGTTCGACCTCCCGCTGCCGGGCTCGCCGACCGGCGACGTCGTCGGAACGGTCGAAGCCACCGGCCCCGGGGTGGACCCCGGCCTGGTGGGCACGCGGGTCGCGGCGCTCGCGGAGAAGGACGCCTTCGCCGACTTCGTGCTCGCCGACGCCGCCTGGCTCGCCCCGGTGCCCGAGAACCTCGACGATGGCGCGGCCAGCCTGCTGCCCAGCCCCGCACCCGTCGCGCTGCGTGTCCTGCGTACCGGGCGGCTCGCGGCCGGGGAGACCGTGCTCGTGCATGCCGCCGCAGGCACGATCGGCCACCTCGCCACGCAGCTCGCGAAGCTCGAAGGCGCCGGCACGGTCATCGCCACCGCCGGGTCCGCCGCGAAGCTCGACTTCGCCCGCGCGCACGGCGCGGACGTGGCCGTCGACTACACCCGCGACGACTGGCCAGAGCGGGTCCGGGCCGCGGCACCGAACGGTGTCGACGTGGTCCTCGACTCGGTCGGCGGGGCGGTGCTGCACCAGAGCGTCGACCTGCTCGTACCATTCGGCCGGGTCGTCGCCTACGGCGTGGCGTCGGGCGAGTTCGGCGAGATCCCGGTGGTGAGCCTGGTCGGTCTGCGTACGGTCACCGCGTTCTCGCTGCTGGCGTGGCGCGCGGCCGCACCGGAGCGTGCCACCGCCGAGGTCGCCGAGCTGACCGGGCAGCTCGCGTACGGGCGACTGCGCGGTTCCGTCCACACGCGACTGCCACTCGACGAAGCCGTTGCCGCGCACCGGATCCTCGACAGCCGGGCACAGCTCGGCAGGGTCCTGCTCATCCCATAGTCGCGACCGAGGTCACCGCAGCGCGAGGAACACCACGCCGCCCACGATCGGGCCGAGCACCGCACCGGCCACGACCTGCGCGACGGTGTGGTCCTCGACGACCACCCGGGACCAGCACACCAGCGCGAGCGCGGGCACGAGCAGCAGGTACCACGGCCCGTACAGCAGCACGATCGTCGCGAGCGCGCCACCCGCGACCGTCGCGTGCACGGACACCTTCCACCACCCGGTGATCACGAGACACGCGAGCAGCGTGGCGACCATCGACCAGGCCAGCGCCAGCACGTCCCTCGGTGCGCTGCCGACGAGCATGACCGCGAGCCCGACGAGGGTCGACACGAGGATCAGCAGGAGCGGCACCAGCCTGCGCTCGCGTTCCCGCACCCAGTGCCCGTCCCAGCGGCCACCCCGGGCGCCGCGCACCACGATCGCCATGGGGATCGCGCAGTAGAACACGGTCACGAGCAGACCCCAGCCGATGGTCGCGACGAGGTCGTGCTTGGTGGCGTACCAGGCGACGGCGAACGACAGCAGCGGCACGATCACGGCGGGCGAGAGCACCTCGGTGACCGCTCGCGCGAGGCGGAGCGGCAGACTGGGAGCGGCGGTGACGTCCACGGAACACATGGTGACAGGAAGGGATCGCGCATGAAGGTTGGGGAGCTCGTACCGGACTTCGAACTGCCGGACGAGACCGGCAAGCCCCGCACGCTGCGGGAGTTCCTCGAGACCGGCCCGGTGGTCCTGTTCTTCTACCCGGCCGCCATGACCAAGGGCTGTACCGCGGAGAGCTGCCACTTCCGCGACCTGGCCACCGAGTTCGCGGCGGTCGGCGCGCACCGGGTCGGGATCAGCCCGGACGCTCCCGCCAAGCAGGCCGAGTTCAGCGAGAAGCACGGGTTCGACTACCCGCTCCTGTCCGACACCGACGGCGCGGTGGCAACACTGTTCGGGGTTCGGCGGAGCTTCGGCCCGCTGCTGACCCGCAGGCACACGTTCGTGATCGACACCGACCGCAAGGTCCTGGAGGTCGTCAAGAGCGAGCTGCGGATGGCCGCCCACGCCGACCGCGCACTCGAGGTGCTACGCACCCGCACCACCTGAGACGCCGGAGTCCCCCGGGGGACTCCGGCCCTCTCCAACTAGTTGACGATCACGTCCGGCGGGACCGGTGTGTCCTCACGCAGTGCGTTGAACAGCTGCTCCGACTTCCCGTCGTCCCAGTCGTGGGCGCTCGGGTTGGTCACCGGCACCGTCGTGGTCACCGTGCTGCCGTCGGAGATGCCGCTCATCGCGAACCCGAGGCTCGCGAGGTGCCACAGGTGATCCTCCTCGTCGACGATCAGCGCATCGGTCGCCTCACCGATCATCGGGAACAGCGAGAACGGGTTCAGCAGCGTCCCGGGGCTCGCCATCTCCGCGGCCAGCGCACCGATGAACTTGCGCTGGTTCACCACGCGGTCGAGGTCCGACCGGGGGGTGGAGGCCGAGTACCGCATGCGCACGAATGCCAGCGCCTGCACACCGTCGAGCTCCTGGCGGCCCGCCGGGATGACCGCGCCGGTCTTGGTGTCCCGCATCTCCTCGGGGATGTCCATCTCGACGCCACCGACCGCGTCGACGATGCCCGCGAAGCCGCCGAAGCTGATCTCCGCGTAGTGGTCGATCCGCAGTCCGGTCGCACCCTCGACGGTCTTCACCAGCAGCGGTGCGTCACCGATCGAGAACGCGGCGTTGATCTTGTTGACGCCGTGGCCGGGGACCTCCACGTTCGAGTCCCGTGGCAGCGACAGCAGCGTCGGCGGTGTGTCGTTGTCCGGGATGTGCGCGACCATGATCGTGTCGGTGCGCTTGCCCGCCGCGTCGCCGGTGGTGAGCTTGGCCTTCTCCTCCTCGGTCAGGCCCTCACGACTGTCCGACCCGACGATCAGCCAGTTGGTGCCCGCCGCGGCGGCCGGGCGGCCAGGGTAGTCCTCGATGGCGGCGACGCGGTTCAGCGACGTGTCCATCCAGAAGAACCCGACACCGAGCAGCAGGAGCAGCACCAGGAACGTGATCCCGATCCGGCGTCCCCAGCGGGGCCTGCGGCGTGGTCTGCGTGGCGGTGGCGGCGGGTAGCCCTCACCACCCGATGGCGGCGGCCTGCGGTAGTCGTCCTGCCTCGGCGGCGGACCGTAGTTCGGCGGTTGCTCCTGCCCGGGCAGCGGCAGCATCCGGGTCTGGTGGTACGCGGGCTTGCGGCTGCCGCCCTGCGGCGGGCCGTAGCCGCGACCTTGACCAGGCGGCGGACCGGATCGCCGACGAGGCGGTGGTTGATAACTCATGACGTCCCCTCGCGGTCGCCCTGCGTTCCCTGGTTCGCTCCGCAAGCTCCGCTCATGACGCCCCCTCACAGGCTCCGGGGCGCCGCTCGCGGTCGCCCTGCGTTCCCTGGTTCGCTCCGCAAGCTCCGCTCACAACCCCACCCTTCCGTTTGAACACAAGACGTGGGGACCCACATGCAGGTTGCGCAACACGGGGCATACCGTACGAGACGATGATCAAACCGCCACGCGGAGTCCTGCCGGCATGGGTTTGGCCAGTGCCTCGGCGATGTCGTGGTCGACGTCTGTGATACCCAGCACGCCGAGTGTGAACCGCCTGACCAGCCGCGTCCACTCGCCATAGCGGCGCAGCAGCGCGTGCCCCTCACCGAGGACGTCGAACCTGGCCACCGCGTCGGTCACGTCCTTGGCCCGCCTGGCGTAGCTGAATGACAGCGCGGGGTCGGTCATGCGGTCACGGTCACCGTGCGCGATGAGCACCGTCCGGCCCGCCAGCTGCGCCACCGGCTCACCGTCGGGGGTCCACGGCGCGAGCGCGCACACGCCGACGACGGCGGGGTCGTCGGCGACCCGCAGCGCGACCCGGCCGCCCATGGAGTGCCCGACGAGTGCGACGGGCACGTCCGGGTGCGTCTCGCGGAGCCGGCCGAGGGCCCACCGCGCGTCGGCGACCGGGTCGAGGGCGGGCGCGTTCCAGCCGCGGTAACGGTTGCACAGCTGCCACACCGCGACCCCCGGCGCCCGGCGCAGGTCCCGCGCGAACGGGATCATCCGCAGGTACGCGGGGTGCCACGGCGCCGATGGCGCCGTGCTGTTCTCCTGACCGCCGTGGAGCACGAGCACCGCGCCCTCGGTGTCGCCACCACGCGCGCCGAGCCTGCGCAGCCGGGGTTCCGTCACGGGCCACTCCCCTTGTTCACGAACGCCTCGATCCCGTCCAGTACGCGGTCGAGCCCGAACTCGAACTCGTCCTCCCAGGTCAGCTCGTCGTCGCGCCACACGGCGGCAAGCGCGGGGAACCGCCGCGTGTCCAGGTGCTCGTCGAGCAGCGGCGCGAAGTGGCGCCAGAACTGCTCGTCGGACACGCCGGAGCGCTGCTCGTACCGCGTGGCGTCGGCGAGCTGACGCGCCCTGCCCTGCACGTAGCCGACCACGAGCCCGACGACGGCCATCATCTGCCCTCTGGACAGGCCGATGCCGGAGATCATGCGCAGCAGCCCGTCGAGCGCCGCGGTCTGGTTCGGGCCCATCATCCCGCGGGAGATCGACGCCTCCAGCAGCCACGGGTGGCGCCGGTAGCCCGCGAGGCTGCGGCGGGCGAAGGCGGCGAGGCCGGCCCGCCAGCCTGCCGGGTCCGGTTCCGGCGGCCCGTCCTCGCCCATCACGGTGTCGAGCATCAGCTCGAACAGCTCGGTCTTGCCTGGCAGGTAGCGGTAGAGCGACATGGTGCCCACGTCGAGCGCGTCGGCGACGCGGCGCATCGACAGCGCGCCGAGACCGTCGGTGTCGGCGATCTCGATGGCCGCCGCCACGATCCTCGGCACCGTCATGCCTGGTTTTCGGCCCCGCGACGGCGCCGGCTTGGTCCCCCACAGCAGCGCCATGGTCTCGGCTGACGCGGCGCCCCCGCCGAAGCTCGCGGCCTGGTTCGCCTCGGCGGTCTCGTCGGTGGTCATCGTGCCGCCATCGTAGATGCTACCGTTTATGCGTACAGTGTACCCATTTTTTGAGGAGTGTCATGAGGGTGTTGGTGACCGGGGCGACCGGTCATGTGGGGCGGCACGTGGTCGCGCAGCTCGCCGAGGCGGGGCACGACGTGCTGGCGATGACGAGGAACCCGGCGACGGCGGCGTTCCCGGCGAGCGTCGAGGTGGTGCGCGGCGACCTGCTCGCGCCCGCGTCGGTGCCGGTCGAGGGCGTCGAGCGGATGTACCTGTTCCCGGAGCCGAGGACCGCGACCGAGGTGGTGGCGCGGGCGAAGTCGGCCGGTGTCACGCGGATCGTGACGCTGTCCTCCGGCGCGGTGACCGGCGGCTTCGACACCGACTTCCAGCTGCCGGTCGAGCAGGCCGTCGAGGCGTCCGGCCTCGAGTACACCCACGTCCGGCCAGGAGACTTCGCGTCGAACACGGAACGGTTGTGGGCGCGGATGATCCGCGCCGACCGGGTGGTGCGGTACGCGCAGCCGGACGCGCCGAGCCTCGCGATCCACGACGGCGACATCGCGGCGGTGGCGGTGGCCGCGCTCACCGAGGACGGGCACACCGGGCGCTGGTACGACCTGACCGGCCCCGAGCTGCTGACCAGGCGCGAGCAGGTGGCCGCCATCGGCGACGCGCTCGGCGAACCGGTGCGGTTCGAGGAGGTCAGCCCGGTGCGGGCCAGGGAGATCCTGGAGCGGCAGGGCGGCTGGGGCGCCGAGAACGCGGGGTTCCTGCTGGGGTTCGACGACTACTCGGCGACCGGCCCGTCGTTCGACGACGTGGACTGGTCGGCGACGCTGGTGCCGTCGCCGACCGTCGAGGAGGTGCTCGGGCGGCCCGCGCGGACCTACGCGCAGTGGGCTCTGGACAACGTCGCCGCCTTCCGCTGAGGCATACGCTGCTGGTGTGACGGTTGCCGGGTTACTGCTCGCCGCGGGTGCGGGCACGCGGTACGGGATGCCGAAAGCACTGGTGCGTCACCAGGGACGCCTGTTCGTCGAGCATGCCGCCGACGTCCTGCACGCGGGCGGGTGCGCGCCGGTGGTGGTCGTGCTCGGTGCGCTGGCCGAGGACGTGCGCGGCACAGCGGAGTTGTCCGGATCGTCTCTTGTGGACAACCCGGACTGGGCGTCCGGCATGGGTTCCTCGCTGCGGGCGGGACTTGCCGCGCTCGCGGCGACGGACTGCGAGTCGGTTCTGGTGCTGCCGGTGGACACGCCGGGCATCACGGCCGGTGCGGTGCGCCGGTTCGTGGCGCTGTCCTCACCGGCGGCGCTGGCGCGGGCCACCTATGACGACGTGCCGGGACATCCGGTGCTGATCGGCCGCGACCGGTGGGCCGCGGTGTCGGAACTGGCGACCGGCGACGAGGGCGCGCGGCCATACCTGGCACGGCACAGGGTGGCCGCGGTGCCGTGCCAGGACGTGGCGCACGGCGCGGACGTCGACCGGCCGGAGGACCTGCCGGGCTGAGCGGGTCGCCGCTGTTTCCGGACGGCACGCTCGCACCCCAGACCGCCTTGCAGGTCAGGCCGCCGCGGACTGGTCCGCGAACTGGGTGCGGTAGAGCTCCGCATACCGGCCACCCGCCGCCAGCAGCGTGTCGTGGTCGCCGCGTTCGACGATCCGGCCCGCCTCCACCACCAGGATCTGGTCCGCCGCCCGCACCGTCGACAGCCGGTGCGCGATCACGATCGCCGTGCGGTCGGCAAGCGCGTAGGTCAGCGCCTCCTGAACGGCCACCTCCGACTCGGAGTCCAGGTGCGCGGTCGCCTCGTCGAGGATCACCACCTTCGGCTCGGCCAGCAACAGTCGCGCGATCGTGAGCCGCTGCCGTTCACCGCCCGACAACCGGTAGCCACGCTCCCCCACCAGCGTCTCGAGCCCGTCCGGCAGACCGCGCACCAGATCGGCCAGCCGGGCCCGCCGCAGCGCCGCCCACACCTCGTCCTCGGTGGCGGATGGCCTGGGGTACAACAGGTTCGCGCGGATCGTGTCGTGGAACAGGTGCCCGTCCTGGGTGACAACGCCGACCGTGTCGCGCAACGCGTCGAACGACAGGTCGCGGACGTCCACATCGGACAGCCGGACGACACCGGCGTCCACGTCGTACAGGCGTGGCACCAGCGACGCGATGGTCGACTTGCCCGCACCCGACGACCCGACCAGCGCGACCGTCTCCCCGGCCTCTGCGCGGAAGCCGATGCCGTGCAGGACCTCCTCGCCACCGCGCTTGTCCAGCACCGCCACCTCCTCCAGCGACGCGAGCGACACCTGGTCCGGCGCAGGGTAGGCGAAGCGCACGTCGTCGAACTCGACCGACACGCCGCCCGCAGGCACGGTCCGGGGCGACGGCTTCTCCTCGATCATCGGCTTCAGGTCGAGCACCTCGAAGACCCGCTCGAAGGACACCAGCGCGGTCATCACGTCCACCCGGACGTTCGCGAGCGCCGTCAGCGGCGTGTACAACCTGGTCAGCAGCAACGCGAGCGCCACAACCGTGCCGGGCGAGAGCGCGCCCGTGATCGCCAGGTATCCGCCCAGCCCGTACACCAGCGCCTGCGCGAGCGCCGACACGAGCGTCAGGCTCGTCATGAACCAGCGGGTCAGCATCGCCGACCGCACCCCGATGTCGCGCACCCGCGCCGCGCGCCCGGAGAACTCCTGCAGCTCCGCCCCCGGGTGCCCGAACAGCTTCACGAGCGTCGCGCCCGGCGCGGAGAAACGCTCGGTCATCTGTGTGGTCATGGACGCGTTCAGCCCGGCGGACTCGCGCTGCAGGTCGGCCATCCGCCGCCCCATCCGCCGCGCTGGCAGCACGAAGATGGGCAGCAGCACCAGCGCCAGCGCGGTCACCTGCCACGACAGCGTCATCATCACGGCGACCGACAGCACCAGCTGGATCACGTTCGTCACGAGCCCAGCGAGCGTCGACGTGAACGCCCGCTGCGCGCCCATCACGTCGTTGTTGAGCCGCGACACCAGTGCACCCGTGCGGGTCCTGGTGAAGAACGCGACCGGCATCCGCTGCACGTGCCCGAACACCGCGCGCCGCAGGTCGTAGATCAGCCCCTCACCGATGCGGGAGGACTGCCACCGCTCGGCCAGCCCCAGCCCGGCGTCCAGGATCGCCACCCCCGCGATCGCGACCGCGAGCCACACGACCGTCGACACGGCGCCGCCGCCGACGATCGCGTTCACGACCTGGCCTGCCAGGAGCGGCGTGCTCACCGCGAGTACCGCCGAGATCATCGTCAGTGCCAGGAACACCGCCAGCTTGCCCCGGTGCGGCCCGGCGAAGCTGTAGACCCGCCGGATCGTGCCCTTCCGCAGCCCCTTCGGCGCGTCGTTCGCGTGCATGGCACCACGCATCAGCGTCCAGCTGTTCTCCACGTGCACCCCTCTCTGCCCCTAGTGTCCCGAACCGGAAATCTGGCACATGATTCGGCGGCCCAGCCTCCCTCTGGAGGCGTTGCCGATCCACCCAAGTACAACCCGGTACGAGGGAGGATCGGTGCCTTGCCGGCAGAAACCTGGATCCACCGACTCACGCACCGCATTCCCGGTTCGGGACACTAGATGGCAACGCCGGTGGTGGTCGGCGCCTTCCCGGTTACCCGGAGAGCGAACACGTCGGCATGCCTCGGTAGCCTGCCCGCGTGGAGCGGACCTTTCGTCGAGCGTTGCGCCTTGACCTGCTCTTCTACGGCATCAGCCTGGTCTTCGCCGCCGGCAACGCGGTGTTCTCCGAGTTCTACGGCTACCGCGTCTGGGGCAACTTCGCGACGGCCGGCTATCTGGTGGCCGTCGCGCTCACCGCGGCCCAGCTAGTGTCCCGCACCGACCTGTCGGCGACCTCGAGGTGGCTGTGGTCGCGCTGGACGCCCGTGGTGGTCGTCGCCCTGTTCGCCGGGGTCGTGCCGCTGCTCGTGCTGATCTTCCGCCGCGACCCGGGCTTCGTGTGGGGCCAATGGCCGTGGTCGTTCCCTTCGCAGCCCGAGGTGTGGGTCGTCGAACGGTCCGCGCGGCTGCTTATGGACAACGGCACGCCCTACCCGGACCTCGGCCTGCTCGGCAGGCCGCCGCACCCCGACGACTACACGCCCTACGGCCCGGCCATGACCGTCTTCGGCCTGCCGCGCGCGTTGTTCGGCGACGGTCCGTTCACCGACGCGCGGGTGGCGTTCGCGGTCGTCACCGTGCTGGCGATCGTGCTGACGCTCAAGGTCATGGGGTGGCCGAGGGTGCCGGTCCCGGCCGCGCAGCTCGCCGCGGTCAGCCCGCTGACCCTGCTGACGATGGTGGTCGCAGGCGACGACATCCCGGTGATCGCGCTGATCGTGCTCGCCGCGGCGCTCGCGTTCCGTGCGAGTCCCGCGTGGGCGGGCCTCGTGATCGCCGTGGTCATCAACATGAAGCTCACGGCGCTGCCCGCCCTCGCGGTCATCGCTGTCGCGATCATCGCCGCACGCGGCCGCCGAGCGATGTTGATCTTCTTTGGTACAGTGATCACCACGACGGCGGTACTGGTGATCCCAGTGCTGTCGGTCGACCCCCAGTCGTTCGTCGAGCACGTGGTCCTCTACCCGGCCGGGCTCGGCGAGGCAGCCTCACCGGCCGCCAGTCCACTGCCCGGCCACCTGATCGCGCAGCTCGGGCCGGTCGGGCACGCCGTGTCGCTCGCGCTGCTCGCTCTCGCGGCGATCGCGATCGCGGCGTGGCTGGTGATCCGCCCGCCCCGCGACCCCGCTGACGTGATGCTGCGTACCGCGGTGGGGCTGGGTACGGCGATCATCCTCGCGCCGGCCACGCGCTGGGGGTACCTCGTGTACCCGCTGGCGATGCTGGGCGCGATGCTCGGCTTCTCCGCCGCCGCGCGCAGGGAGGGGAGACGGACGCCCGCGGGACCGACCGATGACGACCGCCTCAGCCCCACAGACAGAGTCAACTGCGCTGACGACGATCCGGTCGCGAACCCCGACACCCGCGGCATCCAAGCGTGATCCCAGTTACTTCTTCTTCGTTCGCGTTGCGCCACCTCTGCCGCGCAACGTCACCCCGGACTCTGACAGGACGCGGTGCACGAACCCGTACGACCGTCCTGTCGACTCGGCCAGGGCACGAATGCTGGCGCCCTTCTCATACTTCTTCTTGAGATCGGCCGCCAGTTTGTCGCGCGTACTGCCGGTAATCCGCGCGCCCTTCTTCAGATCAGCCACGTCGTCCGCCTTCCGTAGCGTGTGACGGAGGTTTACTGGAACATCTGCCGTGGCAATGATCGAACACGAGCGCGTGGAATGCCAGGCGAGATCGAAAATAGCCGTGAAATCGGTCACGCCTCACCGGTATGGCGCAGTGGTCAGGCCAGCTGCACAAGCTCGAGGTAGTCCGCTGACCAGTGATCTTCCGTGCCGTCGGGCAGCAGGATCACCCGTTCCGGTTCCAGCGCCTCGACCGCGCCGGGGTCGTGCGTGACGAGCACGACAGCGCCGGTGTACCCACGCAACGCCTCCAGGACGCGCTCGCGGGAGGCCGGGTCGAGGTTGTTCGTCGGCTCGTCGAGCAGGAGCACGTTGGCGGCGCTGGACACCAGGCCTGCCAGCGCGAGCCTGGTCTTCTCACCGCCGGACAGTGTGCCAGCAGGCTGTTCCAGCTGCTCGCCGGTGAACAGGAACGTGCCGAGCAGCGACCGGAGCTGCTGCGCGGGGGTGTCCGGTGCGGCGTGCCGCACGTTCTCCCACACCGACGCGTCGTGGTCCAGCGTCTCGTGCTCCTGGGCGTAGTACCCGATCCGCAGCCCGTGGCCAGGCACGACCTCACCGGAGTCGCCGGCCTCCCGGCCGCCGAGCAGCCGCAGCAGCGTGGTCTTGCCCGCGCCGTTGAGGCCCAGCACGACCACGCGGGAGCCGCGGTCGATGGCGAGGTCCACGCCGGTGAACACTTCGAGGGACCCGTAGGACTTGGAGAGACCCTCCGCGGTGAGCGGGGTCTTGCCGCACGGGGCTGGCTCCGGGAAGCGGATCTTCGCGACCTTGTCGGCCTGGCGGACCTCCTCGAGGCCGGACAGCAACCGCTCGGCGCGCTTCGCCATGTTCTGCGCGGCGACGGCCTTGGTCGCCTTCGCACGCATCTTGTCGGCCTGCGCCTGCAGCGCGCCTGCCTTCTTCTCGGCGTTGGCCCGCTCGCGGCGGCGGCGCTTCTCGTCGGCCGCGCGGGCGTCGAGGTAGCGCTGCCAGCCCATGTTGTACAGGTCGACCTGGCCGCGCATGGCGTCGAGGAACCAGACCTTGTTGACCACCTCGGCGAGCAGGTCGACGTCGTGGCTGATCACCACGAGCCCGCCGCTGTGGCCCTTGAGGAAGCCGCGCAGCCAGTTGACCGAGTCGGCGTCGAGGTGGTTGGTCGGCTCGTCGAGCAGCAGGGTGGTGCCGGAGCCGCCGCTTCCCGCCCCCGCCTCGGAGGCGGCGAACAGGATGCGGGCCAGCTCGACGCGGCGGCGCTGACCGCCGGAGAGCGTGCCGACCTCCTGTGCGAGCACACGGTCGGCGAGACCGAGGTTCGCGCAGATGCGGGCCGCCTCGCTCTCGGCCGCGTAGCCGCCGAGCGCGGCGAACCGCTCCTCGAGGCGGCCGTAGCGGCGGACCGCCTTGTCCCGACTGTTGTCGTCGGCGTGCTCGGACATGGCCGAGTGCGCCTTCTCCATCTCGCGGAGCAGCTCGTCGAGGCCACGCGCGGACAGCACGCGGTCCTTCGCGGTGACGGAAAGGTTGCCCTCCCTCGGATCCTGCGGCAGGTAGCCGATCTCACCGGAGCGGCGCAGGTCGCCTGCGTAGGGCTCGCCTTCGCCCGCGAGGACACGCAGAGAGGTGGTCTTGCCCGCGCCGTTGCGGCCGACGAGGCCGATGCGGTCGCCCGCCTGGACGCGCAGTGTGGCGTCGGAGAGCAGGATGCGGGTACCGGCACGCAGTTCGAGGTCAGTTGCGGTGATCATGGTCTGGAAACTCCGGGAAGTTGGTCGTGGGCAGGCCTCGTACGCCCGCGGATCGTGACCAGCGGGCTCGCCTGCGACCTAGGCCGTACGGATCACCACATCCCCGACTATACGTGCCGGGGACAACCGGGTTTTGCCCGCACTCTCCACCGGCCTCATCCGAGGCCCGTGACGCTCCGCGATCACCGGCGGGAACGCCAGGGCGCGCACTCGCGACTAAGCGGGCGCTTAGCTAGAGTCATGTCCCATGACACCGGACTTCAAGGGAAAGGTCGCGCTGGTCACGGGTGCCAGCCGCGGCATCGGCCACGCGATCGCCGTAGAGCTCGCTCGTGGCGGCGCCGCCGTCACCATCTCCTCGCGCAAACCCGACCAGATCGCGGCCGCCGCCGACGAGCTGCGCGGGCTCGTGCCGGACGCGCGGGTGCTGGCCGTGCCCGCCAACACCGGCAGCGACGATGACCGGGCCGAGGTCGTGCGCCGCACGGTCGAGGAGTTCGGCTCGCTCGACGTGCTGATCAACAACACCGGCATCAACCCGACCTACGGCCCGCTCGCCGACGCGGATCTCGGCGCGGTCCGCAAGCTGTTCGACGTGAACGTCGTCGGTGCGCTTGGCTACGTGCAGCTCGCGCTGAAGGCGTGGATGGCAGAGCACGGCGGGTCGATCGTGAACATCGCGTCGGTGGCGGGCCTGCGGTCCTCCGGCGTCATCGCCGCGTACGGCGCGAGCAAGGCCGCGCTGATCCGGCTCACCGAGGAGCTGGCGTGGCAGCTCGGGCCCGGTGTGCGGGTCAACGCGGTGGCCCCCGCGGTGGTCAAGACGAAGTTCGCCGAGGCGCTGTACAGCGCGGACGAGGAAGCCGTGGCCGCGCGGTACCCGATGCGACGGCTCGGCGACCCGGCCGACGTTGCGCAGCTGGTCGCGTTCCTCGCGTCCGACCAGGCCTCGTGGATCACCGGCGAGACCGTGCGGGTGGACGGCGGGATGCTCGCGACCGGCTCGCTCTGATTGGGTGGGGCAGCATTGGTGCTCACCGGGACAGCGGCCGCGCCTGCGTGGCGACCAGTGCCCGGACGCCCCGGTTGAGCGCCTGCTGCCGCCGTCGGCCGCCGGCGGGGTGATCGACGCGCCGGCTTCTGGGCAGCGCGTCACCTGACGAGTTTCGCCAGCGCCTCGACCGAGCGCCGCACGTCCGCGCGTACCGCCCTGCCGATCGCCATGCCCACCGGGCCGAAGACCGGGCGCCCGGTCACCTCCGCGTCGATGGTCACGGTCGAGCCCGCACCGTCCGCGCGGATGGCGAGGCTCAGCGCCACCTTCACGCCGCCGACGCCCCGGCCCTTGATCGTCAGCGCCGACGGTGGCGCGTAGGACTCGATCAGCCAGGTGATCCGGTTGCGCAGCCCCATCACCTTCACGACGGACGTGAGTGCGGTGCCCCGCCCGATCTCGGCGGGCAGCTCGCCGCGCCAGCCGTCGTGGAGGGCCATCCACTCGTCGAAGCGGTTCAGGTCCGAGGCCACCGCCCACGTGCGGGACGGGGACGCGGGCACGGCGGCGGTCGCGTTGACTTTCGGCACGTCGCGAAGCCTATGCCCCATCGACCCAGCGGGCTGCCCCTATGGGCGCCCAAGCGCCGTGTCGTCGCGCCGGTATTTCCCAACACTGGGAGGCAACCCAGCAGAGAGGTTGTCCACAATGGCCGCCCCCAAGATCAAACAGTTGTTCTTCCAGACCGAGGGCGAGGGATTCGCCCACGAGCACGGCGAGGCGAACTCCGCGGAGAAGGTCTACGTCTACCTCGAGCTCGAGAACGACGACTACAACGAGACCGGGCCGTTCAGCGTCACGTTCACCGCGGGCGGGCAGTTCGTCAGCGGCGCGACGCACCAGAGCATGACGGCGGGCGCCAACGACGAGGAGTGGTTCACCGCGGGCCCGCTCGGCGTGGGACAGCACGAGCTGAAGGTCACGCTCGAGTCGGAGGACGCGGCGGGCTACGCGTGGGACGAGCCAGCCGTCGAGGCGAGCCTGTGGGTCACCGTCATCGCCGCGCGGGGCAGCGCCATCCCCGACGACTCGGAGCACAGCCGCGACTGGGCGTACGTGAACATCATCATCAACGCCGACAACTTCCTCGAGAAGCCGTTGCGGGGCGGTCGTTTCTACGCCCGCATCACCGACGCGGACGGCAAGACGGCGGCACACGACGGCGACGTCGACGAGGGCATCCTGTCCATCCCGGGGGTGTGGGCGCCGAGGAAGGACGCGACCCTCATCCTGTACGTCGACGCGCTGCACGGCGACGACTACCTGCGGCTCGAAGGCTCCGGTGACTTCGCCGTGACCGGCGACAACGTCAAGTTCCGCGCCGCGCAAGGGTTCCAGGACGTCACCGTGACCGCGTCGGACTCGGAGACGGCCGCGCACAAGGCCGGGGTCAAGGGCTCGGCCGGGATCGAGTTCAAGATCATCAAGATCGGCGGCGAGTACGCGTCGGAGGATGAGAACAGCCGGACCACCGGCAGCAGTCAGGAATGGACGATCCGGATCCCGAAGGACAACCTCAAGCTGAGTCAGGTCCAGTAGCCGGAAAAGCGGCCGCCCGCCGGTCGGAACCGGCGGGCGGCCATCAGGAGATCACCTTACGGCTGCACGTACCCGTTGAGGTGCAACGAGACCGCGCGGACGGAGCCGGTGTCGGCGTTCGCCCGGTCAGCCACGTTGAGCGTCCACGTGCCATCCGCCGGCGCGCCGATCAGCGCGTCGAGGGAGGTCGTCGGCCGCCACGTGCCGGTGAACGGTGCGTTCGCCGAGGTGACCGACGAGAACGCCCGCTCGGCGGCGTCGTCGAACACCACCTGGCACAGGTTCTTGCCGTTGGAACCGTTGCGGCTGAACACCGTCGCGGTCGCACCGCTCGGGGAGGTCAGCGTGCCGACCAGGTCACCGACGTAGGTGTGGTCGACGCCCACGGTCGTCGAACCCGTCGTGGTGTTGCAGGTCGCGCCGTCGATCGACAGCGAGATCCTCGACGCCCGGCCGAAGCCGGCCACCGGGAACTGCACCGTCGCGCCGACCGTGCTGTTGTCGGGGATCGCCACCGGCGCACCGGCGTAGGCGAAGGTCACCGTCTCATCCGACGGCTGCCCGACACCCACCGAGAACGTCGACGTGCGCGGCGACAACGTGCCCGCGAACGTCACCCGGGTGGCGAACTGGACCGGCACACCGACCTGGTGCGTCGATGGCACCGTGATCGTGTAGTCCTTCACCACGGTCTCGCCACGCGGGATCGTGCCGTAGGACTGGGCGCGCGGGGTCACGGTCACGCCAGGGGTGGAGGTGGTGAGCACGACGCTCGTCGACACCGCGGTGCCGTCACCGACGTTGGTCACCGGAAGGGAGACCGTCGCGGTGTCACCCGGCTGCAGGTATTCGCTGCCGCTGTCCGGCGTCACCTTCGGCGTCTCCGCGACCGCGAGCGGCTGCGGGCTGGCACCGGTGAAGGCGAGCACCCGGTCGGCGAGGATCACACCGTGGCCACTGCGGCCGTCCACACCCGGCTCCGCGATGTCGATCGCCGTGCTGACGAGCGCCTCACGCACCTCCGCCGGGTCGATGCCCGGGTTGCCGGAGAGCACGAGACCCGCGATGGCCGCAGCGTGCGGGGCCGCCGCCGAGGTGCCGAAGAACGGGTCGAACCCGTCGACGCTGGTGCGCACGCCGTCCGCGGCGGTGATGTCCGGCTTCTGCCGAACCTCGCCACCCGGGATGGGCGTGCCGTCGGCCTCGAAGAACACCTTGCGCGGGCCGTCCGAGGTGAACCGCTCGAGCTTCGAGGTCGCGTCGTAGGCGTTCGGGAACGGACCGGCCGGGTTGGCCGGGTCACCGGTCTCCAGGTCGAACGGCAGCGGGTCCTTGGCGGGGGCCGCGGCCGTCGAGAACGCGCCACGCGCGGCGGAGTGGCCGAACGTGACACCCGGGGTGACGAACGCCTTCAGCGTGCCCTGGTCCTTGAACCGGCCACGCAGCGCGGAGAGCGAGAAGTACCGGTCGGCGCCGGTGAACTTCACGACCGCGATCCGCAGGTTGGTGCCCGATGGCACGTCCACCCGCTCGTACGCGTCCTGCGTACCGGTCTGGTAGTTCTGGCTCATGGCGCGCACGTTGCCCGCCGAGTCCAGGATGTAGAGGTCGTAGTCGTTCGCGGATCCGCCGAGCGGGTCGGCCCAGTTGAGCAGGACCGGCGCGCCGGCCGACTCGTTGGACAGCGGCTCGAGGATCTGCGTGCCGGGGCCGGGGTCGAAGTCGTGGGCGTAGCCCGCGAACTTGCCGACGACCTGGCCGGAGTTGACGTAGTCACCCTCCCAGTGGCCCGCGGTGCCGTCCACGGTGTTGCCCTCGTTGCCCGCCGAGGAGAAGTACAGGGCGCCGTCGGCGATCACGTCGTTCACGGCCTGGGCGATGATCCAGTCCTGGAACGGCGCTTCCTTGAAGTAGATGATGTCGTCGACGATGATGTCGCAGTTCAGCTCGAGGCGAAGCGCGCGGATGTTGTCCGCGAAGCTCGCGTCACCGTTGAACGCCGTGGCGAAACCGAGCTCGGCGCCGGGGGCCACGTCGTGGATGATCTCGAGCATCGCGGTGCCCTCGTCACCAGAGCCCGCCTCGCCGGTCAGGACGTCGACCGAGGGCAGTTCGCCGCCCGCCTGCGACGTGGCGAGCGAGTCGATGCCGTCGGACAGGGCGCAGATCTTGACGCCGATGCCGGTGACCCCGATGTCCGCACGCGCGGTGTCCGCGTTGTGCGCCCGGTTGCCCTCACTGTCGATGGCCCCGGCGCGGTCGGCGAGTGCCGCACGCGTGTTCTGCTCGATCCGCGCGGCCTTCTCCTGCTTGGACTCGATCTTGGCATCCCGGTCCGGGTTGAGCTCGCGCGCGGTCATGAAGCCGCCCGCCTCCTCGACCCGCGAGACGTCCTTGCGCGCCGCGATCGTGTTGACCGCCGACAGCGGGACCTCGGCACGCACGGTGCCGTACCGCTCCGAGACCGACTTGACGCCCGCGCCGTTCGCGGCCAGGTCCTTGAGCAGGCCGTCGCTGACGGTCGCCCGGATGTCGACCGTCACCTTGCCTGCCGAGGAGGTCTCGACCCCGTTGTCCAGCAACGGAACCGAGCTCGTCGATGCCCGGCTCTTGTTCATCCGCTGCTGCACGACCAGCTGAGTGTCCACTTTGGCCTCAGCGGCGGACTGGCTCTTCTTGATGTTCTGGAGCGCGGCGATCTGGTTGGCCGCGTTCTTCTCCGCGGAGATCTGCTGGTCCTCACGCGGCGGTGCCGCCGCGGCCGGACTGGCGAGCCCCACGACGGCCAGCAGCACCGCTGCGCTGGTCAGTAGGGCTCGGGATCTTCGGGATGCGTGTGCAGGTGTACGCACGGACTTTCCTCCGCGAAATGCTCGGCCGTGCCCCGACACACGACAACCCAATGCCGGGGTGCCCCCGGCCGGACCAACGTATGGTCAGAACCTTTCCGACGCAGCGGCCATTCGGCCCAACCACACTCCATGTGTGTTAACAGTTGCCGCCTGTCAACGACCTACAGTACGAAGGCGTCGGACCAGGGCTGCGCGCTGCGCCCGGAAAGCGCGTCGAGCAGTGTCGCGGCCTGACTGTCCGTGAGGGACGCGACGAAATCGATCACAGCACGTCCCCTTGCCAGTTCCCGGATTCCGGACTCGCCCCGCGGCGGCTCACCGGTCGCTCCGACCAAAGTGGACATATCGGTCGCGGCCAGTGCGCGGTACTCGGTCTCGGCCAGGTCGACGAGGTCGCCGAGCCGTCGCGGCAGCCGGTTCGCCTCGAACCGGTCACCGAGCCACTGCTCGAGCGCCTCCACCAGCGAGGTCAGCAGCGCGGCCTGTCCCCGTTGGTGCAGCGCGAGATCCGGCCGCAGCAGCACGAACCGGCGGTGCACGAACTTGAGCACCTGCACCTCGTGCCACTGTGCTGGGGCCAGCATGACGTGACCGGAACGGGTGGGCGGGTCCATCACGACGTTCATGCCGTCGACGAGCCGTACGGTCCACACCGACGAGAACCGCGCGACCGCCTGCTCCGCCTCGACCGAACCGTCGAACGGGATGTGGAGCATGCCGTCGACCAGCTCGGCGCGGACCCGGGACACGGCGGCGACGAACGCGTCGTCGTCGACCACCCACGCGTCGCGGCGTCGCATGCGGCGGCGGAGCAGTTCGAGTGAGTAGCCGGGGCGGCGGGCCTGCGCGACGAGCGTCGCGTCGTCGAGCGCGGCCAGCTCCAGCGCGCCGGCGAGCCAATGTTCCAGCTCCGCCGCGACCGGGGCGTGCTGCAGGACGCCGATGCGGTGGAAGTCCTCCAGGTCGTGGATGGCGTAGGCGATGTCGTCCGCGGTGTCCATGGCCGACGCCTCGACGGTCTGCTGCCAGCTCGCGAGCCGCCCGGCGAACGCGGCACGCGACTGTGCCATGTCGTCGAGTTCCGTTACGTAGACCGAGAACTTGCTCGACCCGGTGCCGGGCTCCTCGGCCGGTTCCGACGCGCCGCGCGGCGGCGCGGACATGTGCCGGGGATGTGGCTCCGGGTGGGTGAGGCGGGTCCACGGGTACTTGAGCATCGCCGCGCGGACCGCGGCGGTGAGGTCGAGTCCGACGGCACTGGGGCCGCCGGTGTCGGTGGTGGTGACGATCCGCAGGCTCTGCGCGTTGCCCTCGAACCCGTCGGGGAGGCTGAACCGGTGCCGCGCGAGCCGGTCGAGCACCTGCTCGCCGAGGTGGCCGAACGGCGGGTGGCCGAGGTCGTGGGCGAGGCCGGCGGCCTCGGCGACATCCGGGTCGCAGCCGCCGAGCTTGTCGAGCATCGGCGCGAACACGGGATCGGCACGCAGCCGCTCCGCGATGGCGCGGGCGACCTGGGCGACCTTGAGGCTGTGCGTCAGGCGGTTGTGGAGCAGGCCGGAACCGGACGCGCTGACCACCTGGGTGACCCCGCCGAGCCGCGCGAAGAACGGCGACGCGACCACCCGGTCCCGGTCGACCCGGTACGGGCTCGCCGCGAGATCACCGGACTCGGGCCCCGCCAACCGCTCCGAACGACGTGCCTCCCTGGGCTCGACCTGATCAGCCATGTGGATGACCCTAGAGGCCGCGCGAACAGGGCATGGCGGCGCCCGCCGGGCATCCACCGACCCTATTCGCGCGGCCTCTAGCGCCCGTGCACGGCCGGCCCTCGGAGACTGTGGTGGGATCGGCCGGTGGCGGACGTGGTCGTGGTCGGTGGTGGCCCCTCTGGGTGGGCCCTCGCCTCGGCGTGCGCGCGGGGCGGGCACGCCGTCACGCTCGTCGCGCCTGGTCACGGGTGGCGGGCGACCTACGGGATGTGGGCCGACGAGGTGTCGGTGCTGCCGCCAGGGTCGCGGTGGGTGGCCACCCCCGCGCGGGGCGGCGAGCGGCTGCTGCCGCGCGGGTACGCGGTGCTGGACAACGCGTCGGTGCTGGCCGCGTGCGCGCACCCGGGCATCGAGGTGGTGCGGAACCGCGCGGCCGCGATGACCGCGACGTCGGCGACCCTCACGACCGGCGAGGTACGGCACGGCATGGTCTTCGACGCGACCGGCGCCCGGGGCGGGGGCATCGAGCAGACGGCCTACGGGGTGGTGGTCCCGGCGGGCTCCCGCGCGGAGGAAGCGGTCTTCATGGACTGGCGTCCGCCCAACGGCCAGTTCCTCGGGCCCGCCACGTTCCTCTACGCGGTCCCGCTGCCGGACGGCCGGATGCTGTTGGAGGAGACCAGCCTCGCGCGTGCACCGGCCCTGGGTTTCGGCGAGCTGCGGGACCGCCTGTACGCGCGGGTCGGCACGGTGATCGGCCCGGTCGAGCGGGTCCGGTTTCCCGTCGACGTCCCGCCGCCGCCGCGACGGGCACGCGGCGCCATCCCGTTCGGCGCCGCGGCCGGACTCGTCCACCCCGCCACCGGGTTCTCGGTCGCCGACTCCTTCCGCCTCGCCCCCGCGATCGCCGACACGATCGGGCGAGGCGAGCGGGCCGTGCGGCGTGTCATCTGGCCGCGGCGAGCGCGGCTCGTGTACCGCCTGCGCCGCCGGGGGCTCGCGACACTGCTCAGCCTCACCGCCGAGGAGCACGAGGAGTTCTTCGACCTGTTCTTCGACCTGCCCGCCCGGCACCAGCGTGCCTATCTCTCCGGGAGGGCGGATCCGGCCGGGACCGCCGCCGCCATGGCGGCGTTGTTCCGCGCCGCCCCGGCCCGTCTTCGCCGGAAGATGGCCAAGCCATGACACCCCGGCGGGGACCCATGCCGGCGCCGGGAAGGGCCTCTCTCGTAACGCATCGTGTTAGCCTCGGGCTCACCGACGGGACCTCAGGGGGACCAGTGCGCTACTCACCGGGCCAGGTCGCCGAGCAGACCGGTTTCAGCCTCGACACCCTGCGCTACTACGAGCGAATCGGCCTGCTGGACGACATCGCGCGCAACTCGGGCGGTCGGCGCGTGTTCACCGAGGACGACCTGGCGTGGCTGCGGATCCTGCGCTGCCTGCGGGACACGGGCATGCCGATCCAGCGGATGGTGCGCTACGCGGAGCTGGTGCGTGGCGGCGACGAGACCGTCGCGGAACGGCTCGAGGTGCTGCGCGAGCACGACCGCGACATCGACGAGAAGATCGCGCACCTGCGGGTCGAGCAGGAGCACATCCGGTCGAAGATCGACCATTACCAGCAGAACCTGGCCGGGCGCACGGAGTCGGTCAGCCAGGCGTGACGAAACCCGTCTCGTAGGCCAGGATCACGGCCTGCGTGCGGTCCCGCGCGCCCAGCTTCGCGAGCACGTTGCCCACGTGCGTCTTCACGGTCTGCACGCTGACGAACAGCCGCTCCCCGATCTCCACATTGGACAGTCCGGTCGCCATCAGGCGTAGCACCTCGGCCTCGCGCTCGGTGAGCCCGGCCCGCGCCAGTCCGTTCGCGCGGCCACCGCCGTGCGCGGCGGCGAGCGCCCGGATCGCGGACGGGAACAGCAGCGACTCCCCGCTCACCACCATGCGGATGGCACGCACGATGTCCTCGGGCCTTGTGCGCTTGAGCAGGAAGCCGTTGGCGCCTGCGCGGAGCGCGTCGTAAACGTAGTCGTCGTTCTCGAACGTCGTCACCACCAGGATCTTCGGCGGCGCGGCGACGGTCTCCATGATGTGCTTGCTGGCCTGGATGCCGTCGACCGCCGGCATGCGCACGTCCATCAGCACGACGTCCGGGTGCAGCCTGGTGACGAGCGGCAGCACCTCGGCCCCGTCACCAGCCTCGCCGACGACGGTCAGGTCCGGCTCCGCGTTGATGATCGCCCGCAGCCCCGCCCTGATCAGCTCCTCGTCGTCGACGAGCAACACCGTCGTCTTGCCGTCCGTCATCCGCGCACCGTCCTCAGTGGAATTCGCACCTGTACTTGCCAGCGCCCGTTCTCGGGCCCGGCGGTCATCTGTCCACGCAGGACGGTCACGCGCTCGCGCATGCCGGACAGGCCATGCCCGCCGCCCGCCCTCGGCTTCGCCCTGCCATCGTCGTGGATGGGGTTGGAGAGGTCGAGCTCGAACCGGTCGTCGCCGGTGGCGAGCCGCAGCGCGACCGGCACCTTGCCCGCGTGCCGCAGAACGTTCGTGAGCCCTTCCTGGACGATCCGGTACGCCTCACGGGACACCGCGGGCGGCACCTCGTCGAGCACCCCCTCCACGGTGGACTCAACGGCGACACCGGCGATCCTGGTCTGTTCGAGCAGGTCCGGCAGGTTCGCGAGCGTCCACTGTGGGCGGTCGGTGCCCTGATCCTCGCGGAGCAGGCCCAGCACGTGGTCGAGGTCGGCGAGCGCGGCGCGGGCGGACTCCTCGATGGCGGACAGCGCCGTGCGCGCGAACCCGGGGTCGGTGTCGAGGATCCGGCCCGCGGCGCTGGCCTGGATGGTGACGACGCTCAGCGCGTGGCCGACGGAGTCGTGCAGCTCGCGGGCGAGCCGGTTGCGTTCGGCCAGCTGCTCGGTGCGCTGCTCCAGCTCGGCGAGCCGTTCCGCGGCGGTAGGCCCGAGCAGGAAGGGCGCGGCACGGGCGGCCAGTACGGCCGCCCCGTCGACGAGGTGAACGAGGACGAGAAACGCGGCGAGCCCGGCGAGCGGCACCCAGGCGCCAGCCCATCCGTCCGGCACCCGGATGGTCAGCCCGAGCACGTCGACCCGGCCTGCGAACGGCGCGAAGAAGGTGAGGACGACGGTCGGCGGCACGGCCAGGGTGAGGACCGAGAGCACCCCGCCGACGAGGAGGTGCACCACGAACCACCCGGCGAACCGTGCCCGCGACTCCCACGACAGCGCGACCCGGGTGGCCTGCTCGGGCACCCCGTCACCGAGCAGCTCCCGGGCGGCGGTCCCCTCGATCACCCGCACGGCGGGGATCAGCGACATGAGCACCATGACCCCGATGACCACGACCAGCGACAACGCGACGACCAGGAGGGTCTCGTCCCGGAACGCGGCGGGCATCAGGGACGGCAGGACCATGCCCGCGATCAGCATGAACGGGACCAGCACGGCACCGCCCAGGATCAGGAACACCCATCGCCGGTAGGTCGACGGGCGGATCACCGGGCCCAGCACCGAGTCGAGAACTGCCGCCACACCACGATCCTGGCAGACCCGCGGCGTCGTGGCCCTCCCCCACACGACCAGCGGAGATCACTCCCGGGAGGGAGCGAGGCCGCTACGCTGCACAACGGTCGCGCGGAACGAGGACGGGGATGGCTGAAGACGAGATCGAGACGCCACGCGGTCGACCGACCCCGCCGATCGACGGCCCCACGGTGATGGGCCCCTCGACAGGCAACCTCCAGGGCCCCGCACCGGAGGAACCGCCCCTTCCCGCGGCACCCGCGCGTGGCGCAGACCCGGACGAGCCCACCGTCGCCGCCACGACCGACGACACCGCCCCCGCAACACCACCCACCGCATGGCCCGACGACCCGACCGTCGCCACCCCGATCAGCGACATCACCCACCTCGAACCCGGGAACGCCGAACCCACCACGTGGCTCGACGGCCCGACCGTCGTCACCCCGGTCGACGCGGCGGCGTCCGACGAGTCGCCGACCACCACCGGGTCCACGGTCGGCGGCTGGCCGCTCGACGAGTTGCTCCCGCCCCCACCCACCGACCTCGCCTGGCGCCCCGACACGCCGGAACCACCGCCAGCGCCCCGCCGCCCCGCGTACTACGTCGCCCTCGGTGCGTCCGTCGTCCTCGTCGTGGCGCTCGTCGCCGCGGCGGCGCTCGTGACCGTCCTGCGGCCCACGCGGGAGGTCGTGGGCACCGCGAGTCCCGGCCCTGCCATTCCCGAGATCACCGGCAGCGCCCCACCGCCCGCCCCCACGACCACCACCGGCCCGCCTCCCGGGCCCGCCACGCACCCGCTGTCCAGTTCGCCGGCCCGGATGGCGGACGCGACCTGCGCGCTCCCCCGTTTCGACCTCGCCGACGACCGGCAGGCCGCGTTCTACGCCGCCGCCAGGACCTGCGCGGACGACGCCTGGCGCGGCGTGCTCGCCGGGGCCGGTCTCGAGGGCACCGTCGAGGTCGTCACGGTGACCAGCCCGGTGCGGACCGGCTCGTGTGGCGAGATCCTCCCGGCGAGCCCATCGACCCAGTGCGACGGCACGGTCTACATGACGCCCGCCCACCTGCGCGACACCGAGCGGAACGGCCGCTACCCCGGCCGCTACTTCGGCGTGTTCCTCCGCGAGTACGCCCGCGCCCTCCAGTTCACGACCGGCCTCGCCGAGTTGGCCGCCGCCGTCGACGACGCGGAGGCCCGGCTCGCACAGCAGGCCACCTGCCTCGCGGGCGTCGCGAGCGGCGCCATGGCGAACCGGGGTGCGGTCGACGCCAACATCACCGGCGAGATCAGCGACCGACTGTCCTCCGTGGACGCGCCACCGGACGCCAAAGTCATGCTGGACAAGGGTTTTCAGGAGCGCACGCTCAAGGCGTGCAACACCTGGTGAACGTCACGGCCGCCGAGAGGAGCCGGTCGTGACACGAGAAAGCCACGCGGGCAAGCGTGCCCGCGTGGCTTTTCGAGGAACCGTCAGATGGTGAAGCCGAGTGCCCTCAGCTGCTCGCGACCGTCGTCGGTGATCTTCTCCGGGCCCCACGGCGGCATCCAGACCCAGTTGATCCGGAAGTCGCCGACGACACCGCCGCCCGGGCCCGCGGTGAGCGCGGCACGGGTCTGGTCCTCGATCACGTCGGTCAGCGGGCAGGCCGCGGACGTCAGCGTCATGTCGATCGTCGCCGTGTTGTCGGCCTCGACATGGATGTCGTACACGAGACCGAGGTCGACGACGTTGATGCCCAGCTCGGGATCGACGACGTCGCGCATGGCCTCCTCGACGTCCTCGACCGCGGCCACGTCCGCCTTCGGCTCCGGCGGCTCCGGCAACGCCTCGACGCCTCGGTCAACCTCTTCGGTGCTGCTCATGCTGCTCCTCCGTTCGCCTTGACCACCGCGTCCTTGAACGCCATCCACCCCAGCAGCGCGCACTTCACGCGTGCCGGGTACTTCGCCACTCCCGCGAACGCGACGCCGTCTTCGAGCACGTCCTCGTCCGGTTCGACCTTGCCGCGGCTCTGCACCATCTCGACGAACGCGTCCAGGGTGGACAGCGCCTCGCCGACCGGCTTGCCGGTGACCAGGTCGGTCAGCACCGAGGTGGAGGCCTGGCTGATCGAACAACCCTGGCCCTCGTAGGAGACGTCGGTGACCTTGTCGTCCACGACCGCGACCCGCAGCGTCACCTCGTCGCCACAGGTCGGGTTGACCTGGAACGACTCGGCGTCATACGGCTCCCGCAGGCCACGGCCGTGCGGGTTCTTGTAGTGGTCCAGGATGATCTCCTGGTACATGGACTCAAGGTTCACTGACCCGCCTCCCCGGAACTTGTGGCTGGGTTGCGTCCCGTTCCCCTTGGGTAACTGTTCGTCATCCGAAGACCTTCTTGACCTGCGCCAATCCCTTGACCAGGGTGTCCACCTCGGCGGTCGTGTTGTACAGGTAGAACGACGCTCTCGTGGTCGCCGGAATTCCGTACCGCACCACGGCGGGCCGCGCGCAGTGGTGCCCGACGCGCACGGCGATGCCCTGCTCGTCGAGTACCTGGCCAACGTCGTGCGGGTGGATGCCCGCGAGGGTGAACGACACCTCGGCGACCCGGTCGGTCGCCGTCGGCGGGCCGATGATCCGCACACCCTCCACCGTGGCCAGCGCGTCGAGCACGTACGCGGTCAGCTCGTGCTCGTGCGCCGCGATGGCGTCCATGCCGACGGCGGTGAGGTAGTCGACGGCCGCGCCGAGCCCGACCGCCTCGGCGATCGGCGGGGTGCCTGCCTCGAACTTGTGCGGCGGCTGCGCGAAGGTCGACTTCTCCATCGTGACGATCTCGATCATCTCACCGCCGCCGAGGAACGGCGGCAGCTCCTGGAGGAGCGGCAACCGTCCCCACAGGATGCCGATGCCGGTCGGGCCGAGCATCTTGTGACCGGTGAAGGCCACGAAGTCGGCACCGAGCGCGGTGACGTCCAGCGGCAGGTGCGGCGCGGACTGCGAACAGTCCAGCAGCACCAGCGCGCCGACCTCGTGCGCCCGCTTGATCACCACGTCGACCGGGTTGATCGTGCCGAGCAGGTTCGACACGTGCGTCATCGACACGATCTTGGTGCGCTCGGTGATCACCGAGTCCAGTGTGGACAGATCAAGACGGCCATCGTCGGTGATCGTGAACCACTTGACCGTCGCGCCCGTCCGCTCCGCGAGCTGGTGCCACGGCACGATGTTGGAGTGGTGCTCCATCTCGGTGATGACGATCTCGTCACCGGGACCGACCCGGTAGCCGGGGCCTGCCTCGCCGAGCACGCGCGCCACCAGGTTCATCGCCTCGGACGAGTTCTTGGTGAAGATCACCTCGTCGCGGCTGCCCGCGTTGATGAACTCGGCGACCTTGTCGCGCGCACCCTCGTACAGCGCCGTCGCTTCCTCGGCGAGCGTGTGGATGCCGCGGTGCACGTTGGCGTTGTGCTTCTCGTAGTAGCCGACGATCGCGTCGATCACCTGGCGCGGCTTCTGCGACGTCGCCGCGTTGTCCAGGTACACCAGCGGCTTGTCGCCGTGCACCAGCCTCGACAGGATCGGGAAGTCCTTGCGGATCGTCTCCGTGTCGAGCCTGCCCAGGCCTGCTGCTGTGGTGGTCATGGCCGGGAACCTCGTTTCCTGGGGCTCGGTCAGCCGATCGCGGCCGGCTCCTGCTTGCCGGTGAACCGGACGTAGCCGTGCTCCTCGAGCTGGTTGGCCAGCTCGGCGCCGCCGGACTCGACGATCCGGCCACCGCTGAACACGTGCACGAAGTCCGGGGTGATGTGGCGCAGGATGCGGGTGTAGTGGGTGATCAGCATGATGCCGACCTCGCCGCTTGCCTTGACCCGGTTGATGCCCTCGGAGACCACGCGCAGCGCGTCCACGTCGAGGCCGGAGTCGGTCTCGTCGAGGATCGCGATCTTCGGCGCGAGCAGGGCGAGCTGCAGGATCTCGTGGCGCTTCTTCTCACCGCCGGAGAAGCCCTCGTTGACCGAGCGCTCGGCGAACGCCGGGTCGATGTCGAGGTCGGCCATGGCCGCCTTGACCTCCTTGACCCAGTGGCGCAGCTTGGGAGCCTCGCCACGGACCGCGGTGGCCGCGGTGCGCAGGAAGTTCGACATGGACACGCCGGGCACCTCGACCGGGTACTGCATGGCGAGGAACAGGCCCGCGCGGGCGCGCTCGTCCACGGACAGCGCCAGCACGTCCTCGCCGTCGAGCAGCACCTCGCCGGAGGTCACCTCGTACTTGGGGTGGCCTGCGATGGCGTAGGACAGGGTGGACTTGCCGGACCCGTTCGGGCCCATGATCGCGTGGGTCTCGCCCGAGTTGATCGTCAGGTTGACCCCGGACAGGATCTCCTTGGCGGTCTCGTCGGCGTTGACCGAGACGTGCAGATCCTTGATCTCCAGCGTGGCCATCTCTAGTGCTTTCTCCTTGTGTGACAAGTCAGTTCGTGGTGGTGGTGACGTCGACGTACACGTCGTCGTCACGGATCTCGACCGGGAACACGTCCACCGGCTCGGTGGCGGGCAACGAGGACGGCGCCCCGGTGCGCAGGTCGAAGCAGGAGCCGTGCAGCCAGCACTCGATACCCTTGCGGGTCACCTCGCCCTCCGAGAGGGCGAGGGTCGCATGGCTGCACTCGTCCCGCAGCGCGTGCACGTCATCCCCTTGGCGGACAAGGACAACCGGCTCGTCGTCGATCTCGACGCCGAACGGCTTCCCATCATCCAAATCGGACAGTGCACACGCGCGAGTCATACCCCGACCGCTTCCAGCTCCGCCTCGATCGCGGCCTCGAGGCGTTCCCGGATCTCCGGTACGGCGATCTTCATCAGCAGCTCGTGGAAGAAGCCGCGGACGACCAGCCTGCGTGCCGTGCCCTCGGGGATGCCGCGGGCCTGCAGGTAGAACAGCTGCTCGTCGTCGAACCGGCCGGTGGCGCTGGCGTGGCCGGCACCGGCGATCTCGCCGGTCTCGATCTCCAGGTTCGGCACCGAGTCGGCGCGCGCGCCCTCGGTGAGCACCAGGTTCCGGTTCAGCTCGAAGGTCTCGGTGCCCTCGGCAGCCGCGCGGATCAGCACGTCGCCGATCCACACCGTGCGCGCGTCGGCACCCTGCAGCGCGCCCTTGTAGACCACGTTGGACTTGCAGTTGGGCTGCGCGTGGTCGGCGAACGTGCGCAGCTCGATGTGCTGGCCCGCGTCGGCGAAGTAGAGACCGTTCAGCTCGGCGTCGCCGCCGGGGCCCGCGTAGACCACGGTCGGGCTGACCCGCACCAGGTCGCCGCCGAGGGCGATCAGGTGGTGCTTGAACGTCGCGTCCCGGCCGAGCTTCGCGTGGTGGGCCGAGATCTGCACGGCGTCGTCGGCCCAGTCGTGCACGCTGACCACGGTGAGCTTGGCGCCGTCACCGACGATCAGCTCCACGTTGTCGGCGACCGTGCCGCTGCCGCGGTGGTCGATCACCACGACGGCCTCGGCGAACTGCTCGGCGCGGATCTGCAGGTGCCCGTAGGCGACCTGACCCTCGCCGGGACCGGTGACCGTCACCGTGGTGGTGGCGGCCTGGGTCTCCTTGGGCACGGTGATGACGGTGGCCTCGCCGAACGAGCTGTACGCCTGCGCCGCGATCCGGTCGGCCGGCGTGCCGCCCTGGCCGAGCCGCTCGTCGTCACGGCCGACGGTCTCGACCGTCACGTCCGGGCCGTCCACCGCGACCGACAGCTCACCCGAGGCGACCGCGCTGCCGTCGTGCAGGCCGCGCAGCCGCTTCATCGGCGTGAAGCGCCAGATCTCCTCGCGCCCACCGGGAACCTCGAACGCGTCCACATCGAAGGACGCGAACTGCTCCGCCCTGGACGCGGCGGGAACCACCGCCCCGTGGGAATGCGGTGTCTGTGTTGCCTGGCTCATTTAGCCGACGGCCCCTTCCATCTGCAGCTCGATGAGCCGGTTCAGTTCGAGTGCGTACTCCATGGGCAGCTCACGGGCGATCGGCTCGACGAAGCCGCGCACGACCATCGCCATCGCCTCGTCCTCGGTGAGGCCGCGGGACATCAGGTAGAAAAGCTGGTCCTCGCTGACCTTCGAGACGGTCGCCTCGTGACCCATGGACACGTTGTCGTTGCGGATGTCCACGTACGGGTAGGTGTCGGACCGGCTGATCTGGTCGACCAGCAGCGCGTCGCACTTCACCGTGGACTTCGAGTGGTGGGCCCGCTTGGCCACCTTGACCAGGCCTCGGTAGGAGGTCCGGCCGCCACCGCGCGCCACCGACTTCGACACGATCGTCGAGGAGGTGTACGGCGCGAGGTGCTCCATCTTGGCGCCCGCGTCCTGGTGCTGGCCCTCGCCCGCGAACGCGATCGAGAGGACCTCACCCTTGGCGTGCTCGCCCATCAGGAACACCGACGGGTACTTCATGGTGACCTTGGAACCGATGTTGCCGTCGATCCACTCCATGGTCGCGCCCTCTTCGGCCTTGGCGCGCTTGGTGACCAGGTTGTAGACGTTGTTCGACCAGTTCTGGATGGTCGTGTACCGGCAGCGGCCACCCTTCTTCACGATGATCTCGACGACCGCCGAGTGCAGCGAGTCGGACGAGTAGATCGGCGCGGTGCAGCCCTCGACGTAGTGCACGTAGGCACCCTCGTCGACGATGATCAGGGTCCGCTCGAACTGGCCCATGTTCTCGGTGTTGATCCGGAAGTAGGCCTGCAGCGGGATCTCGACGTGCACACCCTTCGGCACGTAGATGAACGAGCCACCCGACCAGACGGCGCCGTTCAGCGCGGAGAACTTGTTGTCACCGTGCGGGATGACCGAGCCGTAGTACTCCTCGAACAGCTCGGGGTGCTCCTTGAGCGCGGTGTCCGTGTCGAGGAAGATCACGCCCTGCTTCTCGAGCTCCTCGTTGATCTTGTGATAGACCACTTCGGACTCGTACTGCGCGGCGACACCGGACACCAGACGGGCCTTCTCGGCCTCCGGGATACCCAGCTTGTCGTAGGTGTTCTTGATGTCCTCCGGCAGGTCCTCCCAGGAAGCGGCCTGCTTCTCGGTCGAGCGCACGAAGTACTTGATGTTCTCGAAGTCGATGCCCGACAGATCCGCGCCCCAGTTCGGCATGGGCTTGCGGCCGAAGAGCTGCAGTCCCTTGAGCCGGGACTCCAGCATCCACGCGGGCTCGCCCTTCTTGGCCGAGATGTCCCGGACGACGGCCTCGGACAGGCCACGCTGGGCACTGGCGCCTGCGACGTCGGAGTCGGCCCAGCCGAACTCGTAGTTGCCCATAGCCGCCAGGGTTTCTCCCTGGGCCTGCAGGCGCTGCTCGGCAGCGGTGGTCATGAAGGCGTCCCTTCGGTTGTGGTGGGAGCGGTATTCGTTGCGGAGCGAACATCGGACACAGCAGCACCCGGCTCCGGCGGTTCGGCGCCACCGAGGGGTACGTGTGTCGTGCACGCGGCGTCACCGCGTGCGATTGTGGAGAGCCGCTGCACGTGGGTGCCGAGAAGTTCGGCGAATGCCGCCGTCTCGACCTCGCACAACTCAGGGAACTCCGCCGCGACGTGCGCGACCGGGCAGTGATGCTGACACAACTGCTCCCCTGCCCCGACGCGTCGTATCGACGCAGCGTAACCCTCCCTGGTGAGGGCCTCCGCGAGGGCCTTGGCACGGTCGGCCGGCCCGTGCTCGCCGAGCACCTCGGCGCGGTGCCTGCCGACCATCGAGGCCACCCTGCGCTCCGCGAACTCACGCACCGCGTCCTCGCCCGCCGCCTCCGCGACGAAGCGGATGGCCGCGATGGCGAGGTCGTCGTACGCGTGCCCGAACCGGGAGCGCCCGGCCTCGGTCAGGAGCCACAGCTTCGCGGGCCGCCCGCGACCGCGCCTGCCGAGGGCAGGGGCGTCACGCATGCCCACCTCACCGTCGGCGACCAGGCAGTCGAGGTGCCTGCGGACCGCGGCCGGGCTCAGCCCGAGCGTCTCCGCGACGGCTGCCGCGGTGATCGGTCCCCGCTCCAGCAGCAACCGCGCCACACCATGCCTGGTGCGGCCCTCGGAGAGCTGCTGGTCGTTTTTCACAACACCAGTGTGTCTTATTTCCGAGAGGTCGGCAAAGGGGCCCCTCCGGGAGGTGATCGGAGTCACGGCGAGGAGCTTGCGGAGCGACCCGAATCTCAGCCGATACAGTTCCGCACGTGGCGGTGGGTGACGTGGCACGCGAGGTGGAGGGGCAGACGCCCGGCTCCGCCACCGCCGTATCGCAACCCGCGACTCCGCTCACCCCATTCTCCACCGCGCCACTGGACACGCGCGAGCGCAGGCAGCTCGACGTCATCCGCCGGTTCGGCACGGTCGGCGCGCTGCTGCTGGCCGTCGGATCGCTGGGTGCGGGCGCCGCGCCGGTGAACAACCCCGTGTGGGGCCTGCCGGTGTTCGGCCTGTTCAGCCGCATGACGACGGTGTCGCTCGCGATCGCGTTCGCGGGC
Organism: Actinophytocola sp.; assembly: GCF_049647105.1. Classification (GTDB taxonomy): domain Bacteria; phylum Actinomycetota; class Actinomycetes; order Mycobacteriales; family Pseudonocardiaceae; genus Actinophytocola. The sequence goes on from NZ_JBARWZ010000101.1 coordinate 31,995, forward strand.
GTGTTCATGATCGTGCTCGCGTGGCTTGGGCTCGGGCGGCTGTCGCTGCCGGGGCGCGCGCGGATGGTGTCGCTGCCGCAGATGGCCCGCACGCTGGTCATGTGGACCGCGCCGCTGGTGCTCACCGTCCCGATGTTCAGCAAGGACGTCTACAGCTACCTCGCGCAGAGCGAGATCGCCGCACGCGGCGAGGACCCGTACACCGTCGGCCCCGGCGAGGCGCTCGGCAACGCCGACATCCTGACCAAGAACGTGCCGACCATGTGGCGGGACACCCCGTCGCCGTACGGGCCGCTGTTCCTGGTCGTCGGGCGCTGGATCACCCTGCTGACCGGTGACCACGTGGTCATGGGCGTGGCGTTCCACCGGCTGCTCGCGCTGTTCGGGTTCGCGATGATCGTGTGGGCGCTGCCCCGCCTCGCGCGGCGGTTCGGCATCAACCCGGTGAGCGCGCTGTGGCTCGGCGCCGCCAACCCGCTGGTCCTGTTCCACCTGGTCGTCGGCGTGCACAACGAGGCACTCGCCATCGGGCTCATGCTGGTCGGCATCGAGCTGGGGCTGCGCAGCATGCCACGCTGCGGGCCGGGCGGGCCGTTCCCGCCGTGGCAGCCGAACGAGCTCCTCTGGTACGGCATCGGCGCCACGGTCATCACGCTCGGCGCGGTCGTGAAGATCCCGGCCGCGCTGGCGCTCGGCTTCCTCGGGGTGATGATCGCGCGGCGCTGGGGTGGCCGGTGGAAACACCTGTTCATCACCGCGGGCGCGCTCCTCGTGATCTTCCTTGGCGTGGTCGCGCTGACGTCGATCGGCAGCGGGCTGGGCTTCGGCTGGGCGTCCACGCTGAACACGGCCAACACGATCAAGAGCTGGATGGCACCGATGACCGCGCTCGGCTTCGGCGCGGGCGGGCTCGGCATCATCCTCGGGCTGGGCAACCACATCGACGCGGCGATCACGGTGAGCCGGATGGTCGGCACCCTGCTCGGCCCGCTCCTGGCGGCGAAGCTGCTGCTGGACAGCTTCCGCTGGCGGCTGCGCCCGATGATCGGCCTCGGCGCGGCGATGGGGGCGGTCCTGGTGCTCGGCGCGACCCTGCAGCCCTGGTACCTGCTGTGGGCCGCGATCCCGCTGGCCTCCGCGGCGGGCAACACCCGGTTCCGCGCGGCGGCCACGGCCATCAGCGCGGCGTTCGCGGTGGCGCTGCCGCCGACGGGCAACACGTTCGACGGGCGCACCTACCAGCTGCCCTATGCCTACCTCGCGGCGGCGATCGTCGTGGCGGTCGCGTTGTTCGCGGTGCGCAAACACATCCCGACCCGCCCCTAGTCCGCCTCCCCGCGTTCAAAAGTGCTGGTCGCGTCCCAGCGACACCCGCGGACCGCAGGCGGTTAGTGGCTGAGTGCCGTCACGTTCCCTGAGGTCACTGCTGATCAGGCCAAGACTTGGCGCAAAGCGCCGAGACCGGCATGTCACGCGTGTGCGGCAGTGGTGGTTGACGTGCTTGGCCACCCGCCACGAAGGGGCGTGAAGGGCAGCTCCAGGGGAACGCAATAGCCTTGGCGGCGTGAGTGAGCATGCGGTCGAGCTGTCGAGCCTGGTCAAGCGCTTCGGCGCGACGACCGCGGTCGACGGGCTGAGCCTGCGGTTGGACCGCGGGCAGGTGCTCGCTCTGCTGGGCCCGAACGGCGCGGGCAAGACCACGACCGTCGAGATCTGTGAGGGCTTCCAGCGCCGCGACCACGGCGAGGTCCGGGTGCTGGGCCTCGACCCGGCGACCGATCACGAGCGGCTGCGACCACGCATCGGCGTGATGCCGCAGGGCGGCGGTGCCTACCCTGGCGTGCGGGCCGAGGAGATGCTCGCGCTCGTCGCGGCGTGCGCGGCCGACCCGATCGACCCCGCGTGGCTGATCGACGTGCTCGGCCTGGCCGGCGCGCGCCGTACCCCGTACAAGCGGCTCTCCGGCGGGCAGCAGCAGCGGCTGTCGCTCGCGTGCGCGCTCGTCGGCAGGCCCGAGCTGGTGTTCCTCGACGAGCCGACGGCCGGGCTGGACCCGCAGGCGCGGCGCCTGGTGTGGGAGCTGGTGCGGGCACTGCGCGCGGACGGCGTCAGCGTGCTGCTGACCACGCACGTCATGGCGGAGGCCGAGGAGCTCGCCGACCACGTCGTGATCATCGACCGCGGCCGGGTGGTCGCCGACGGCAGCCCGAGCCAGCTGACCGCCGAACTGCCCGAGGCGGCACAGCTGCGCTTCCGGGCGCGAGCCGGCCTCGACCTGACCCAGCTGTGCACCGCGCTGCCGGCGGACTGCCGTCTCCAGGAGCCGACACCGGGCGCCTACGTGCTGACCGGCCGCGTCGACCCGCAGGTCGTGTCCGCGGTGACCGCGTGGTGCGCGCAGCAGGGCGTGCTGGCCGAGGAGCTGCATGTCGGCAAGCGCAGCCTCGAGGACGTGTTCCTGGAACTGACCGGCAAGGAACTGCGATGACGACCTTTCCCCCTGGCACGTTCACGCCGGCACCGGGCCGCGGCCGCGTCGGCCGGATGCTGTTCGTGCACGCCAGGACCGAGGCGCTGCTCACGCTGCGCAACAGCGAGCAGATCCTGCTCACACTGCTGATCCCGGTCGCGCTGCTCGTCGGCCTCACGGTCTTCGACATCTTCGACCTGCCGGAGCCGCGGGTGGACTCGGTGGCGCCGAGGGTGTTCGCGCTCGCGGTGATGTCGTCCGCGTTCACCGGGCAGGCGATCGCGCTGGGGTTCGACCGCCGCTACGGCGTGCTGAAGCGGCTCGCCGCGACGGCGCTGCCCCGGTGGCTCCTGGTGTCCGGCCGCGCGATCGCCGGGCTCGTGGTGGTCGCGGTGCAGATCGTCGTGCTGGGCGTCATCGCGGCGATCATGGGCTGGTCCCCCGCCCCGGCGGGACTCGCGTGGACGGTGCTGCTGGTGATCATCGGCACGCTGTCGTTCGGCGCGCTTGGCGTGCTGCTCGGCGGCGCGCTGAAGGCCGAGGTCGTGCTGGCGCTCGCCAACATCGTGTGGTTCGTGCTGCTGCTGGCCGGCGGCATCATCGTCCCGCCGGACTCGATGCCCGGCACACTCGGCGACATCGTCATGCTGCTGCCCTCCGGCGCACTCACCGACGGCATGCACACCGCGCTGGTCGACGGCGCGGCCCCGGCGTGGCCGGTGTTCGCGGTCCTCATCGGCTGGGGCGCGGCCGCGACCCTGATCGCGACCCGCACCACAAAGCTCTCCTAGCCCAGCTTGAACCGGGCAGCGAAGGTCGACAGTTGCGCGCGCTGCCCTGCCGGGTCGTCGGCGGTCGCGCTCACCACCAGCCGGGTGACGCCCTGTGCTGCGTACGCCCGCAGCGACTCGGACGGCAGGTCGATCGAGGCCCATCGCGTGTACTCCAGCGCGGCCGGATCCCGCCCCGCCCCGGCCGCCGCCGACCGGGCCGCCGCCAGCTGGCGGGCCCGCTCGTCCGGCGTCAGCGCACCGCCGGGGAACCACCCGTCCCCGCGCGCCCCGGCCCGCCGCGCGGCCGCCAGGCTCGACCCGCCGACGTGGATCGGCAGCTGGCCGCCGAGGGGCTGCGGGAAGCTGCACAGGTTCTCGAACCGGAAGAACTCGCCGTCGTGGCTCACACCGTCCTTGCCGCCGGTCCACAGCAGCCGCAGCACGTCGATCGCCTCGTCCGCGCGGCGGCCGCGGCTCGCGAAGTCCACGCCCACCGCCCGTGCCTCCCCCGGCAGCGCGCCGACGCCGACGGTCAGCAGCCGCAGCCTGCCCGCCGACAGCACGTCGACGGTCGCGAGCCGCTTCGCCAGCGTCACCGGGTGGTGGTAGGGCAGCAGCAGCACCCCCGTGCCCAGCAGCAGCCGGGAGGTGTTCGCCGCGACGAACGCGAGCGCGTCGACCGGGTCCAGATACGGCGTCGTCGGTGGCAGCTCGAACGCACCGAGCGCCGCACCGGGGTACAGGGCCACGTGCTCTGGCAGGTACAGGCCCTCGAACCCGCACTCCTCCGCGTGCCGCGCGTACGCGACGAGGCGGTCGGGGCGGTCCGCCCCGTGGTGGGCGGGCTGGTAGCTGATCGCGAAACGCACAGCGCCGGACGCTAAACCATCCCGCCGAGGGCAGGGCAAACCCGGCCGCCGACACCGTGCGACCACTCCTTACGATCGGGCGGTGCCGCTGGAAACGCTGAAGGCCCGCATCGACCGACTGCCCAACCCGAGCCGTCGGCTGCAGGTCGGCTTCGCCGTCGCGGTCCTCGCGACGCAGGCGCTGATCGCGATGACCGGCGCGGTCGTCAGGGTCACCGGGTCCGGCCTCGGCTGCCCGACCTGGCCGCAGTGCTTCCCCGGCAGCATGGTCCCGGTCTCCCACCCCGAGTACGACACGCTCAACCAGTGGATCGAGTACGGCAACCGCCTGTTCACCGGCCTCGTCGGCATCATCGCGGGCGTCTGTTTCGTGCTCGCCTGGCTGCACCGCCCGCGCACCGACCGCCGTTACCTGCGACTCGCGCTCGCCATGCCGGTCGGCGTGGTCGTCCAGGCGATCATCGGCGGCCTGACCGTCCGGCTCGACCTGGTGTGGTGGAGCGTCGCGGTGCACCTGCTCGCGTCGACGATCATGGTGTGGCTCGCGACGCTGCTCGTCCACGCCGTCCCCCGGGACGACGGCGCCCCCGCCCCCGCCCCGGTCCCCGGCACGCTGTCGACCTGGCTGTACGTCCAGACCGGGTTCCTGGCCGGTCTTCTCGTCACCGGCACGATGGTCACCGGCGCCGGCCCGCACGGCGGCGACCCGAAGACGCCGCGCCTGGACATCCCCGTCGAGACCATGGCGCACGTGCACTCGGCGTTCCTGTACGCGTTCCTCGGCTCGCTGGTGCTGCTCGGCTTCTGGCTGCGTAGCCAGCACGCGTTCCCGCCGCCGTGGCGGCGCTACCAGGTGCTCGTCGCGGTCGTCGTCGCGCAGGGCACGATCGGCTTCGTCCAGTTCTGGACCGGTGTGCCGGAACTCCTGGTCTGCCTGCATGTTCTCGGCGCGATGTGCGTGATCATCGCCACCGGGTCGTTGTGGTGCGGAGTGCGCGGCAGGGCCGCGAAGGGGACCGCCACAGTGGCGAGCGCGGGCGAGACCGCCTAACGTGGAGCCGGAACCTACGGATACGTAACCGTAGGTAGACGTCGCCAGGCCGCGTCCCGGCCGAGATATGAGGTTCTCACCATCTCCTCGACACTGACGCCAACACGTGAACCCCAGGCCCCCAAACCCGTTCTTTCCGGCCGTCGTTCCGGTGCCGAGCACCTGACCGTCAAGGTCTTCCTCATCCTCCCCCTCCTCGCGCTCGCCGCCGCCATCCCGTTCGCCTGGGGCTGGGGGCTCGGCTGGGTCGACATCGGCATCGCCGCCGGCTTCTATGTGGTCAGCTCGCTCGGCGTGACCGTCGGGTACCACCGCTACTTCACCCACGGCGCGTTCAAGGCGAAGCGGCCGCTGCGCATCGCGCTCGCGCTGGCTGGCAGCCTCGCGTCGCAGGGCTCGGTCGTCGCCTGGGTCGCCGACCACCGCCGCCACCACGCGTTCTCCGACCGCGACGGCGACCCGCACTCACCGTGGCTGTTCGGCACCTCGCCCCTCGCGATCGCCAAGGGCTTCTGGCACTCGCACATGGGCTGGCTGTTCGAGCGGGACAAGACCAACGCCGAGCGGTTCGCCCCGGACCTGCTGGCGGACAAGGACATCCAGCTCGTCGACAAGCTGTTCGTCCCGATGACCGTGGTGACGCTGGGTCTTCCCGGCCTGATCGGCGGGCTGATCACCATGTCGTGGTGGGGTGCCGTGACCGCCATCTTCTGGGCGGGTTTCGTGCGGGTCGCGATCCTGCACCACATCACGTGGTCGGTGAACTCGATCTGCCACATGATCGGCTCGCGGCCGTTCGTGAGCCGCGACAGGGCGGCCAACTTCTGGCCGCTCGCGATCGTGTCCATGGGCGAGTCCTGGCACAACTCCCACCACGCGGACCCGACGGGAGCGCGGCACGGTGTGATGCGCGGCCAGGTCGACATCTCCGCGCGGGTGATCTGGATCTTCGAAAAGCTCGGCTGGGCGTGGGCCGTACGCTGGCCCCGGCCGGAACGACTCGCCGCCAAGCTCGCCGACTAGTCCGCCTCCCCGGTATTTTTGAGTGTTTGGTCTCGACCCAGCGCATCCTCGGACCGTGGGTGGTTGGTGGCTGGGTGCCGCCACGTTCCCCTGAGGTCACTGTCGGTCAGGCTCAGACCCTCGCACAAAGATCCATGGGACACGGGGACGGGTTAGGGTCCGGTCGGAGATGACGTAGCGGACCTGGAGGACACCGTGGCCGACCCCATCGATGCCATTCTCGTGCGCGCCACCGGCGGGCCGGAGGTGCTGGAGTTCGACAAGATCGACGCGCCCACGCCAGGCGCGGGCGAGCTCCTGGTGTCGGTGGGTGCGGCCGGGGTGAACTACATCGACACCTACCACCGCGGCGGCCTCTACCCGAGGGACCTCCCGTTCGTGCCCGGCGTGGAGGGTGCGGGCGCGGTGCTCGCGGTCGGCGCGGACGTCACCGGGTTCGCGGAGGGTGACCGCGTCGCGTGGGCCGACGCGCCGGGGTCCTACGCCCGGCAGGTGGTCGTGTCCGCCGACGCCGCGTTCCCGGTGCCCGGCGGCATCGAGGACGACATGGCCGCCGGCGCGATGCTGCAGGGCCTGACCGCGCACTACCTGGTGACGTCCACCTACGCGGTGAAGCCGGGCGACACGGTGCTCGTGCACGCCGCCGCGGGCGGCATGGGCCTGCTGCTGACGCAGCTCGTGAAGGCCAGGGGCGGCAAGGTGATCGGCACCGTCTCGACGCCGGAGAAGGAGGCGCTCGCGCGCGAAGCGGGCGCCGACGAGGTCATCCGGTACACCGAGACCGACTTCGTCGCGGGTGTCAGGGGCCTCACCGACGGGGCGGGTGTCGCGGTCGTCTACGACGGCGTCGGCAGGACGACCTTCGACGGCAGCCTCGCGAGCCTCGCGCGGCGCGGCGTGCTGGCCCTGTACGGCGCGTCCAGCGGCCCGGTGCCGCCGGTCGACCCGCAGCGGCTCAACGCGGCCGGTTCGGTGTTCCTGACCAGGCCGACGCTGGCCCACCACATCGCGACGCCGGAGGAGTTCCGGTGGCGCTGCGACGAGGTGTTCCAGGCCATCGCGGGTGGCCGGGTCTCGGTCCGGATCGGCGGCCGCTACCCGCTCGCCGACGCGTCGAAGGCCCATGCGGACCTGGAAAGCCGCCGTACCACCGGGAAGCTGCTGCTGATCCCGTGACCCGGGGTCAGCGGGGTGAGACCGACAGCGCGTCGACGACGTAGACGAGCGTGTCGCCGTCCGGCTCATCGCCGTCCTGTGCGGGCGGGACCACGATCAGCCTGCGACCGCCCTCCCGGATGCCGGGCAGCCCTTCGTCCCAGCCCCTGACCAGCTTGCCGCCGCCGAGGTCCGCGACCGGCGCGGGCAGGCTCTCGCCCGCGTACCAGGTGCTGTCGAGCACCGTCCCGGACGACCAGATCACCAGCACGTAGCTGACCTCGAGGCTCGCGCCCGCGACCGCCCTCGGACCGCCGCCGCGCACCACGTCCCGCGCGAGCAGGACCGTGGGCGGGGCGCAGTCCCTGGGCAGGGTCACCGTCGGCGCGTTGTCCAGTCCGCCGGTCACCCTGATGTCTGTTGTGTCACATTCCCCGGTCACCGGGCTGCCCGTCGGTGGCTGCGCGGACCCGGGTGGCGCGTCCGGGCCATGGCGACTGACACACGCCGTGAGCAACGTCAGGACCAGGGCTCCCACCGCGAACCTGATGACGATACGCATGATGGAGGCCAGCCTAGATGGCCGTTTTCCTGGGCATCCAGCGCCTGACCGCAACAACCACCTCACCCGTTCTTCCTATTTCTCCCGTGCGCGGGGTAGAGGTACAGTAACTCCTCGCACTCGGTCGGGCACAGAGAGCATTCCCCTCGATCGGGTGATCGCAAGGGAGGTGAAACCGTTGCCAGCGGAAGCCACCAAGGGCCTCCGCAGGAACCCCATTCAAGAGATCTTCTGGACCAGAACCGGCCTCCTACTCCTGATACTGGTCGTGGTCTCCGGACTGACCATGGTCCTGTCGGCGAATCTCGACCCCGGCGTCGTCAAGAACCTGGTCAACTCGGTTGCCACCGGCACACTGGTCTCGGCCATCGTCGGCTTCGGCCAGACCCTCATCACCGCGACCGCGACTCAGCGGGCCATGCTCACGCCGCTCATCGAAGAGAGCCAGCAGGCGCTGCGTGACCTGTCCGCCGAGTACCGGTCGATGAACCGTGAGTTCTTCCCCACCCACGTCTTCGAACCGACCGCGGAGCCCAACCCCGCGCTCAACCGGTTGATGATGCAGGACCTGCAAGGCGCGAGGCAGTACCTGTTCCGAGGTTTCTCCGGTCGGCACGCGGCGGCGCGGCTGCTGCTGTCCAAGGCCGAGTGGGAGCTTCGTGCGGTGGTCGCCGATCCCGGCAACATCTCCGGCATCGGCGGACGCGCCCGCTACCTGATCCGCCACTCGGCGGCCGACGTGGACATCGACACGATCCAGGCCCGGCTGCTCGAAGAGATCAGGATGGGCCTCGTCGGGCTGTACCTCGCCCGCAGCCGGTGCACGCGGATGGAGGTCACGGTGATCTCCGATCCGCCGCTGGACCGGTTGGAGATCTTCGACAACAGCGTGTGGGTGACGCTCTACAGCGACGCGCACGCGCCCGCCGAATATCCCCGAACACTGCGGTTCGAGGACGGCTCGTTCATTTACAACATGGAACGTGCCGAGTTCGGCCGCATCAGCGCCTCCCAGCACGCACAACATCTCGTGATCACACCGGACATGACACGGCAGGAGTTCATCACGCGGTTCGAGAAGATCACCAATTCCACCCTCACCGAGGAACAGTTCCTCGAACTCAACGCGGAGTTCTACAACTTCGTCCGCGAGTTCGCCATCACAGCCGAGTTGGGGAGCTGATTCCCTTGACCATCAACGGCTCCGCGCTCGGGGCCCTCGCAGAACAGTTACGGAGCGCCGACATCGACCTCCAGGCCAACTGGAGCCAGGTGGAACGGTGGTTCGAGACCTGGGCCGGACAGCCGGACCTGCGTGCCGACCTGCGTGCCCATCTGCTCGATCTACCCACGGAACAAGCGAAGGCGGTCACCAGGAGATCCAGGGAGACGACGACGCATTTCGCGTGGTGCCTGCGGGACCGGCCGGACGAACCGTTCACGTTCTGGTTGCACGAGTACAAGGAGCAGCGCGACTGGCGCGCGGGCTACGCGGACTCCGTGCACAACCACCGGTACCACTTCTGCACCACCATCCTGCAGGGCGCCTACGTCCACGAACGCTACGAAGCGGCGATCAAGCCGGACAACGGCCTGATCTCCTCGACGGAGTTGCTGGTTGCCACCGAATGCCAGGAAGGTGCGGCAGGCAGCCTGCTCGCCTCCGACTTCCACCGCATTCCACGGGCGATGAACGGGACGATGACGTTCCTGGTGAAATCCAGCGAGGTGACGCCATGGAGTCTGTCCTTCGACCCCCTGACCCAGGAAAGTCATCGCCACGTCCCGGTCGAATCCCGGTTGTCCCACCTCGCGGAACGACTGCGAAAACAGGGCTGAAGGGAGCCAGTAGGGACCGAAGAGCCGCAGACATTTCCATCCCCGGCGTTTAGTATCACCCCCACGAGCCCAGCCGTCCGCGCCGACCGCACCGGCGCGGACCACGGCGTGGTTCGGAGGGGTCGATGTCTGTCGAGCAAAGCACGCCTGCGGGCGGAACAGCGCCGGTGATCGCACCGGCAGTGGTTGACGCCGTCGAGGCGGACGTCCACCGGATCTGCGTGCGCCACGCGGCGCGCCTGCAGTTCCACGGCTGGCACCACGTGGATTTCGTCCGCACGAAAGCGGCGCGGTTCGCGGTGCTCAACGACGCCGAGGTGAGCGTGGTCGAGACCGCCGCGCTCGTCCACGACGTCAACTACCTCGTGCGCAGGAACTCCTCCGCCGCGACGGGTGGGCGGCTGCGCCTCGCGATCCTCAGGCGTGCCGGGGTCGCCCCGCACGTGGCGGGCTGGATCGACCGGATCGTGGTCGAGGCCGAGATGGCCACCCGCGGCCGCCACATCTCGCTGGAGGCACAGGCGTTGTCCGACGCCGACACACTGTTCAAGGCACTGCCGGTGACGCCGGTTGTGCTGGCGCACAAGTACCTCGAGGAGAACGGCATCGGCCTGCGCGAGCTGGCGAACAAGATCTGCGGCGAGCAGCAGGGCGTGCACGACGATGGCTTCTACTTCTACAACCCGGAAGCCGCCAACATGTACACCCGCTGGGCGGCGGCGAACCTCCAGCTGTGGCAGTGCATCCGCGAGTCACTCGACGACGCGGACGTCTCCCAGCTACTGGAGGCCGTGAGCAGCAGCAGCCCGGCGGCGGCCTCTTAGCGCTCTGGCGCGGGGCGTTCCTGGAGGACCCAGCGGTTGCCGTCCGGGTCGCTGAGGCTCACGAACGAGTTCCACGTGCCGCCGGGGCCTTCGGCCTGCTTGCCGTCCTCGAAGTGGTACACCGGCGTGGCGTCGACGCCGCGGCCGACGAGTTCGTCGCGGGCGCGCTGGACGTCGTCGACGACCAGTTGCACGCCCTTGAGGTCGCCGGGCTTCATCTCGCTGATGCCGTGGCCGAAGCCGATCGAACAGCCGGAACCGGGTGGGGTCAGCTGGACGAAACGGAACTCGCCCGCCTCGTGGTCGACGTCGACGGTGAAACCGAGCTTGTTCGCGTAGAAGTCCTTGGCCCGGTCCACGTCGGTGACGGGCACGGGGATCATCTCGATCGTCCAGTCCATGGTGTGCTCCAGTTCTGCGGCGAGGCGGTCGAAGCCCTGACCGACGCCACGCGCCATGCCGGACTCCATGACCGCGTCGCGGATCTCTCTCGTGGGGAAGGTGGCGGTGTGGGTGAGGACGGTGTCACCGGCCAACTCGATGGTGATGACCGAGTCGTGCTCGGCACGGGCGTGGCAGTCGGGGTTGGTCTCGGTCATGACGAGCCGGTTCGGTGGCTCGATCTCCAGGTAGGTGCCACCCAACGTCATCTCAGCACCGCCGGGCCCGCGTAGGACGTAGTGCCACGTGCCGCCCTCGCGCAGGTCGACCTCGCAGACCACGAGCCGCCAGTCGTGCGGGCCGAACCAGCGCATCAGCAGTTCCGGCCTGGTGTGCGCGTCGAACACCCGCTGCCGGGGTGCGGCGAACTCGCGGGTGATCACGATGTCCCGGTCACCCATCGGAGAGCATCTCGTCGAGGCGGTCGTAGCTTTCCGTCCAGAACCGCTGGTAGTCGCCGAGCCACCGGGTCGCGGCCCGCATGGGCTCGGCGACGAGGCGGCATGGCCTGCGCTGCGCGTCCCGGCCGCGTTCGACCAGGCCCGCGCGTTCGAGAACCTTGAGGTGCTTGGAGATCGCGGGCTGTGTCATGGCGAACGGCTCGGCCAGCTCCTTGACCGACGCGTCCCCCTTCGCGAGCCGCGCGAGGATGGCCCGCCTGGTCGGGTCGGCCAGCGCGGCGAACGTCGCGTCGAGCGTGGCCGTCACCTTCCATCACCTCTCAGTTCCATAACCAGAAGGTTATCGATCCTGTCAAGGGCGCAGGAACTCCCCGACCGCCGCGGCGAGCGCTCCTGGTGCCTCCTCTGCGACATGGTGGCCGGACTCGATGGGCCCACCCCGCAGGTCGGTGGTCCACGGCCGCCAGACCGCGAGGACGTCGCCGTACAGCTCCTCCAGGTCGTCCCTGGTGCTCCACAGCACCTGCACCGGGCACTGGACGCGGCGCCCCGCTTCGCGGTCGGCGTCGTCGTTCGCGCGGTCGGTCCCCAGCCCCGCGCGGTAGTCCTCGAGCATCGCGCGGACCGTCGCCGGGTCGTGGATCGCACGGTGGAAGTCGGCGAAGTTCTCCTCCCCCATGCGTTCCGGCGTGCTGCGGGAGCCGACGCCGTACCACGCGTCCGGGTCCGCGCCGATCACGCGTTCCGGAATGTCCGGCTGCGCGAAGAAGAACCAGTGGTACCACTTGCGGGCGAACGTGGCGCCGCAGCGGGCCAGTGCTTCGCCGATCGGCACCGAGTCCACCACCGTCAGCTTCGCCACCCGGTCCGGGTGGTCCATCGCGAGCCGGAACGCGACGTAGCTGCCTCGGTCGTGCCCCACCACGGCGAACCGGTCGTGGCCGAGCGCGGTCATGAGGCCGGCGATGTCGGCGGCCATGGCGCGCTTCGAGTAGGGCGGCACTGGCGTCGACTCGCCGTAGCCACGCAGGTCCGGGCACACGACCGTGTGCGATTCCGCCAGCAGCGGAGCGACCTGGTGCCAGGTGGTGTGGGTACGCGGGTGGCCGTGGAGCAGGACGACGGCCGGGCCGTGACCGCCGTGCCGGACGCGGAGGGTGACGTCGCCGACCGTGACCCGGTCGAGGGTGAAGGTGTCGAACACGATCACCGGGATGGCCCGCGGCGCACCGGGGCAAACCCCAGGGTCAGAACGGCAGGCCGACGACCGGGAGGCCAAGGGCCGAGTCCACGGCCAGCGCGACGAACACGAGTGTCAGGTACGTGTTCGACATGTGGAACAGCTTCATCGGCCTGCCTGGCTCACCGCGCTTGGTTGCCGCGTACAGTCGGTGCGCGACGACCAGGAACCAAACGCCGGTGAGCACCGCGAACGCGGTGTACACCCAGCCGGTGGCGGGCACCAGCAGGAGCGTCCAGGCGACCATCACCCACGAGTACGTGACGATCTGCCGCGCCACCCGGTCGGCGGTCGTCACGACGGGGAGCATCGGCACGCCCGCGCGGGCGTAGTCGTCCTTGAACTTCATGGCCAGCGCCCAGAAGTGCGGCGGGGTCCAGAAGAAGATCACGCCGAACATGACGAGCGCGGGCCACTCGATCGAGCCCGTGACCGCCGACCAGCCGATGACGACCGGCATGCAGCCCGCGGCACCGCCCCACACGATGTTCTGCGCGGTCCTGCGCTTGAGAACCATCGTGTAGATCAGTACGTAGAACAGGATGGCGGCGACGGCCAGCAACGCCGCCAGGAGGTTGGTCGTGGGCCACAGCCACGCGAAGGACAGCACACCGAGCGTGACCCCGAACACGAGCGCGTTGCGGGTGGGCACCTGGTGTTTGGGGAGCGGACGCGTGGCGGTGCGCTTCATCACCGCGTCGATGTCCGCGTCGGCCACGCAGTTCAACGCGTTCGCGGAGCCGGCGGCCATGGTGCCGCCGAACAGCGTCGCGAACACCAGCCACGGCGACGGGATGCCCCGTTGCGCCAGCATCATGGCGGGCACCGTCGTGACCAGCAGGAGCTCGATGATCCTCGGCTTGGTCAGCGCGACGTACGCACGTACGAGGTCCCTGCGGGTGCGGCGCGGGGCGTCTGTGGTCGCCCCCAGCGCTGCGCTCACCGGCGGCTCCTGACTGGTGTAAGTGGCGGCTGTTCGGGTAATGGCTCGAATGGTAACCGCGTGACCATGAACGGCCGCCGTCGGGTGGTTTCGTTAGGCTGAGGAATTGAGCGGGGAACCCGAGGATGACCAGCATGGTCATGCCGCGGAGCATGATCGAGATCACGACTAGGTGGGAGCTTGAGTCCGTGTCCATGAGCGCCGACGAACTGGCCCGTTTGACCACACAGAACCTGCCTGCCGACTGGACGGAACTCGACAAACGCGCCGTGGACACCATCAGGGTCCTCGCCGCGGACGCCGTCCAGCACGTGGGGAACGGGCACCCGGGCACCGCGATGAGCCTCGCGCCCGTCGCCTACGCCCTCTACCAGCGGGTGATGCGCCACGATCCGAGCGCCCCGGACTGGATCGGCCGCGACCGGTTCGTGCTGTCCGCTGGCCATTCGAGCCTGACGCTGTACCTGCAGCTGTTCCTCTCCGGCTACGGGCTGGAGATCGAGGACATCGCCGCGCTGCGCACGTGGGGCTCCAAGACCCCTGGGCACCCGGAGCACGGGCACACCGCGGGTGTGGAGATCACCACCGGGCCGCTCGGCCAGGGCCTCGCCTCCGCTGTCGGCATGGCGATGGCCGCCCGCCGCGAGCGTGGCCTGTTCGACCCGGACGCCCCGGCCGGCGAGAGCGTGTTCGACCACCAGATCTACGTGATCGCCTCCGACGGTGACATCGAGGAGGGCGTCACCTCCGAGGCGTCGTCGCTCGCGGGCCGCCAGGAACTTGGCAACCTGACGGTCATCTACGACGACAACAAGATCTCGATCGAGGACGACACGAACATCGCGCTGTCCGAGGACACCGCGAAGCGCTACGAGGCCTACGGCTGGCACGTCCAGGTCGTCGAGGGCGGCGAGGACGTCGTCGCGATCCTGGCGGCACTCGATGCGGCGAAGGCGGAGACCGCCCGGCCGTCGTTCATCCTCCTGAAGACCGTGATCGGCTACCCGGCGCCGAACAAGATGAACACCGGCAAGGCGCACGGCGCCGCGCTCGGCGCCGACGAGGTGGCCGAGGTCAAGAAGATCCTCGGCTTCGACCCCGAGCAGAACTTCGCGGTCGAGCAGGAGGTACTCAAGCACGCCAGGCTGGCCGCCGACCGGGGCAAGCAGGCCCACGAGGAGTGGCAGAAGAGCTTCGACGCGTGGGCGAAGGCCAACCCGGAGCGCAAGGCGCTGCTGGACCGCGCGAGCGCCTACCGCCTGCCGGACGGCTGGGCCGACGCGCTGCCGTCGTGGGACCCGGACCCGAAGGGCGTCGCGACCCGCAAGGCCTCCGGCGCGGTGCTGAACGCGCTCGCCGACGTGCTGCCCGAGCTGTGGGGTGGTTCCGCGGACCTCGCGGAGAGCAACAACACCACCATGAAGGGCGCGGACTCGTTCGGCCCGGCGTCGGCGAAGACGAAGGAGTGGGACGCCAACCCGTACGGCCGCACGCTCCACTTCGGCGTCCGCGAGCACGCGATGGGGTCGATCCTCAACGGCATCGTGCTGCACGGCCCGACCCGCCCGTACGGCGCGACGTTCCTCGTGTTCTCCGACTACATGCGCCCGCCCGTCCGGCTCGCCGCGCTGCAGAAGCTGCCGGTGACCTACGTGTGGACGCACGACTCGATCGGCCTCGGCGAGGACGGCCCCACCCACCAGCCGATCGAGCACCTCGCCGCGCTGCGCGCCATCCCTGGCCTGGTCGTCATGCGGCCGGGTGACGCGAACGAGACCGCCGCCGTCTGGCGCACGGTGCTCGAGCAGCACGACGCACCGGTCGGCATCGCGCTGACCCGCCAGAACCTGCCGGTGCTGGCGGGTACGAAGGAAAAGGCCACCGAGGGCGTCGCCAAGGGCGGCTACGTGCTCGAGGACAGCTCGGCCGGGGTGCCCGCGGTGGTGCTCGTCGCCACCGGCTCCGAGCTGCAGATCGCGGTCGACGCGAGGAAGGTTCTCGAGGCCGACGGCGTTGCCACGAGAGTGGTGTCCATGCCGTCGCAGGAGCTGTTCGAGGCCCAGGACCAGTCCTACCGCGACCAGGTCATCCCACCCAATGTGAAGGCGCGGGTCGCCGTGGAGGCAGGCATCGCGGCGCCGTGGTACCGCTACGTCGGCGACGCCGGGGAGATCGTCTCCATCGAGCACTTCGGTGCTTCCGCCGACTACCAGACCTTGTTCTCCGAGTTCGGGTTCACCACGGAAGCGGTCGTCGCCGCGGCCCGCCGCTCGCTTGAGAAGACTGAGAGGCTCGCATGACCGACAAGCTGGCCCAGCTATCCGAACTGGGTGTGTCCATCTGGCTGGACGACGTGTCCCGCAAGCGGCTGAACTCCGGCAACCTCGCCGGCCTGGTCCGCGACAGGCACGTCGTCGGCGTCACCAGCAACCCGACGATCTTCGCGAAGGCGCTGTCCGACGCGACGGACTACGACGAGCAGGTCCGTGAGCTCGCCGCCCGAGGCGCGTCGCTCGACGCGGCCGTCAAGGAGATCACCACCACCGACATCCGCACCGCCTGCGACCTGTTCCGGGACATCTACCAGCGCACCGGCGGCGTCGACGGCCGCGTGTCGATCGAGGTCGACCCGCGCCTCGCGCACGACACCGACAAGACCGTCGCCGAGGCGCTCGACCTGTGGAAGACGGTCGACCGGCCCAACCTGCTCGTGAAGATCCCCGCCACCGAGGCGGGCATCCCGGCGATCACCAGGACCATCGCCGAGGGCGTCAGCGTGAACGTCACGCTGATCTTCTCGGTCGAGCGGTACCGCGCGGTGATGGGCGCCTACCTCGACGGACTCGAGCAGGCCAAGGCGAACGGGCACGATCTCGCGGGAATC
The DNA here is from genome assembly GCF_049647105.1 of Actinophytocola sp. GTDB lineage: Bacteria > Actinomycetota > Actinomycetes > Mycobacteriales > Pseudonocardiaceae > Actinophytocola. The sequence goes on from NZ_JBARWZ010000101.1 coordinate 48,470, forward strand.
CACTCCGTCGCGTCGTTCTTCGTGTCCCGGGTGGACAGCGAGGTCGACAAGCGGCTCGACGCGATCGGCACCGACGAGGCGAAGGCGTTGCGCGGCAAGGCGGCCGTGGCCAACGCGCGCCTGGCGTACGCGGCCTTCCAGGAGGCCTTCGCTGGCCCGCGCTGGCACAAGCTGGCCGACGCGGGCGCGCACCCGCAGCGTCCACTGTGGGCGTCGACGGGTGTCAAGAACCCGGACTACTCCCCCACGCTGTACGTCGACGACCTCGTCGTGGCCGACACCGTGAACACGATGCCGGAGAACACGCTGGACGCGGTTGCCGAGCACAGCGACCTTCGCGGCGATACGGTGACCGGCACTGCGGCAGCGGCCCAGGAGGTGTTCGACGCCCTTTCGGGAGTCGGCATCGACATCGACGACGTGTTCATCACCTTGGAGAACGAAGGCGTGGAGAAGTTCGAGAAGTCCTGGGAAGAGCTGCTCGACTCGGTCAAGGGCCAGCTGTCCGCGGCGGGGAGCTGAACAACCACATGACCGAGAACGACCTGCCTCCCGAGGCGGTGCGGATCATCAAGCACTTCGAGGATCTGATCAAAGGCAAGTTCGAGGGCCGCAAGCGGCTCATGGAGGACGCCTGGCCGCTCGCGGAACGGCTGGTGGCCGAGCAGGTCGCGTCGAAGCTCGCCGCGCAGGACCCCACGCTGTGGGGCCCTGACGCCGAGTCCGAGGCGTCGGTCCGGCTGTCCTGGACGACTCTGCACGAGACGTCCCGGCCACTCGTCGCCGAGATCGAGGCGCTGCGTGCGGAACTGGCCGCAGAGGGCGTCGACCGGGTGGTGCTCGCCGGCATGGGCGGGTCCTCCCTCGCGCCGGAGGTGATCACCCGCACCGAGGACGTGCCGCTGGTGGTGCTGGACACCACCGACCCCGGTCAGGTCGCCGACGCGCTCGAAGGCGACCTGTCCCGCACGGTTCTCGTCGTGTCCTCGAAGTCCGGGTCCACTGTGGAGACCGACAGCCACCGGCGGATCTTCGAGCAGGCGTTCGCGGCCGAGGGCATCGACGCGGCATCGCGGATCGTGGTGGTGACCGACCCCGGTTCACCGCTGGAGGAGGCCTCGAAGGCGGCGGGCTACCGGCGGGTATTCGCCGCCGACCCGCACGTCGGCGGGCGCTACTCGGCGCTCACCGCGTTCGGGCTGGTGCCATCGGGCCTCGCGGGCGCCGACATCGGGCAGCTGCTCGACGACGCCGCCTCGGCCGCCGTGCACCTGTCCGTCGACAGCATGGAGAACCCGGCACTGATGCTGGCCGCCGCGCTCGGCGGCGCACACGCCCGCGGCGCGGAGAAGGTGGTCATCGCCGACACCGGCTCCGGCATCAAGGGCTTCGGTGACTGGGCCGAGCAGCTCATCGCCGAGTCCACGGGCAAGAACGGCACCGGCCTGCTGCCGGTGGTGGTCGAACGCCCGGACTCGCCGGACTTCTCCGACGCCCACTCCGACGCCACGCCGATCGCCATCGGCGAGGCCAGCAACGGCGCGCTGATGGGCACCGAGGGCGGCCTCGGCGGCCAGTTCCTGTTGTGGGAGTACGCGACCGCGGTGGTCGGCCGGGTGCTCGGCATCAACCCGTTCGACCAGCCGGATGTCGAGGCCGCCAAGAAGGCGGCCCGCTCACTGCTGGACGCACCGAAGTCCGAACCGGCCACGCCGACCTTCGCGGACGGTCCGGTGGAGGTGCACGCACCAGGCGGTCTGACCGACGCGACCTCGCTTCCCGGTGTGCTGGCGGCGTTCTTCGCGTCCGCACCGGAGTTCGGCTACATCGCCGTGCAGGTCTACCTCGACCGGCTCGCCGACGCGTCGGCCGTGGTGCTGCGCCCCGAGATCGCCCGCCGTACCGGGCGCCAGACCACGTTCGGCTGGGGCCCCCGGTTCCTGCACTCCACCGGCCAGTACCACAAGGGCGGGCACCAGAACGGTGTGTTCCTTCAGCTGACCGGTGCGGTCGAGGAGGACCTGGCCGTGCCAGGCCGCCCCTACACCCTCGGCACGCTGCAGCTCGCGCAGGCGCTCGGCGACGGTCAGGTACTGGCCGACAACGGGCGCCCGGTGCTGCGGCTCCACTTCACCGACCGGGCCGCCGGGCTGGCGCACCTGGTGAAAGCCCTTCAGGAGGTTGGCAGGTGACGCGCACCTGGCAGAACCCGCTGCGCGACGAGCGGGACAAGCGGCTCCCCACGATCGCCGGGCCCTGCGGCCTGGTGATCTTCGGGGTGACCGGTGACCTGTCCAGGAAGAAGCTCATGCCGGCGATCTACGACCTGGCGAACCGGGGGCTCCTGCCACCCGGTTTCTCCCTGGTCGGGTTCGCGCGGCGCGACTGGGCGGACGAGGACTTCGGTCAGGTCGTGCACGACGCGGTCAAAGAGCACGCGCGCACGCCGTTCCGGCAGGAGGTCTGGGACCGCCTGGCGGAGGGCTGCCGCTTCGTGCAGGGCTCCTTCGACGACGACGAGGCGTTCGACAACCTCGTGAAGACGGTCCGGGATCTGGACCAGGTCCGCGGCACGGCGGGCAACCACGCGTTCTACCTGTCGATCCCGCCCGCCGCGTTCTCGAAGGTCATCCAGCAGCTGGCTCGCACGGGTCTCGCCGAGCCGACGGACCACGAGTGGCGCCGGGTGGTCATCGAGAAGCCGTTCGGCCACGACCTGACGAGTGCCAAGCAGCTCAACAAGATGGTCAACGAGATCTTCCCCGAGGAGTCGGTGTTCCGCATCGACCACTACCTCGGCAAGGAGACCGTGCAGAACATCCTGGCGCTGCGGTTCGCGAACCAGTTGTTCGAGCCGATCTGGAACGGCAACTACGTCGACCACGTGCAGATCACCATGGCCGAGGACATCGGTCTCGGTGGTCGCGCAGGCTACTACGACGGCATCGGCGCCGCCCGTGACGTGATCCAGAACCACCTGCTGCAGCTGCTCGCGCTCGTTGCGATGGAGGAGCCGGTCTCCTTCGCCCCGCAGGCGGTGCGTGCGGAGAAGGCGAAGATCCTGGCGGCCACCTCGCCGGTGGGCCCGTTCTCCGAGACCACCGCGCGCGGTCAGTACACCGGCGGCTGGCAGGGCGGGCAGAAGGTGCCCGGCCTGTTGCAGGAGGGCGGTTTCGCGAAGGACTCGATCACCGAGACGTTCGCTGCGATCGAGCTGGCGGTGGAGACCCGCCGCTGGGCCGGGGTGCCGTTCTACCTGCGCACCGGCAAGCGGCTCGGCCGCCGCGTCACCGAGATCGCCGTGGTGTTCAAGCGGGCACCGCACCTGCCGTTCGACGCGACGTCAACGGAGGAGCTCGGGCAGAACGCGCTCGTGTTCCGGGTCCAGCCCGACGAGGGCGTGACGATGCGGTTCGGCTCGAAGGTGCCCGGCTCCACCATGGAGGTCCGGGACGTGAACATGGACTTCAGCTACGGCCACTCGTTCACCGAGTCCTCGCCGGAGGCCTACGAGCGGCTGATCCTCGACGTGCTGCTCGGTGAGCCGTCGCTGTTCCCGAAGAACGACGAGGTCGAGCTGTCCTGGCAGATCCTCGACCCGATCCTGAAGGCCTGGCGGTCGAGCGGGAAGCCGGAGCCCTACCAGGCAGGCACCTGGGGGCCGGGCTCCGCCGACAAGATGCTCACCCGCGCTGGCAGGCACTGGAGGCGTCCATGATCATCGACCTGCCTGCGACCACGACGTCGCAGGTGAACAGCAAGCTGGTCCAGCTGCGCGAGCAGGGTGGCGCGAACACCATCGGGCGGGTGCTGACGCTGGTCATCGTCACCGACGACAACGAGCGCACCGAGGACGTGATCGACGCCGCCAACCACGCGAGCCGCGAGCACCCGTGCCGGGTGATCGTGGTCGCGCGCGGCGCGAAGAAGGCCTCTGCCCGGCTCGACGCGCAGATCCGCGTCGGCGGTGACGCCGGTGCGAGCGAGGTCATCGTGCTGCGGCTGTACGGCCCGCTCGCGAACGAGGGCGCGTCGTGCGTGGTGCCGCTGCTGCTGCCGGACGCGCCGGTCGTGGCGTGGTGGCCGTTCGAGTCGCCCGCGTCGCCGGCGAAGGACCCGATCGGCATGCTGGCCACCCGCCGCATCACCGACACGGCGGCGGAACGCCACCCCACCAAGGCACTCGATGCCCGTGCGAAGTCCTATTCGGACGGTGACACCGACCTGGCGTGGACGCGGCTCACGCTGTGGCGCGCGCTGCTCGCCGCCGCGCTCGACCTGCCGCCGCACGAGCGGGTGACGGCGGTGTCGGTGTCCGGTGAGAGCGAATCGCCATCCGCCGACCTGCTCGCCGGGTGGCTCGCCGCGAAGCTGCGGCTGCCGGTGAAGCGCACGAGGGCCAAGTCCGGTGAGGGCATCGTGTCGGTGGTGATGGAGCGCCGCTCCGGCAACATCGAGATCCACCGCCCGGACGGCGCGGTCGGCATGCTGTCGCAGCCCGGTCAGCCGGACCGGCGGGTCGCGCTGCAGCGGCGCGCGGTTCGCGACTGCATCGCCGAGGAGCTGCGGCGCCTTGACCCGGACGAGATCTACGAGTCCGCGCTCAAGGCGCTCGGCAAGGTCGACCGGGGCGGCCGCGGTGCGGCCAGGAAACCGGCTGTGAGCAAGAAGGACAAGGCAGAGGTCGCCGCGTCGTGACCACCGATGCGATGACCGTGGTCCACGAGTCGCAGGACGAGCTGGCCGCGCGGACCGCGGACCGGCTCGCCACCGCACTCGCCGAGGCGCAGGCCGCCCGTGGCACGGCATCTGTCGTGCTGACGGGCGGCCGCACCGGCGGCGCCGTGCTCGCCGCGCTGCGCGGCGCGACGCTCGACTGGTCGACCATCGACATCTACTGGGGCGACGAACGCTTCCTGCCCGGCGGCGACCCGGAACGCAACGAGACCCTTGCCCGCCAGGAGTTGCTCGACCACGTGCCGGTGTCGCCACAGCGGGTGCACCCGATGGCGCCATCGGACGGCGAGTTCGGCGACGACCCGGACGCGGCGGCCGAGGCGTACGCGGTGCTGCTGCGCGATGTCGCGTCATTCGACGTGTGCCTGCTTGGGGTCGGCGAGGAAGGTCACACGGCGTCGATCTTCCCGCACTCCCCCTCGGTCGCCGAGACGGCGCGTGCGGTGGTCGCGGTGCGGGACTGCCCGAAGCCGCCGCCGACCCGGGTTTCGCTGACGCTGCCCACGATCCGCCGTGCGGAGCGGGTGTGGCTGATGACGGCGGGCGCGGCGAAGGCGCAGGCCGTGGCCGCGGCGAGAGGCGGCGCCGACGAGGCCGACCTCCCGGCAGCGGGCGCACGCGGGCGGCAAGAGACGCTGTGGCTGCTCGACAAGGCGGCAGCCGGGGAGTACTGACACCCCGAACCTCCGTCACTTGACGGATGTCTCCGGCAAGTGACAAGAACAAGCTTCCAGGGTGACCCCCGACCCCCGCAACGAAACAGTCGTCCAGCAGGTCTTCTGTGACCTGCCCTTTCCCGCCTATCGCTGGCAACTCATCGCGCACGCCTCGGTGTACGGCGCCGACGCCGTGACCATGTCCAAGCTGCACCGGCTACCGCTGCGCCGCTACACCCATTGCGAGGACATCGCGGCGACAATTGTCGCCACCCAGAATGTGCGTCCCCGCCCGCGCCGCTACCGGCCGATGACGATCCCCATGAACGTGCCACAGCGGTCGCTCATCGTCTCCGTCGTCGTCGACTAGGCGTCGGCATGCGAATCGGCGTCATCGGAGCCGGCCACCTCGGCACCACGCTCAGCAGGCAACTCGCGCTCCTCGGACACGAGGTGGCACTGAGCGGCCTGTTGGTGGCACGCACGATGCGCGGCGTGGCGGCGTTCGCCGACGTCGCGATCATCGCGGTGCCGTTCCACCGCCACCGCGAGCTGCCGGTGGCCGAGCTGGCGGGCAAACCCGTCATCGACGCCACCAACTACGACCCCGTCCTCGACGGTCCCAGCCCCGACCTCGACGACGACTGCCTGACCTCGAGCGACCTGGTCCAAAGCCACCTCATCACCGCCTACGTGGTGAAGGCGCTCAACGCGATCCCGTGGGAGCACCTGCGCGACCACGCCCAACGCGTCCCCCGCCGCGCCATCCCCGTGGCGAGCGATGACCTGCGGGCCAAGAAGACCGCGATGGCACTGGTCTCGGAGATCGGTTTCGCCCCGGTCGACGTCGGCGGCCTCACCGTCGGCGGGCGCAAGTACCAGCCAGGCAGCGACGTGTTCGGTGCGGACCTGACGGTGGCCGATCTTCGCACGCGACTGCACCTCACGGCATGACATCAGACCCCGGCCCGAGGGCCGGTGGGGCGGCGCGGCCTCACCGGCCCTCCTTCTCGGGGGTGGTGTGCCCTTTCCCGGCCGCCACCGCAGGCCAGAACCCGGACCCGCCAAGGGTTCCGGGGCCGGGCACCGCCGCGAACACGCAACCGGTAGGATCAAGAACGCAGCCGACAGCCGAGGGAAGCGACGATGGGGACAGGCCCAGACCGCCTTTCACCGACGCACATCCCGAAACCGGCACCCGACGTGCAGCGGATCATCGACCGCAGTCTGCAGGTGCGTGTGGTCCGGCACAACGAGGATCTGCACGTATGCCGTGTCGCGGGCGAGGTCGACCTGCTGACCGGCTCCACCCTCGCGAGGGTGCTCGATGACCTGAACAACCGGCGCGTGCCCGCCGTCATCGTGGATCTCACCGAGGTCACCTACTGTGCGGCGGCCGGTGTCCGCGTCCTGCTCGACGCGACCGCCCGCGCGCGGTGGGCCGGCCAGCGTCTCGCGGTGGTGATCGCGAACCTCACGGTGGCCAGGGTGCTGAAGGCGACCGAGACCACCGAGGGCATCGAGAACTACGCGAGCCTCTCCGAGGCGATGGTGGCGCTCACGAGTGTCCCGCGCCGGGAATTCGGTGCCTGAGTCGGTGGATCCAGGTTTCTGCCGGCAAGGCGCCGATCCTCCCTCGTACCGGGTTGTACTTGGGTGGATCGGCAACGCCGCCAGCAGGAAGCTGGGCCGCCGAATCAGGTGCCCGATCTTCGGCGCGGGGCACTAGTTGAGGTTCAGACGCGGTAGGCGAGGATCCGCAGCCGCCGGTACGCGGCGGCCATCCTCGGCGCGGAGTTCCTGCCGTCGCGACCCTGCGGGCGGCTCGGCACCTGCCGCCTGCGGACGAACCCGGCGGACACTTCGCGGAACGCGGTCTCCGGCACGGCCACCGGCGCGGGAGCACGGCCACCGCTCAGCACCGCGAGGCCGATCATGCTCGCCACGAGCGACAGGTGGACGGCGATGTTCCCCGTGTGGAACGGCATGAGCGCCGGGTCGATGACGCTGCCGAACTGCCAGAGCAGGACGTAGGCCACGCCGCCCCCGATCAGGAACGCCCGCGCGCCCCGGGGCCTACGACTCATGGTGGCGCCCGCGACGCCGAACCCGAGCTGCACGGCGTTGTCCAGCAGTCCCGGCCCCATGTCCAGCACCGCCGCCACCAAGAACAACGCCGCGACCAGAACCGCCACGGCCTGCCCTGGCTCCGGCCGCCGCCGCCCGCGTCCCGGAACCGCCCCGTACTCCGTCAAGTCCGGCCGCCTTCCCTCGTGCGGTGGCACCCTGCCACCGCCCCTTCGACATCACGGACGCGCGTGGTGACGCGCCGGTTGTTTACCGAAGATCAAAGTGCGGTCGTTAGGGCCCTCGGAGATCCATTTTTGTCGTTTTTGTGCCGCGAACACGCTCGGAACCCGTGTCGTCACTGGCAGGAGAGGCCTACGGCTGGTGCGCCCAACCCGATGGACCGTTCGGCCCAAGCAAAAGGTTGTCCGGCAAATGGTAATTTGCTCCAGCACATTGATGTGAAACATTTCGTCCCGACCGGACGATTGCTATGTCTTCATTGGCGCGGAGCACAACTCCGGAGGGAGGCCGAGCCTATGTCACAACGACGACAGCACCACACGGTCGCGACACGCAACAGCGTGCCGACCGCGGAGCTGCCGCGACAACGCGCGGGCAGGAACGAGCCATCCTTGCGTCCCACCCGCACCGAGACTGGAGGTCCCGTCCTGGTCGCGTCCACGTTCCCACCCAGGGTCGCCATCGACGATGTCCGGATCCTGCCGCGCCCAAGCGCCGCGACGGCCCGCAGGCTGCCCGGGTGGCTGACCGCGCTGCGGAACAGCCCACGTGCGCGGGGGATCACGTCCGACGTCGTCGCCTTCCTGCTCGCCGTGCTCGACGTGTGGCTGGTCATCCCCGAGGACGCACCCGGCTACTCGATATGGCTGTCGGGGTTCGCCGTGGCCGCCATGGTCATGCGCAGGCATGTGCCGTTCCTCGCCGTACTGGTCACCGTGCCCGGCTTCATGACGGGCTGGTCGCAGCTCGCCGCGATGATCGCGCTCGGCTCGCTCGCGAAGAAGCACCGGCTGCTGTCGTGGCGGATGGTCGTCGGCATGATCCTGGTCTTCCTCTGCGGCTACGTGCGGTGGCCCCTGTCCGAGTTCGCGGCGCTGAGCTGGCAGGAACAACTGCTCAACGTGATCTGGGCGGTGATCATCGCCGGGATGCCGGTCGCCATCGGGCAGCTGATCTCGGCGCGGCACGAGCTGTCGGCCCGCATCCGCGAGCTGGCGTCCAGTCGCGAACGGGAGAAGAAGCTCCTGGCCGAGACGATCCGTGCGGCGGAGCGGGCACGGCTCGCCCGCGAGATGCACGATGTCGTAAGCCACCAGGTCACCCTCATCGCCATGCAGGCAGGCGCGCTGCAGGTGTCGACCGGCAAAAACGCCGAGGAGGCGGCACGCACGATCCGCGAGTTGTCCACCCGCACTCTCGAGGAGCTGCGGAACCTGGTCGGCGTGCTGCGGTCCGGGGACGCGTCGGAGGAGGGGCAGCCCGGCGTCGACGAGCTGGACGACCTCGTGAAGAACTTCCGCTGCGACCAGGTGCCGGTGGCGCTGAACGTCGAGGCGGAACCGTCACGACTGCCGAGGTCGGTCTCGCACGCCGTGTACCGCACGGTGCAGGAGGCGCTGACGAACGTACGGAAGCACGCGGCGGGGGCTCGTGCTTCCGTGCGGGTGTTGGCGCAGCAGGACACCCTCGTCGTCGAGGTCCGCAACGGGCGTGCGAACGCACGCAAGCCGGCGTTGCCGTCCGGCGGTCACGGATTGGTCGGTCTCAAGGAACGTGCCGGGCTGCTCGGGGGCACGTTCTCGGCGGGACCGACCGCGGAGGGCGGCTTCCGGGTCTCAGCCACCTACCCCCTGGCAGGCTGAGCACCACAAAGGCCGCCGGATCGGACCAAGGTCCGAGCCGGCGGCCTTTGTGGTATTGGAGGTCTCTGTCAACCCTCGCGCTGTTTGCGGAGCTTTGCGAGGGCCTCGGCGAGGATGGCCTCGCCGTCGGCGTCCGAGCGACGCTCCTTCACGTACGCGAGGTGTGTCTTGTAGGGCTCGTTGCGCGGGGCCTTCGGGGGCTCCTGCTCGTCCCGGCCACCCGGCAGCCCGCATCGCGGGCAGTCCCACGAGTCCGGGTACTCGGCCTCGAGCGCGAACGACGGCCGCGACTCGTGCCCGTTGGCGCACCAGTAGGAGACCCGCCGACGCGGCGCCGACTCACCCCGCTCCGACTCGCCCATTGGCCCAGCGCCGACTCGAGTACCTCGAATCGCACTACCACCAGCCATCGACTCTCACACCCCCACAAAGGTGGTTCACACACGGGAAAAGGAGAACTGCCCCGTCCGCCGAACGGGGTGGGTTCAGGCGACCTTGATGAGCAGGCCGAGCCCGATGACGCAGATCAACCAGATCGCGCCGATGAACAGCGTCGCGCGATCCAGGTTCTTCTCCGCGACACTGGAGCCGGACAGGCTCGACTGCATGCCGCCGCCGAAGAGCGACGACAGACCGCCGCCACGGCCGCGGTGCAACAGGACCAGAAGGATAAGCAGCAGGCTGGTGACGATCAGACCAATCTGCAGAGCCAGTTCCATTTCATCCTCGCTGCTGTCGGCACGGGCCCGCGTTTACGCGGTCGATGCAACAGGTTACCTGGTGCCCCGTGATCGTTACGCAGCGCCCCACGGGCGCCGTGAGGCGGATTGTTGCGCACGAGAACAAATTGGTCAATACTCTGTGCGGGACTCGAAAGACCGTATTGCTCCGCGTGGCCTCCGCGGTGCCCAGTGCTGGGCACCCGACTGTGAGGAGTACACGCATGATCTCTCGTCGCTCGTTCCTCGGGGGGCTCGCGGCGGCGACCGTGGGAGCTCCACTGGTGGCCAGGCTCGCCAGTGCGGCACCACTCGCACCTCTGTCACTCACCATCGCCAACGAGTCCGGCCGCGGTCCGCTCTGGACCTACGTCGTCGGCACCAACCTCTCGTCCGGGCAGCAGTGCAGGCTGTCATCGGACGGCGCGCTCGTGCCGGTGTCCGAGGCCGACAACGGCCCGGACGGCTACACCGACTACTCGATCGAGGTCAGCGGCTCGCGGACGCTGTCCCTGCCACAGGGCATGTCCGGCCGCATCTACGTCGCGCTCGGCGACAAGCTCAAGTTCAGGTGCAACCCGGGCAACGCGCTCGCCTACCCGGCGGGCTGGGTCACGGCCGACCCGAACTACCCGGTCCTGCACGACTGCGCCGAGTTCACCTACGACGGTGCGGGCATGCACTGCAACATCACCATGGTCGACATGCTGTCGGTGCCGATGGAGATCTCGCTGTCGGGCGCGGCGCAGCAGCGGACGGGCAGGCTGAAGGACGGCGGCCGGGCCGCGGTCTTCAACGCCCTCGCGTCGACACCCGGGTTCGGAAACCTGGTGATGGACGACCTGCGGGTCATCGCGCCCGGCCACGGGCTGGACGCGGGCCGGTTCGCGAGCGACTACTTCGCGGGCCTCATCGACGAGGTGTGGAACCACTACGGCTCGAACACGATGACCGTCACCGCGGGCGCGAGGACCTTCTCGGGCTCGGTGCAGGGCGGCCAGTTCGTCTTCGACGGCGGGGTGCGGGCGTTCGCCAAGCCGTCGACGCGGGACGTCCTGTTCTGCGACGGTGCGCTGGCCGCACCGAACGACGGCGTGACGGGCCCGGTGGCGGCGACGCTGGGCGCGGGCTTCAACCGGGGCGTGCTGACCAGCACGGGCGCGCAGCCGGTCGCGGACGCGGGCACCTACTACCGGCCGTCCGTCACCAACCACTACTCGCGGATCATGCACGAGAACACCGTGGACGGTAAGGCGTACGGCTTCGCCTTCGACGACGTGTGCGAACACGCCTCCTACATCGAGGACCCGGCCCCGACCTCGATGACGGTGACGATCACACCGTTCTGATGGCGAAAGGCGCGTTCGGGG
>NZ_JBARWZ010000102.1:0-45362 GCF_049647105.1 Actinophytocola sp.
GAGCTGGGCCGTCCGCCCCGCTACCTCACCGGCCGCGGTGGCCGCCGCAGCCGGTACACCGACACCGGCGCGCTGGACGTGTTGCGGCTCGGCATCCTCGGCCGGGTCAAGCCGGATCTCGTGGCCGCACTGGTGAACCTGGGTGTTCGCGCCGTCGGACTGTCCGGTGTGGACGGTGCGCTGGTGACGGCGAACCGCAACGGACCAGCGCGCGCCACGGTCGACGGGGCCGAGGTGGTGGTGCGCGACGACCTGTCCGGCCGGATCGCCACCGTGGACCCCGCCCTGCTGGTGACGTTGCTCGGCGGCGGGTTCACGCCGGTGGTCTCCCCGCCCGCGCTCGGCGCCGGGGGCGAGACGCTGAACGTGGACGCGGACCGGTTCGCCGCCGCGCTCGCGGCCGCGCTGTCGGCCGACTGGCTGGTCGTGTTGTCGGACGTGCCCGGCCTGCTGGCCGACCGGCACGACCCGGCGAGCCTCGTGCCCGAGGTGGCCGTCGACGCGCTCGATGGCCACCTCGCGGCGGCGGACGGGCGGATGAAGGTGAAGGTGCGTGCCGCGGCGGAGGCGTGCCGGGACGGGGTGGCCAACGTCGTCCTCTCCGACGGCCGGGTGGACTCCCCCGTGCTGGCCGCGTGTTCCGGTGCCGGGACCAGATTCGTCAAGGAGACGTATGCCAGGGCGAGCTGAGGAACTGCTGACGCGGATGGTCGGCATCCCGTCGGTGTCCGGGAACGAGGGCGCGCTCGCCGACTTCCTTGTCGAACGGATGCGGGAGTGGGGCTTCGAGACCCACCTCGACGAGGCGGGCAACGCGATCGGCCGCCGAGGCGAGCGAGACGCGCCGATGATCCTGCTGACCGGGCACATGGACACGGTGCCCGGCGGGCCTCCGATGCGCCGCGACGGTGACCTGTTGTACGGGCGCGGCACGGTCGACGCGAAGGGCCCGCTGGCAACCATGATCTGCGCGGCGGCCGACGCGGACGTCGACGGAGTGCAGTACGTCGTCGCGGGCGTGGTCGAGGAGGAGACCTACGGCCGAGGCGCGACGCACCTCGCCGAGTGCTTCCGGCCATCGGCCGCGTTCGTGGGCGAACCGAACGGCTGGGCCGGTGTCGGCATCGGCTACAAGGGCCGGATCATGCTGCGATACCACGTGTCCCGGCCCTCGGTGCACACGGCGAGCCCCGAGGAGAAGGCAAGCGAGGCCGCGGTCGCGTTCTGGCAGGACGTGGTGGCCTACTGCGCGTCGGTCACCACGAGCGAGAAGGCGTTCGACCGTCCTATCGCGACACTCAACGAGCTGGCAGGCGACATCGAGTCAGCGCGGCTGGTGATCTCCGTGCGCACCCCGCCCGGGTTCGACCTGCCCGCGTTCGAGGAGTTCCTGGCGGGCGCCACCCGCGACGGCGTACTGAAGATCGACGACCGCACCCCTGGCGTGCGCGTCGACCACCGGGGCGCCGCGGTCCGCGCACTGTGCGCGGGGATCCGCGCCCGTGGCGCACGGCCGACGCTCAAGCTCAAGACCGGCACCGCCGACCTGAACATCGTCGAGCCGCGCTGGCAGGTCCCCATGGCCGTGTACGGGCCGGGCGACTCCGCGCTGGACCACACCGACCACGAACACATCGACCTCACCGAATACGCCACCGCGATCGACGTGCTGCGCGACGCGCTGAACCAGCTGGCCGGAGAGCTGCGCCGGTAACGACGGTGCTCAGTAAGGTGAGCCTGGTGCCGACCCGCGCCGCGTTCGCCGCCATCCTCGTCGCGGTCGTCCTGTGGGGACTCGCGCCGGTCGCGACGCGGTACCTGGTGCTCAACGCCGACCCGCTCGGCGTGCTCGGCATCCGGTTCGCGCTCTGCTCGCTGTGCTACCTGCCGGTGCTCCCGTGGCTGCGGCTCGGCACCGTGACGTGGCACCGGCGGACGCTCGGCATGCTCGCGGCGTGCGGGATCGTCGGCGTGGTCGGCTACAACGTGCCGATGACGCTCGGCATCCGTGACGTCCACGCCGGGTTCGCCGGGATACTGCTGTCGACGGAGCCGCTGTGGATCGCGCTGCTGTCCGTGCTGGTACTGAAGCACCGGTTGACCGCGCCGCTGGCGTGGGGCCTGGCGGTGGCCTTCGCCGGGGTGGTGACCCTGAGCGTGGGCAACGGCCTGACGGTGTCGACGTCGATGTTCGGTGGCGCGGCACTGGTGCTGCTTGGCGCGTTCATGTGGGGCGCCTACTCGGTGGCCGTCGGCCCGCTGGTGCGCAGGTACGGGGCGTTGCGGGTCAGCGCGGTGACCATGTGGATCGGCACGGTGCCGCTGCTCGCGATCTGCGCAGAGGGCATGCTGTCGACGACCCTCGACGCGACCGGCTGGGTGGTGCTGTTCCTGTACGGCCTCGGCCCGAACCTCGTCGGCATGCTGCTGTGGAACTACGGCCTGTCCCGCGTGCCGGGGCCGAGGGCCGGGCTGCTGCTGAACCTGTACCCGGTGGTGAGCGTCGCGGGCGGTGTCATGCTGCTGGACGAGCCGCTGACGGTGACGACGCTGGCTGGTGGGGTGATTGTGCTGGCAGGACTTCTGCTGGCGCGGCCGCGCTCGGGAAGTGACGACGCCACCGAGGAGCCTGGGAAGCCAGCACGACCACCAGCAGACCGCTGAGCGCGCCGAGCAGGATGAACGACGTGCGGCCCGTCAGCTCGTACAGGACCACGCCCGCGACCGGGCCCAGCACGTTGCCGACATCGGACACCAGGCCGAACAACCCGAACGCGGTGCCCTGGCTGTCCTCGGCCGACTTCAGCTCGACGATGCCGCGCCGCGCGGTGAGGAACAGGATGGCGTAGCCGACCATCACGACCATGAACGCCGCGGCGACCGGCACCACCGACGCGCTGACGGCCATCGCCGCCAGCCCGGCGCCGAGGACGGCGAGCCCGGTCCCGATCATCGGCACCAGGCCGAACCGCTCCGTGTACCGGCCAAGCGCCCACATGCCGACCGCCGACGTCGCGAGCCCGACCACGAACACCACCGAGATCGCGCCGCGTGCCGACCCCTCGGCCGCGCCGCTGAGGTACAGCGGCAGCAACGGTTCCAGCGCGGTGTACACGAGGTGCGTGAACAGGTCGAGCACCCCGAGCACGAGCACCCACACCCACCAGCGGTTCGCGCCACCCGAGGCAGGCGCCTCGGGCGCCTTCTCCACCGGCGCGTCCGGGATCGCGTGCAGCAGACCGAACGCGGTCAGCGACGTCACCACCGCGCCGACGACGAACAACGTCGCCAGCCCGAACGGCGCGGCCACCCCCGCGATCAGCGGGCCCAGCAGGAAACCCGCCACCGCCGCCGACCCGAAGTTACCCATCATCCGGCCTGCCGCGATGTCGTACCGCTTGCACAGCGCGGACATGCCCGCGTACAGGGCCGGTGTCACCAGCCCTTCGCCGATGCCCCACACGAACCGGCCAACCAGCAGCGTCACCGAGTCGGTGGCGAAGGCCGTGAGCACGATGCCGACGGCCGCGATGTTCAGCGCCACGCACGCCACCGCGCGTGGCCGCCACCGGTCCACCCACGCGCCGCCGACCGGCTGGAACAACGCCTTCGCCGCGGCGAACACCGCGAACACCAGCGCGATCGTCACCGGGCCCGCGCCGACCCGCTCCTCGAGGTCCGGCACGAACGGGATCAGGACCGTGTAGGAGGCGTTGACGCTGATGACCGCGACGAGCAGCAGCAGTGCCCTGCGCCTGCCCGCGCCCATCAGGCGCTCTCGATGTAGGCGTGCAGCGTGGCGTGCATGCCGCGCAGCGCGAGCGCCAGTTCCGCCCGTGCGTTCGGCGCGTACACCAGCGCCCACAGCTCGGTCGCGGCGAGCCCGTGCCGTTCCTTGAACCGGTAGTTGTCGCGGCCCCACTCGATGCGGCGCATGCCGTTCTCGTAGGCCCACTGCGTCGACCGGTACATCAGCGCGACGTAGGTGCTGTACTCCCGGAGGCTCTCGTAGTCCACACCGCCGCACATGAACGTGACCTCGTCGCCGCGGCGGAAGCCGAAGAACACGCCGACGAGCCGGTCACCGACCGTCGCCGCGGACAGCAGCGCGCCCGGGATGTCGAGCATCCCGTGCAGCGCCGCCTCGTCGAACAGCGCGGGCCAGGAGTTCTTGTCGCTCGTGTCGACGGTCAGCGGGAACGCGGCGGGCACCAGCGCGTGCGCCTCGTCGCCCTCGACCATCCGCACCCGCAGGCCGCGCTCCTCGCCCCGGCGCAGCCGCCGCTCGACGTCGCGCCGGATCTTGTTGTCGATCCGGTACAGGTGGTCGGTGAACGTGCCCGCGACGTCGATCGCGTAGGTTCGTTCCAAGTGGACGGTCCCGGCCGGGGGGCCGACCGCGTCGAGCCAGCTGTCGACGCCCTCGGTCGTCAGGTTCGGCACGACGAGTACGTCCGCGGCGCCGCCGTGGATCCAGTCCATCGCGGTCGCGTACGCACCCCGCACCAGCGGCTCGGCGATCGGGCCGCGCTTGCCGTACATCGAGTACGGCGAGCCGGCGAAGACGATCGGGTTGCCGAACCGGCCCACCAGTCCGCACTGGAGTTCGTAGCCGTGCCAGAACGGGGACATCGTGGTCTCGTACAGCGGGAGGACGTCCTGTCCCGCGCACACGTAGGCGTGCCGGGAACGCTGCTCGATGCCGATCCGCTCCCACCCGCGCAACCAGCCCTGCGAGTCGTACAGGCAGCTGGCGCTCACCTGGTCGGGCACCCGATCGGACAGTGTCCACTCGTCGGCCGGGTCGACCCGTCCCGCGTCGGTGACCGTCACACCGCACCTCCGCTCACGCCGAGCTGACAACACCCCGAACCTAAAGTCGCCCGGTAACCCCGGACCCGAATCCGGCTTGAGCGCCGCCAGCCGCCGTTTTAGGGTCTGCCCCATGGATCTTTGCGGCGAAGGTCTTCCCCTGAGCAACAGTGACCTCAGGGGAACGTGACGGCACCCAGCCACCAACCACCCGCGGTCCGAGGATGCGCTGGGTCGGGACCAACACTTTTGAATCCGGGGAGGCGGACAGTGTTTCTGATCGACGACAATCGGGACCGGGTCGACCGGGACGTCCTGTGGGAGTTCCTGTCCACGAAGGCGTACTGGGGGCAGTACCGCGACCGGGCCAAGGTGGAACGGCAGCTCGCGGGCGCGTGGCGGGTCGTCGCCGCGTACCGCGAGGCCGACGGCGCCATGCTCGGCTTCGCGCGTGCCATGTCCGACGGGGAGACGCAGGCCTACCTCGCCGACGTGTTCGTCGTCGAGGAGGCACGCGGGCACGGCGTCGGCAAGGCGCTCGTGCACGCGATGATCGAGGAGGGGCCGGGCCCGCACTTCCGGTGGATGCTGCACACCCTCGACGCGCACGAGCTGTACCGGACGTTCGGGTTCGCCGAGCCGGACGCCACGTACATGGAACGCAAGGGCACAGGCATGGCGGTGTTCGGCAGGCACGGGGCGGGTGCCGCTCCTGACCAGCTGGATTGACCGGGTGGTCTCCCGCAGTCAGGTGGCCGCGCCCCCCGCGGTTCTGGTCGCGCCTGCGGAGGCCGCCACGACGAGGAGCACCGCCACCCACTGAACCGGGCCAAGGATCTCGCCGAGCACGATGAGCCCGACGAGGGCGGCGACCGCGGGTTCCAGGCTCATCAGGACCCCGAACACTCGTGGCGGGATCCGGCGCAGCGCCTCGAGTTCCAGCGAGTACGGGATGACCGACGACAGCAGCGCGACCCCGAGCCCGACGGCGAGCACCCACGGTTCGAGCAGTGCGGTGCCGCTGTCGGCGATGCCGACCGGCGCGACCATCAACGCGGCGAGCGCCATGCCGAGCGCGAGGCCGCCGCCGTCGTCGGTGTGCCTGCCGAGCGCCGCGCTGAGCAGGATGTAGCTCGCCCAGCAGACGGCCGCGCCGAGCGCGAACAGGATGCCGGCCAGGTGCAGGTCGCCTCGGCCCTCGGTCAGCAGCACCACCCCGCCGGCGGCGAGCAGCGCCCACAGGCCGTCGAGCAGGCGGCGGGACCCGAGCAGCGCCACGGCCAGCGGCCCGATGAACTCTATGGTGACGGCGACGCCGAGCGGGATCTTCGCGAGCGCCAGGTAGAAGCACAGGTTCATGGCGCCGAGCACCAGCCCGTAGCCGATGACCACCGTCCACGCGGGCCGCCCGAGCCGGAACGACGGCCGCCAGACCACGAGCAGCACCACCGCGGCGAAGAACAGTCGCAGCGCGACGGTGCCCACGCTGCCCAGCGCGCCGAACAGCTGCTTGGCGAGCGCCGCGCCGACCTGCACGCTGATGATCCCGGCGAGCACCTGCGCGGGCGGCGGCACCGCGCCGATCGCCCGCCCGGCGAGCGCGATCAGGCCGCCGCGCGGGAACGGCCCGGACCCCACCCGGTCGACATGCATCGTGGTCATGGCCGCATCCTCCGCGAGACCCCCGACAGTCGTCGCGGGCTTTCCAGATGGTGGAACGCCGGGACCTCGACCTGCGCGGAAACGCGATTACCGGACCCCCCGAGGACCGTTAGGGTCAACCGGCGTGGGAGAGAACGAGACAGCGGCGCTGCGGGCGCTGATGGCAGGAGACGTACCTGGGGCACAGGACGAGCTGGCGAGCGGGGTGACGCGGCCACTGCTCAACGCCGCCCTCCGCACCTACCTCGCAAAGGATGGCGATGTCGATGGCGAGGTGTACGACCGGCCCGCCGCGTTCACGGCGTTCATCCGCGGCGGCGGCAACGTCGGGCTCTACGAGGCGGTCGGCACCGCGCTCGCCGGCCAGTACTCCCGGCACGAGGTCGCCACGCTGCTCGACATCGGCTGCGGCGACGGGCGGGCGCTGGTGGCCGCGCTGCGGGGCCGCACGCCGTCGGTGACGCTGGTCGAGCCGTCGTCCGCGCTGCTGGACTCGGCGGTCGCCGCACTCGAGGAGGTGCCAGTGACCGCGCACAACACGGACGCGGCGACGTTCGTCGAGCACGTCACGGACCGGTTCGACCTGGCGGAGTCGACGTTCGCACTGCACGCGCTGCCGCATGAGGAGCGCTCGGCCGTGCTCACCGGGTTACGCGGGCACGTGTCCCGGCTCGTGCTGGCCGAGTTCGACGTGCCGGACCACCCGGTGGGCAGCGCGGAGCACCTGACGTTCCTCGCCGACACCTACGAGCAGGGCCTCGCCGAGTACGACAGCGACCGGGACCTGGTGGCGCAGGGGTTTCTGCTGCCGGTCCTCACCGGCCAGCTCGCACCGGGCGCCCACCGCAGCACGTGGGAACAACCAGCCACGGCGTGGGCCGAGCAGCTCACGAAATGCGGCTACCACGAGGTGATGATCGAACCGCTGCACGAGTACTGGTGCGCACCGGCGTTCCTGCTCACGGCCCGGGGCGACGCCGCGAAAAGTGTGCACCACGCCGAACCGGGGTATTGATGATCCATGACCGAACAGGTGGACCCCGGCGCGCTCACGACCGTCCTCGATGGACGCTGGGCTGCGCTGCGTGGACGGTTGCGGGAACGGATGACCGCCACGAAGCTCGCGGACTCCTACGACCTCGACCGTGAGTCGCACCGCGCGCAGGTGTTCGAGCAGATGCGTGAGCTGGTCACGACCGGCCACCCGAGGCTCGGGTTCGGCCGCGAGCACGGCGGCGAAGGCGACGTCGGCGGGTCCGTGGTGTCGTTCCAGCTGCTCGGCTACGGCGACCTGTCGCTGATGGTCAAGGCCGGGGTCCAGTGGGGACTGTTCGGCGGCGCGGTCCAGATGCTCGGCACGCGGCGCCACCACGAACGGTACGTGCCCGGCATCATGTCCCTCGACCTCCCCGGGTGCTTCGCGATGACCGAGACCGGGCACGGCTCGGACGTCCAGCACCTGCGCACCACCGCCACCTTCGTCGACGGCGAGTTCGTCATCGACACCCCCGACGACGAGGCCCGCAAGGACTACATCGGCAACGCCGCCCGCGACGGGCGGATGGCCGTCGTGTTCGCCCAGCTCGTCATCGGCGACCGGTCCCACGGCGTGCACGCGTTCATGGTCCCGATCCGCGACGAGGCGGGTAGGCCGATGCCGGGCGTGCGTATCGAGGACTGCGGGCCGAAGGCCGGACTCAACGGCGTCGACAACGGGCGGCTGTGGTTCACGGGGGTGCGAGTGCCCCGCGACGCGCTGCTGAACCGGTACGCCGACGTGGCCGAGGACGGCACCTACTCGAGCCCGATCGAGTCCGACGGGCGGCGGTTCTTCACGATGCTCGGCGCGCTCGTGCGCGGCCGGGTCAGTGTGGCGGGCAGTGCGGGCAGCGCGACGCAACGGGCGCTGACGATCGGGATCCGCCGCGCGGAGACCCGCCGCCAGTTCGAGCGTCCCGGCGAGGACACCGAGATCGTGCTGCTCGACTACCTCGCCCATCAGCGCAAGCTGCTGCCCGCGCTCGCGACGACCTACGCACTGCACTTCGCGCAGGAGGAACTGGTCGCGATGCTGCACGAGGTGCACTCGGCGGAGGAGCAGGACGAGCGGGCGCAGCGGGTGCTCGAGTCCCGCGCGGCTGGCATCAAGGTCGCCGCAACGTGGCACGCGACCGCGACGATCCAGGCGGTACGCGAGGCGTGCGGCGGCGCGGGTTACCTCGCCGAGAACCTGCTGCCGGGGCTGAAGGCGGACACCGACGTGTTCACCACCTTCGAGGGCGACAACACGGTGCTGCTGCAGCTCGTCGCGAAGGGCCTGCTGACCGACTACCGCGACAACTTCGCCGACCTCAGCCCGCTCGCCACCGCCCGGCTGGTCGCCGAGCAGCTGATGGGCGCGGTGCTGGAACGTCTGCCCGCCCCCAAGCTCGGCAGCACCGAGTTGTTCGACCGGACGTGGCAGCGGGACCTGTTCGCCGACCGGGAGGACCACGTCCTCGCGGGCCTCGCGCGCAGGCTGCGGGCCGCGGCCCGCTCCGACGCGGACCCGTTCGAGGTCTTCAACGACGCGCAGGACCACGTGCTGCTCGCCGGGCGCGCGCACATCGACCGGCTGGTGCTGGACGCGTTCGTCGCCGCGATCGACCGGTGCGCCGACGAACCGGCGAAGGCGCTGCTGAACCGGGTGTGCGACCTCCACGTGCTGGCCAACATCGAGGCCGACCGGGCATGGTTCCTGGAACACGGCCGCCTCACACCACCCGTCTCGAAGAAGGTGGTGGCCGAGGTCAACGCGCTGTGCAAGGAACTGCGCCCGCACGCACGGACACTGGTGGACGCGTTCGCGATCCCGGAACAGTACGTGGCTTTTCCGCCTCCCCGGAACTAAAGGTGTTGGTCCCGACCCCAGCACCGATCGTCCGGGGTGGGGCAATCCCATCGCTGAGTGTCCGCGAGGATGGACGGATGACGCGCGTACTGGTCTTGGGCGGTTCGTGGTTCCTTGGGCGCTCCGTCGTCGACGAAGCCCTTGCACGTGGGTGGGCGGTAACGACGTTCCGCCGTGGGGTCTCCGGGGACGACGCACCCGGCGCGGAGGCCGTCCGAGGGGATCGGACAAACGCGGATGACCTCGCGCGTCTCGCGGAGGCTGGCCCGTGGGATGCGGTTGTGGACACGTCGGGGTTTGTGCCTCGGGAGACGTTGGCCGTCGCTCGCGCACTCGAACCGGTTGTGGATCGCTACGTGTTCATTTCGAGTGTGTCAGCCTACGAGGGTTGGCCTATCGAGCCGCTAACGGAAGATTCGGCGGTTTTGGAGTGTCCGTCTGATGCGGGGCCGGATTTCGGCTATGACGGCGACCCCGGCCCCTCCGTGTATGGGTTCACGAAAGCGGGATGTGAGCGCGCCGTGATCGAAACCTTCGGGCTGGAACGCGTGGCTGTGTTGCGGCCGGGCGTCATCCTCGGCCCTCGTGAATATGTGGGCCGGTTGCCGTGGTGGTTGCGGCGTGTGCAGCGCGGCGGACGGGTATTGGCTCCAGGTAGCCCAGATCGAGCGATTCAGCCTGTTGACGTTCGAGACGTGGCGGACTTTGCGCTTCATACGGCAACCGGTCAGGCCGGTGTTTTCAACGTGACCGCGAGCGGCAACGAGTCTATGGTCGATCTCCTCACGGCGTGCCGCGAGGTTACCGACTCCAGTGCTGAGTGTGAATGGATTACCGATGAGAGCTGGCTCATCGCGCAGGAGGTAGCGCAGTGGACGGAACTCCCGCTGTGGCGCACTTATGCGGGAGCGTGGGATGTCGATTCGACAAACGCGCGCGCGGCTGGACTTGTCACACGCCCGATCCGGGAGACGGTCAGCGATACGTGGGAGTGGCTCAACTCGGCAGGCGCCGGGGTCGTCCACGAGCGGGCGGCCGAACAGGGCATAAACACTCAGACCCGTATCCGCGAGTAGTCGGCTGAGTTGATCTTCAGGTCCTGGAGTCGTGTGGTGGAGCGGTTTTCGGGTGTGTGGGCATGCTAGCGGCCCGGGGTGTCGCGCCGGGTTCACGTGTGGGGTTCCTGGGTCGGGGCCTTGGGGTGGCCGGGTGGTCAGGGCCGTGTGGGGAGTTTCCGGAGTCGGGCGAGGATCTCGGCGAGTAGATCGTGGCCGGGTGGCGGGTGCAGGATTGGTTGTCCTGCCTGGAAAACAAGGCGGGCAGGGACGCGGATCAGGCGGTGGCGGAGTGTGGCGATCATGGCTTTGCCGTCGCGGGCGCCCCAGCCGGAGAGCTGTCCGGTCGGGCCTTCGGTGGCGGTGAGTTGATGGAGCCAGGCTGCCATGGATGCCGCCAGCAGCGCGCCCCACATCCATGCGGTGTTCACCTCGGGATAGCCGGAGGGGAGGTGACGGAGCGCGGCGCCGTGTTTGCTGTCACGAAACAGGTTTTCGATGCTGGTGCGGTGCCGGTACCAATGTTCCACCGCAGCGGCTTTGTCCGGTGTGGACACGTCGAGGTTCGTGAGGATGAACGAGTACCCGTAGATCGCGTCCGCGTCGGCCAACTCTTCCAGCGGGAGAGCGCGTTGATTGGGATGTAGTGTCCGGCGACGCCGTGAGCGTGGGTCGGCCGAGACCTGAGAGACATCCAGACGGACTCGGCGGATCAGCAGGAAACTCTTGGCCGGCCACCACACGGGCCGGTAGTCCGCGACGACGACCTGCGCGCCGGCCATGTCGATCGCGTCGGTCCAGGAGTCGTCGGTGATACCGGAAAGCAGCCGCCACAACGGAGCGATGCGTTTGGCGCCGATCGCGAACTCGACATCGGCGAAGAACGCGACCCGGGCCAACTCCCCGGCGAAATACCCGGCATCGGCCCGCAGCCGAACCCGCCCCTGTCTGGCCTGCTCGGGTAACGCCGCGAGCGCCCGCCGCAACAGTTCGGCCGCGCTAGCGCGGGGATCATCGTTGCCTGACAACAACTCCGCTGCCAGCACGGTCTCCACCTCAGCCCAGGACGCCACGTGCGCACGTCCCACCCGCTGCCCCTCATAGTTGTAGGCGACACCGCGTTTCTTGCGCCCGTAGGTCTCGACGTCGCTGGCGTCAAGATCGATCGTCGCCGTGCGGCACAACCGGTTCCGCCGCATCGCGGGCACCCGCTCCAGCATCCGCTCGGTCACCCGAGCGACCCCAGTCTCCACTGCGCTCCACTGCGGATCAGTGAACCTACGGGCCAACCCGGCCGCGGTGGTCGAGGCCAACCCCGGCACCGGCGTGATCACCTGCCCTGCCACATCAGCGCGCTGCCGGTCCAACCCGACCAGGAAATCCTCCCCAGCCACCTGCGCAGAAGCCAACCCGACCAACACTTCACCAGCCCCGAACCCGCGAACACGCTGCTTGATCGGCCCCACCGCCGCATCCAACGCCGAGATCACACCCAACCGCTCCACCAACTCCGTGACCGCAGCCATCCCCGACACCGACGTCAACGACGGATCCGGCGCGCCCACCCGCACTCTTGGCCGCCTACCACCTAAACTACCCACTCGATAGGTGTCCTCTCCCGGGCGTGATTGTGTCTTCGCAACCACCATCATCCCAGGCCAGAGCGGCACCTATCACCATCTCAGCAGCGTGTCACCGCCTTACTCGCGGATACGGGTCAGAAGGAGCAAGAGATTCTGGCCCGGTGGGATGCGCTCGAACGCGGGGACGGTTAGCAAGCGCAACGATTGAAGTGCCCGCGCGACACCCCCTCACTCGCTCACGGTGATCATTCGTGAGGCGGCAGAGCGGGCTTGGACCTGCCCGGCACCCAGCCACCAACCACCCACGATCCGCCGGAGGTCGCTGGGTCGATACCAACACTTTGAATGTCCGGGGAGGCGGACCAGTGGCGGCCTGGCTAGTCCATCATTGGGTTGGGTCGCTACGGTTCACGCATGGGTGGGCGGGTGTGGTCGTGGCTCCTCGAGTTCGCACCGGTGCAGGAGGCGGTGCGGCGCGAGGTGAAGGCCGCCGTCGACCTCGTCATGGACGACACCGAGCAAGCCCAGACACGGCAGCGCAAACGCCACCGCGACGCGCTCGGGCGCACCGAGCGCGAGCTGTCGGACCTGCGGACGAAGATCGCCGAGATGACGGCGGCCAACACCGAGTTGCTTGGCGCCAACGCGTCGCTGCGTGGCGAGGTCGCGGAGCTGGTGGCGGCGGCGGAGCGCGAGGTCACCGAGCGCGAGGAGTTCGCGCTGCGGCTCGTGCGCGAACAGGAGGCGGCGGAGGAACGGCAGTGGCAGGGCGCCACCACCGACGTGTTCTGCTGCCAGTCCTGCTGGGCGTTCTGGTTCCTGTCCACCGCGCCCGACCGGACCAGCTGCACGGTCCGCGGCCCGTTCGGCAGGCACGACGCCGCGTGCGGGGTGTGCGCGGAGCCGCTGGTGGCCCTGCCCGCCGCGAAGAGCGTGGTGCTGCGCAAGGGCGCGGAGGACCGGATCAGCAGGCCGGTCCTCGATGACGAGCCGCGGTCGGACACCGCCGTGGCGAACGTGGAGCTGGCCGCCGTCGCGGAGGGGCTCAGCAGGCTGCCGAAGGTCGCGAGCCGTACCGCCGCCTGGGTCGCGACCGATCTGACGGGGCTGCCGGACCTGCCGGCCAAGGTCATCGGCGACATCGCGGGCCGGACCACGATGCCGGTGCCGATCGACGGGATCGTGGCGGGTATCCGCGCGTTCGTCGAGGTGGGCGCGCCAAGAAAGCCGCCGGTCACGTCTCCCGGCAGCTGACCCGCGGCACCTGTGGGTCGCTGCCGGAGCCGTTGAAGCCGAACTCGGTCTGACCGCCGGCGGGGACGGTGACGTTCCAGTCCTCGTTGGTGACGGTCACGTCGGCGCCGTCGCGGTCGAGCTTGCCCGCCCACAGGTCGTTGATGTCCTCGCCGTCGGGCAGGGTCCAGCGCACCTCCCACCCGGTCAGCGTCCCCTCGCCGTCGTTACGGACGACCACCCGCACCTGGTATCCGTCCGGCCACGAGTTGGTCACCTCGTACGCCGCGACGCAGCCCCGATCCTCCGGTGCGGTGGTGGTCGGCACGGTGCTCGGCACGGTGGTGGTCGGGAAGGTGGCGGTTCCTGCCGCGCCGGGCGACTCCTCGTTGCCCAGCAGCAGGCCCAGCACGACGCCGGCGGCCACCAGTGCGGCGGCGCCGACCCCCACGGCGAGCCCGCGCCGTGACACCGTGCGCTGCGGGGCGGGTAGCAGCAGCGTGGGGTTGCGCGGTGCGGGGACGGGCACCGCACCGCCCTCGGCGGCGGCCGCCAGTGCCTCGTGCGCGGCCGGCATCGCCGGCCGCTCAGCGGGGTCGCGGCGCAGCAGCCACAGCAGCAGGTCGGTGAGCGGTCCCGCCTTGCTGGGCGGGACCAGCGGATCGCGGGCGACCTTGTGGAGCAGGGCGATCGCGTTGTCCTCCACCCCGAACGGCGGGGCCCCCTCGATCGCCGAGTACAGCGTCGCGCCGAGGGAGAACACGTCGGACCGGGTGTCCGCGTCCGCGCCACCCGCGACCTCGGGCGCGAGGTAGGCGGGGGTGCCCGCCAGGATCCCGGTCGCGGTCACCGAAGCGAGCCCCGCGGCCCTGGACACCCCGAAGTCGGTGATCTTCGCCGTGCCGTCCGTGGTGAGCAGCACGTTGTCCGGCTTGACGTCGCGGTGCACCACCCCGTTCGCGTGCGCCTCGGCGAGTGCCGCGGCCACCTGCGCGCCGATCGCCGCGACCTCACCGGGCGGCAGCCCGCCTCGGGTGGCCGCCACCTCGGCGAGACTCTTCGACGCGAGGTACTCCATGACCAGGCATGGCCTGCTCGCGTGCGTGACGACGTCATGCACCGCGATCGCGTTCGGGTGGCGCAGCCGGGCGGCTATCCGGCCCTCCCGCATGGCCCGCTGGGTGGCGTCGCCCGCCGATTCCCCCAGGTCGTCGCCGTCGGGCCGCAACTCCTTGATCGCGACGTCGCGGTCGAGCCGCTCGTCCCGGGCCAGCCACACGACACCCATCGCCCCGCGCCCGACGAGCGATACGACGCGGTAGCGGCCGGCGACCACCTCACCCGGTTCCATCGCGCACACGCTAGCGCGACAGGGGTTCCGGCGACACCACGCGCCGACCGGGGGCGCGGCGGGCGCTCAGGACGTCCACACGATGGTCGCTGTCGCGTCACGGGTAATCACATTCCGTGCCTGAGTTTCGCTTGACCGGCCGATGGCCGGGAACCCTCCTACCCTCTGCCGCCGACTATGTGACTGGGAAGACCTGCGCAGGGGAACGGGAGTGGCATGCATTGGTACGAGGACGAGGAACGATGGATTGACTTCGCGTCGGTGATGTTCCCCGAGATGGCGGTGCACACCACCGAGGAGTCGGTCGCCACGTCCCCGCTGCTGAAGGTCGACCCGGGGGCGCGGGTGCTCGACATCTCATGCGGGCCCGCGGTGTACGTGGTGGCCCTCGCGCGGCGGGGTGCCGAGGTGACCGGGGTGGACCTGAGCCCCGCGATGCTGGCCAGGGCACGCGCCGAGTGCGACCGTGCCGGGGTGTCGGCGTGGTTCGTGCGCGCCGACATGCGGGAGCACGTCGAGCCGGGCGCCTACGACCTCGTGCTCAGCACGCACACCTCGTTCGGCTACTTCACCGGGCCGGGTGACAACCTCACCGTGCTGCGCAACGCCTACGCGAGCCTCGCGCCGGGCGGCACGCTGCTCGTCGACGTCCTCGGCAAGGAGGTCGTCGCGGGGCGGGTCGGGCGGCGGGGTGCGATCGACATCGCCGAGGACGCGGGTGGTGGCACCGTGTTCACCCGCGACACGATCCTCGACGACTGGACCCGCCTGCGCACCGACTGGACGCTGGTCCGCGGCTCGTCGGCCCGGCACGCGTCGATCCTCTGGTCCCTCTACAGCGCCGCCGAGCTGCGCAGCCTGTTCGAGACCGCGGGATTCGTCGACGTCGAGTGCTTCGGCGGTTTCGACGCCACCCCATACGACAACCACGCCCGCAGACTGGTAGTCCGCGGCGTCCGCGCGGAGTAGCCCACCCGTCGAGGATCTGTGCGAGAACGCCCGGGCCTGACCAGCAGTTACTCAGGGGGCCGTGACGGCACATAGCCGCTACTGTCCCTCGGGGCACTGCGGTGTCGTCATCGGTTCATGAGCCCGGCGGGGTTCGGGTCGATGCCGGTGTTCAGGATTGTCAGGTCCTCTGGCAACAGCGTGCCGGTGTCGACCAGTACCCGCGCGAGGTTGGTCTTCAGTGCCTCGGCCGGTGCGGTCTCGCGGGTCAGGCGCTCGATCCCGGCCGCGGTGAGCCGGTGCCGGACACCGTCGACGACGGCCTCCGCCTTGCGGTCGTTCCACCCGGACTGGCCGGGAACGGTGTTGAGCACCTTGCCGGTCTCGTTCCAGGACAACGGAAGCGCCTGGTCCTCGCGGGCGAGGACGGCGGAGAACATCGCGACGAGCACGAGCCACTCGCGGCGGGTGATCGGCAGCCGCAGGTTGCCGGTGCTGGTGTCAGGCCGGACCGCGCCGCGGTGCCGGTGCCCGTCGCTGACGAGCACCTCCACCACGTGCAGCTGCGAGCCCTGGATGTAGAGCGGCGTGTAGCCGACCGGCAGCGGCGCCTCGTGCGCACGCAGGAGCGGTGCGGTGTCCGGTAGCCGGATCGGCAGCTTGCCGCCGTTGCGCACCACCCAGCGCGTGCCGGTGCCGTGCTCGACACAGCGCAGCAGCACGTGTTCCCTGCTGACGTAGCCGTCCTCACCGCCGATCGCGACGTGCACGTCCGGCGCGTTGCGCCCGACCACCAGAGACCGCCCGGCCACCGCGGCCGCCGCGTACCCGCCTGCGTCGCCGAGGACGAACAGCGTGCCAACGGGCGCGGCCGCCCCCGCGAACAGCGGCTCCTGCCGCACGAGGCTGGGGGTGAGACGACCGAGTGGATACATGCCCTCTGTCATGGGACCTTCCAGTGTGTCACCGTTTCCGCGTCGCCAACGCTACGGGCCCGGTGCCGGGAACCCTCCCGGAACACGCTTGGCAGGTGAGACGTCATGGGGCGATGTTGAACCAGTCGATGCGTCCCGGCTTGAAGTCCATGCCGTTCGGGACGCCGACGCCGGTGAAGTCGGTGGCGAGTGTGCGCCAGGTTTCTCCCACCCACAACCGGAAGGACTGCCGCACCTCCTCGACACTGCGCCCGTACCAGCGGATGTACACGATGTTCGACCCCATGCCGCACACGATGACGTAGGGGTTCGCCCCCGGCGGCCTTGGCGCGTCGAGCGCCTCCAGCACCGGATCGGTGCCCACTCTCCGCTGATACCTGATGCTCGCCGGTTCTCGCCAGCCGACCATGTTCCGTGCCCCCATCCGAGTTGATGTGAGGATGATCGGCGCTCCCTGGGAGCTGTTAGGGGTCCTGTACCGACACTGTCAAGAAGTTGTCATGAACCGACTGTCCACAGTGATCGACTGTCGTTGGCACGCAACAGGTCCGACAAATCCGTCCGCTCGGAACGGTGCGTACTCCCCCACCGCGGGCGGCGTTCTGCCGGGAGCGGAACCGCTGCTCCCCGCGCCGCGGCGATGTCACGATGAGGGGATGGCGGACATTCTCCAATTCCACCGGAACCGGGAGCCCGAGCCGGAGCCCGCACCGCTGTGGCGGGACGTGCTCGGTCCTCGCCTGCGCGCGACGCGGGAGGAGCAGGGTGAGCGCCTCGTCGACGTCGCCGAGAAGGCGGGCATCTCCCCGCAGTACCTGTCCGAGATCGAGCGCGGGCGCAAGGAGCCGTCGAGCGAGATGATCGCCGCGGTCACCGGTGCGCTGGGGCTCGAGCTGGCCGACCTGCTCATCGGGATCGCGAGCGACGTGCGGCGACGCCGTGCCGCCGCACGTCCCTCGGTGCTTCCCCGGCCGACCGGTCCGGTGCTGCTGGCCGCCTGATCAGGGCCGCTGGTCCAGTACGTGGTCGGCGAGCCCGTAGGCCACGGCGTCCACCGCGTCGAACACGCGGTCCCGGTCGGTGTCGTGCCTCAGGTCGGTGACGCCGCGGCCGGTGTGCGCCGACAGGATCTCCTCAAGCTGGTTGCGGACCCGCACCACCTCGTCGGCCTGCAGGATCAGGTCGGGGATGGTGCCTCGGCCCTGCGCGGCGGGCTGGTGCAGCACGACCCTGGTGTGCGGCAGCACGGCGCGGCGCCCGGACTCCCCCGCCGCGAGCAGCACCGCGGCGGACGCGACGGCCTGGCCGACGCACGTCGTCGCCACCGGCGCCTTGATGTAGGTCATGGTGTCGTACAGCGCGAGTGCCGCGGACGGGTCCCCGCCCTCGGAGTTGATGTACAGGTCGATCTGCTGCTCCGGGTTGTCCGCCTCCAGGTGCAGCAGCTGCGCGATCAGCGCGTTCGCGACGCCGGAGTCGATCGCCGTGCCGAGGTAGACGATCCGCGACGACAGCAGGTGCGAGTAGACGTCCATGATCCGCTCGCCGCCGGGAACCCGCGTGATCACGTTGGGGATGGTGTAGGTGCTCAAGTCCGCTCCTCGCAGGCTCCGAGCGGCCGCTCGCGGTCGCCCTGTGTCTGATGGTTCGCTCCGCAAGCTCCGCTCAGTGTCCGATGGTTCGCTCCGCAAGCTCCGCTCACGCCGTGGCTCCCAGCCCGAGTTCGTGTGTGCGTACCGGCACGACCTGCGCCAGGTTCTGGACGACATGGTCGATGAAGCCGTACTCCAGCGCCTGCCCGGTGGTGAACCAGCGGTCGTGCAGCGAGTCGGCGAAGATCCGGTCGACCGGCTGACCGGTGTCCTCCGCGATGAGGCCCAGCACCGTGTCGCGGGTGTGGCGCAGGTCGTCGGCCTGGACCTCCACCTCGACCGCCGAGCCGCCGATGCCCGCCGAGCCCTGGTGCATCAGGATGCGGGCGTGCGGGAGGGCGAACCGCTTGCCCGGCGTGCCAGCGGACAGCAGGAACTGTCCGGCACTGCACGCCAGCCCCAGCGCGAGCGTCGCCACGTCGCACGGCACGAGCCGCATCACGTCCCGGATCGCCAGCATCGACGGCACCGAGCCGCCGGGCGAGTGGATCCACAACGCGATGTCCTTCTTGGGATCCTCGCTCGCGAGCGAGAGCAACTGCGTCGCCAGCACCGTTCCGTTGTCGTCGTCGAGCACCCCGTCGAGCACCAGCACGCGCTGGCTCAGGAACCGTTCCCGCAGCCGGTGGTCGAACAGCGGCGGCCTGTCGTCGTTCGTCATGCCCCGACAATGCCGCCGCGCTGGCACGCTTCGCCGCCGGTGCTGCTGTGAGCAGATCCGCTCACAGCAGCACGAGCCGGCTACTTCTCCGCGATCACCGTGTACGCGAGTGCGTCGACCTCGTCGCCGGACTCCGGGGTCCAGCGCAGCGGGCTCAGTCCCGGTGGGCGGAGGCGCCACGGGCCGAGCAGTGCGCTGAACTCGTCCGCGGAGCGGCTCAGCACGGTGATGCCCGCCTGCTGGAACAGACTTACCGCCTCCGCGACCATCTCCGGGTCGAGCGTGTCACCGCTCGCGTGGCTCGCCGCGAGCAGGCTGCCGGGGGCGAGACGTTCGTGGTACCGGCGCACCGTGTCCGCAGGCGGGATGGGGCCGTCGTCGGGGAGGCAGTGCAGCACAGCCGCGGCAAGGACACCGACCGGGCGGTCCAGGTCGAGCACCGCACGCACCGCGGGATCGTCGAGCACGGCGTCGGCGTCGGCGACATCGGCACGTACCACCGCGATACGTTCGTCGCCCTCGGTGCCGCTACTGACGTGTGCGACCGTCACCGGGTCGATGTCGATGTAGGCGACGCGGACATCGGGGTTCTTCGCGTGGGCCACGTGGTGGCTTGACTGCGGGGTCAGCATGCCGCAGCCGAGATCGAGCACCTGCGTGACACCGGCGTCGACGAAGCTCGTGACCGCCTGACTGGCGAAACGCAGGTTCGCCATGGCGAAGTACCGGTAGCCGGGCATCAGCGCGAACACGCGTTCCAGCAGGCTGCGGTCCACGGCGGCCGTACTGGCGCCGCCCGCCGCGCCGTTGTACACCCGGGAGAGGGCCGGTTTGTCCACCGATGGCTCCATACCGGACAAACTATCGGGGACCGGCGGGCTCGCCAAACGACGAGGTGGGCCAGTGCGCGGTGATCTCGCCCTCGGTGGCGGCAGCCGCGAGCGACGACCTGCGCGCGGCGACCGGCACCACGATCCGCCTCGACGCCGGGTGGTCGGTACTCGTCGGCGGCCCCACCGCCTAGGGGCATGCCACTACGGTGGAACACATGCCATCGGTCAAGCAGTTCCAGGTGACCTTCGACTGCGCGGAACCCGAGCGTCTCGCTCGTTTCTGGTGCGAGGTGCTGGGGTACGTAATACCGCCGCCACCGCGTGACTTCGCTACCTGGGACGATTTCACTCGCTCGCTGCCGCCGGAGCGTCAGGATGCGGGGTTCGTCTGCGGTGATCCCACGGGGGTGGGCCCGCGACTGTTCTTCCAGCGTGTCCCCGAAGGCAAGGTCGTCAAGAACCGGGTGCATCTTTGCGTGCGGGTCGGCACCGGGCTCGTGGGTGCCGAGCGCCTCGCCACGCTCGAGGCCGAGTGCACACGCCTGATCGCGCTCGGCGCGGTTCGCGAACGACTACTGGAGGCCGACGACGACAACGAGTCGTGCATCGTGATGCAGGACATCGAGGGCAACGAATTCTGTATCGACTGAAGGGGTTGACCACGGTCACCGTCTTCGGTCCAGGATGCCGGACTTGACGGTGGCCAACAGCCACGACAGGTCGACGGACAACATGCGGCCGGCGGCGTTCTTGCTGTCCCGGAGGGCGGTCAGGTCCTGCCTGACCTCCACGCACTCGCCACTGTTCCCACTGAAGCTCGACTTGCGCCAGTCCATGATCACGCCTCCTCCACGAGTCACCGGAGCATAGTCCGGCTTTCGCAGGGTATGGAGCAGGCCGCAGGACGCGGTTACCTTGGTACACCGTCAGTCCTGTGTGGACATTGCGGGAATTCCGGCGTGTGGGACGCGCTTATCGGGCCCCGGCCCGACGGCGCACGGGCACGCCGCCCAGTCCCAGGAGCACCACCACGGGTATGCCATAGCAGAGCACCGCCACCGTCAGCAGGTCCGAATTCCTGGGCAGCACCAGCAAAAGCACGCTCACCACGACGGGCACACAGAGCATCAGCGCCGCCCGGCGACCCTCTCGCGTCCGCACGCCACCGGCGACGACGGCACCGGCCACCAGCACCGCCAGGGCGAGGAACCAGAGCGCCATCCTGCCCACCCCCTGAAGGTTGGCCACCTGTGCCATCGAGTGGAACAACACGTCGTAGGTGCCGAGCGACTTCATGACCATCACGAGACTCGTCCCGACCGCCGCGACAAGCACGACGACCCGCCTGCCACCCACCAGCTCCCACCCACGGGCCGGACCGGGCGACCAGGTCAGCGCGGCGGCGACCACCACGCCCAGCAGGATCCAGCCCGTGGTGATGACCATCGAGTCCCAGAAGAAGTTGTACCCGAGCGCGGAGGCGGGCAGGAACCCAAGGGTGGCAAGCCATGCGCCGACAGCCGCCGTGCGCCGCAGCCGGAACAGGCTCAGCACCGCCACCACGGCCCAGAGCGCCCACACCGGCGCGGCCGGGATCTCCTGGAGATAGCTCATCAGCCGCGACCGCGGCACGCCCACCTGGAACCACGCGGCCATCCGGTCCAGCACCGGGGCCGAGCCTGCCAGCAACACGATCGGCCCGAGCAGGCTCACGATCGCGAGCACGTCCCGGTGGTCGATGCCGCCGTCGATCCCCACCACACGCCGCAGGTGCAGGTACACGGCCCCGCGCACCAGGTCGGCGGTTTCCTTGCGGCTGGGCCGGTCCCGCTCCCCCGCACCGGCCAGGAGGACACCGAGCATCTCCTCACCGTGGCGCTCCCGGTGGTCCTTCGGATACCAGGCAAGCAGCCGCCGGTAACGGTCGGCCAGGTTCGTCGGTTCGTTCACGCCATTCCTCCCGAGTGACGCGCACGCAGACGTTGCCGCGCCGCGCGGGTGTGTGCTCGCAGTTTCTCCACCTCGGCGGCCAGCCTGGCCGCGCCCGGTTCGGTCAGCCGGTAGTAGCGCCGCAGCCGACCGTCGACGACCTCCTCGCGGTCGACGTCCACCCAGCCATCCGCACTCAACCGGTCGAGTGCCGCGTACAGGGTGCCTGCCTGCAGGGAAACCCGGCCTTCGGAGATCTCCTCGACGTCACGCAGGATGCCGTAGCCATGCTGGGGCCGGGCCGCCAGCGCGGTGAGGATCAGGAAGGTCGGCTCCCGCAGCGGAGCGATTGACATGATCGTCTTTATATACCGATCAATTGACTATGGCAAGAGCCGGGCTCCGCACCATCGAGCCAAACTAGGCGGGCACGAGCATGCCGTGGCGGACGAGATCCCGGACGATCGGCAGCGCCGCGTCTGTGTCGATGCCGTCGTACGCGATCTCCAGCAGAGCCAGTAGCTCCTCGATCGGCAACG
This sequence comes from Actinophytocola sp., assembly GCF_049647105.1. GTDB lineage: Bacteria > Actinomycetota > Actinomycetes > Mycobacteriales > Pseudonocardiaceae > Actinophytocola. Next base: position 22,084 of record NZ_JBARWZ010000102.1, read on the forward strand.
CGCCCCGGCACCCGGCAAGGAGCTTCGCGGTCGGTTCGTCGACCTCGTGCTGCCAGCCAGGCCCGTCCGTCCGGTGGAGCCTGCGCACGAGCGGCGCCCAGCCATCGTCACCCGCGGCCGAGACCTCCTCAAGCACCACCGTCGGCGGCACCGTGAACCTGGTCTCCGCCAGCCGATCACCGTTGGCCCGCAACCACGCCACGTTGTCCAGCCACCGCGCCGACTCTGGTCCCAGCGGATCGTCATAGGCGTGGCGCAGGTCCTCGCACACGATCTCGGGGACGGCCACGTCCGCGCGGCGCAGCGTCACGTACCCGAACCCGACGCCCTCGACGTCGTTGTCCGCGAACCAGTCCAGCCACGCGCCCGCCTTCTCCCTGCCCTCCGGCGAACGCGGGTCGATGCCCGCGTCACGCAGCCAGGTGCCGACGTACAGCGCCGGGTCGGCGACGTCCCGCTGCACGAACCACGCGTCCACGCCTCCCGGCAGCCACGACGTGACCCGCTCCGCCCAGTCCTCGCCGTCGCGGTGCAGCCACGACGCGAGCAACTGGCCCACCCCGCCCTCGGCGAGCAACGCGGGCATCCGGCCGATGACGAGCGCGCTGGCGTCGTCGCCTGCGAGGCCGGAGTCGCGGTAGGTGTAGTCGACGCGGGCTGGGCCGACGACGAACGGCGGATTGCACACGATCTGGTCGAACCGCCTGCCCGCCACCGGGTCGAACCACGGGCCCTCGATCAGCTCCACGTCCAGTTCGTTGAGCCGGAACGTGCCGCGTGCGATGGCGAGTGCCCGTGGCGACAGGTCGGTCGCGGTGATCCGCCCGGCGTGGGCGCCCGCGTGCAGTGCCTGGACACCGCAGCCGGTGCCGACGTCGAGCAGGGTGCCGACCGGGCGCCTCGCGGTGGCGCGTGCGAGGTTGATCGACGCGTGCCCGACGCCGAGCACGTGGTCCTCTGGCACGGTGCCGCCGAGTTGGTCGGCGTCGAGATCGGCGACGACCCACCAGTTCTCGCCGTACGGCCGGATGTCCAGCCCGGCCCGCCCCTCCGAGGTCAGCACCTCGTTCGTCACCGCGTCGGCGAGGTCGACCGACGCCAGCGCGGACCGGATCGCCTGCTCGGGTTCGGCGTCGCCGAGGAGGAACAGCCGGATGAGGGTGCCGAGGTCACCGGCGTCCCGGCTTGCCCGCCGCGCGGCCTCCGGCTCACCCCGGCCGAGCGCGGCGTGCGCCTGGCCGCCCAGTGCGTCGACGACCCCGTCCGGGGTGTAACCGGCGGTCAGGAACGCGTCGCGCAATCGGGCACACAGGTCGGCGGAAAGATCAGGAAGCACGAAACGACATGCTGTCACGACCCGACACGGCCCGCGACCGGCCCCGTGCGGCGCGGATCGGGCGGGGTTCGAGTGGAAGTTCCGGCCGTGTCAGCGGCCGATCGCGGGCGTCGGTCATCATGTATGACTGTGGAGTCCACCCGTGTGGACCGCTGGCTGTGGGCGGTCCGGCTGACCAAGACCCGCTCGGACGCCGCGGCCGCGTGCCGTGGCGGGCACGTGCGGGTCAACGACCGTCCCGCCAAGGCCGCGACCAGCGTGTCCTCGGGCGATGAGGTGCGCCTGCGTGCCCACGGCATCACCAAGATCGTCGAGGTGACGAAGGTGATCCAGAAACGGGTGGGTGCGCCGGACGCGGCGACCTGCTACCTCGACCGCACGCCCAAACCGTCGCCCGAGGCGCTCATGCCGGTCGCGCGGCGTGACCGGGGTGCGGGTAGGCCCACCAAACGTGACCGGCGGGTTCTCGACAAGTTCCGCCACAGCGAGTGAGGCCGGGGCGCCCGTGAGCGCCACGGCCTCACTCCCCGTCACGCCTTGGTGAGCGTCCAGTCCGGGCGCACGTAGTGGCAGGTGTAGCCACCGGGGTGCTTGACCAGGTAGTCCTGGTGCTCCTCCTCCGCGTCCCAGAACGTGTCCGCCGCGGTCACCTCGGTCACGACCTTGGCAGGCCACTTGCCGGAGGCGTCGACCTGGGCGATCGTGGCCTCGGCGACCCGCTTCTGCTCGTCGTCGAGGTAGAAGACGGCCGACCGGTAGCTGTCGCCGATGTCGTTCCCCTGGCGGTTCTTCGTGGTCGGGTCGTGCACCTGGAAGAAGAACTCGAGCAGCGCCCGGTAGTCCGTCGCCGCCGGGTCGTACACCACCTCGAGGGCCTCGGCGTGGCCCCGGTGGTTGCGGTAGGTCGGGTTGAGGACCTCACCGCCGGTGTAGCCGACGCGGGTGGAGACCACCCCTGGCTGCTGCCGGAACAGGTCCTCCATGCCCCAGAAGCACCCGCCGGCGAGAATGGCGCGTTCGGTCGTCATCGGTCACCTTCCCTTTCTCTGGCCCTGCCCCTCTCAGCGCGGACGACCGAGCCGTCCTTACCCGGAGGTGGGTCACCTCACAGCCATTCTCACCGCTCGCGCAACCCGGCGGGCTCCACTCACCGGGAGACGCACGCTTTCTGTCGGTGGTGTGCGTCAGAATGACCGCGTGGGTGTACCGGACGGACAGTTGCTGCGGATGATCGACCGGCTTGCCGAGGTCGAGCGGGCACAGGCGCGTGACTACACATCATTCAGCGTGCGCGGCAAGCGGTTCGGCTACTACTGGCCGCGCACGAAGACGGTCGGGTTGAAGCAGACGCTGTCGGAGCAGGAGGCGCTCGTCGCGGAGCGGCCGGACGTGTTCGAGGCGCAGTTCACCTCGGGCGGGTTCGGCTGGGTGGTGGTGTACCTGCGGGGCATCGAGGCCGACGAGCTGACCGAGCTGGTCTACGAGGCGTGGCGGCTGTCCGCGCCGGAGGACCTGGCCGAGGCCAACCCACTGAGGCGGGTGTCCCGTGGCAGGCGGTGACGTCGAGGTGCTGGCGGTCGCCGGCCACGAGGTGCGTATCACCAACCCGGGGAAGGTGTTCTTCCCCGAGCGGGGTGACACGAAGCTCGACCTCGCCAGGTACTACCTGGCGGTGGCCGAGCCGCTGATGGCGGCCATGGGCGGACGGCCGGTGCTGCTGCAGCGGTTCCCGAACGGGGCGACGGGGTCGTCGTTCTTCCAGAAGCGGGTCTCGCCGACGAAGGCCGACCCGTGGCTGACGACCACGAAGGTGTCGACCCCCAACGGCACCGTGTCGGACGCGCTGGTGGCGGTGGACCTGGCGCACGTGCTGTGGGCGGTGAACATGGGCTGCCTCGGCTTCCACGTGTGGCCCAACACCGCGGCCGACCCCGAACACGCCGACGAGCTGCGCATCGACCTCGACCCGAGCCCCGGCGTGGGTTTCGAGATGATCCGCGAGGCCGCCGAGGAGATCAGGAAGCTGCTCGACGCGCATGGCATCGCGAGCTTCCCGAAGACCACCGGCAACCGCGGCCTCCACGTGTACGCCCGCCTCGAGCCGAAGTGGGACGGCTACCAGGTGCGGGCGGCGGCGGTCGCGCTGGCGCGGGAGCTGGCGCGGCTGCGGCCCGACCTGCTGACCGCCGCGTGGTGGAAGGAGGAACGCGGGGCCCGCGTGTTCATCGACTTCAACCAGAACGCGCCGCACAAGACGGTGTTCGGCGCGTGGTCGGTGCGCGCCAACCCGCACGGGCAGGTGTCGACGCCGTTCGAGTGGGCCGAGCTGGCGACGATCGAGCCACGCGAGCTGACGCTCGCGAACGTGCCCGCCAGGGTGACTGACCACGGCGACCCTTGGGCGGCGATGACCCCGCAGTCGCTGGCACCGCTGCTGGACCTGCACGAACGCGACATGGCGGCCGGCCTGATGGACGCACCCTGGCCGCCGGTGTACCCGAAGATGCCCAACGAGCCACCGCGGGTCGCCCCGAGCCGCGCCCGCAAGGAGGACTGACCATCCACCGGCGCATGCACTGCTGACCCGTCAGCGCGTCCTGCCAACTGACACCGGGGTCTCGGCAGCATCGGCAGCATCGTCGGCGGCGTCCAGGAAGCCGCCGGACTGGTGGCGCCACAGGCGGACGTAGACGCCCTGTGCGCGGAGCAGCTCCTCGTGGCCGCCCTGCTCCAGGATGCGGCCGCGGTCGAGCACGATCAGCCGGTCCATGCTGGCGACCGTGCTCAGCCGGTGGGCCACCACCAGCGCGGTCCTGCCCTCCATGATCCGCCACAGCGCCTGCTGGATCAGCACCTCGCTCTCCGAGTCCAGCGCGCTCGTCGCCTCGTCGGGCAGCAGGACCGGCGCGTCCCGCAGGATGGCGCGGGCCAGGGCCACCCGCTGGCGCTGACCACCCGACAGCTTCACGCCGCGTTCGCCGACCAGCGTGTCGAAGCCCTGGGGCAGCGTCTCCGCGAACTCGGTGACGTGCGCGGCCCGCGCGGCGGCGAGGATCTCGTCCTGGGAGGCCGACGGGCGCGATGTTCTCCCGCGGTGTCCGGTGGAACATCGCGGGTTCCTGCGGCACGTACGCGATCAGGCCGCGCAGGTCCGCCTGCCGCAGCCGGGAGATGTCCTGCCCGCCGATTTCGACGGTGCCCCATGCTGTCGGACCACCCTGGTGCGCGGCGACCGAATATCGTGTGGAAGTCCAGCGCCTGCCATCACCATGTGCACCGGGAGTACGGAGAGGGCATGTCATGAGGTATGTGCTCGTCGGCGGTGGGGTCGCCGCCGCGGCGACCGCCGCCGCGCTGCGCAGACGCGGGTTCGACGGCGAGATCGTGCTCGTGTCCGACGAGCCGGAGGCGCCCTACGAACGGCCGCCGCTGTCGAAGGACGTGCTCACCGGCGGCGACATCGTCCCGGCACGCAAACCGGAGTGGTACGCGGGCAACGGCGTCGAGCTGCGGCTGTCGACCCGCGCCACCGCCGTGGACGTCGCCGCGCGCTCGGTCCGGCTCGCCGACGGCGACGACCTCCGCTACGACGCCCTCGTGCTCGCCACCGGCATGCGGCCACGCGGGCTGCCCGGCTTCGACGGCGACCGGATCCACTACCTGCGCACCGCGGCCGACGCCCGTGCGCTGCGTGCCGAGCTGACCGGCGCCGAGCGGGTCGTGGTACTCGGCGCGGGGTTCGTCGGCTGCGAGGTCGCGGCGTCGGCGATCGGTCTCGGCAAGCAGGTGACGATCTTCGAGCCGGAGGCCACGCCGCTCGCCCGCGTGCTCGGCGTGAAGATCGGCGCGGCGGTGCTCGACATCCACCGGGCCCGCGGCGTCGAGGTCCGGACCGGCGAGTACGCCGTGACGTGCACGCGCACCGGCGACGGGCTGGTCCTCGACTCGAATCTCGGTCATCGCGCCGAAGCCGACCTCGTGCTCGTCGGGGTCGGCGCACTGCCCAACGTCGAGCTGGCCGACGAGGCCGGGATCGCGACGGGCAACGGCATCCTCGTCGACGAGTACGGCCGCACCTCCGCGCCGGACGTGTGGGCGCTCGGCGACGTCGCCGCCCAGCAACACCACGGCAGGCGGGTCCGGGTCGAGCACCACGACAACGCGCTGCGGCAGGGGCAGACCATCGCCGCGAACCTCACCGGCGAGGAGAAGCCACACACCGACCCGCACTGGTTCTGGTCCGACCACTACGAGCACAAGCTCCAGTCCGTCGGGCACGCCAGCGACCTGGACGACCTGGTGCTGCGCGGGTCGGTCGAGGAGGGGAGTTTCTCGGCGTTCTCGCTGACCGACGGCAGGCTCGACGGCGTGATCTCGCTCGGCAGGCCCGGTGACGTGCTGGCCGTCCGCCGCGCGCTGCACACCCCGCACGCGGTGACCGTCGACGAGCTGCGCGACGAATCGCTGCCCCTCAAGCAGCTCCTGTCACGCTGACTCGACGGGCTCCTTCCTGCGGCGCGACGCGCGCCGGACGAACGGGAGCGCGGCCACGAGCACGAACGCGACCAGCAGCGTGCCCGAGATGGGCCGGGTGAAGAACCCCGTCGGATCGCCGTCGAAGATCAGCAGCGAGCGGCGCAGCGAGTCCTCCAGCAGCGAGCCGAGCACGAACGCGAGCACCAGCGGGCCTGGGTCGAAGCCGAGCTTCTTCATCAGGTAGCCGACCGCGCCGAACACGATCACCAGCACGATGTCGAACACGTCGTTGTTGACCGTGTACACCCCGACCAGCGTGATCAGCACGGTGATCGGCGCGAGCACGCTCGCGCGGACCTTCAGGATCCGCACGAACAGCCCCACCAGCGGGATGCTCATGATCAGCAGCAGGATGTTGCCGATGTACATGGAGTTGATGACACCCCAGAACAGCTCCGGTTCCTGCGACACGAGCTGCGGGCCGGGGCTCACGCCCTGGATCAGCAGCGCGCCGAAGATCACCGCCATGGTCGCGTTGGCCGGGATGCCCAGCGTCAGCAGCGGGATGAACGACGACGTGGCCGCCGCGTTGTTCGCGGTCTCCGGCGCGGCGACCCCCTCGACCGCGCCCTTGCCGAACCGGGACGGGTCCTTCGCGCGCCGCTTCTCCAGCGCGTAGGCGGCGAGCGAGGACAGCACGGCGCCGCCACCCGGCAGGATGCCGAGCACGAACCCGATCACCGAGCCCCGGCCGATCGCGCCCGACGACTGGCGCAGGTCCTTCTTCGACGGCCACGCGTTGCCGACCTTCGCGGGTGTCTGCGCGGCGCGGGTGGCGCTCCTCCAGGTGTAGAGGATCTCGCCCGTGGATTCGGGGAGCGTAATTTTCGGTATCGATGCGTGTCCAGAACCCTTGAAGCATGGTTTGATACCTTCCGGGCATCGATGCCGTTCAGGTATGGAGCAATGCGCAACAAACCTTGGACAGGCATCGCGCGACGTTATTGCATGGTCGGTATGACCATCGCCGCCGTACTCGACCGGATCACCTCGGTGACGCTCTCGTCGGTGACCCTGCCGCTGCCGACCGGCATCAGTGACGCGAAGGTGCTGACCGGCAGGCAGCGGCCGATGACCGAGGTCGTGTTCCTGTTCGCCGAGATCGCCACCGGGGAAGGCCACCACGGCGTCGGGTTCGGCTACTCGAAGCGTGCGGGCGGACCGGCGCAGTTCGCGCACGCCCGCGAGGTGGCGCCGGACCTGATCGGTGAGGACCCGAGCGACATCGGCAGGCTGTGGACCAAGCTCGTGTGGGCGGGTGCCTCGGTGGGCCGCAGTGGCGCCGCGACACAGGCGCTGGCCGCGATCGACATCGCGCTGTGGGACCTCAAGGCCAGGCGCGCGGGCCTGCCGCTCGCGAAGCTGCTCGGCGCGCACCGCGACTCGGTGCGCTGCTACAACACCTCCGGCGGGTTCCTGCACGAGACGATCGAGCAGGTCAAGGACAACGCGACGCGCACGCTGGCGGCGGGCGTTGGCGGCATCAAGATCAAGGTCGGGCAGCCGGACTGGCGCGAGGACCTGCGCAGGGTCGCCGCGGTCCGCGAGCACATCGGCCCCGACGTGCCACTGATGGTCGACGCGAACCAGCAGTGGGACCGCCCGCGCGCGATGCGGGTCTGCAAGGCGCTCGAGGAGTTCGACCTCGTGTGGATCGAGGAGCCGCTCGACGCGTACGACGCGGAGGGGCACGCCGAGCTGGCCCGCGAGCTGACCACCGCGGTCGCCTCCGGTGAGATGCTGACCAGCGTCGCCGAGCACCACGAACTGCTCCGCCACCGCGCGGTCGACATCCTGCAACCCGACGCGCCGCGCATCGGCGGCATCACCCAGTTCCTGAGGCTCGCGACGCTGGCCGACCACGCGAACGTCGGCCTGGCCCCGCACTTCGCGATGGAGATCCACGTGCACCTCGCGGCCGCGTACCCGGCGCAGCCGTGGGTCGAGCACTTCGACTGGCTGTACCCGCTGTTCAACGAGCGCCTGGAGACCAGCGACGGGCGCATGCACCTGTCCGGGCGGCCGGGGCTGGGCATCACGCTGTCCGAACAGGCCCGCGCATGGACGACCGATTCGGTGACCATCGGCGCGTGAACCCGGAGCGGAGCCCCGGAGCGGTCGCCGTCTGGACTGACGAGCACGGAGGTTCCTGCGCGAGGAACGAGCCCAGGAACCTCCGCGCGCAGGAGGGAAGACGGCGGCTCAGCGGAGGAGCGGAGCGACCAAATTGAACACAGTTCTCGTAGGCTTTGGCGCGCTCGTCGCCGTCATCGGGGTCGGCTGGGTCGCCGGGCGGGTGCGGGTGCTCGGGGACGACGCGGCGGGGGTGCTGTCGCGGCTGTCGTACTTCCTCGCCACCCCGGCGTTGCTGCTGCTCACGCTCGCCGATGCGGACCCCGGCGTGCTGGCGTCCCCCGCGCTCGTGGCTACCGCGGGCAGTGCCGTGTCGTGTGCGCTCCTGTACGCCGTGATCGCACGCAGGCGGTGGCGTGCCCGGCCCGCCGAGCTGGCGACCGGCGGCCTCGCGTCTTCATATGTGAACGCGGCCAACCTCGGGGTGCCGATCGCGGTGTACGTGCTTGGCGACGCGTCGTACGTGGCGCCGGTTCTGCTGTTCCAGGTGCTGGTGCTGGCGCCGGTCGGGCTGACCGTGCTGGCCTCCTCCCGCGCGGACTCCCCGTCCAGGATCCGGCTGCTGACCCAGCCGCTGCGCACGCCGGTGGTGATCGGCTGCGCACTGGGCCTGGCCGTCGCGGCACTCGGCGTACGGCTGCCTTCCCTTGTGCTGCGACCGATCGAGCTGCTCGCCGCACTCGCGGTGCCCGCCGCGCTGCTGGCGTACGGCATGAGCCTGCACGGCGCGCCCCGCCCGGCGTCCGGCGACGGCGCGAGCCGGGTGTGGCTCGCGGTGGTGCTCAAGACCGCCGTCCAGCCCGTGCTGGCCTATGTGCTCGGGCGGTGGGTGGCCGGGGTGGAGGGCACTGCGCTGCTCGCGGTGGTGATCACCTCCGCGCTGCCGACCGCGCAGAACGTGTTCGTGTACGCGACCGCCTACGACCGGGGCACCCGCCTCGCCCGGGACGTGGTGCTGCTGTCCACCGTCCTGTCGGTGCCGGTGCTCGTGGGGGTCGCGGTGCTGCTGGGAGCGCCATGAAAGTGCTTCGCGTGGACAGAGAAAACCCTGCGGTGCTGCCAGGTCGGGGGTCCGCCAGCGCCGCAGGGTCACTCAGGTCATCGCACGGGCCCCGGGTCTTGTTACACCGCCCGGCGAGACCCGGTCCGATCAGGCCGGCGGTCCGCCCGCGATAGTCCGACGGGTGATCAAAGTACGGCGCCGCGAGCGGGGTCAGGATGCCCCCGGGACACGACTGATCGACTACCGGTTGACCTGTTCCACTGGCCAGCGGTTCGCCGTCAGCCGGAAGCTGGGCAGGTCGTCGAGCGACAGCGTGGCCTCGTACGTCCGCTCGTACCCGGTGTGGCCGATGCGCCACCGGCCGTCGGCGTCGCGCCGGTAGCGGTCCTCGTAGTACGCCGCCCCGGTGATCACCATGCGGTGCGCCACGACGATCACGGTGTCCTGGAACGCCCACCGGCCGGTCGCCTCGTCGCCCGCGACGTCGATCTCCGGCTGGGTGGCGAAATGCGTGGTGATCATGCCCGGCCCGAGCTTCTCGCCCAGGAACGCCACGAGGGCGTCCCGGCCCGCGAAGTGGAGCGGACTGCCGTAGACGGGCGTGCCGTAGTCCGCGGTGACGTCGACGGTGAGGGTGTCCGCGAGGCCGTCCCAGTCCTTCGTGTCGACACAGCGGAGGTAGCGGTGCTTGAGACGCTTGATCTCTTCCAGCGCGACGAGGTCCATGCCATCAAGCTTCCGCCGGACCATCCCGCAGCACAAGAACGTGTTCTCGTTGGATCTTGACCGATACTTTTGCTATGCGCGCGACCAGTAGTGACAACGGTTTTGTGCACGGTGCGTAACATGCGGCCGTGACCACCACGGAACGACCGGAACCGCCGCTGACCGGCGGCGAACGCGAGATGCTGCGTACCTTCCTCGACTTCCACCGCGCCACGCTGGCGATGAAGTGCGAGGGACTGACCGACGAGGACCTGCGACGCCGGTCGATGCCGCCGTCCACGCTGACGCTGCTCGGCCTGGTCCGGCACATGGCCGAGGTCGAACGCACCTGGTTCCGACGGGTGATCAACGGCGAGGACCTGCCGCTGGTGTGGTCGGCGGACGGCGACTTCCAGGTGGCCCACGACGCTTCTGGCAGCAGCCGGGCGGAGGCCTTCACCGCGTGGGAGGCGGAGGTCGGGCACTCCCGCCGGATCGAGATCGAGGCGGAGACACTGGAGGTCACCGGGTACAACGCCCGCTGGGAAGCGGATGTCTCCCTGCGACTGGTGATGCTGCACCTGATTCACGAGTACGCCCGGCACAACGGTCACGCGGACTTTCTGCGTGAAGGCATCGATGGCGTGACCGGGGCTTAACGAGCCTTCAGCGCCGTGTCCAGCGCCGGAACGGCAGCTCCGCCACCACCTCGAACTCGCGGCCCGACCGGCGGGCCGTGAACCGCCCGTCGGCGACCTCGACGCGGGCGCGCAGGTTGTCCAGTCCGCTGCCTGGCCCATCCAGGTGTTCCTCGACGAGGCCGTCGTTGCCGATCCGCAGTCGCAGCGCGCCCTCGGTGACCACCAGCGTGATCGTGCAGTGCAGGGCCGCGCTGTGCCGCAGGATGTTCGTCACCGCCTCCCGCACCACGGTCGCCAGCACCACGTCGACGTCCTTCGGTGTCGGCGGCGGGCGGGCGGGCACGTGTACCGCGATGCCCGACGAGGTCAGGATGTCGGACGCGAGGCAGAGCTCGCTCGCGAACGACAGCCGCAGGCTCTCCGTCGCGACCAGCCGGGCGTCGTTGCCTGCCTTGGCGCACAACCAGACCAGGTCGTCCAGCTCGCACCGGACCTGTGCGTCGTCGCTGCCGATCAGTGCCGCGATCAGGTCGGTCTTCAGCGCCATCGCCGAGAGACCCAGGCCGAGCAGGTCGTGCGTGTCCCGCGCCAGCCGGAGTCGTTCACGCACCGCGGCGAGCTCCGCCAGTTCCTCCCGCAGCGCCGCCATCCGCACGGCGAGCCTGGTGAGCCACGCCAGCCCGTACACGAGCAGCCCGAACGCGATCGCGGTCGCGGTCGCGTACCCCGTCCACCGCAGCGGCGACTCCGCGGACCGCGAGCCGCCAGGTGCCAGCAGGACCAGCACGGGCATGCTGGCGACGATCGCGCCGAACCACACCCACCGCACCCGGTCGGAGAACAGCAGCAGCGCCGACCCGGCGAGGAACCCCGCGAACGGCAGCCCGGCCGCACCGAGGAAGGGGTACTGCACGTAGGTCAGCACCGCCTGCACGGCGAAGGTCCACGGCCAGGCCGGCGGGCGGCCGTCGTGGCCGATGCCGGAGTGCCGCAGCTGCAGCGCCGTGATCGCGACGCCGGTGACCACGGCGACCGTGAGCGCACCAGGCGGGAAGACCACGTCGCCTGGCAGCAGCACGTTGGCGACGTTCTGCACCGCGAACAGCACGAGCACGGCCAGCAGCACACCCGTGGCCAGACGCGGCGCGAGCACCACGCCGGTCTCCTGGCGAGCACCGATCTGGTCGTCCGGGTCCGAGGCGATCGCCCGCGCCTCGGACAGCATCTCCCTGGCGGTGACCCCGGCCGCCACGATCTGTGCCCGCGCCTCGTCCGGCCGGTGGGTCAGCGCCTCTCTCGCGGCCTTCGCCCGGTCGGTGACGACCCGGACCCGCTCCCCGATCATCGACCGCAGCCGCTCGGCCACCGCCAGCCGCTGCCGGGTGACCGCGGCGGCGGCCAGCTCGTCGCGGGTCGACGCGATCCCGCGCACCAGCCCGGCGAGCCACGTCAGGCCGAACAGGGCGAGCGCGTTGTTCGCGAACGCGATCAGCAGCCACATGGCCGCGTGCAGCGCGGGCGTGTACGGCGGTCCCACGATCCCGAGCCAGGCCACCTCCTCGACCACCGCGAGCACGCAGAACACCACCCACGACGCGGGCGCCGACACCGTGAGCAGCACCAACCCGGCCAGCAGCCCGGAGATCCCGCCGACCCACCCGTTGCCGAAGAACACGAACGGGAGGTAGGTGAGCACGGCCTGCGTACCGAGCAGCCACCAGCGCAGCCGGGTCCACAGCGCGCGGGCGATGCCGCTCGCGAACCAGACGGGCAGCACGAACAGGGCCACGACGAAGAGCGCGAAGAGGAACTCGCCGTGGTCGACGGCGTCGACGGCCCGCCCCGCGAGAAGTGCGCCGAGGAACCCGAGCACGACGGCACGGGCGCCGCGTAACTCGCTGCCCGCGTCTAGTTCGTCGGTTCCGACCGTCCTCACCAAACGGGAGGCTACCCGGTCAAGCGACGGCAGGAGGTCACGAACAGGATTTCCGGCGAATGCCTTGCCCGCCGCGACCACGACCGGCGACAGCGGCGCGACGGGGAGTACCCGGCCGGCACGATCCCCCAAGCCGGCCGCGGCACTCCCCACCGCTCCCCGACCCTCCGGGTAGGAGAATCGTGGACCGCGAACCTGAGGAAACCGTGTGACTGGCCTGAGGGAACCCGGTGGATCAGCCCAGGATCAGCCCAGGATCCGGCCGACCGCGCCGTAGCCGAGTAGCCGGGCTGGCGACTCCTCGTGCCGCGGCCACGCCGGGCTGCCGTCCGAGGACCGTTCCGGCCGCCACTGGTGCAGCAGCACGAGACCGGGGTCGATCAGGTCCGTGCCCGCGAACCAGGACGCGATGGTCTCCTTGTCCCTCGGGTAGATCCGCTCGTCGGCCATCTCGTACAGCTTCAGCAGCCCACCGAGCCGCTCCCGGGTCTCTGGGTCGGCCTCGTCCTGGCTCATCGTCGAGATCGCGAGATAACTGCCCGCCGGGCACGCGTCCCGGTAGGCGGCGACCAGGCCCGCCGGGTCGAAGTCGTCACCGATGAACAGCAGCAGTCCCGCGCACAGCAGCCCGATGGGCTGCGTGAAGTCGAGCAGCCGCCGCGTCTCCTCGTGCTCGAGCACCGACCGCGGGTTGCGGACATCGGCCCACACGACCGTCGCGTACTCGTTGTCCTTCAACAGTTCGAAGCTGTGGTGCACGGCGACGGCCTCGTAGTCGACGTACACCACGCGCGTCGTCGGATCCAGCCGCTGTGCCTGCTCGTGCACGTTGCCCGCGGTCGGGATGCCGGACCCGAGGTCGAGGAACTGGCGGATCCCCTGCGCCATCAAGGTGTCCACCACCCGGCGCAGCCACGCCCGGTTGATCCGCGCGATGTCCTTCACCCACGGCGCGACCTGCTCGACCTGTCCGGCGAGCGCCCGGTCGGACTCGAAGTTGTGCGACCCGCCGAGGTAGTAGTCGTACATCCGTGCCGCGTTGGGTTTCGCGAGGTCGACTTCGCGAACGTTGGTTGGCGGCTTGATGTTCATGGAGGCGGCTCCGTTTCCATGGTGCGGTGGTGGGGGCCGGGTCGAGCTTACGGCGGCCCACCGGCGCACAGACCTGGCAGGTGAGCGCAACCGGTAGCAGAATGACATTGGCGTACTCGCGCTCACCGGGGAGGGCACATGCACGAGGTAACGCGCAGGGACGTACTCCGTGGCGCCGGTGTGCTCGCCGGTGCCACGGTCCTGCACGGCACGGCCGCCACCGAGGCGGCAGCGGCGGATCCCGGCGGCGCGGCCAGGATCGGCCAGGGCACCAACATCTCCGCCCAGGTGTCGCCGGACGGCAGGCATGTCGCGTTCGACCTCGTGACCGCGATCTGGACCGTGCCGATCGGCGGCGGTACGGCGGTGCGGCTGACCGGCGACGACACCGATGCGAGCCAGCCGTCGTGGTCGCCGGACGGGCGGGCGCTGGTGTTCCAGGCGTACCGCGACGGCAACTACCACCTCTACACGATCCGCCCCGACGGCGCCGGCCTCCATCAGCTGACGAGCGGTCCGTACGACCACCGCGAACCGAGGTTCTCGCCGGACGGCGCCACGATCGCGTTCTCGTCGGACCGTGGCGGCACCGGCGGCTACGGCGTGCACACCCTCGACCTCGCGACCGGGACGATCACCGCGCGCACCGACACCGTGGCCGAGGAGGCGATGCCCGCGTGGTCGCCGGACGGGCGCCGCCTCGCGTACACCGCCGACAGCACGGCCATCGACGTGCTCGACCTGGCCGCTGGCACGACGTCCCGCGCGGTCACCGCACCGGCCGGGGCATCGCTGTACGGCCCGTCGTTCTCCCCCGACGGCGGCACGCTCGCGTACGTCCGCGTCGCTGGCGCGACCGCCGAACTGGTCGTCGGCGACCGGGTGGTCAGCACGCGGGGCGAGGACGTGTTCGGGTTCGCGCCGTCGTGGCTGTCGGCCGCCGAACTCCTGCACACCGCGGACGGCCGCATCAAGCGCAGGACGCTCGACGGCACGGCGACGGTCGTCCCGTTCACCGCGGCGGTGCCGGTGGTCCCTCGGCCGGACTACCACCGGAAGGTCCGCGACCTCGACTCGACGCGTGAGCAGCGGGTGCTCGGCATCGCTTCGCCGGTGGCGTCGCCGGACGGCGGGCAGGTCGCGTTCCGCGCGCTGAACGCGTTGTGGCTGCTGACGATCGGCAATCCGGCGCCGGTGAAGCTGGTGTCCGACGGCTACTTCGGCTCCGACCCCGACTTCGCGCCGGACGGCCGCTCGATCGTGTACGCGTCGGACCGGGCGGGTGACGCGGACCTGTGGCTGCGTGACCTCGCGACGGGCGACGAGCGGCGGATCACCGGGCTGGCCGGTGCGCAGCTCGCGCCGCGGTTCTCCCCCGACGGCACCCGGATCGCGTACTGCGACCAGGACGGCGTGGTGTGGGTGCTGGAGCTCGCGGCGGGCACGCCGACGCAGGTGACGCCGTCTCTGTTCATGCCGGGCAGGCCCACGTGGTCGCCCGATGGCCGCACGCTCGCACTGGCGGCGGTGAAGCCGTACTCGCGGCGGTTCCGTGAGGGCACGAGCCAGGTGCTGACCGTCGACCTCGGTACCGGCACGCTCACCTACACCGAGCCCATGCCGCACGCGTCGATCGCGACCCGCGGCGACGATGGCCCGGTGTGGTCGCCGGACGGGCGATACCTGGCGTTCGTGGTCGAGTCGTGCGCGTGGGTGGTGCCGGTGGACGCACGCGGCCGGTTCACGGGCGCGGCGAGGCAGGTGACCCGCGAGGTGACCGACTCGCTGTCGTGGCTGGGCCCGGATCGATTGCTGTACCTGCACAACGGGACGCTGCGGTCGGTGGGTGTCAACGGCAGGGGCACCCGGGACGTGCCGCTGTCGCTGCGGTACCGCCCGGCGCGGGTCCGGCAGCACGACGTGGTGCGCGCGGGTGCGCTGTGGGACGGCAGCGCGCAGCGGCTGCGGGAGTCGGTCGACATCGTGCTCGACGACGGCAGGATCGAGGCGGTGCTGCCCGCCGGGTCCCGCCCGTCCACCGTCGACGCGTCGGACCTGACGGTGATGCCGGGCCTGATCGACGCGCACGTGCACTGGCACCTGCGCGGCAGGCAGTGGGGCGACCGGCAGGGCAGGCTGTGGCTTTCCTACGGCATCACCACGACCCGCTCGCCGGGCGATCCCGCCTACCAGTACACGGAAACCCGCGAGGCCCTGGCGTCGGGCGAACGGGTTGGCCCGCGCTACTTCGGCACCGGCGAGGCGATCGACGGATCGCGTGTGTACTACAACTTCATGCGCCCCACCCGCTCGGTGGCGCAGCTGGCGCTCGAACTGGAACGCGCGCGGGCACTGGGCTACGACATGATCAAGACGTACGTGCGCCTGCCGGTCGCCTACCAGCGGCGGGTGATCGCGGCGGCACACCGGGCGGGTCTGCCGCTATCGTCCCACTACCTGTACCCGGCCGAGCGAATCGGCATGGACGGCATGGAACACACGGGCGCGACGAACCGGCTCGGCTACTCGCACACGGTGTCCCGCCTCGGCCGCGCCTACGAGGACGCGGTGTCGCTGTTCACCAGGTCCAGGATGTCGATCACCCCGACCCTGTTCAACTCGGCGGGCATCTACGACAACGACACCACACTGGTCGAGGATCCCCGCACCAGAACCCTGTTCCCGTCATGGGAGTACGCGCAGTACGTTGCGAAGGCGGACGCGGCACAAACCCCGGCGAACGCGGTGACGCTGGCGCTGCTGGCGGCCAACGTGGACATGGTGCTGCGCATCCACCGCGGCGGCGGCTTCGTCATCGCGGGCACCGACGCGCCACTCGACAACCCGGCGGTCTCCCTGCACGCGAACCTGCGGGCCAAGGTGCGGTTCGGGTTCACCCCGTACGAGGCACTGACCACGGCGACCCGCAACCCCGCCCGGTGGCTGGGCCTGGCGGGCAAACTGGGCGAGGTCCGCCGAGGCGCACACGCGGACCTGTCCTTCGTGACCGGCAACCCACTCACCGACATCCGCGCGGCGGCGGCCGTCCGCATGGTGATGACCGGCGGCAGACTCCGGACAGTGGACGAACTGGTCGCCCCGTTCGCCACCCCGGCCAAGGTACCCGCGATGGTCACGTCGGCACCCCGGGCAACCCACGACCACGACGACGATTTCTGGTGGCACGAACCGGAATGGACACACCGCTACTGCTGCTGACCCGGCAACGGCACTGCCCGCTCCCTGCCTCGGAACGCGCTCGGCAGGTCGCCCGGCCGCGCCCGTCGTAGGCTCGGGCGGTGGAGTCCGGGTGGCGTGCGCGGGTTCGGCGCCTGCCGGGGCTCCGGACGGCGAAGACGACCCTGGCCGCGGTGTTGTCGTTCGTGGTGGCCGACTGGATCGGGACCAGCGACGCGCCGGTGCTCGCGCCCCTGACCGCATTGCTGGTCATCCAGGTGACCATGTACGACACGGTGCGGGAAAGCCTGCAGCGGGTGGCGAGTGTGCTCGCCGGTGTGCTGGTGGCCGTCGGGGTGGCGGCGATCGCCGGGTTGAGCTGGTGGAGTCTCGGTGCCGTGGTCGCCGTGTCGCTGGTGGCGGGGCGGCTCCTGCGGCTCGGGCCACAGCTGCTGGAGATGCCGATCAGCGCGATGCTGGTGCTCGCCGTCGGCGGGGACCGGGACGTCGCCGACAGCCGGGTGTACGAGACGCTCGTCGGCGCGGGCGTGGGGATCCTCGTCAATCTGGCGATCGCACCACCGCTGTACCTGCGGCCCGCCGGGGACGCGGTGCGCGACTTGGCCGACCGGATCGCGGGATTCAGCCGTGACCTCGCACGCGGGCTGCGGGCCGAGTGGTCGCGGGCGGAGGCGGACCACTGGCTGACCGAGGCGCGGTCGCTCAACCCGGACGTGGCGCGGGCCGACCAGGTCCTCGTCCGCGCGGAGGCCGGCGCGCGGCTCAACCCGCGTGCCGCCTCGACGAGACGGCAGCAGCCCCGGCTGCGCTCCACGTTGACCGGTCTCGAACGTTTCCAGCTGTCACTGCGCGAAGTGTGCAGAGCCCTGCTCGACCGCACGTACTTCGTGCCGGAGGAGGAACAGGGCAACGCCTACCCCGCCGATGTCCGCATGGCGCTCGCCGACTTCCTGGAGACGGCCGCCGACGCGGTCACGGCGGCCATCGAGCAGGACGCGGTGCCACTCGCGGACCTGGAACGGCGGCGCAACCGCCTGAGCACTCTGCTGATGGTCGACCCGCACAGCGACGAGGCCGCGTGGCAACAACACGGCGCGCTGATGGCCGCGGTGGACCGCCTGCGGGTGGAGGTGGCGGCGGCGGCCCGGCAACCGGAGGAGACGTGGCGCCCTACTCCACTGACGGACCGCCAGCGGCAGGCCGTGCGCCGCATAGTGGCGAGAAGGCGGCGCCGCGGCGGGCGGTGAGTCCTCAGTCCACCGTGGTGTCTTCCGGGCGCGTGCCTGCCAGCTTCGCCAGTGTGTCCAATGTGGAGGCGAGTACCTCGGCGGGTGGTGCGGACAGCGCGAGCCTGACCGCGTTCGGGGCTCGGCCGTTGCCTACCGCGAACGCGGCCGCCGGGGTGACCGCGATGCCGTGCCTCGCGGCGGCGGCCACGAACATCTCCGCGCGCCACGGTTCCGGCAGTTCCCACCAGCAGTGGAACGCGCCGGGGTCGGCATGGACGGTGAACCCCGCCAGCCGGTCGGCTACCAGGCGTTGGCGGGCCGCCGCGTCGGCTCGTTTGGCGACGGCGATCTTCTCTGCCGTGCCGTCGACGACGCAGTGTGTTGCCGCCTCCATGGCGAACCTCGTCGCCGCCCAGCCACCCGACCGGAGGGCGCTCGCCACCGCGTCGGCGGTCGCCGTGGGCGGGGCCAGGTAGCCGAGGGACAGGCCCGGTGCGATGCGCTTCGACATGCTGTCCACCAGCACCACGTGGTCAGGCGCGTACGCGGCCAGCGGGGGCAGGTCGTCACGCAGGAAGGTGTAGATGCCGTCTTCGATCGCGGGTAGTGCGCGGTCGATCAGGGTCTGCGCCAGTTCGGTGCGACGCTTCTCCGGCATCGTCACGCCCAGTGGGTTGTGCAGTGTCGGCTGGACGTACACGGCTCGCACCGCCGCGTCGCGCACCGCCTTCGGCAGCAGGCCGTGCTCGTCCATCTCCATGGGGACGAGGGTGACGCCCAGCCGTGCGGCCACGGCCTTCACCACCGGGTAGGTCATGGCCTCCACGCCGAGGCGGCCGCCCACCGGCACCAGCGCGGCGATCGCGGCCGCGATGGCCTGCCTTCCGTTGCCCGCGAACAGGATCCGGTCCGCGTCCGGGGTCCAGCCGGTGCGGGTCAGCAGACTCGCCGCCGCCGCGCGCGCGGCGGCGGTGCCGTCGACGGTCACCGGGCGCAGGGCCTCTGCCAGCACGTCCGGGCGCAGCAACCGCGCCAGGCTCGACGACAGCAACTCCGCCTGGTCCGGCAGCATCGGGAAGTTCAGCTCCAGGTCGACCCGCGCCGTCGCCGGTTCGGACAACGCCGGTTCCGGCGCGGGGGCCGCCGCGCGGACGAACGTGCCCCGGCCCACCTCGCCCACCGCGAGACCACGGCGTACCAGTTCGCCGTACACACGGGCGGCCGTGGACGCGGCGATGCCGTGCCTGCGGGCGAACCTGCGCTGTGGCGGGAGTTGCTCACCCGCTCGCAGGCGGCCCGCGGCGATCTCGTTCGCGACGGTGTCGGCGATCAGGCGGTAGTCGTCCACAGTCCCCCACATTGCACCGAGAGCATTGTTGCTATTGCACCGACATAATGCACCGAATAGCCTCGGAGCGGCAAGGGAGGAGCACCCAGATGAGCACTGCCGCCGTCAACGGCATCACCATCGGCTACGACGACGAGGGCACCGGGGACGACGTCCTCGTCCTCGTGCACGGCCACCCGTTCGACCGTTCCATGTGGCGGCCGCAGGTCGAGCACGCCCGGTCGCTCGGCTGGCGGGTGATCGCCGCCGACCTGCGTGGTTACGGCGAGTCGACCGTCGTGCCGGGGGTGACGCCGCTGTCGACGTTCGCCGAGGACGTCGCGGGGCTGGCCGACCACCTCGGCGTGGCGAGGTTCGTGCTGGCCGGGTTGTCCATGGGCGGGCAGATCGTGCTCGAGTGCGTGCGGCGGTTCCCCGGCCGGCTCCGCGGGCTGGTGCTCGCGGACACGTTCGCGCAGGCCGAGACGCCGGCGGGCCGCAAGAGCCGCAACGACATGGCGGACCGCCTGCTGCGCGAAGGGATGGCGGGCTACGCCGAGGAGGTGCTGTGGAAGATGGTGGCACCACACAACACCGCCGCGGGCGAGCACGTGTCACGGATGATGCGCGCCGCGCCGCCCGATGGCGCGGCGGCGGCACTGCGCGGGCGGGCCGACCGACCCGACTACACGCCCCTGCTCGCCCGGATCACCGTGCCGACGCTGGTTGTCGTGGGCAGCGACGACGAGTTCACCCCCGTCACCGACGCCGAGTACCTGCACGACCGCATCCCCGGCTCGGCGCTCGTGGTCGTCGACGGCGCCGCGCACCTGCCGAACCTGGAACGCCCTGCCGAGTTCGGCGCGGCGCTCGAGACCCTGCTGGCGCGCGTCCGATGAGCCCGACCGTCCTCGTGACCGGGGCCAGCAGCGGGTTCGGCGCGGCGATCGCCAGCAGGTTCGCGGCCGAGGGCGCGACGGTCATCGCCGCCGCCCGGCGGGTGGACCGCATTCCCGACGGCGTCCACGCGGTCGAGCTGGACGTGCGGGACGCCGACGCCGTCCGCGAGACGGTCGAGGCGCTGCCCGCGATCGACGTGCTCGTCAACAACGCCGGGCTCGCGAAGAGTCTCGAACCCGCGCACCGCGCCGACCTCGCCGACTGGGATGACATGCTCGACACCAACTGCCGCGGCCTCGTGCACTGCACCCGCGCGGTCCTCCCTGGCATGGTCGCCCTCGGCCGCGGCCACGTGATCAACATCGGGTCGGTGGCGGGCACCTACCCGTACCCGGGCGGCAACGTCTACGGCGCCACGAAGGCGTTCGTGCGCCAGTTCAGTCTGAACCTGCGCAGCGACCTGCACGGCACAGGTGTGCGGGTGACGTGTGTGGAGCCGGGCATGTGCGAGGGCACCGAGTTCTCCCTCGTGCGGTTCGCGGGCGACGCAGACCGCGCCGCCGGGGTGTACAAGGGCATGCGGGCGCTCACCGCCGACGACATCGCCGAGACCGTCCACTGGGTCACCGCACAACCGCCGCACGTCAACGTGAACACGATCGAGCTGATGCCGGTGGCCCAGTCCGCCGGACCGTTCCAGGTGCACCGCGCCTAATTCATCCGCAGGTGTCGCTGGGTCGGGACCAACACCTTAATTCCGGGGAGGCGGACCAGCCCTGCCAACGTCCGGCCTGCGGTAGTCGCACACCCCCGTCGGGAAGATCTGTGCCAGCCTGGACTTCTCCGCCTCGCTGGGCCGCCACGACCCGTACACGCCGCGTGCGATCGCCGTGTCCACCGGCTGCAGCGCGCACTTGAAGTGCTGCTCGTCGAACGGGCCACCCGCGATCGTGCGGGAGGTGCCGCCGATCGGGAACCGCTGCGTGCACGCGCCCGCCGGGCCGAGGTCGAGGATGCCGCGCCACGCGTCCCTGCCGCGGTACAGCAGCGTGCCGTCGGTGCCGAAGCAGCTGTCCACGGCGGCGGCCGGCTTGTTGCCGACCACGCCGCGCGACGGGTGCGCGCGCAGGTTCGTGAGCCACTCGTCCATGACGGACAGCGCCATCGGGGTCTGGTCGAACGCGCGGGCCGGGCGGGCGTCGGTGAACCACACGACCTGGTTGGCCGCGTTGCCCTTCCCATCGATCATGCGCTGCCGGGACGCGAACGACTGGCGCGCGTTGTGCATATCCAGCTCGGCGTCGAGGTAGTGGCGCCAGTCGATGATCGGGATGTCGACGCGGCCGTCGAAGACGAGACCGGAGCGGTAGGCGGCACGCATGGCGTCGACGTCGCCCTCGGTCCTCGGCCGCACGCCGTTCGCGTCCGGCGCGTTGACGTTCCGCACGCTCCAGACGTCCACGTCGGACGGACAGGCCTGCGTGACGAACGGGCAGCCCTCCTGCACGGCATCCTGGGGCTGCTTCCAGCCGCCGACGTCCGCGTTCAGGTCCAGGAACTCCCCGGGGGTGAGGTTCCCGTCCACCAGGGCCTTCAGCCCGTACTGGACGCCGATGTTGTCCCAGGCCGACCGGGCGTAGCCGGTGTCGGGGTCACGGCCGTAGACGTTGACCGCGTCGTTCCAGTGCGTCCACTCGACGGCCGCCTGCTGTTCTGGCGTGATGCCCGGCGCGGTGCCGAACTTGGGGTTCAGCGCGAGCGGCGACAGGCCACGCCAGCCGTTGATGCACTCGCTGGACCCCGGCGTCGCGAGCCACGGGGTGAGCTGCGCGTACGGGTTCGCGACCGTGTCGGAGGCGGCGAGGCCTTCGAGTTGGGGCCGGTTGCTCCACTGCCGCCACTTCGACGCCGGGTCGGCGAGCGCCTTCTGGTCCATCCAGCGTTCGAGCAGTTCGCAGTCGCCGACGTGGATGGTCTGGGTGACCATGTCCGGGTAGGAGTACTGCGGGACCGCGCCGTCGATCAGGCCCTTGTGGTTCTGGCCGTAGACGTACTGCTGGATGCCGCCGCCCGAGCCGCCGAGCCCGACCGTGTACACCGGGTCGCCGTACTCGGTGACGAACCGCGACTTGACCATCATCGCGGTCTCGCCGCCCAGCACGAGGTTGTAGTGCGTGCTGGTCTTGGTGCCGGTGGACCACGCGATCGCGTACCCAGCGCCGAGCCCGTAGACGTAGCGAGACTCGCTCTGGTTGTTCGAGCCCTGGTAGTGGCCGACCCCGACGCCGCCGCCGAAGTAGTAGATGAGCTTGCGGTTCCAGTGCGGCAGCGTCGCGGGCCCGGTCGCACCGGGGTCGAGCACGGCGATCGTGTAGACGAACCGGTTGATCGTGCCCCGCTCCCAGCGAATCACGAAGTCGACCCCGGACGGCGTGGTGCTCATGTCCGAGGGGCGGGGCGCGGCCGGGTCGTAGGGCTGCCACGTGTTCGCCGTGGTGCGGTAGTAGTGGCCAGCACGCGTGTCGAGGGAGCAGTCGTCGTCGAGGAACGGCCCGGCAAGGTCGAACCCGGCGAGGTGCGCGGGCGTGGAGCAGAAGAAGTCCGGCTGCTGCGGCCCGGAGAACATCGGCCCGGAGGCCGGGTGGTTCACCAGCCGCAGACTGGCCCGCGCCCGCCGGGACACGGCCGCGGTGACGGTGCTCGCCCCGGCAGGCAGGTCCCGCACCACCCCTTCGAGCGCATGCGACGCCTGGTCGTCGGCCACGAAGTCGTCGGTGACGTCGACCCCGCCCACCGCGACGGTCACCGCTTCGAGCGGCACCTGTCTGGGCACCACGACACGGAGCCTGGCCGCGCCGCCACTCACGTACCGCGCGGGCCCGGACAGCGTCTCGAGCCGCAGCCCGCCGCCGTCCCGGTCCGGGGTACCGTCCGCAACGGCCGCGCCAGCGGCCAGACAAGCAAGAACGGTTGCCACAACGGTGAACCGACGCCTCATCGCGTCCTCCCCAGGGTATGGACGGCTCAGCAACGTTAGGCAGCCGCCGAGCAGGTCGTCAATGCGCCGAAAAGCCGCTATCCATCCGCCACGACGTGCACTGACGCTGGTCACGGACCAAATCTGGCGTTCCACCGCACACCAAAACCGACTGTCGTATGCTCGGCTACGGAGCGTTCGCACAGCCAGGGGGAACACACTCGGATGGACAGCCAAGCACACCACGACAGGATCAACACCCAACT
>NZ_JBARWZ010000103.1:0-23096 GCF_049647105.1 Actinophytocola sp.
CGCTGGTGCCGAGCCCGATCGCGACCGCACCCCAGCCGGGCGCGTTGCGCGAACCGGACAGCTGCTGCCCGAGGGCGGCGAGCGACCCGACCGCGCCGGTCCCGGTCGACGCGGCCTCCAGCACCGCGGCGGCGGGCAGCCCGACACCGGTGGCGGCCAGCCCGGCCGCCGCGGTCGCGGTGGCGAGCGAGACGCCGTCGGCCGCGACCGCGACACCGTCGAAGCCCTGCACGTACCAGCTGTCGTTCTCCGGCTTGAACGGGTCGCCGTCCTTGCCCTTGCGGATGGCGTCGGCGGTCGCGTTGGCCTCGCGCAGGTGCCTGGCCTCGAGGCGCCTCGCGTCGTCGAGGATCCTGGCCAGCTGGGTGCTGACGGCGGTCGACTCCGGGGTGCACGTGTCGAAGGTGCCGAGCTTCGCCTTGAGCTTCTTCGCGGCGGCTTCGAGGACGTCCGCGCGGGCCTGGTTGGAGGTGAGCTTGCCGAACCAGGCCGACAGCGCGGTGGTCACGGCGTTGATCGCCTCGCCACCCTTGCCGAGGCCCTGCGGCAGGTCGTCGCCGTGGTCGCTGAACTCCTCCGCCGCGCTACCGCCCCACTCGGAGTCGTCGGTGATCTTCGCCGCGTCCTCCAGCCGGGGCAGCGTCGTGCTGATCGTCTCGGCGGCGGTGGCGAGCTGGAGCATCAGCGTCTTGACCGCGTCCGCCTCGCCGGGCGTTGGGTCGAACCCGAGCGCGGGAAAACTGCGAGTACTCACGACGCCCCCTCGCAGGCTCCGGGGCGTTCGCTCTGTGTCTGATGGTTCGCTACGCAAGCTTCGCTCACGGCTGCTGCCTCCTCGGGGCCGCGTCGCGGAGGGTCTCGAAGACCTGGTCACGGACCGTGCCTTCGGCCAGCGCGCGCATCCGGTCCTCGCCGCCCTGCTCGACGAGTTCGTAGTTGGTGACGGCGCCGCGCACGTTGTCCGCGATCTTGCTGATCTTGTCCTGCATGTCGCCGAGGTTGTCGCGCCACTCGCCTGCCACCTCGGCGACGGCGGCGCCGATGTCGCCGGGGCCAAGGTCGCCGCCGGTGAGGTCGAGGGCGCCGATGATCTCGCCGACCTGGCCTGCGACGGCGTTCAGCTCGCCGACGCGGATCGCGAGACTCGTGGTGTTCACGGTGTAGCCGGTCATGGGGTGAGTCAACGCGGTGCTGACCTGCCGGGACCACCGCGGCTGCGCACTGAGGCAAACCGAGGGCACGCGCGTGCAAACCCTCATGTTGAATAGGGCATCGTGACGGTAGTGGACCTCGATGACCTGGTCGTGCACATGGCCGACGTCGGTGTGCGGCGCGCCAAGAACAACCTCCTCTCGGAGGTGAACTGGAGCGTCGAACTCGACGAGCGGTGGGTGATCCTCGGCGCGAACGGGGCGGGGAAGACGACGTTGCTCAAACTGGCCGCCGCCGAGCTGCACCCCTCAACGGGGGAGGTGCACGTGCTCGGCGAGAAGCTCGGCCGGGTGGACGTGTTCGAGCTGCGGCCGAGGATCGGCTTCTGCTCCGCCGCGCTGATCGCGCGCATCCCGCCGGAGGAGACGGTCCTCGATGTGGTGGTGAGCGCGGGCTACGCGGTGCTCGGCCGCTGGCGAGAGGCCTACGACCAGCTCGACACCGGCCGCGCGCTCGACCTGTGCAAGAGCTTCGGCATCGGGCACCTCACCGACCGCCTGTTCGGCACGCTGTCCGAGGGCGAGCGCAAGCGGACCGTGATCGCCCGCGCGCTGATGACCGACCCGGAGATGCTGCTGCTCGACGAGCCGGCCGCTGGCCTGGACCTCGGCGGCCGCGAGGACCTCGTGTCCCGGCTCTCCGACCTGGCCCGCGACCCGGACGCGCCCGCGACGATCCTCGTCACCCACCACGTCGAGGAGATCCCGCCGGGATTCACCCACCTGCTGCTGATCGCGGACGGTGGCATCGTCGCGCAGGGCCTCCTCGACGACGTGCTGACCAGCGAGAACCTGTCGAAGACGTTCGGCCAGGACCTGGAGCTGGATCAGCTCGGCGACCGCTACTTCGCGCGTCGCCGTACCTCGGACTAGTTTGGGCCGGGTTACTTCTCAGTAGGGAGGCAGTCGCGTGGGTGAGTTCGTCAGGCTCGAGGTCGACAGCGGCGTCGGCACCATCCGGCTGGACCGGCCGCCGATGAACGCGCTCAACCGGCAGGTGCAGGCGGAGATCCGCGCCGCCGCCGAGGAGGCGGCCCAGCGCGACGACGTTCGCGCGGTGATCGTCTACGGCGGCGAGAAGGTGTTCGCGGCGGGTGCGGACATCAAGGAGATGGCCGACATGACCTACGCGGACATGACCGCCCGCGCCGGTCAGCTGTCCTCCTCGTTCACCGCTGTCGCCGACATCCCGAAGCCGACGGTCGCCGCGATCACCGGCTACGCGCTCGGCGGCGGCCTCGAGCTGGCGCTGTGCTGCGACCGCCGCATCGCGGGCGACAACGCGAAGCTCGGCCAGCCGGAGATCCTGCTCGGCATCATCCCGGGTGCGGGCGGCACCCAGCGCCTGCCGCGTCTTGTCGGCCCCAGCCGGGCGAAGGACATCATCTACACGGGACGGTTCGTCGACGCGGCGGAGGCACTGCACATCGGGCTGGTCGACGAGGTCGTCGCGCCGGACGACGTCTACGAGGCCGCGAAGAAGTGGGCGTCGCGGTTCTCCGGTGCCGCCTCGGCCGCGCTCGCCGCCGCGAAGACGGCCGTCGACGGTGGTCTCGACGGCGACCTGAACAGCGGACTGCGGCTGGAGAGCAACGTGTTCGCGGCGCTGTTCGCGACGGAGGACCAGAAGACGGGCATGCGGTCGTTCATCGAGAACGGTCCGGGAAAGGCGACGTTTCGTGGCAAGTAACCCGGTGGACGAGAACCAGGTGGCCGACCCGGCGCCGAACCCGCACGCCACCGAGGCGGAGGTCGAGGCGGCCCGCTCCGACCTGAAGCTCGCGAACGTGCTGTACCACGACTGGGAAGCCGACACGTACGACGAGAAGTGGTCGATCTCGTATGACGAGCGCTGCATCGACTACGCCACCGGCCGCTTCCGCGCGGTCGCGGGTGACGAGGACTGGCCCTACGAGCACGCCATGGAACTGGGCAGTGGCACCGGGTTCTTCCTCCTGAACCTCATGCAGGGCGGCGTGATCAAGAAGGGGTCGGTCACCGACCTGTCGCCCGGCATGGTCAAGGTCGCGCTGCGCAACGCGGAGAACCTCGGCCTCGACGTGGACGGCCGCGTCGCCGACGCGGAGACGATCCCGTACGAGGACAACAGCTTCGACCTCGTCATCGGGCACGCGGTGCTGCACCACATCCCGGACGTGCCCGCCGCGTTCCGTGAGGTGCTGCGGGTGCTCAAGCCGGGTGGCCGGTTCGTGTTCGCAGGCGAGCCGACGAAGATCGGCGACACGTACGCCCGCAAGCTCGGCCAGCTGACGTGGTGGCTCACCACGAACGTCACGAAGCTGCCCGCGCTGTCCGCCTGGCGCCGCCCGCAGTCGGAGCTGGACGAGTCGTCCCGCGCGGCCGCACTGGAGGCGATCGTCGACATCCACACGTTCGACCCGACCGACCTGGAGAAGGTCGCGCGGGCAGCGGGTGCCGCGAACGTGCACGCGCACACCGAGGAGCTGGCCGCCGCGTTGTTCGGCTGGCCGGTGCGCACGTTCGAGGCCGCGGTGCCGCAGGAGAAGCTGACGCTGGGCTGGCGGCTGTTCGCCTATAAGGCGTGGCTGCGGCTGTCCTGGCTCGACGAGAACGTGCTGCGCAAGGTCGCCCCGCGCGACCTGTTCTACAACGTGCTGATCACCGGGACGAAGTCCTGACCTATGTGTTCACCCCGGCCGATGTGCGCTTCCTGCGTTCATCGGCCGGGGTTTCCGCTGTGGCGGCGGTTTCCGGGCTGCCGCTGACCTCGGCGAGCTACCTCGCGGACGTCGCCACCGCCCGGCGGTTGCTGGGCGACCAGGCAGGCATGGTGCTGGAGACGGTGCTGCTGCGCCGCCGCGCCGCGGCCAAAGTGGACTCGCCGGAGGACTGGTTCTTCACCGACACCGCGTTGCAGCAGGCGACCCCGATGCCGGTGGCCCGGCACCGGGCCACCCGGTTCGCTGGCCGGTCCGTGCACGACGTGACCTGCTCGGTGGGCGTGGACCTCGCCGCGCTGGCCGAGGTGGCGGACCGTTGCGTCGGCTCCGATCTCGACGAGGTCCGGCTGGCGATGGCGGCGCACAACGTCTCCGCGCCGCTCGTGCGCGCCGACGCGCTGCGGCCCGTCACCCGGCACTCGGCGATCTTCGTCGACCCGGCGCGGCGGGACTCCGCCGGTCGCCGCCGCTGGCACGCGGCGGACTTCGTCCCGCCGCTGGACCAGCTGGCCGATGCCTACCCCGGCCGGGACCTGGCGGTGAAGTGCGCACCGGGCATGGACTTCGCCGAGCTGCCGTGGACCGGCGAGGTGGAGCTGGTGTCTCTGGACGGGCAGGTGCGCGAGGCGTGCCTGTGGACGGGTGCGTTCGCGGGCCCACCGCGGCGGGCGACGGTCCTGCGCACGGGAAGTCCGATGTGGACGGTCACGTCCGGCGAGCCAGACGACTGCCCCGTCCGCGAGGCGGGGGAGTGGCTCGTGGACCCGGACGGCGCGGTCGTGCGCGCCGGCCTGGTGCGCCAGTACGCGGCACGGCTCGGTTTCGGCCAGCTGGACGAGCGGATCGCGTACCTGACGGGCGACACGAAACCCGACGGGATACGAGCGTTCCGGGTACTGGAACACGGCCACTACACGGAGAAGTCGCTCCGCCAGACGCTGCGGCGCCGGGGCGTCGGCAGGCTGGAGATCCTGGTCCGCGGTCTGGACGTCGACCCGAACACGTTGCGCCCCAGGCTGAAGCTCTCGGGCCGGGAGGCGGCGACGGTGGTGCTGACAAGGGTCGGCAGAACCCCCATGGCTTACGTGTGTGTCGCGTCGTGACGGGCGTCAGACGCGGTTGATCATGAGCTGTGCCACGCTCCCCGCGAGGTCGCAGACGTTCAGCGAACCTGGCGACCCGTAGGGGGCGTCCGGCCGCTGGACGGAGACCCCGATGTTCTGTGCGTCCCACGCGTCGGGCGTCGTCTCCGGCACGTACACCAGCGACAGGGTGCACAGCATGCACGCTGCTCTTGCGACAGGTACTCGGAGAGCCGGGGCCGGGCCACCTTCCGGCCATTTGTGGCCGGTGGCGGTCAGCCCGCGAGGTGGGTCAGGAGGAACGAGCGAACCTGGTCGAGGTCCGCGGACAACGCCACGTCGACCTCGCGGCGTCCGCCGGGTTCCCTGATCGGCCGCTGGTCCGCGATCACCGTGCCCCGGCCCGGCCCGAACCCGCAGTCCACCTCGACCGGCATCGCCCTGGTGTGCAGCAGGCCCGGCTTGATCGCCTCCGCGACGGCGACCGCGTCGTGGATCACGACGCCGTCGCGGCCGAGCGACCGGCTGTAGTGCTCCCGGGACGAGGCCGCCAGCGACACCAGCGTGGCGCCCTTCGGCCCGGCCGAGGACAGCGAGTCCAGCCACGGCCCGTCGACCGCGCACCGCACCGTCAGGTCCATCGGCACCATCGTGACCGGCACCGACTCCTCCACCAGCACGCGCCGCGCCGCCTCGGGGTCGCTCCAGATGTTGAACTCGGCCGCGGGCGTCACGTTGCCGCCGCCGAGCGCGCCACCCATGACGACCAGCCGCGCGATCTTGCTCCGCACCGCCGGGTGCGCGGCCAGCAGCAGCGCGATGTTCGTCAGCGGCCCGATCGGCACGAGCGTCACCGGTGACGGCGCCGACTCGAGCAGTGACACGAGCAGCGACACCGCGTCGACCCCGGCCACCCCCGCCGCCCGCTCCGGCAGCGTGTCCGACCGCCCGGACAGCCCGTCGGCGCCGTGGACGTGCCGCGCGCGGTGGGGGTGCGGGTGCACGAGCGGCTGCTCGGCGCCCGCCGCCACCGGCACGTCCTCCCGCCCGCACAGTGCGAGCACCCGCAGCGCGTTGCGCGTCGTCGTCGCGAGGCCGACGTTGCCGAACACCGTTGTCACGCCGATCAGGTCCACCTCGGGCGCCGCACACGCCAGCGCCAGTGCGAACGCGTCGTCGACGCCGGGGTCCGTGTCGATGATGAGAGGTGTCATGTACCAGACGGTATCGGCCCGCTCGCTCGCAGCAACCGCAACAGGCCGGTAGCGGGCACTTCTGGCACCGCGTCCGATACGGTCACCTGCCATGACATCCATGTGGGGATCGCCTGTCGCCGAGCGGGTCCGCGGCTGGCGGCGGGCGCGCAGGGACCCGGACCAGGCGAGGTTCCTGACCGTCGAGTCGCTGCGCTGGGTGATCCGCAACCGGGCGTGGTCGCCGTGGTATCTGGTGCGCTACTGGCGGCTGCTGAAGTTCCGCGTCGCCAACCCACACATCGTGCTGCGTGGCATGGTGTTCCTCGGCAAGGACCTCGACGTCCACTGCAGGCCGGGCTACGGCCGCATGGAGATCGGCCGCTGGGTGCACATCGGCGACGGCAACGCCATCCGCTGCCACGAGGGCTCGCTGCGCATCGGCGACAAGGCCGTGTTCGGCAGGCAGAACGTGATCAACTGCTACCTGGACATCGAGCTGGGTGAGGCCGCGCTCGTCGCCGACTGGGTGTATATCTGCGACTTCGACCACGTGACCTCGGACATCAACCTGCCGATCAAGGACCAGGGCATCGTGAAGGCGCCGGTGCGCATCGGCCCGGACACGTGGACGTGCACGAAGGTCACGATCACCAAGGGCAGCCGCATCGGCCGCGGCGCGGTGCTCGGCGCGCACGCGGTCGTGAAGGGCGACGTCCCGGACTACGCGGTGGCGGCTGGCATCCCGGCGAAGATCGTCCGCGACCGCCGCGCCACCTACGAGGCCGAGGCCGAACGCCGCGCCGCGGTGGCCGACATGTCCCGCAAAGCCGCGGCGGCACTTAAGAAGACCCTGGAGAACCACAACTGACGCGACCGGGCGACCTCACGTCGTGAAGGCGTTGCCCGTCGCGATCTTGGGGCGGCCCAGTGGCTGGTGGTCGCGGACGGTGGCCGACGCGTAGACGGCCACCGTCTCCTCCGCGATGCCCTGCCACGAGAACTCCGTTGCCAGGCGGGCCTTCGCGGCCCTGGCCCGCCTGGCGGCCGACGCAGGGTCGGCCAGCACCGTGCGCACGGCACCCGCGATCGCGTCCACGTCGCCGGGGGTGACCGACAGCCCGGTCTCCCCGTCCACCACCAGTTCCGCCAGCCCGCCAGCCGTTGACGCCACCAGCGGCGCCCCGGCGGCGGCGGCCTCCAGCGCCACGATCCCGAACGGTTCGTACCGCGAGGGCAGCACCACCACGTCGGCCGCCACCAGCAGCGCCGTCAACGCCCGGTCCGGCAGGTGCCCAGCGAAGTCCACCGACCGCCGCACCCGCAGCTTCCGCGACTGGTCCACCAGCGCCGCCGCCTGCCTGCCATGACCGGCCACCACCAGCCGCGTCCCAGGGAACGCGCGGCGCACCTTCGGCAGCGCGGCAACCAGGTCGTGGACGCCCTTCTCCCACTCCAGCCGCCCGAAGTACACGATCACCGGCGCCCCGTCCGGTGCGTACCGCGCCCGTGCCTCGCGCACCGCCGCGGCGGTCGGCCGCCAGCCCTGCGGGTAGATCCCGTTGTGGATCACCGACATGTCGGTCACCTCGAACAGGTGCGACACCTCGGCCCGCATCGCGGACGAGCAGGTGATCAACGCGTCGGCGCGGTTGGCCAGCCACCACTCGACCGAGTGGATCTGCTGGTTCAGCGACTGCGACAGCCACCCGCTGTGCCTGCCTGCCTCGGTCGCGTGGATGGTCGCCACCAGCGGCACGGCGAAGAAGTCGGCCAGTGCGATGGCGGGGTGGGTCACCAGCCAGTCGTGGGCGTGCACGACGTCCGGCCGCCACGACCCGAGCTGGGACAGCCCGGCCCGCACCAGCCCGTGGCCCATGGCGAGCGTCCACGCCACGAGGTCCTTCTCGAACGTGAGGTGCGTCGGGTCCTCCGCGACCCGCACCACCCGCACGCCCTCCTGCACGGTGTCGGTCGTCGGATGGGTCAGTGCGTCACTGCCCGCCTCGTGCCTGCACAGCACGACGACCTCGTGCCCCAGCGCGGTCAGCTCGGTCGCGAGCGCGTGCACATGCCTGCCAAGCCCGCCGACGACGATCGGCGGGTACTCCCACGACAACATCAGCACGCGCATCAGACCAGCAACCCCCGTGCGTCCAACCGTCCGAACACGCCGTCCTCCGCCCGCAGCGCCTCGGCCCGCGCGAACCGGGACCGGTGGTCCGCCCGCAGCAGCGCCGCCAGCTCCGCGAACCGGTCGCCGTGCACCTTCGCACGCCGCCGCGCGTAGTCCGCCGCCGAGTCCTTCGTGACCATGAACGCCCAGTCGCTCGACAGCGTCAGCAGCGCCTCGCGCACCAGCTGGTCCCGCACGGGATCGCGGTAGGACACCGGCGGCACCGCCATCAGCTCGTCCTGCAGCGCCGCGCCCGCGGTCACGAGGTCGGACACCTGCTCGCCGTCCCAGACGCGCCAGTCCTTGCCGGAACCCCACGAGGACGCCGGCAGCGTCACCGGCTCGCCGACGTGCCCGGCCTCGATCGCACCGCGCAGCGTCGTCACCCGCACCCCGGCCTCCGGCAGCCCCCGCAGCACGGCCTCCAGCCACGCGGGGCCCTCGTGCCACCAGTGCCCGAACAGCTCGGTGTCGTACGCCGCCACCACGAGGCCGGGGCGGCCATGCCGCTCCCGCAGCGACCGCAGCCGCTCGACGACCGTCGAAACGAAGTCGGCCGCGTGCCCGCGCACCGCGGCCGCCGCCAGCGCCGGTTCGTACGGCTTCTTCTCGTGCGGGGGTACGTGCCTGCCGGTCACCCGCGACGGCTTCAGCCCGCTCGGGTGGTCGTACGTGTGGAAGTCGCGATAGGCCGCGTCACCCGGATAGCCCGCCTTGGGCGACCACACCCGGTAGGTCACCTCGAGGTCGCGCCCGAAGCACAGCACGTCCGACGACCCGACCGGCCGTGCCGCGTGCGTGTCGCCGTGCAGCGCGGGCCCGTCGACCAGGAACCGGCCGACCCCGGCGGCCTGGTAGTCCGCCTCCATGCCCGGCGCGTAGCCGCACTCCGGTGCCCAGATACCCGCCGGTGCGCTGCCGACCCGCAGCGCCGTGTCGGCCAGGCCGGTACGCAGTGCGAACCGGCGCACCTCGGGCCGGAGCAGGGGCTGAAAAGGGTGCGTCGCGGGCCCGCCGAGCAGTTCGAGCACGTCCGCGTCCATCAGGGACCGCAGTATCGGCGAGAACCCGTGCCGCCACCGCGACTCGAACACCTCCAGCGCGTGCCCGGCGGCGCGGAACTCGGCGGCCGCGAGGTCGCGCAGCAGCGGCTGGTGCCACTGCCCTGCCGCGAACTGCGCACGCAGCTGCCAGTTGCCGAGCCAGTCGTGGCAGGCGCGCAGCGCGTACGGGTCGTCGAGCTGGGCGGCGAGCACCGGGGTCACCCCCAGCGTCAGCACGTCGCGGCGGCCCTCCGCCGCGAACCGGTGCAGCATGTCGACCACCGGCAGGTACGAGTGCGCCCACGACTGGTAGAGCCATTCCTCGCCGACCGGCCAGGTGCCGTGGTGGGGGAGCCACGGCAGGTGGCTGTGCAGCACCAGGCAGAACGAGCCCTCCTCCGTCACGGACGCTCCTCGCAGGCTCCGAGCGCCCGTGGTGACGGTGTCGATGACTCGCTCGCAAGCTCGCTCATGGCCGCTCCTCGCAGGCTCCGAGCGCCTGTGGTGACGGTGTCGATGATTCGCTCGCAAGCTCGCACGGTGTTGATGATTCACTCGCAAGCTCGCTCATGGCCGGACCGCCACGGCGACGATGTCGAGGCTCGAGTCGAGGTCGTCGGTGGTGATCGCGAAGTCGGACGCGGCGACCGAGGCGACCGCCTCCCGCAGCGCCTCGGGCCACGGCTCGCCGGAGACGGCCACCGCCACCTGCGCGTCGATGAGTGAGCCGCCGAACTCGGCGTCGAGCACGCCGAGGCGCGACCCGTGCCGCAGCCCGGCGAGGAACTCCACGTCGAACCCCGCACCCCGCAGCAGCGCGTCCATTTCGGACGGTGCGAGTTCCCTGGTGTGGAACGGGTTCAGCGGCGTGTCCCGGCCGGGGGAGAAGGTGATCCGGTTGGGGGTGGTGATCAGCAGGCGGCTGCCCGGCCGCAGCACGCGCAGGCACTCGCGCAGGAACCCTTCCTGGTCCCACAGGTGCTCGATCACCTGGAAGTTCGCCACGACGTCCACAGTGGACGTACCTAGCGGCAGCGCGGCGAGGTTCGCCCGTGCGGTGTGGACGCCGGGGTAGGCCTTGGCGGCGTGGCGCAGCGTGGCGGCGTCGTAGTCGAGGCCGAGCACGCCGACCGCGTCGCGGGCTAGCAGGTCCGCGCCGTAACCTTCGCCACACCCGGCTTCGAGCACGAACGCGTCGACGCAGTACGGGCGCAGCGCGAGGTAGGCGGCTTCGTGGCGTCTGAACCAGTAGTTCTCTTCGACGATCCCGGGCACGGTCCGCTCACCGGTCAACGGAAGCTGCGGCATTGCGGACTCCGACTCCATCGCGGCAGGCTACTACGCGGTAGGAAGGCTCATCTCGGCGAAACGGTGATGCCGACGGCGCCCGGGCCGAGGTGTACCCCGATCGTGGAGCTGACCTCGGTGAACGTGATCTCCCGGACCTGCGGGAGCCGCTCCCGGACCCGAGCGGCGATCGTGTCGGCACGCGCCCGTGCGTCGAAGTGCTCGATCGCGATGTCCACGGTCTGGGCGCCCGCCTTCTGCACCGCGGTGTCGACCAGCTTGCGCAGCGCCCGTTCGGTGCCGAGTGCCCTCGTGAGCGGCGCGACCCGGCCGTTGATCATGGTGAGGAGTGGCTTGAGTGACACGGCGCCGCCGAGCATGGCGGTGGCGGCGCCGATGCGGCCGCCCTTGCGCAGGTACTCGAGGGTGTCCACATAGATCAGCTCGGCGCTGCCCTCGATCCGCTTGGCGAGCGCGTCCATGACGCGGCGTGATCCGCCGCCCGCGCCCGCGACCCTGGCGGCCGCCAGGACGGCGTAGCCGAGGCTCATGCCGGTGGTGCCGGAGTCTACGACGTGCACCGGCACCCGGCTCTGCGCGGCGGCCCTGCGCGCGATCTCGTAGGTCTCGGACTGCTTGCTCGAGATGTGCACGGACACGACCTCGTCCGCACCGCGTGCGGCGAGGTCCTCATAGGCCCAGAGGAACCCCGCCGGGTCCGGGGCGGACGTGGACACGTTCAGGTTGTCCTCGAGCGCCCTGACCAGCACGTCGGTCGGCACGTTGTGCTCGGCGCGCACGTGCTCCCCGATCTTGATCTGCGTCGGCACGATCGTGATCCCCCACTGCGCGGCCAACCCCACAGGGAGGCTTGAGGTGGAGTCCGTCACAAGGCCAACTCGTCCAGGCATGTGCTTATGTTAACTAACGATGCTCTGTGGGCACCGTCACGGAGACTTGAGGCGCACTCGGTTTGCTCCCCAACTACTGGTCAGTAACATGTGGCTGGCCGGACAGATGCGGGGTTACCTCGTATTGTTTGCCTCGCGCTAGCCGCTCGTATCCCAGGAGGTCGGAGCAGACCCATGCCAAACATCGTCGTGCTGGTGAAACAAGTCCCGGACACCTACTCGGAGCGCAAACTCTCCGACTCCGACTTCACGTTGGACCGGGAGTCGGCCGACGCGGTGCTCGACGAGATCAACGAGCGCGCCATCGAGGAGGCGCTCGTGATCAAGGAAGCCCATGGCGGCGAGGTCACTGTCCTCTCCGTCGGCCCTGAGCGCGCGACCGAGGCGATCCGCAAGGGTCTGTCGATGGGCGCCGACAAGGCCGTGCACGTGGTCGACGACTCGCTGCACGGGTCCGACCTGCTGCAGACCGCGAAGGTGCTCGCGGCGGCCGTCGGTAAGGTCGAGGGTGCCGAGCTCGTCATCGCGGGCAACGAGGCGTCCGACGGCCAGGGCGGCGCGGTGCCCGCGGTGCTCGCCGAGCTGCTCGGTTACCCGCAGCTCACCCACGCCCGCAAGGTCGAGCTCGACGGCTCCACGGTGAAGGTGACCCGGGAGACCGACGAGGGCCTGACCCACCTCGAGGCGTCGCTGCCCGTCGTGATCAGCGTCAGCGAGAAGATCAACGAGCCGCGCTACCCGTCCTTCAAGGGCATCATGGCGGCCAAGAAGAAGCCGGTCGAGACGCTGTCCGTCGCCGACCTCGGCGTCGACGACGTCGGCCTTTCCTCCGCGTGGTCGACGGTGACCGAGGCGGCCCCGAAGCCGCCGCGCGAGGCGGGCCAGCGCGTCGAGGACGAGGGTGACGGCGGCGCGAAGGTCGCCGCGTACCTGGTCTCGCAGAAACTGATCTGAGGAGGATTCCAATGGCTGAGGTTCTGGTCCTCGTCGATCATGTTGACGGCGAGGTAAAGAAGGTCACGTTCGAGCTGCTCACCGCCGCGCGGGAGATCGGGTCACCGTCGGCGGTCGTCGTCGGCGCCCCCGGTTCCGCCGCGAAGCTCACCGAGCAGCTGGGCGCCTACGGCGCGGAGAAGGTGTACGTCGCCGAGTCGGAGGACGCCGCGTCCTACCTGGTGACACCGCACGTCGACGTGCTCGAGTCGCTGGTCTCGTCGGTGTCGCCCGCCGCCGTGCTGGTGTCCGCTTCCGCCGACGGCAAGGAGGTCTCCGGCCGCCTCGCCGCGCGGATCGGCGGTGGCCTGCTGATCGACGCCATCGGTGTCGACAGCGACCTGACGGTCACCAAGTCGGTCTTCGGTGGCGCGTTCGTGGTGAAGACCAAGGCGACCAAGGGTGTGCCGGTCATCTCGGTGCGGCCCGGTGGGCTGGAGGCCGTGCAGGCCCAGGGTGCCGCGGCTGAGACCGCCGTCGAGGTGCCTGCTGTGGACGCCGCGAAGGCCACCAGGATCACTGGCCGTGAGCCGATCACCGGTGGTGACCGGCCGGAGCTGACCGAGGCTTCCGTGGTCGTGTCCGGTGGGCGTGGCGTCGGTAGCGCGGAGAACTTCTCCGTGGTCGAGCAGCTCGCCGACTCGCTCGGTGCCGCCGTCGGTGCCTCACGCGCGGCCGTCGACTCCGGGTACTACCCGGCGCAGTTCCAGGTGGGGCAGACCGGCAAGACCGTGTCGCCGCAGCTGTACATCGCGCTGGGGATCTCCGGGGCCATCCAGCACCGTGCCGGCATGCAGACCTCGAAGACGATCATCGCCGTGAACAAGGACGCCGAGGCGCCGATCTTCGAGATCGCCGACTACGGGGTGGTGGGTGACCTGTTCAAGGTCGCTCCGCAGCTCACCGAGGAAGTCCAGAAGCGCAAGTAGTTCCTGCCGTACGAGGGCCGCCGCGGCTTTGCCGCGGCGGCCTTTTCGTGTCCGTTGCGGTTGCTCGCCTGGGTTCTCGGGAGAGTTCACCCCGCAGCCACGCAGGTGTCATCGGAAGAGTCACGTGCTGGTTGCCGGGTGGCGCGTACACCTGAGGCATGACGCAGGCACAGCTTCTCGTCAGCACCACCGATGAGGGCGCCACCGCGCCCCGCTATTCGCTGCTCGTCGCCAGGGACGGGGAGGAAGTCGTTGCCGCGCAACGGCTTCGGCATCGGGTGTTCGCCGGGGAGATGGGGGCCACCCTCCACACTCCGGTGCCAGGGCGCGACGTCGACGCCTTCGACGAGCACTGCGACCATCTCGTGGTCCGCGAGGACGTCTCCGGTGAGATCGTCGGCTGCTACCGGATGTTGCCGCCCGAGCGGGCGGGTGCGGCCGGAATGCTCTACGCCGAGGCCGAGTTCGACCTTCGCAACCTCGCCCCGCTGCGGGCGGCGCTGGTCGAGACCGGCCGGTCGTGTGTGCACCCCGACCACCGGACCGGTGCGGTCGTCAGCCTCGTGTGGGCCGGGATCGCCAGGTACATGTTCCTGTCCGGGCACAACTGGCTCGCCGGGTGTGCCTCCGTTCCCTTGCGGGACGGGGGAACGCTCGCCGCCGGGGTGTGGGACACCGTGCGGCGCAGGCATCTCGCGCCGCGTGAGTACCAGGTGCGGCCGCTGCGGCCGTGGGACCCGGCTGGCGTCGACGTGCCGGGGAGAACCGTGATTCCACCGCTGCTCAAGGGGTATCTCCGCCTCGGTGCGTGGGTGTGCGGGCCGCCCGCGGTCGACGTCGACTTCGGGGTGGCCGACCTGTTCGTCCTTCTCGGCCTGGACCGGATGGATCAGCGCTACCTCAGCTACTTCCTCGGCGACCAGCGATGAGGCACGCCTGGATGCCTGCCTCGCCGTGCGGGCCGTCGTGTCTCGGCGGGCAGGAACCGACCGTCGGGCGCCCGCTGAGGACACTGCGGGTCGTCGCGGTCGTGGTCGTCGTCTTTCTCAGTCTGCTGAGCCTCCCGTTGCTGGCGGTGATCGCCAGGATGGGGCGGACCTGGCTCACCAGAGCCACTTTCCGTGCCGTGCTGCTCGTCATGGGGGTTCGGCTCGCGGTGCACGGGGAGATCCCGGGACCAGGGCGTGGTGCGCTGGTCGTCAACAACCACACCTCCTGGCTCGACATCGTCGCCGTCAACGCGGTGCGGCCCATGCGTGCGGTGGCCAAGAAGGACATCGCGTCCTGGCCCGTGCTCGGGTGGCTCGTGTCCGCCGCCCGGTCGGTGTACGTGGACCGGGAGAACATCAGGTCACTGCCCGCCACCGTCACCACGCTCGCCGACGCGCTGCGTGGTGGTGCGATGGTCAACCTCTGCCCGGAGGGCACCACCTGGTGCGGGCTCACCCACGGGCGGTTCCGGCCCGCGATGTTCCAGGCTGCGATCGACGGTGGTGTCCCGGTGCTGCCGGTGGCGTTGCGGTTCCGCCTCCGGGACGGCGCCGCCACCACCGCGCCCGCCTTCATCGGCGACGAGACGATCGTCGAGTCCGTGCTCCGCACCGCCGCGCTCCGGGGACTCGTGCTGGAGGTGCACGTCCTCGCCGAGATCGCGCCCGGCCGGGCCGATGGCCGCCGCGAGCTGGCGCTGCTCGCCGAGCGGGCCGTCGACGACGTGCTGGCGCCCGCCGAAAACCACTGGACCTCCAGCCCGGTCGAGGTTGCACCATGATCTGGTGAGCTTGGACGCGGTCGAACCGCAACAAGAGGAGAACGCGCCATCCGTCTGGTCGGCGAGCTACCGCGCGACCACCATCGGGATGCTGACGCTCGTCACCATCGCCGCCTTCGAGCACCTCGGGGTCAGCACCGCGATGCCGATGATGGTGGCCGAGCTGCACGGCGAGGCGCTGTACTCCTGGCCGTTCACCGCGTTCCTCGCCGCCAGCGTGATGGCGACGGTCCTCTCGGGAAGGTTCTGTGACCGCTTCGGGCCGGGGCCCGCGCTCCTCACCGGGCCCGGGTTGTTCCTGGCGGGGCTCATCGCGTCCGGCGTGGCCACCGGCATGCCGGTGCTCCTGGCGGGCCGGGTGCTGCAGGGCCTCGGACTGGGCACCCAGACCGTCGCGATCTACGTCCTCGTCGCGCTGGTGTTCCCGCGCCGCAGCAGGCCAGCCGTGTTCGGGCTGCTCGCCGCCGCGTGGGTGGTGCCATCGCTCGTCGGGCCGACGGCGGCCGGGCTGATCACCGAGCACGTCGGCTGGCGCTGGGTGTTCCTCGGCATCGCGCCGTTCGCGTTGCTGGGTGTGCTGCTGCTCGCGCCGGTCATCCGGCAGCTGCCCGAGGTCGACCGGGACGCACCGGCGTCAACCGCGCGGCGCGGGGTCGCGCTCGCCGCCGTCGCCACCGCGTTCGGCATCGCCGCGTTGACCTGGGCCGCGCAGCACCCGTCGCCGACCACGCTGTGGCTCGGCCTCGCCGGGCTCGCGGCGCTCGTGCCCGCCATGCGGGTGCTGCTGCCGCGTGGCACGTTCACCGCCCGGCCGGGGCTGCCTGCGACCGTGCTGGTGCGGGGCGTGTTCGCGGGTGCGTTCTTCGGGGTCGAGGCGTTCGTGCCGCTCACGCTGACCTCGGTGCACGGGTTCTCGCCCGCCATGTCCGGGGTGCCGCTGACCGTCGGCGCCTGCGGGTGGGCGGCCGCGTCGCACTGGCAGGGCCGCCGCCCCGACGTCGACCGGCCGACGCTCATCCGGGTCGGGTTGCTCGCGCTGTCCGCCTCGCTCGCCGCGATGGCCCTGGTCGGCGCGGACTGGGGGCTCGGCTGGCTCGTCGTGCCGTTCTGGCTGGTCGCGGGCACCGCCATGGGCCTCGCGTACCCGTCGATCAGCGTGCTCGGGCTCGACTACGCCGCGCCGCGCGACCGAGGGTTCGTCTCCTCCGCGCTACAGGTCAACGACATGACGTTCGCGGCGATCGCCGTGGGCCTCGGCGGCGTGATGCTCGCCACGTTGGCGTCCACCACGGCGCCGTCGGCCGCGATCGTGCCGCTCAACCTGCTGCTCGCGGGCCTGGCGTTGCTCGGGGCCCTCGTCTTCCGACCCGTACGACAAGCCTGATGACCGAATTTCACCGGACCCGGACTACCCTTGTCTGTTGATGACCTATCTGGACCATGCGGCCACCACGCCGATGCTGCCGGTATCGGCGGCGGCGATGACCGCCCTGCTGAGCGACGCGCGCACCATCAGGGGCAACGCGTCGTCGCTGCACACCTCCGGACGGCGTGCCCGGCGCCTGATCGAGGAGGCCCGC
Organism: Actinophytocola sp.; assembly: GCF_049647105.1. Classification (GTDB taxonomy): domain Bacteria; phylum Actinomycetota; class Actinomycetes; order Mycobacteriales; family Pseudonocardiaceae; genus Actinophytocola. Next base: position 16,879 of record NZ_JBARWZ010000103.1, read on the forward strand.
GAGACCGTCGCGGGCGCGCTCGGCGCCAGACCGTCCGAGGTGATCTTCACCGCCGGCGGCACCGAGAGCGACAACCTCGCGGTCAAGGGCATCTTCTGGGCTCGTCGCGGCGCTGACCCGGCACGCACGCGCCTGCTGGTGTCGGCGGTCGAGCACCACGCGGTCCTGGACGCCGCGGAGTGGCTGGTCGAGCACGAGGGCGCCGAGCTGACGCTGCTCGAGGTCGACGCGTTCGGCCGGGTGCACGACGACACGCTGCGGGCCGCGATCGCGGAGGACCCGGCCAGTGTCGCGCTGGTCAGCGTCATGTGGGCCAACAACGAGGTCGGCACGGTCAACCCGGTCAAGGAACTGGCCACGACCTGCGCCGAGCAGGGCATCCCGTTCCACACCGACGCCGTGCAGGCCGTCAGCGTCATCCCGGTCGACTTCGCCGCGTCGCGGGCGTCCGCGCTCACCCTCACCGGGCACAAGCTCGGCGGCCCGTTCGGCGCCGGCGTGCTGCTGCTGGGCCGCGACGTGCCGTGCACCCCGGTGCTGCACGGCGGGGGACAGGAGCGCGAGGTCCGGTCCGGCACGCTGGACGTGCCCGCGATCGTCGCGCTCGCCGCCGCCGTCCGCCACGCCGTCGACCACCGCCCCGCCGAGGCGGCGCGGCTCGCCGCGCTGCGCGACGAACTGGTCGCCGCGGTGCGGGAGATCGTGCCGGACGCCGTGCTGAACGGCGACCCCGGCCAGTCCGATGTGGACGACGCGCCATCGCGGCTGCCCGGCAACGCGCACTTCACGTTCCCCGGCTGCGCGGGCGACAGCCTGCTGATGCTGCTTGACGCCCGAGGCATCGAGTGCTCCACCGGCTCCGCGTGCAGCGCGGGGGTCGCACAGCCAAGCCACGTCCTGCTGGCCATGGACGTCGAGCCCGGCCTGGCCCGCAGCTCGCTGCGGTTCTCGCTCGGGCACACCTCGACGCGCGCGGACGTGACCGCGCTGGCCGAGGCCATCGGGCCCGTCGTCGAACGCGCGCGCAGTGCGGGCCTGGTGAACATGCGTCGCGCCGCTACTCGTGTGGAGATCTCGTGAGCGGAGCTTGCGGAGCGAACCAGAAGGCCGTGAGCGGAGCTTGCGGAGCGAACCAGAAGGCACAGCGGCGTCACGGAGCCTGCGTGGGGACGGCGTGAGCGGAGCTTGCGGAGCGAACCAGAAGGCACAGCGGCGTCACGGAGCCTGCGAGGGGACGGCGTGAAAAAGATTCTGGCCGCCATGTCCGGTGGCGTGGACTCCGCCGTGGCCGCGGCTCGCGCGGTCGACGCCGGTCACGACGTCACCGGTGTGCACCTCGCGCTGTCCGCCAAGCCCGGCACGCTGCGCACCGGCGCCCGCGGCTGCTGCACGGTCGAGGACGCGCACGACGCGCGCCGCGTCGCCGACATCCTCGGCATCCCGTTCTACGTGTGGGACTTCGCGGAGCGGTTCACCGAGGACGTGGTCGAGGACTTCGTCGCCGAGTACGCCGCGGGCCGCACGCCCAACCCGTGCCTGAAGTGCAACGAGCGCATCAAGTTCGCCGCGTTGCTGGACAAGGCGATCGCACTCGGTTTCGACGCGGTCGCCACCGGTCACTACGCTCGTCTGTCGCTTGTGGACGGTCAGCCGGAGCTGCGGCGCAGTGCCGACGACGGCAAGGACCAGTCCTACGTGCTGGCCTCGCTGCGCCCTGACCAGCTGCGGCACGCCATGTTCCCGCTCGGCGGCTCGGTGAAGTCGGCCGTGCGCGCGGAGGCCACCGAGCGCGGCCTCGCCGTCGCCGACAAGCCGGACAGTCACGACATCTGCTTCATCCCGGACGGCGACACCCGCTCGTTCCTGAACAGGCACCTCGGTGAGCGGCCGGGTGCGCTGGTCGACGACGAGACCGGTGCGGTGCTCGGCGCGCACGCGGGGGTGCACGGGTTCACCGTCGGCCAGCGGCACGGTCTTGGCCTGCGCGTCCCGGCCGCCGACGGCAGGCCGCGCTACGTGCTGTCACTCGAACCGGTGAACGGCAACGTGCGGGTCGGCGCCGCCGAGAAGCTCGCGGTGCGGGAGATCGTCGGCACGGCCCCGACCTGGCCGTCGGGTGCCGGAATCGCCGCCGGTACGCGCTGTGTCGCGCAGGTCAGGGCGCATGGCGGCACCGCACCGGCCGAAGCGTCCACTGTGGACGGACGGCTGGTCGTGCGGCTCGACGGCGAGCTGCGGGGAGTCGCCCCAGGACAGGCCGTTGTGCTCTATCGCGAGGACCCCGATGGTGATGTGGTGCTCGGCAGCGCGACCATCTCGGCGACCTCCTGAACGAAGTTCACGAAGCGAACCATTCGTTCGGGTGGCTCGGCCATCCCGTTCGGCGTAGACCGTTACGCCGGAGGATGGACCGTCGACGTATGGGTGCGTAACGACATCCCGTACGTCGAGAGGTTGACTCATGACCGCCGCGTTCCCGAACGGCGACCGTCCACGTGGCGAGCCGCCCCGGCGGAACCCTCTGATCCCCGACGCGATCGCCATCCCGCCCGAGATCCTCGCGCGGCACCGCGCGCGGGTTCTCGACCCGGCCGTGGCCGTGCGTCCTTCCACCGGCGAGCGGCCCTACTCCACGGTCTACCGCAGCGAGACACTGCTCGTACCCGCGGGTGACGTCCCTTCGCTCCTGCCGGGCCCCGACCAGAGCGAGATCAACCGGCACCTCGCCGAGATCGGCCTCGAGCTGCGGCCATCGACGGACGAGAACTGGCAGAGCAACGTCGGCAGGCTCCCACCGGACCTCGGGGTGCCGGTGCCGCTCCGCCGGGCGGAGGGCGCGGTGGCCGACCGCGCACCTGACCCGTGGGCCGCGCTGGTGTGGCTGCGGGACAAGCTGAACAACCGGGTCAAGAACTACCAGCTCGACCACCTGCTGATGCCGGCAACGGTCGCGGTCGAGGGCGCGCCGGTGTCCAACGGCGGTGCCGTCGGCGGTGTCCCGGTGTCCAACGGCGGCAGCGTCGGCGGGTCGATCGCCCTGTACACGGGCAGCCGCAACCCGGTCGCCATGCTGATGCCGCAGCCCGCGCGGCCCGCGCCAGAGACGCTCACCGGTGGCCGCCGCCCGGTGGTCGCGGTGCTCGACACCGGCATCGGCAGGCACCCATGGTGGGACTCGCAGAACCCGGCCGACCCGATCATCGAGGTGTCGCAGGCCTTCCAGGATCTGCTCGGCCAGCAGGAGGCGACCGACCCGAGCCTGGTCGAGCCGTACCCGCTCGACGACCCGGAAGAGGTCCAGAACCTGGTTCAGCCGCTGCTCGGGCTGCTCGACTCGCACGCGGGCCACGGCACGTTCGTGTCCGGCCTGGTGCACCAGCTGTGCCCCGCCGCGAAGATCCTCTCGCTGCGCGTGCTGCACAGCGACGGCTACTCCACCGAGGGCGCGCTGCTGCTCGCGCTGAACTGGCTCGCGGAGCGTGTCGAGTCCGGCGACCCCGCGCAGGCGGTCGACGTCGTGTCGCTCTCGCTCGGCTTCTACGCGGAGACGACCGACCCGGCCCAGGTGTCGCAGGTGCTCAACGCCATCAACCGGCTCACCAGCAGGGGTGTGCTCGTGGTGGCCGCCGCCGGCAACGACGCGACGACCAGGCCGTTCCTGCCTGCCGCGTTCGGCCTCGGTACCGGCAGCGCGTCGGGTGGCGTCGAGTTGCTCAGCGCGATCGGCGCACGCAACGCCCCCGGCCTCACCACCGCGGCGTTCAGCAACTGGGGCGAGTGGGTCAGCCGCTGGGCGCCCGGCAACGCGCTGGTCAGCACGGTGCCCGTGGAGTGGGAGGGCGCGGCGAGCCCAGGGCTCGCCTACCCGGACCCGCTCGGGCTCGGGCCGTGGGTGCGTACCGCACCCGACCCCGACGACCTGCGCTCCGGGTTCGCGGTGTGGGCGGGCACCTCGTTCGCGACCCCGGTGGTCGCCGGCCTGCTCGCCAGCGCACTGGCACACGACGAGCAGAGCGCGAAGGCGTCCGACGCGGCGGAACGCGCCCAGCAGGCGCTCGTCGCCACGGACGCCGAGCTGGTCCGGCGTCACTGGCAGTGACGTGCGGCGGAATCGGGACCGGCTCGCCATGTCGTCGCGCGTCGTAGTGGGGTGGGATGGCGAGCTTGCCTAGCGGAACCTCGCGGGCTCGTCACATCGACGTGCTCGCGGAGGTGGTCGCTCTGCACCAGCGCGCCCGCGAGGCGGGGTGGGCGTACCGGTTCGACCGCGCCGTGGCCCTGCTGCTGGACGCGCTGCGGTGCCTCGACACCATCGCGCCCGACTCGCCGCAGGCCGCGGTGCTGCGGGTGCGGGTCCTGGTCAGCCTCGGGTACGCGCAGGCGGAGTCCGGCTCGCACGCCGGGGGACTGGCCAGGCTCGACGAGGCGGCGGGCCACCTGGCCGTGCTGCCGGACGGCCAGCGCCGCGCCGAGCTGGACGGCCTGGTGCTGTGCAACCGCGGGTTGCTCATGCACCGGGCAGGCAAGATCGTCGAGGGCATCGACCTGTTCGACGACGCGATCGAACGACTCGAGGAGGCCACCGGCAGGCGCGGTGCGCCGGGGGAGCGCTGCGGCGCGGGTGATCCGGTGGTGCTCGCGAGTGCCTACCTCAACCGGGGGCACGCGTTCATCGACCTCGCGCACGCGGCGCGATCCGCGCACGACTTCGAGGTCTGCCTCGAGGTCTGCGCCGAGCACGGCATCGGCTGGCTCGCGGCCAAGGCACGGCACAACCTCGGCTATGTCGCGTACATGACCGGTGACCTGCCCACCGCGCTGCGGCACTACGCCGACGCGGAGGGCAGCTACCGGGTCGGCACTCCCGGCCTGCTGCCCGCGCTGCGGCTGGACCAGGCGCGGGCGCTGTTGTCCGCCGGGCTCGGCGCCGACGCCGCGGCCCACCTCGACGAGGTGATCCCTCGGCTGCGGGCGCAGCGTGCCGGGCAGGACCTCGCCGAGGCCGAGGTGACCGGCGCCGCAGCAGCGTTGCTCGACGGGCGGGTCCGTGACGCGCGCCGCCTCGCCAGGTCCGCGCAGCGGCGCTTCACCAAGCGTGGCAACGAGAGGTGGGCGGCGGTCGCCGCGCTGGCCGCGTTGCGGGCGGACACCGCGGCGGCGCTGGCGGCGGGCCGCGTCCCGGCCCGGCTGCCGGTGCTGGCGGTGAAGCTGTCGGACACCCTGCGCGCGCTGTTGCTGGAGGACGAGACCGGCCTCGCGCTGATGCTCGCGGTCCGGCTCGAGCTGCGCCGCGGCGACCCGGCGGCCGCCGAGCTGCTCCTCGACCAGCTGCCGAGGCAGCGGTCGACCACCCCGCTCGACCACCGGATGCTGCTGCGGCTGTGCCGTGCCGAGCTGGCCGTGGCCCGCGGCGACCGGCGGCGGGCGCTGACCGAGGCCCGTGCGGGGCTGACCGAGCTGGGCCTGGCCAGGGACCGGATGGGCGGGCTGGAACTGGTGTGCGGCACCGCGATCCACGGCCAGCAGCTCGGCGACCTCGCGGTGCGGCTGGTGCTGGCGGGCCCCCGGTGCACCGGCCGTCAGCTGTTCGGGTGGCTGGAGCGGACCCGGGCGCAGGTCTACCGGTACGAGCCGCTGCCCGCGATCGACGACCCGGTGCTGGCCGAGCAGGTGTCGGAGGTGCGGTCGCTGCGGCGGGCGGCGCAGCAGGCACGGCTGGCCGGCCGGTCGCCGCGCCGCGAGGAGAAACAGATCGCCACGCTGGAGCGGGACGTGGTGCGGCACGGCTGGTACGCGACGCCGTGGGGCCGTCCGCGCCCGGTGGCGTCGCTCGGCGCGGTGACCGACGCGCTGGGCGACAGGGCGCTGGTGAGTTTCGCGGTGTCCGGCGACGAGCTGGTGGCGGTGGTCGTCGCGGCCGGGCGGACCCGGCTCACCCGGCTCGGGTCGGCGGCGGAGACGTTCGAGTGGGCCACCCGCCTGCACGCCGACCTCGACACGTTCGCCCCCGACGGGTTGCCGCCGCAGCTCAGCGCGGTCGTCGGGGCGTCAGCGCTGCGCAGCGCCGACGTGCTCGACGCGCGGCTGGTCGCGCCGCTGGCGCGCTACCTCGGCGACCGCGAGCTGGTGATCGTGCCCACCGGCGCGCTGTACGCGGTGCCGTGGGGGACCTTGCCGTCGCTGCGCGGGCGGCCGGTGGTGGTGGCGCCGTCGGCGAC
>NZ_JBARWZ010000104.1:0-10133 GCF_049647105.1 Actinophytocola sp.
GTCGTGCGGCGGCGTTCGCCCCGGCGGCGGTCCCGGTGGACCGCCCGGCCGACGCGGCGCCCCGCGCGAACAAGCCCATGGCGGGCCCGCCGGGGGCACCACCCCCGGTGAAGGGGGAGCGGAACGAGGTACTGACCGCGTTCTGGCTCCACATGTTCCCGATCGGGCACCTACCCGTCGCGTCGTACCGGCCCGCGCGCCAGATCCCGGCGCCCCCGCCGGAACTCGACTACGCGGCGGGCATCCGCTTCGAACCGGCCGACCATCCGGACTACCACCTGGTCGACGGCGGTCCCCGCCTCGCGGAACTGATGGAAGGCATCGCCCATCGCGCCGCGGCCAAGGCCGCCGAGGAGGCCGCCCCGGTTCCGCTGCCGCCGCCGTCGACTCCGCCGGGCTTCCAGAGTTACGCCCCGCCCTCGGCCTACCAGGGGCAGGGCTACCCAGCCGCCCCCGGCTACCCGGCTCCCGGCGCCTACTCGCCGCAGGTCATCGGGGCGGAGTCCGCTGGTTATCCCGCACCACCTGCCGAGGCGTTGGTGGCGCCGGATGCCGTGACCCCGCCGCAGTCCCGGCCGGTCAACCCGAGCGCGGGCATCACCGCCGATCACCCCATCGTCCAGGCGTTGCTCGAGAACCACGACCCCCTCGGCGACGTCAACGAGCGGGACTGGGACCGCCGCTACCTCGTTCGCCTCGGCAGTGTCACGCCGCAGGGGATCAGCCCGGAAGGTCTCGAGTACAACTGGCCGACCAGCGAGCAGTACCCGGAAGGCGGCAGCGCCCCCGGCGAGGCGGAGACCCTCGCCGAGGACACCGTCATCGACCGGTTCGGGTCGCCGCACGGCCGGGTGTTCGCCGCCGACGGGTGCGGCTTCGCCCAGCGCTCGCTTCCGCCCGCGCACAAGGACGGTGGCTACCGCCGGTACCGCGTGCTCAAGCCGTTGCCGGTGTGGCGGGCGGTGTCCGCGGCCTGGTTCGGGCAGCCGGGCGGCGGGGTCCGCTACCGCACCACCCACTCCGCCGTCGAGCTCGTCGCGCTGGGCCACCTCGAGGAGATCGCATGAACGCCGAGTCCATCACCGAGTGGCTGGCCGCCGTCGGGGTGCCCGCCGAGGTCGTGTCCGTTGGCGCCGAGGCCGACAACGCGTGGTGCCTCGTCCGCGACGACACCGCCGACGACGACGGCAACTTCGCCTGGGAGGTCTTCTGGCGTGAGCAGGGCAACCGCTACGACTGGGCCCGTTTCACCAACGAACAGGTCGCCTGCCACTACCTCTTCGGCCGCCTCACCTGGGCTCAGGTCGTGCGGGGTGCGCTGACCCCGGCCTGAAGCACGCCCAGCGCCGCGTCGTGCAGCAGCCCGTTCGACGCGAGCCCGTCCCCGCCGTCGAACCGGGCCTCGCCACGCAGGTCGGTGAACCGGCCGCCCGCCTCGGTCACGATCACCTGCACGGCCGCGAGGTCCCACGGGTTCGCGATCGGATCCGCTGACAGATCCAGCGCACCCTCGGCGACCAGCACGTGCTGCCAGAAGTCGCCGAATGCCCTGGTCTCCCAGCACGCGTCGACCAGCGCGAGGTAGGACTCCCTCGGCTCCCAAGCCGTGATGTCCGTGGTCGACAGGTACGCGTCCTCGAGCGACGCCACCCCCGACACCCGCAGCCGCCGCCCCCCGGACCACGCTCCGCCCCCGGCCGACGCCCACCACCGGCGGGGGAACGACGGCGCGCTCACGACCCCGACGACCGGCTCCCCGCCGTCGACGAGCGCGATCAACGTCGCCCACACAGGGTTGCCGCGCAGGAAGTTCTTGGTCCCGTCGATCGGGTCCACCACCCAGGTGCGCCCGTCCCCGACGGACCCGCCCCGCTCCTCGCCGAGCACGGCGTCGTCCGGCCGCAGCTCGGCGATGATCTCCCGCACGGTGTCTTCCACGGCCGTGTCGGCGTCGGTCACCGGCGAGCGGTCCGGTTTGCGGTCGACCACGAGGTCGGCGGCGAGGAACCGGGCCATGGTGATCTCGTCGGCGGCGTCGGCCAGCCGCAGTGCGACGGCGAGGTCGTCAGAGTGCATGCGCCGATGCTGTCACGTGTAGGAGAGCAGGGCAGCGGGGACGTTGTCCAAACCCCGCACCGCCTCCAGCAGGTTCACCACCTCCCGGAAGTGCGCGTTGAGCCGCGTGAACGGTTCGGCGGGCCACGCGTCCCGGTACTCGATTTCGTCGTCGGGATCCGGCGGATCGGTCCGCACGGTCATCGTCCAGTTCGCGTACGCGCCGCGCACGGTCCAGCTCGTTTCCATGCCCCGCAACGTCCCGCCGCGCCGGGTGGTCGCGCAAATTTCCGTTCGGGTGACACCACTGTCGTGCCACCGTGGCATGACGGGATCGTGTCGGAATGGCAAGGCGCAAAGGGGTTTCCGTCCGGCAGCGGCGGGTGTCGACGGAGCTGCGGACGTGGCGGATCAGGCGGGGTTTGAGCTGCAAGGAGGTCGCGCGGGCGCTGGGTTGGTCCGAGAGCAAGGTCAGCCGGATGGAAACCGGGGAGCGCGGTCTCTATGTGGATGACGTGGCCGCGGTTCTTGGATTTCTGCGTGCCCCGGCGGAAATCCGGCAAGACCTCCTGGACCTGGTCAGAACCGGAGACGAACGAAACTGGCACGAGATCGGCCGGGACATCCCCATCTCCCGGCTTCTCCGCGACCTCATCCGCTTCGAGAGCGAGGCGACGGCCATCCACAACTTCGAACCGCTGCTGCTTCCCGGCCTGGTGCAAACCGCTGAATATGCCCGATCCCTCATGCGGATGGCCGCGCCGACCTGGAGTGAACACGAGATCGAGAGCATGGTGGCGGTCCGCATGAACCGGCAACGGGTGCTCGACAAGGCCGATCCGCCCCGCCTGAACCTCATCGTCGAAGAAATGGTCCTTCGCCGCACAATGGATGATCCCGGGATGATGGTGGGCCAGCTCCAGCACTTGCTTGCCGCCAGCTCCCGCCGCCACATCAGCGTCCGCGTCTTGCCATTCGACACGGAGGCGGCGATCGCCGCCCAAGGTTCGCTGATCATGCTCGAATGCCCTGATCAGCCCACCCTTTGCTACGAAGAGAGCCGAACCACCTCCGCCTTTCTCGAAGACGAGGAGTTCATTGGCAGGGGTAGGCTCGTCTGGAAGAAGCTGTCGGCCGCCGCACGATCAGAAGATGCCTCCCGGCAGCTGATCGCGGATCTCGTCCTCAAGCTGAGGAGTGCTTTGTGAACTGGCGTAAGAGCAGCCGCAGCACGGCGCAGAATGCCTGCGTGGAGGTAGCGTTCGTGCCGAGGGCGGTGGCGGTGCGGGACTCCAAGAACGCTTCCGGCCCGACGCTTGCCTTCCCCGCCAGGAGCTGGGTCGCGTTCGTCAGGCGATAACCCTCGAACCGGACAAAATCACCCTGTTTTCGCTCTTCACCCGGCCCGACCTCGACGCCGCCCAGGCATAGGGTGTGACCGTGAGTGTGGTGTTGCTGGCCGAGGACGACGCGGCGATCGCGGATCCGCTGTCCCGTGCGTTGAACCGCGAAGGGTACGAGGTCCAGGTCGTCAGCGACGGGCACCGTGCGTTCGAGACCGCCAACGGCGGTGGCGTCGACCTCCTCGTCCTCGACCTGGGGCTGCCCGGGATAGACGGGCTGGACGTGTGCCGCCGGTTGCGTGCCGCGGGGCGCGGGCTCCCCGTGCTCATGCTGACCGCCCGCGCGGACGAGGTGGACTTCGTCGTCGGGCTGGACGCGGGCGCGGACGACTACGTGGCGAAACCGTTCCGGCTGGCCGAGCTGCTGGCCCGCATCCGTGCGCTCCTGCGCCGCCAGGCGCCGGGCACGATCGAGGTCAACGGCGTGAAACTGGACCTCGCGGCGCGGCAGGTGATCGTCGACGGCGACGAGGTGACGCTCGCGAACAAGGAGTTCGAGCTACTGCGCGTGCTGATCCAGCGAGCTGGCCAGGTCGTCACGCGTGAGGAGATCCTCGACGAGGTGTGGGGCGGGCCCGAGCTGCGGACCAGCAAGACGCTCGACATGCACATGTCGTGGCTGCGCCGCAAGGTCGGCGGCCGGGGCGGCGCGCGGATCGCGACCGTCCGCGGTGTCGGTTTCCGCTTCAACACAGACTGAGATACGGAACGAGCACCCATGCGCCGCCGCATCCTCCTGGCGATCCTGCTCGCCGTCACGGTCACCGCGTGCGCGCTCGGCATCCCGCTCGGGCTTTCCGCGACGGCCGTCGTCGAAAGCCTCACGCGTGAGGAGCTGGGCGCCCGTGCCCGGCAGATCGCGGCGACCCTCGACGACCAGGTCGCCAACGGCGGCGAGCTGGACCTGAACAGCGTGCAGCTGGGTGTCCCACCCGGCGGTCACCTGCTGGTCGAGCTGCCGGACTCCGGCGTGCGACACGAGTTCGGCACCGAGCTGCGCGGCGAGACGGTGTCGGAGGAGGTGCCGATCGTCCAGCACGGCACGGTCCGCCTCTCCATCGACGCCGGGCCCATGCGCACCACGCAGACGCAGGTCACGCTGCTGGTGGTGCTGGTCGTGATCGCGGCGATCGGCGGTGGTGCGGCGGTCGCGACCGTCACCGCGCGGCGGCTGGCCCGGCCGTTGCGGCACGTCGCCGATCGCGCCGCCCGGCTGGGCGCCGGTGACTTCCGGCTCGACCGGACCCGCTACCAGGTGACCGAGCTGGACTCCGTCGCCGAGGCGCTCGACGCGTCCGCCACCGCGCTGGCGCAGCTGGTGCAGCGGGAACGCGAGCTGGTCGGCGACGTGTCGCACCAGCTGCGGAGCAGGCTCACGTCGCTGCAGCTGCGGATCGAGGAGCTGACCGCGGTGCCCGACAAGGAGGTCGCGGGGGAGGCACAGGCGGCGCTCGAACAGGCGGAGCGGCTGGCCGACGTGCTCGACGAGCTGATGGCCGCGGCCCGCGAGGCCCGCGCGACCGGTGCGGAGCCGGTCGACCTGGGCAGTGAGCTGATGGGCATCGCCGAGGAGTGGCGTGCGCCGCTGCGTGCGGACGGCCGGTCGTTGAAGGTGAAGCTGCAGGACAACCTGTTCGCGAAGGTGTCGCCCGCGCGGCTGCGCGAGGTGATCGGCGTGCTGCTGGACAACGCGCTGCGCCACGGCAGCGGCACGGTCATGCTGACCGCACGCGAGGGAGTGGCGGCGAGCGGCGGCGACACGGTCGTCATCGAGGTGACCGACATGGGCGCTGGCGTGCCGGACGAGCTGGCCGAGCACATCTTCGAACGCGGCTTCTCCGGCGGCGGCTCGACAGGGCTTGGCCTGGCGCTGGCCCGTGCGCTGATCGACTCGGACGGCGGTCGGCTGGAGCTGTCGGCGAAGCGGCCAGCCACGTTCACGGTGTTCCTGCCGGTCCCCCGCGCGGGCGACGTGCAGGGCGTCCGCTGGCCTGCGGAACGCTCCCCACGCTGAAGCCCTTCAGGAGTGGCCCAGTTCCTCTACCGGATCGTCCGATGGCGGCCCGCCGCGGCGGGTGTGGCCCAGCTCGTCCGGGAAGACCCACCGCTTGAACGCCCAGAAGCGGAAGAACATCGCCAGCAGCATGCCGATGATCGACCCGCTCGCGAAGTCCGCGATCTCCTGGACGAGCCGCGACACGTGCGGCTCCTCCAGTTCCAGTACGTACCGCGACGCCCACAGCGGCGCCGAGTTCAGTGCCACGCCGACGCCGCTGATCAGGAAGAACAGTGCCGCCTCGTGGGCCCGCTCCCGCCCGCCCCTGGTGCGGAACGACCACTCGCGGTTGAGGACGTAGGACACGATCGTCGCCACGATGATGGCGATGATCTTCGCGGTGACCGGCTTCTCCTCCAGCACCGTGAGTTTCAGCAGGTACCAGATGCCGTTGTCGATGACGAACGTCGTGCCGCCGACGATCGCGAACTTCAGCAGTTCGCGGTGCTTGATCAGGAGTCTGCGCAGTGGTTCCGGCACGCGCGAGAGCACAGAGTCGACGACGGTCACCCGCGCAGTCTACGGAGCGCTACCGGGCGGAGCTGCGCGGTTCGCTCCGCAGGCCCTATTTACGCCGCTTCGTCGTCCTCTCCGACGACGGCGAGTCGTTGCCCGCGACGGCCGACCCGGACAATTCGGGGACGCGCGTCGGACTGGGGGAAGACCCATTTCCGGAACGCCCACCAGCGGAACACCATCGCGATCAGCGTGCCGAGGATGATCCCGCTCGCGAAGTCCGCGACCTCCTGCACCAGCAGCGTGACGTGTGGCACCTCGAGGTTGAACCAGTACCGCGACACGAACAGCGGCGCCGAGTTCAGCGCCACGCCGATGCCGCTGATCACGAAGAACAGTGCCGCCTCGTGCTGGCGTTCCCGGCCGCCCCGGGTGCGGAACGACCATTCGCGGTTGAGCACGTACGACACGATCGTCGCGATGATCACCGCGATCGCCTGCGCCGTCACCGGGTTGTCGGTGAGCACCGTGAACTTCAGTGCGTAGTTGACGACCACGGTGACCACGAAGCAGACACCGCCGACGACCCCGAACTTCAGCAGTTCCTTGTGCTTCACGAGCACGGCCCGCACCGGCTTTGGCAGGCGCGAGAGCACCCGGTAGAGCAGGCTCATGACTCCCTCTCGCAGGCTCCGTGGAGCCGCTCGCGGTCGCCCTGTGTCCACTGTTTCGCTCCGGTCACGACGGCGAAGTCTAGCCACGCGTCGTGACCGGTCCGTGATCAGAGGCCCAGCAGCCACCCGAGCAGGCCACCCAGTCCGCCCTGCCCGTTGTCGGGCTGTTCGGGCTCGGGTGGGGCAGGCGTGGTCGTGGTCGGCGGCGGTGTCGTCGTGGTCGGCTTCGGCGTTGTGGTGGTCGTGCCCGGCGGCGTGATGGTCGACGTTGGGTGCTCGGGATCCGGCGTCGGCGGGTCGGTCGGCGGCGGCTCGTTCGTCGGGGTTTCGCTGCTCGGCGGCATGGTCGGCGTCGGAGAACTCGGCACCGGTGGGATCAGCCACTCCCACAGCGTCACCCGCTTGCTGGCGGACGCCGTGCCCAGCGTCGCGGACACGTGCAGCTGGTTGCGGCCCGGCTGGTGTTCCGGCCACGGGTCGGCGTGGATCCGCAGCCCGACCTTCAGCTTCTCGCCGGGTGCCAGCTCGGCCGGGGTGGTGCAGACGGTGCCACCACCGGAGGTGCACGACACGTCCTGCGAGAACCACAGCACTTCCGCGGGCTGGTCCAGCCTGACGGTGACCGGTCGTGAGCTGGTGCCCGTGTTGGCGACCGTCACCACGACCACCGGCCGCCACATGAACAGGCCGAGCAGGTCGGTCTTGACGAACACCGACAACTGGATCCTGTCGATGGTCTCTTCCGGCCGCACGGTCACGCGGAAGGAAACGTTCGCACGCGTGGTGGCCCCGGCCGACACCAGTCCGGTGACCAGGCCACTCGTGCTGCCCTTGCCCGCCTTCAACCGGAACAGCAGCGTCACGGACTCGCCCGGCCGCAGGCCGGCACCGTTCGAGCACGTCACCGTGCCCGTACCGCCGGGGCAGTTGACCGTGCCCGCCTGGCGCGCGCCGTTGAGGTTCAGCAGCCGGGGCGCGGCGAACCCGTCGACCGGGACCGCGGTCACCCCCGCCGGCAGGGTCAGCACGGCCGTGACCGGCTCGGACACCACGCCGCCCGCGTTGCGCACGGTCAGCGGCAGGTCGCCCGGCACGCCGCCCGCGATCAGCGACAGCGGTGCGGCCGGGCCGCTCGCCTCCAGCCGCGCAGGCGCGGGCTGCTCCGGTTCCTCGGGTTGTTCGGGTTCCTCGGGTTGCTCCGGCGGCGGGTTCTGTGCGGGCGGTGGGTTGTCCGCCGGTGGCTCCTCCCCGGGTGGCGGGTTGTCCGCCGGTGGGTTCTCGGCCGGTGGCTCCTCCCCGGGCGGTGGCTCCTGGGCAGGCGGTTCCTGCGGCGGTTGTTGCTGCGGTGGCGGTGGGTTCTCCGCAGGTGGCGGCGCGGTCTCCGAGGTGACCGGCTCGGCGGTGGGAATCTCCTGCGACTCGCCACCCACCGTCAGGGCGACGATCATGGCCGTGACCAGCGCGATGGCCGACACGGCGACGCCGACGAGCTGCCGTGGCCCTGCGGTCGCGGCACCAGCGGCGCCCGCCGCTCCGGTCGCCGTGGCGGCCGTGCTGATCGTCGCGACCTTCACCACGCCGGTCGCCGCGATGTAGCCCGCGGCACCGGCGCCCAGCACCAGCGGTGCCACGTAGCCACGCATGGCGCCGTTGACGTCCGCCAGTTCCGCGGCGAGCGCGCGACAGCGGTCGCACGTGTCGAGGTGCGCTTCGACCTGGGCCTTCTCCCGCTTGGCGAGGCCGCCCCGGGTCCACGCGCCGAGCCGCTCGGAGGCCGCGCGGCAGGACCGGTCGGTGGTCGCCACGAGGTGGACCTGCAGGTAGGCCTGCCGCAGACCCTCGCGGGCGCGGTAGGCGAGCGCGGAAACGCCGTTGGCGGTCATGCCGAGGATCGGTGCCACCTCGGCGGGCGCCTGGCCCTCGATCTCGGTGTGCCAGAGGACCGCCTGCCAGCGTTCCGGCAGCCGCGCAAACGCTTGCGCGGCGAGTGACCGCTCCAGGCCCTTGACGGCGGGGTCGTCGAACTCCTCGCTGATCGCATCGGCGGAGACGCCGGAGACCGTGGACACGTCTTCCGACAGTTCGAGCTTCCGCTCACGCCGCGTCCTGTCGTAGGCGGTGTGACGGAGCGCGGTCAGCAGGTACGCCCGGAAGGCTGAATCCGGGCCGCGTCCGGCGCGGAGAGTGTCGAGCACCTTGGCGAAGGCCTCGGACACCAGGTCATCGGCCTCCGCCGGTGAGCGGGAGACCTGACGTGCGAGGTTGTAGGCGGCGGCGACATGGCGTTCGTACAGCGCCCCGTACGCGGACACAGTCCCCTTGCGTACGGCCTCGATCAGCTCGGCGTCGCCGGGACCCTCAACGTCGGCCGGAACGGTGGCCACGATTCTCCCTCGAACTCGCATGCGTGCAGCGCCGGACCTGGCTCTATATGGTTCGGCCCCCTACTGGACGCGCTCTCGGGCAAAGTGTGACGCCAAATGGCCAGAAGGGCACCATGCGTACACCGGAATGGTCGTACGCGAGACCGATCCGTAGAGAAATTTTTCGCCCGAACGGCGTCACGGTCGCTTCCGGTCGACGTTTCTCCTCCGATGGGTACGGAGGAGGGAAGAGCGAAGGTGACAGTTCGTGAGGCGGACCCGCGCTCACATCGTGGCGATGCGGAGGGTCCCGGTCACGAGCTGCGTGCCCTCCGCGCCCGGTGGCGCACGGCGAGCATCGCGGCGGGATGGCGGTTCCCCAGTGACTGGGGCGTACCCGAGGTGGACGCGGTCTGCCTGTCCGCGGTGCGCAGGAGGGACCTGGTGACGGCGCTGTCCGGACTGGGGCGGGCGCGTGCCGAGGCGGGCGCAGGACTGGACGAGACGCTGACCGACCTGGCCGCGCTGCACGCGGTGCTGACCAACGCCGAAGTCCGCGACGGCCTCATCGCCACCGACCCCAACGCCGCGCCGACCCGGCTCGTGCGATCGGCGGCGCTCGCGTGGGCGGAGGCGTCGTTCGGGGAGCTGCGCAACGCGGAGACCACGGAGAACCTGACCAACCTGGCGACGCTCGCGTACCTGCGGACGCGGCTGGGTGAGGTGTACCGGCGCACCGAGCGGCTCGGGTCGCCCGCCGAGGAGACGCACGCGCTGCTCGTGGTGACGCTGGACCTGTCCTCGGTCACCGGCTGGGCGCGGCTGATGGCGATGGTCCTGGTCGCGGACGCACTGCGGGAGGTCTTCAACGGCGGCGAGAGCGTCGCGCTGCTCGGCCCGTCGGTGGCCGCGGTACTGGCGGAACGTGACTCCGGGTTCGGCGACCGCGCTCTGAGCGCGGGCTGGCTGATCACGCAACGCCTCGAGGTGGACCCGCAACTGAAGTCCATCAACCGCCCGGCGGTCCGCCTGGAACGCCTCCCGGACACCCAGCAACAAGCCCGAGACCTACTACACACAATCAGCCGCGCCTAACCCCCAACCCGCGAGTCCACGGTTCAGAACC